>NZ_JBVVNQ010000007.1:0-349170 GCF_055810675.1 Burkholderia sp. YHN3-13 | reverse complement strand
AGCGAGTCGGTCCCACCCCTTCCCATCCCGAACAGGACCGTGAAACGACTCTACGCCGATGATAGTGCGGATTCCCGTGTGAAAGTAGGTAATCGTCAGGCTCCCTAAGCCAGAAACCCCCGCCCGACAAGGCGGGGGTTTTTGCATTTCGGCGGCGGAAATGCGCGTGCGCGGCAATGTCAGTCGGTCTTCGTTCAGATAACCCGAGCCCCGAACGAAATGAGCGCGTTATCCGGCGTGTCCACGTAAAATTCGCGAATCCCCACCTCCGCATTCAAGACGATGAACGCCGCCACCCAGGTAGCCCGGGCCGTTTGCCCGCACGATTGTCCGGACACGTGCGCAATGCGCGTGACCGTCGAGAACGGGAAGGCGATCAAGGTAACGGGCGATCCCGATCATCCGCCGACGCAAGGTGTGTTGTGCACGAAGGTCAGCCGTTACGCCGACCGCGTCCATCATCCCGATCGCCTCACGGTTCCGCTCAAACGCGTCGGCCCGAAGGGCGAAGGGCGCTTCGAGCCGATCAGCTGGAGCGAGGCGTTCGACGAGATCGGCCGTCGCCTGGGTGAAATCGCCGCGCGCGCGCCGGAAGCGATCGTGCCGTACAGCTACGCCGGAACGATGGGGCTCGTGCAGGGCGAGGGCATCGCCCAACGGTTCTTCCACACGCTCGGCGCATCGCGGCTCGAGCGCACGATCTGTGCGGCAGCAGGCGCGGCGGGGCTGCGATATACGTATGGCGGCAGTCTCGGCATGCACCTCGAGCACTTCGAGGAAAGCGAACTGATTCTGATATGGGGCGCGAATCCGATCGCGTCGAGCCTGCACTTCTGGACCCGCGCGCAGGAAGCGAAGCGCCGCGGTGCGCGTCTTGTCGCGATCGATCCCTATCGCTCGCTGACCGCGGAGAAGTGCCATCAGCACATTGCGCTGAAACCGGGTACCGATGGTGCATTTGCGCTCGGCATGATGCATGTGTTGATCACCGAAAATCTGCTCGATCACGACTACATCGCTGACCATACGCTGGGTTTTGACGCGCTCAAGGCGCGCGCCATGTCCTATCCGCCGGAGCGGGTCGCGCAGATCTGCGGCGTCGATGCGTCGGAGCTGATCGATCTTGCGCGTCGCTACGGCGCCACGCGAAAGGCATCGATCCGCCTCAACTACGGCATGCAGCGCGTTCGCGGCGGCGGCAATGCCGTGCGCGCGATTGCCAGCCTGCCGGCGCTGACGGGAGCGTGGCGCGACCGCGCGGGCGGGCTGTTGCTGTCGTCGTCGGAATCCGCACCGGTCAACCAGGCGGCGCTGTTGCGCCCGGATCTGATGCCGGGTTGGCCGCACAAGCTGCCGCGCATCATCAACATGAATGCGATCGGCGACGCGCTGCTGCACCCCGGCGATGCGACATTCGGGCCGAAAGTCGAAGCCGTGATCGTGTACAACTCGAATCCGGTGGCGGTCGCGCCGGACTCGTCGAAGGTCGCCGCTGGGTTCGCGCGTGACGATCTGTTTACGGTCGTTCTCGAGCATTTCAAGACAGATACCGTCGATTTCGCCGACATTGTGTTGCCGGCGACCACGCAGCTCGAGCATCTCGATATTCACAAATCGTATGGCCACACCTACGTGATGGCGAACCTGCCGTCGATTCCGCCGGTGGGCGAGGCGCGGCCGAACACGGAGATCTTCCGTGGCATCGCGCGCAGCATGAGGCTCGACGAGCCGGCGCTGTATCACACCGACGAAGAGGTCGCGCGTGCGGCGCTCCGCTGGGACGACCCGGCACTCGACAGCGACTGGGAAGCGTTGAAGCGGGAAGGCTGGCTGAAGCTCAAGCTGCCGGAGGCGCCGTTCGCGAACGGCGGTTTCCGCACCCCGTCAGGCAAGTGCGAGTTCTACAGCCCGCGGCTCGAGCAGATGGGCATGGACCCCGTCCCGGACTACCTGCCGCCGTTCGAATCGGCCGAGGCCGCGCCCGAGCTCGCCGCGCGTTATCCGCTCGCGATGATCTCGCCGCCGGCCCGCCACTTCCTGAACAGCACGTTCGTGAACGTCGACAGCCTGCGTACGACGGAAGGCGAGCCGCACCTCGACATGCACCCGTCCGACGCCGAGGCGCGCGGCATCGCGGAGGGCGACGTCGTCCGCATCTTCAACGATCGCGGTTCGATGCAGGCGCTCGCACGGGTTACCGATCGCGCACGGGCGGGGCTCGTCGTCGGACTGTCGATCTGGTGGAAGAAACTGTCGCCCGACGGCAGGAACGCGAACGAGGTGACAAGCCAGGCGCTGACCGATCTCGGCAATTCGGCGACGTTTTACGATTGTCTTGTGGAAGTTGAACGAATTTGATCGAATATCGCGTTATGGTCGGACGAATATCCTCGGAAGTTCGAAGTGGACATCTAACCCTGTTGTCTCGGGGCGGGGGAGCCGTTACGATGCGTTTTAGCACGACCATTCGAAAATCTGTGAGGAGACGCGCGGCATGGACAAAATTTGGCTGAAATCGTACCCACCCGGCGTTCCAGCCGAAATTGACGCGTCTCCCTATCCTTCTGTCCCGGACCTGCTCGACGAAAGCTTCCGGCAGTATCGCGATCGCACGGCGTTCGTCTGCATGGGCAAGGGCATCACGTACGGTGAACTCGACAAGCTGTCGCGGCAGTTCGGCGCGTGGCTGCAATCCCGTGGCCTCGCACGCGGCGCGCGGGTCGCGATCATGATGCCGAACGTGCTCCAGTATCCGGTGACGATCGCCGCGGTACTGCGGGCCGGTTACACCGTCGTCAACGTCAACCCGCTTTATACGCCGCGCGAGCTCGAGCACCAGTTGAAGGACAGCGGCGCGGAAGCGATCGTCATCCTCGAGAATTTCGCGTCGACGCTGCAGTCCGTCATCGCCAATACGGCCGTCAAGCATGTGGTCGTCGCATCGATGGGCGACCTGCTGGGCATCAAGGGGTGGCTCGTCAATTACGTGGTGCGCAACGTGAAGAAGATGGTGCCTGCATGGCAGCTGCCGTCGTTCACGCGCTTCAAGGCCGCGCTGTCGGAAGGCGCGCGGCAGGCGTTCAAGCCGCAGAAGATCGGCCCCGACGACGTCGCGTTCCTGCAATACACGGGTGGGACGACCGGCGTCGCGAAGGGCGCGACGCTGTTGCACCGGAACATCGTGTCGAACGTGCTGCAGGCCGGCGCCTGGCACCATCCGGCACACGAGAAATACCCGGAGGTGAAACAGTTCGTGACGGTCGTCGCGCTGCCGCTGTATCACGTGTTCGCACTGACCGTCTGCGGTTTCCTGACGATGCGCACGGGCGGCATGGGAGTCCTGATCCCGAACCCGCGCGACATCGCCGGCATGATCAAGGAGCTGAAGGGCTATCAGATCTCGACGATTCCGGCGGTCAACACGCTGTACAACGCGCTGCTGAACCATCCCGAATTCAGTCAGCTCGACCTGTCGAAGCTCGTGATCGCCAACGGCGGCGGCATGGCGATCCAGGAAGGGGTCGCGAAGCGCTGGTATGAAAAGACCCATACCGCGATCATCGAAGGATACGGGCTGTCCGAAACGTCGCCGGTGGCGACCTGCAATCCCGTGACGGCGACCGAATACAGCGGGACGATCGGTTTGCCGCTGCCGTCGACCGAGGTGGCGATCCGCGACGATGCCGGCAATGACGTGGCGCTCGGCGAACCCGGCGAGATCTGCATCCGCGGGCCGCAGGTGATGGCGGGCTACTGGAACCGGCCCGACGAGACCGCGAAGGTCATGTTCCCGGACGGGTTCTTCAAGACGGGCGACGTCGGCGTGATGGACGCGCGCGGTTACGTGAAGATCGTCGACCGGAAGAAGGACATGATCCTCGTGTCCGGCTTCAACGTGTATCCGAACGAAGTCGAGGACGTGGTGGCGTCGCATCCGGGCGTGTTCGAGGTGGCGGCGGTCGGCGTGCCCGACGAGCATTCCGGCGAGGCCGTGAAGCTGTTCGTCGTGAAGAAGGATCCGGCGCTCACCGACAAGGACATCCTGGCCTACTGCAAGGAGCGGCTCACCGGCTACAAGCGGCCGAAGCTGGTCGAATTCCGTACGGAGCTGCCGAAAACGAACGTCGGCAAGATCTTGCGGCGCGAGTTGCGCGACGGACGCGCGTAAGTCGCGGCGAGGTTGAGCGAAAAAGCCCGGCAGACGCCGGGCTTTTTTGTTTGCGGATGACGCGGATCGGAACCAGCCGCTTTCCGCGGCGGGCCGGCGGCCCATCGCATCGTCGATTGTGCCGACACGACCGGCGCACATGGCGCGCCGGTGGCGCTTTCACCGTGATTGGCCGGCGGATTTCTGGCGCGCCGGTCCAGCATGGTCGCCGCCGGGGAAAAGAAAAAGGCGCCCGAAGGCGCCTTCAATATGCTGCGGCTTGTCAGGCAAGCTGATTAGAACTTGTGACGGATACCGACGCGCGCTGCGACCTGGTTGGCGGAGCTCGAACCTGCGAGACCGTTGATCGCCGCAGTTGCCTTCAGGACGTTGCCGTTCGCGTCGAGCACGTTGCCCGAAGCGTGTTGGTACACGCCGATTGCGTAGACGTCCGTGCGCTTCGACAGGAAGTAGTCGACGCCCAGCGAGCCTTGGTGGTACTTGGCTGCCGAGTTGCCGTCGATCTTGCTGCCTTGCGTGTAGTCGTACGCCGCGCCGAGAATCAGCGCCGGGGTCAGCTGATACTTGAAGTTGATTTCGCCGTTGTTGAACGTCGCGGTCTGGTTCACGAACGGGCCTGCCGAGAAGCCCTTGAACTTCGTGTTCGAGTACGTCGCGCCGATCGTTGCCGCGCCGAACGTGTAGGCGCCGCCTGCACCGATGACCTGGTACGTGTTCGCGTTGTTCGCGTACGCGCCGTAGATCGGCGACGAAACCGACGACGATGCGGAACCGTTGTTGAACATGCCGCCGAACTGGTTCGGCGTACGTGCGTTCAAGTAACCGACGCCGAGGACCAGCGGGCCGTTGTTGTAGCCTGCGCCGAGCGACCAGACCTGGTTCTTCGAGAACTGGCCTGCCTGGCCGCCGAAGCTGTACAGGCCGCCGAACGTGATGCCGCCGTAGCTCTGGCTCGTGAACTTGACCGCGTTGTTCACGCGATAGGCGTTGTTGAAGTTGTCCAGGTCGCCCGGGTGAGCGGCGATGTAGCCGCCCCACTGGTCGCCTGCCTCGAGCGGGCCGACGAAGTCGACGACGGAGTCGTACTGACGACCCAGCGTGACCGTGCCGTACTGGCTCGACAGGCCGACGTAGGCCTGACGACCGAACATCAGGCCGCCCTGACCGAGCTTGCCGCTGTTCACGTCGAAACCGTTTTCGAGGGTGAAGATTGCCTTCAGGCCGCCACCGAGGTCTTCGGTGCCGCGCAGGCCGAAGCGGCTGCCTTGCATCACGCCGCTGGCCATGCTGTACAGGTGCTTGCCGCCTGCATTGTTGTTGAAGAGCAGGCCTTCATCGATGATGCCGTAAAGCGTCACGCTGCTTTGCGCTTGGGCAGCGCCAGCGAACGCGCCCAGCGCGACGAGCGCGAGAAGCGACTTTTTCATTAACGGATCTCCAAGAATCACTGAATTTTTTTGGCGGGGCAGATAGTTATGTTCTGTTGACGGGCCCCATCAACTTCGCAAGAAGTCGGACGTAATGTAGCAAAACCGTTTTTTGCCACAAAGCGAAATGCCGTGGCGCAAGGCCGCCATGTTTCCTTTATGCAACAATGGTTAAAATCACGGGTTAACCGCAATTTCCGCTGAATAATCAAGTCGGTTACGCAGCGGACTCGTGCCCTTGCCGCTCGCGGCGGCACCTGCAGCCAGGAGAACAGGAACGTGTTGGATGAACTGATCAGCGAATTCGATCGCGGCTTGCGATCGCTGACCGGCATTAGCCGGATGAGCCGCCCGGTGCCCACGCCGGCCGAGGCGCCCGACGTCGAGCTGACGCCGGCCGAACGGACGCATGCCGCCGGGCTGATGCGCGTGAACCACGTCGGCGAGGTCTGCGCGCAGGCGCTCTACCAGGCGCAGAAGCTCACCGCGCGCACGGCGTCGGCGAAGGCGATGTTCGAGGAGGCCGCGCGCGAGGAAGAGGATCACCTCGCGTGGACCGCGCACCGCCTGAAGGAACTCGACTCGCGCCCGAGCCTGCTGAATCCGCTGTGGTATGCCGGCGCGCTCGCGATCGGCGTCGCGGCCGGTACGCTCGGCGACAAGGTCAGCCTCGGCTTCATGGCCGAGACGGAGCGGCAGGTCGAGAATCATCTCGAAGGCCATATGTCCGAGCTGCCGGCGACCGACGCGGCGTCGCGCGCGATCGTCGACCAGATGCGGATCGACGAGGTGAAGCACGGCAAGGCCGCGACCGACGCAGGCGGGATCGAGTTGCCGCTGCCCGCGCGGATGCTGATGCGCGCCGCGTCGAAAGTCATGACGAGCACTGCGTACTATCTCTGAGAATTGCGCCGGGGCGACGCATGACGCCGCCCTGGTTCACCGCCCCCGATACCGCCCGCCGACCCCTCGTTTTCCCGCCCCCGAAAGCCCCGTCCGCACGCCTGTCTGGCCCGTCTTTCTCACGTATCACCTTCACAAGTTGCACTAGCTCATTCATTTATAACGGTTTTTGGTATGAGGGGCCGCATGAGCATGTGCGCGTAAGTCCTTGTTCTAACTAACAAAATTCGTCAAAAAAGCGGGCCGCTCCCTTGACCGTGCCACACCCTTCCTCTAAAGTGGGAGACAGTGTGAGAAAGTGTATTTTTGTGTGATTTAGCGGGCTATTCCGGCTAAATTCTCAGCATTGAGCGGGTGCTTCGGTGCCCTGAACGGGAGAGCGGAAAGTGTTCCAAGGGGCGTCGGCGCTGACGCTCGATGCGAAAGGGCGGATGTCGGTGCCGGCTCGCTATCGCGAAGCGCTGCAAGGACAGGCAGAAGGACGGGTGACTGTGACCAAGCACCCGGACGGCTGCCTGTTGCTGTTTCCGCGCCCCGAATGGGAAGTATTCCGCGCCAAGATCGCCGCGCTGCCGATGGACGCGCACTGGTGGCGGCGCATTTTTCTCGGCAATGCGATGGACGTCGATCTCGACAGCGCGGGCCGGATTCTCGTATCGCCCGAGCTGCGCATGGCAGCCGGACTGGAAAAGGAAGTCATGTTGTTGGGAATGGGTAGTCACTTCGAGCTGTGGGATTCGCAAACCTACAACGCGAAGGAGCAGGCAGCGATGGCGCAGGGCATGCCCGACGCGCTGAAGAATTTCACGTTCTGATTGCGGTGACGGAGACGCCCGCGATGGGAAATGAATTGCGGCATCGGACGGTGCTGTTGGATGAGGCGGTCGAGTCGCTCGTGACGCGGCCGGACGGCGTGTACGTCGACGGTACGTTCGGGCGGGGCGGGCATAGCCGCGCGGTGCTCGCGCGGCTCGCGCCGGCCGGGCGGCTGATCGCGTTCGACAAGGACCCGAGGGCGATCGAGACGGCGCAGGGCATCGAGGATGCGCGCTTCTCGATCGTGCATGACAGCTTTGCATCGATGCGCGACGCGCTTGCGGCGCGCGGCGTCGAGAAGGTGGCGGGTGTGTTGCTGGACCTGGGCGTGTCCTCGCCGCAGGTGGACGATCCGGCGCGCGGCTTCAGCTTCCGCGCCGATGGTCCGCTGGACATGCGAATGGATCCGACGCGTGGCGAGTCGGCGGCCGAATGGCTCGCGCGGGCTTCGGTGCAGGAATTGACGGAGGTGATACGGGATTATGGGGAAGAACGGTTTGCTTTTCAGATTGCAAAGGCGCTTGTTGCTCGCCGGGCAGAGTCCGACCGTCTTGGGCCTCTCGACACCACGGGCGAGCTTGCCCAAATCGTGGGTCACGTCGTCAAAACCCGTGAGAAGGGCAAGGATCCGGCAACCCGCACCTTTCAGGCTATACGGATTCACGTCAATCAAGAGCTTGCGGACCTGCAAGTCGTACTAGACGCGGCACTGTCGTTGCTGGAGCAAGGGGGGCGGCTGGTGGTGATCAGCTTTCATTCACTCGAGGACCGGATCGTCAAGCGATTCATGCAGGCGCACGCCAGTGCGCCTGCGGTCGATCGTCGCCTGCCGATCCGCGCCGTCGACCTCCCGAGCCCGCCGCTCAAGATCATCAGCCGTCAGTTTCCGAGTGAAGCGGAAGTCGCCGCGAATCCGCGCGCCCGCTCGGCCGTGATGCGCATTGCGGAGCGCGTCACGCCATGAGCCGCTTCAATATCTTCCTGCTGATCATCGTGATGGGTTGCGCGCTGTCGGTCGTCAACTCGACGAACCAGCAGCGGCAGATCTTCATCCAGCTGCAGCGCGCGCAGTCGCAGGAGCGCCAGCTCCAGCAGGACTACGCGCAGCTTCAATATCAGCAGAGCGCGCTGTCGAAGACGTCGCGCATCGAGCAACTCGCGAACGATTCGCTGAAGATGCAGGCGATCTCGACCGGCCGCACGCAATACCTGACGCTGCCGCCGGGCGCGGCGAAGGCGATCGACGCGCCGATCCCGGCGTCGGCCGACACGGCAGGCAAGGGCAAGGGGGGCGCGCGATGAAGCCGTCCCAGAAACGCCAGAACGTGAAGTTCTCGTCGAGCCCCGTGCTGGGCGTGCACCTGCCGATGTGGCGCTCGAAGTTCGTCGTGTTCCTGCTGTTCATGGCGTTCGTCGCGCTGGCCGCGCGGGCGTTCTGGATCCAGGGGCCCGGCAACGCGTTCTATCAGAAGCAGGGCGAAAGCCGCTACCAGCGCACGCTCGAGCTGCCCGCGACGCGCGGCAAGATCCTCGACCGTAACGGGCTCGTGCTCGCGACGAGCCTGCCCGTGCGCGCGATCTGGGCGATTCCCGACGCGGTGCCGGACGATCTCGACGCCGACAAGATCAACCAGCTCGGCAAGCTCCTCGGCATGACGCCGAAGGAACTGCGCGTGAAGCTGTCGGAAGACAAGGGTTTCGTCTACGTGAAGCGCCAGGTGCCGCTCGACGTCGCGGACAAGGTCGCCGCGCTCGACATTCCCGGCATCTACCAGCGCAACGAATACAAGCGCTTCTATCCGGAAGGCGAGATCACCGCTCACCTGATCGGCTTCACGAACGTCGAGGACGAAGGGCAGGAAGGCGTCGAGCTCGGCGACCAGAAGTTGCTGTCCGGCACGTCGGGCGTGCGGCGCGTGATCAAGGACCGGATGGGGCACATCGTCGAGGACGTCGCCGAGCAGATCCCGCCGCACAACGGGACCGACGTCGACCTGTCGATCGACAGCAAGATCCAGTACATCGCGTACGCGAACCTGAAGGCCGCCGTCGAGAAGTTCAAGGCAAAGGCCGGCGCGGCGATGGTCGTCGACGTGCGTACCGGCGAAGTGCTCGCGCTCGTCAACTACCCGACGTACAACCCGAACGACCGCTCGCGCATGACGGGCGAGCAACTGCGCAACCGGATCATGACCGACGTGTTCGAGCCGGGCTCGATCATGAAGCCATTCACGGTGTCGCTCGCGCTCGATCTGCACCGCGTGACGCCGAACACGCTCGTCGAAACGGGCAACGGGCATTTCGTGCTCGACGGCGCGCCGATCACCGACGACGCGGGTTTCGGCACGCTGACGGTCGGCGGCGTGATCCAGAAGTCGAGCAACATCGGCGCGACGAAGATCGCGATGACGATGCGGCCCGAGGAAATGTGGAATATGTATACGAGCATCGGCCTCGGCCAGGCGCCGAAGGTCGGGTTCCCGGGCGCGGTGGCCGGCCGCCTGCGTCCGTGGAAGAGCTGGCGCCGCATCGAGCAGGCGACGATGTCGTACGGCTACGGCCTGTCGGTGTCGCTGTTCCAGCTCGCGCGCGCCTACACGGCGATCGCGCACGACGGCGAGCTGATGCCCGTGACCATTTTCAAGACCGACCCCAATCAGCCGATCACGGGCACGCAGGTATTCAACCCGACCACCGCGCGCGAAGTGCGCGCGATGCTCGAGACGGTGGTCGCGCCGGGCGGCACGTCGCCGGATGCGGCCGTGCCGGGCTATCGCGTCGGCGGCAAGAGCGGTACCGCGTACAAGCATGAAGGGCACGGCTACACGCGCAAGTACCGTGCGTCGTTCGTCGGGATGGCGCCGATGCCGAATCCGCGCATCGTCGTCGCGGTGTCGGTCGACGAGCCGACCGCCGGCAGCCACTTCGGCGGCCAAGTGTCCGGCCCCGTATTCTCGGCGATCGCCGGCGACACGATGCGTGCGTTGAACGTCCCGCCGAACATGCCGATCAAGCAACTCGTCGTGTCTGACGATTCGCCGGCAGCGCCGAGCGCAACGGGGCCGCAAAAGCTGGCCGCGGGGAGCGGTGCGAGGCATATGATCGTGTCCAGCACGACGCGTAATTCACCAGGAGTTGTTCGATGAGCGCCGCCCGCAGTTCCCATCCGGCGCATCAGCAGATCGCAGCCGCGCTTGCGTGGCTGCGTCAGCATGTGGCCCCCGCGGCGCAACTGCATGCCGACACGCGCAGTCTCAAGGCTGGCGACGTGTTCGTCGCGTATGCGGTCGACGGGGCAGACAATCGCGCCTTCATTGCCAACGCCGTCGCACAAGGTGCGGCCGCCGTGCTGTATCAGCCGGAAGGGCTGGCCGCCGCGCCGGCCGTACCCGTCGCGCTCGCGGTGCCGGCGCTCGACCAGCTCGCCGGCGAGATCGCCAGCGGCTGGTACGGCGATCCGAGCGACAGCCTGCTCGCGGTCGGCGTCACGGGCACGAACGGCAAGACGTCGTGCACGCAATGGCTCGCTGTCGCGCTGACGGCGTTGCACCAGCCGTGCGCGGTGATCGGCACGCTCGGCAGCGGGACGCCCGGCCAGCTCGTGCCGACCGGCTTCACGACGCCCGACGCGCCGCAACTGCAGCGCAGCCTCGCGCAGTTGCGCGACGCCGGTGCGAAGGCGGTGGCGATGGAAGTGTCGTCGCACGCGTTGCATCAGGGCCGCGTGAACGGCACGGCCTTCGATATCGCGGTATTTACGAACCTCACGCAGGATCACCTCGACTATCACGGCACCTTCGATGCGTACGAAGCCGCGAAGGCGAAGCTGTTCGCGTGGCGCGGCCTGCGCGCGGCGGTGATCAATCGCGACGACGCAGCCGGCCGGCGCCTGCTCGAGAAGCTGGCCGGCCGCGTGCGCACGATCGCGTACGGGATCGGCGACGCGGCGGCACCCGACGCCGATCGCGAGCTGGTCGCGCTCGACGTGCGTGCGACCGCCACCGGCACCGCATTCCGCCTGCGTTCGTCGTGGGGCGACGCGGAGGTCGAGGTCGGCACGCTCGGCACCTTCAACGTCAGCAACCTGCTTGCCGTACTCGGCTCGCTGCTCGCGGCCGATGTGCCGTTCGACGCGGCGCTCGCCGAGATCGAGCGGCTCGAGTCGGTCAACGGCCGGATGCAGCGGCTCGGCGGCCGGCTGCAGAACGACGAACCGCTCGTCGTGATCGACTACGCGCACACGCCCGACGCGCTCGAAAAGACGCTCGACGCGTTGCGCCCGATCGCCACGGCACGCGGTGGCCGGCTCGTCTGCATGTTCGGCTGCGGCGGCGATCGCGACGCAACGAAGCGCCCGCTGATGGGCGCGATCGCGGAGCGGCTCGCCGACGAGACCGTCGTCACGAGCGACAACCCGCGCAGCGAGGATCCGCAGCGCATCATCGACCAGATCGTCGCGGGCATGACCGCACCCGATCACGCACGCCGCATCGAGGATCGCGCGAGCGCGATCCTGCAGGCCGTGCGCGGCGCCGCACGCGAGGATGTCGTCGTGCTGGCCGGCAAGGGCCACGAGGCCACGCAGGAAATCATGGGCAAGAAGCGTACGTTCTCCGATCAGGATCACGCGCGGCTCGCGCTGGCGGCGCGCGCGACGCACGGCAAGGGAGGCGGCGAATGACGATGCTCAGTCTCGGCGAAGCCGCCCGCCTGATTCCCGGCGCCACCGTCCACGGCGACGCGGGCGTCACGTTCGACCGCGTGTCGACGGACAGCCGCACGGCCGGGCCGGGCGACCTGTTCGTCGCGCTGAAGGGCGAGCGCTTCGACGCGCACGACTTCCTCGGCGACGTCGCCGCGCGCGGTGCCGCCGCGGCACTCGTCGTGCACGTGCCGGCGGGCGTCACGATGCCGGCGATCGTGGGCGGCGAAACGCGTGCCGCGCTCGGCGCGCTCGCGCACGGCTGGCGCATGCGATTCCCGCTGCCGCTCGTCGCGGTGACGGGCAGCAACGGCAAGACGACGGTCAAGGAAATGATCGCGTCGATCTTCGCGGCGGCGGTCGGCGCCGACGCGCGACTCGCGACGGCCGGCAACCTGAACAACGATGTCGGCCTGCCGCTGACGCTGTTGCGCCTGTCGGCCGCCCATCGTCTCGCGGTGATCGAGATCGGGATGAACCATCCGGGCGAGACCGAAGTCCTCGCGCGCCTCACGGCGCCGACGGTCGCGCTCGTCAACAACGCGCAGCGCGAGCACCAGGAATTCATGTCGACGGTCGAAGCCGTCGCGCTCGAACACGCGGCCGTGATTCACGCGCTGCCGCCGGACGGCGTCGCGGTGTTCCCGGCCGACGACGCGTACGCGGGCATCTGGCGCGTCGCGGCGACCGGCAACCGGATCCTCGATTTCGCGCTGCACGACGCCGAACGGCAGAACGACGCGCAGGTCGTCGGCCGTCTGCACGGCGGCGAACTCGCGATCGACACGCCGGCGGGTGCCGTCACGGTGCGGCTGCGCGCGCTCGGCGAGCACAATGCACGCAACGCGCTGGCCGCGACGGCCGCGGCGCTCGGCGCCGGCGTCTCGCTGTCGGCGATCCGGCAGGGCCTCGAATCGTTCGAACCGGTCAAGGGCCGGCTGCAGGTGAAGCAGGCGATTGCCGGGAGCCTCGCGGGTGCGACGGTCGTCGACGATACGTACAACGCGAACCCCGATTCGATGCGCGCCGCGATCGACGTGCTCGCCGCGCAATCGGGGCCGCGCGTGCTGGTGATCGGCGACATGGGCGAGGTTGGCGAAGAAGGGCCGGCTTTCCACCGCGAGATCGGCGCCTATGCGCGCGATCGCGGGATCGATGCGCTGTTCGCGCTCGGCGACGCGTCGCGCGACGCGTGCACGGCGTACGGCGACACGGCCCGCCATTTCGATGACGTCGGCGCGCTCGTGTCGGCGCTGCTCGCGGCCGGATACGGCGCACCGGCGACGGTGCTGGTGAAGGGCTCGCGGTACATGAAGATGGAGCGCGTGGTCGACGCGCTGACGAACCAACCCGCGGCGGGCACGGCGCCCGCCGCACACTGAGTAGAAGGAAGGAAGCATGCTGCTGGCGCTGGCGCAATGGCTGCAAGGAGACGCAAGCTTTTTGCGCTTGTTCACGTACCTCACGTTCCGTGCGGTGATGGCCACCATCACCGCGCTCGGGATCGGGCTCGTGTGCGGACCGTGGGTGATCCGCAAGCTGACGCAAATGAAGGTCGGGCAGGCCGTGCGCAAGGACGGCCCGCAGACCCACCTCGTCAAGTCCGGCACGCCGACGATGGGCGGCGTGCTGATCCTGATCGGCATCGCGGTCGCGACGCTGCTGTGGGGCGACCTGACGAACCGTTTCATCTGGATCGTGATGCTCGTCACGTTCGGCTTCGGCGTGATCGGCTGGGTCGACGATTACCGCAAGGTCGTCCACAAGGACCCGCGCGGGATGTCGTCGCGCGAGAAGTATTTCTGGCAATCGGTGATCGGGCTGTTCGCGGCCGTCTACCTGGCCTTCAGCGTGTCCGAGGCGAACAACGTGCGTGTGTTCGACCTGTTCATGGCATGGGTGAGGAGCGGCCTGTCGATGGGGCTGCCCGCACGTGCCGACCTGATGCTGCCGTTCCTGAAATCGATCAGCTACCCGCTCGGCGTGTGGGGCTTCATCGTGCTGACCTACTTCGTGATCGTCGGCGCGAGCAACGCGGTGAACCTGACCGACGGCCTCGACGGCCTCGTGATCATGCCGGTCGTGCTGGTCGGCGCGTCGCTGGGTGTGTTCGCGTACGTGATGGGCAGTGCGGTCTATTCAAAATACCTGCTGTTCCCGCACATCCCGGGCGCGGGCGAACTGCTGATCTTCTGCTCCGCGATGGGCGGGGCAGGGCTCGCGTTCCTCTGGTACAACACGCACCCCGCGCAGGTGTTCATGGGCGACGTCGGCGCGCTGGCGCTCGGCGGCGCGCTCGGCACGGTCGCGGTGATCGTGCGCCAGGAAATCGTGCTGTTCATCATGGGCGGCATCTTCGTCGCGGAAACGCTGTCGGTGATGCTGCAGGTTTCGTGGTTCAAGTACACGAAGAAGCGTTACGGCGAAGGGCGGCGCCTGCTGAAGATGGCGCCGCTGCATCACCATTTCGAATTGTCCGGCTGGAAGGAAACGCAGGTGGTCGTGCGTTTCTGGATCATCACGCTGATGCTGTGCCTGTTTGGTCTGACCACCCTCAAGCTGCGGTAAAGGAAAGGTAACAAGGATGTCTGGCGAGATGTTTGGAGATCGGCAACGGCCGATGGTGCTCGTACTGGGGCTCGGTGAATCGGGTCTCGCGATCGCGCGATGGTGCGCGAGGCACGGGTGCCGGCTGCGTATTGCCGATACCCGCGAGGCGCCGCCGAACCTTGCCGCGCTGCAGGCCGAAGGCATCGATGCGGAATTCGTCGGCGGGGCATTCACGCCCGCACTGCTCGACGGCGGCGTCGAGATCGTCGGGCTGAGCCCCGGGCTGTCGCCGCTCGAACCGGCACTTGCGGCGCTGGTCGCGGCCGCGCACGAGCGCGGGATCGCGGTGTGGGGCGAGCTGGAATTCTTCGCGCAGGCATTGCGCGCGCTCGGCACGAGCGGCTACCAGCCGAAGGTGCTCGCGATCACCGGCACCAACGGCAAGACCACGACGACGAGCCTCGCGGGCCTGCTGTGCCGGCGCGCGGGCAAGAAGGTCGCCGTCGCGGGCAACATCAGCCCGGCGATGCTCGACCGGCTCGCGAACGCGATCGACGAAACCGCGCTGCCCGACGTGTGGGTGCTCGAACTGTCGAGCTTCCAGCTCGAGACCGCGCGCACGTTTGCACCCGATGCCGCCGCGATCCTCAACATCACGCAGGACCACCTCGACTGGCACGGCAGCTTCGACGCGTATGCGCAGGCAAAGGGCCGGATCTTCGGTGCGACGACGACGCGCGTGCTGAACCGCGACGATGCGGCCGTGATGAAGTTCGCGCCGGCAGCCGGCGCGGCCGACGCGCCGCGCACGGTCACGTTCGGCCTGAACGAGCCGGTGCAGGACGGCGACTACGGGCTGTCGCGCGACAACGGCATTGCATGGCTGGTGGAAGCCGTCGATCGCGACGCACCGGATGAAGTGACGACGACCCGCCGGCGCAGGCGCGACGCCGCGCATACGCCCGACATCGCGCAGAAGCGCCTGATGCCGGCCGACGCGCTGCGCATCCGCGGGCTGCACAACGCGGCGAACGCGCTGGCCGCATTCGCGCTTGCCCGCGCGATCGACCTGCCGGCCGCGCCGCTGCTGCACGCGCTGCGCGAATATCGCGGCGAAGCACATCGCGTCGAAGTGATCGCGACGATCGACGACGTCGACTACGTCGACGACAGCAAGGGCACCAACGTCGGCGCGACGGTCGCCGCGCTCGATGGGCTCGCGCAGAAGATCGTGCTGATCGCGGGCGGCGACGGCAAGGGCCAGGATTTCGCACCGCTGGTCGCACCGGTCGCACGCTGGTGCCGCGCGGTGATGCTGATCGGCCGCGACGCGCCGGCAATCCGCGACACGCTCGCCGAAACGGGCGTGCCGCTCGCCGATCACGCGACGCTCGAAAGCGCGGTGCACGCGGCGGCCGATCTCGCCGAGCCGGGCGACGCGGTGTTGCTGTCGCCCGCATGCGCGAGCCTCGACATGTTCAGGAACTACGCCCATCGCGCGGAGGTGTTCCGCGCGGCGGTCGACGAAATCGCCATCGACAAAGGAGCGACGCCATGAGCTGGTCCGATCGCCTCGTCTCCCGGTTCAACGACCGGCGCGACACCGGCGGCAATGCCGCGGGCGGCCGCGTCGCGTCGGCCACGCGCGCCGCAACGGGCGGCCTCGCGAGCGTCGTCAACGGCGTGCGCCCGAGCCGTTCGCGGATGCTCGACTTCGACTACTCGCTGTTGTGGGTCGCGATCGCGCTGCTCGGCCTCGGCGTCGTGATGGTGTATTCGGCGTCGATCGCGATGCCTGATTCGCCGAAATACGCGTCGTATCACGATTACGCGTTCCTGATGCGCCACTGCATTTCGCTCGGCGTCGCGTTCGTCGCGGCGGTGATCGCGTTCCGCGTGCCCGTCTCGACATGGGACAAGTACGCGCCGCATCTCTTCCTGATCGCGCTCGTCGGCCTCGTGATCGTGCTGATCCCGCACGTCGGCAAGGGCGTGAACGGGGCGCGCCGCTGGATTCCGCTCGGCATCACGAACATGCAGCCGTCGGAAATCATGAAGCTCGCGGTGACGATCTACGCGGCGAACTACACGGTGCGCAAGCAGGAATACATGCAGAGCTTCGCGAAGGGCTTCCTGCCGATGGCGTTCGCGGTCGGCCTGGTCGGTGCGCTGCTGCTGCTCGAGCCGGACATGGGCGCGTTCATGGTGGTCGCCGCGATCGCGATGGGCGTGCTGTTCCTCGGCGGCGTGAACGGCAAGCTGTTCGGCGGCCTCGTCGCAACGGCGGTCGGCACGTTCACGATGCTGGTGTGGCTGTCGCCGTGGCGTCGCGAGCGGATCTTCGCGTATCTCGATCCGTGGGACGAGCGCTACGCACAGGGCAAGGCTTACCAGCTCACGCACTCGCTGATCGCATTCGGCCGCGGCGAATGGCTCGGCGTCGGCCTTGGCGGCAGCGTCGAGAAACTGAACTACCTGCCGGAAGCGCACACCGACTTCATCCTCGCGGTGATCGGCGAGGAACTCGGCTTCGTCGGCGTGCTGGTCGTGATCCTGCTGTTCTACTGGATCGTGCGCCGCGCGTTCGAGATCGGCCGCCAGGCGCTCGCGCTCGACCGCACGTTCGCGGGCCTGATGGCAAAAGGTATCGGCATCTGGTTCGGCGCGCAGACGTTCATCAACATGGGCGTGAACCTCGGGCTGCTGCCGACCAAGGGCCTGACGCTGCCGCTGGTGAGCTACGGCGGCTCGGGCATCCTGCTGAACTGCGTCGCGCTGGCGGTGCTGCTGCGGGTCGACTACGAAAACCGGGTGCTGATGCGCGGAGGGAAGGTATGACCGCGTCGCAACGCACGCTGATGGTGATGGCAGGCGGCACCGGGGGCCACGTGTTCCCGGGGCTCGCGGTCGCGCACCGGATGGAAGCGGCGGGCTGGCGCGTCGTGTGGCTCGGCAATCCGGCCGGGATGGAAGCGACGCTCGTGCCGAAGCACGGCATTCCGATGGAATACGTGCGGTTCGGCGGGCTGCGCGGCAAGGGCCTGAAGACCAAGCTGACGCTGCCGGTCAACCTGTTGCGCGCGTGCTGGCAGAGCCTCGGCGCGCTGCGCCGCGTGCGGCCGGACGTCGTGCTCGGGATGGGCGGCTACATCACGTTCCCGGCGGGTGTGATGACCGCGCTGTCGGGGCGTCCGCTCGTGCTGCATGAACAGAATTCGATCGCGGGCCTGACGAACAAGGTGCTCGCGAAACTCGCGAAGCGCGTGCTCGTCGCGTTCCCCGGCGCACTGCCGCACGCGGAATGGACCGGCAACCCGATTCGCGCGGAACTTGCGCACACGGAACCGCCCAAAGCACGCTATGCGTCGCGCAGCGGTCCGCTGAACGTGCTGGTCGTCGGCGGCAGCCTCGGGGCGGCCGCGCTGAACGAAGTCGTGCCGCGCGCGCTGGCGCTGCTGACGCCGGGCGAACGCCCGCGCGTCGTGCACCAGGCCGGCGTGAAGCACATCGACGCATTGAAGGCGAATTACGAAGCGGCCGGTTTCGCGGCCGGCGAGGACGTGCGGCTCGTGCCGTTCATCGACGACATGGCGGCCGCGTACGCGGCGGCGGATCTGGTGATCTGCCGGTCGGGCGCGATGACGGTGTCGGAGATCGCGGCGGTGGGCGTGGCGGCGCTGTTCGTGCCGTTCCCGTACGCGGTCGACGATCACCAGACGACCAATGCCGCGTTCCTCGCCGATGCGGGCGCGGCGGTGCTGGTGCAACAACGCGACCTGTCGGCGGAACTGCTCGCCGACTGGCTGCGCGGCCAGTCGCGGGCATCGCTCGCGGACATGGCGGAACGTTCGCGCTCGCTGGCGAAGCCCGAGGCTACCGACGAAGTCGCGCGCGTGTGCGCGAAGGCGGCCGGCGCGCACCTGGAAACACTATGAAACACATCGTCAAACACATTCATTTCGTCGGGATCGGCGGCGCGGGCATGAGCGGCATCGCCGAAGTGCTCGTCAACCTCGGCTACGAGGTCAGCGGCTCGGATCTCTCGCGCAACGCGGTGACCGATCGCCTCCTGGCGCTCGGCGCACGGATCGCGATCGGCCACGACGCGGCGAACATCGCGGGCGCGAACGCGGTCGTCGTGTCGACGGCCGTGCGCTCGGACAACCCGGAAGTGCTGGCCGCCCGCAGCCAGGGCGTGCCGATCGTGCAGCGTGCGGTGATGCTCGCGGAGCTGATGCGCCTGAAGCAGGGCATCGCGATCGCCGGCACGCACGGCAAGACCACGACGACGAGCCTCGTCGCGAGCGTGCTCGCGGCGGGCGGGCTCGACCCGACCTTCGTGATCGGCGGGCGGCTGATCAGCGCCGGCGCGAACGCGCGGCTCGGCACGGGCGACTTCATCGTCGCCGAGGCCGACGAGTCGGACGCGTCGTTCCTGAACCTGTATCCGGTGATCGAAGTCATCACGAACATCGACGCCGACCACATGGACACCTACGGCCACGATTTCGCGCGGCTCAAGCAGGCGTTCATCGAATTCACGCAACGCCTGCCGTTCTACGGCAGCGCGGTCGTGTGCGTCGACGATCCGAACGTGCGGCAGATCATCCCGTTCATCTCGAAGCCGGTCGTGCGCTACGGCCTGTCGCCGGACGCACAGGTGCGCGCGGAAGGCATCGACGCGCGCGACGGCCGGATGCACTTCACGGTGATCCGCGAAGGGCGCGCGCCGCTCGCGATCGTGCTGAACCTGCCGGGCCTGCACAACGTGCAGAACGCGCTCGCGGCGATCGCGATCGCGACCGATCTCGGCGTGGCGGACGACGCGATCCAGCAGGCGCTGGCCGAATTCAACGGTGTCGGCCGGCGCTTCCAGCGCTACGGCGAGGTGCCGACCGCCGACGGCGGCCAGTACACGCTGATCGACGACTACGGTCATCACCCGGTCGAGATGGCCGCGACGATCGCGGCCGCGCGCGGCGCGTTCCCGGGCCGCCGCCTCGTGCTGGCGTTCCAGCCGCACCGCTACACGCGCACGCGCGACTGCTTCGACGATTTCGTCAACGTGCTGTCGACGGTCGACGCGCTGGTGCTGACGGAAGTCTACGCGGCCGGCGAGGCCGCGATCCCGACGGCCAACGGCGACGCGCTGTCGCGCGCGCTGCGCGCGGTCGGGAAGGTTGACCCGGTGTTCGTCGCGACGGTCGACGACGTGCCGGATGCATTGGTGAAGGTCGCTCAGAACGGCGACGTGGTGATCACGATGGGCGCGGGCTCGATCGGCGGCGTGCCGGCGAAGCTCGTGCAACACATTCAACAGAAGGCATGACATGAAACGACCCCCACGCTCACTTCGTTCGCTGTCGACCGGAGTTGGCGCTTTAGCGCTTACTCCGGTCCCGTGCAAGGCGCCCCCCGCGAGGGCGGTCAGCCTGCTTGGGGTGGCCCGGCGGAGGCTGGCATGAGCGGAATCGATCCGAAACGTTTCGGCAAGGTGGCGGTGTTGTTCGGCGGGGAATCCGCCGAGCGCGAGGTGTCGCTCACCTCGGGCCGCCTCGTGCTGCAGGGCCTGCGCGACGCGGGCGTCGATGCGCATCCGTTCGACCCGGCCGAGCGGCCGCTGTCGGCGCTGAAGGACGAAGGTTTCGTGCGCGCGTTCAACGCGCTGCACGGCGGCTACGGCGAGAACGGCCAGATCCAGGGCGCGCTCGATTTCTACGGCATTCGCTACACGGGCAGCGGCGTGCTCGGGTCGGCGCTCGGCCTCGACAAGTTCCGCACGAAGCTCGTATGGCAGCAGACGGGCGTGCCGACGCCGCCGTTCGAGACGGTGATGCGCGGCGACGATCTGGCCGCGCGCGCGGCCGACATCGTCGCGAAGCTGGGCCTGCCGCTGTTCGTGAAGCCGGCGAGCGAAGGCTCGAGCGTCGCGGTGCTGAAGGTGAAGACGGCCGACGCGTTGCCGGCCGCGCTGGAAGAGGCCGCCACGCACGACAAGATCGTGATCGTCGAGAAGAGCATCGAGGGCGGCGGCGAATACACCGCGTGCATCGCCGGCGATCTCGACCTGCCGCTGATCAAGATCGTGCCGGCGGGCGAGTTCTACGACTACCACGCGAAGTACGTCGCCGACGACACGCAGTACCTGATCCCGTGCGGCCTGCCGGCCGAACAGGAGGCGGAACTGAAGCGCATCGCGCGCCGCGCGTTCGACGTGCTCGGCTGTACCGACTGGGGCCGCGCGGATTTCATGCTCGACGCGGCCGGCAATGCGTATTTCCTGGAAGTGAACACGGCCCCCGGGATGACCGACCACTCGCTGCCGCCGAAGGCGGCGCGCGCGGTCGGCATCAGCTATTCGGAGCTGGTCGTGAAGGTGCTGTCGCTCACGCTCAACGACTGACGCAGGAACGGAACGACGTATGTGGAACAACGTTCGCCAACTCAACCTTGCCGCCAGCGCGCTGTACGCGCTGCTGCTGCTCGTGTTGGCGGCGGCCGGTTGCTACTGGCTGATCCAGCGCCCGACGTTCGCGCTGCGGGAAATCCGGATCGACGGCGATACCGAGCACATCAACTCGCCGACGGTGCGCGCGGGCGTGGTCGGCCGGCTGAAGGGCAATTTCTTCACGGTCGATCTCGATGCGGCGCGCGCCGCGTTCGAGCAGATGCCGTGGGTGCGCCATGCGAGCGTGCGCCGGGTGTGGCCGAATGCGCTGGCTGTCACGCTGGAGGAGTACAAACCGCTCGGGACCTGGGGCAGCGACCAGCTGGTGAGCGTCGACGGCGAGCTGTTCACCGCGAACCAGGGCGAGCTGGAGCAGGAACTGCCGGCGTTCGACGGCCCGGAAGGCAGTGCGAAGGAAGTCGTCACGCGGTACCGCGACTTCGGGAAATGGTTTGCGCCGCTGAAGGCGGCGCCGGAAGAAGTGACGCTGTCGGCGCGGTACGCGTGGACGGTGAAGCTGTCGAACGGCATGCAGGTCGAGCTGGGCAAGGAACGCAACAGCGACACGTTGCATGACCGGAGCCAGCGCCTGGTCGCGGCCTGGCCGGCCGTCACGGAGCGTTGGGGCAACGACATCGAGTACGCGGACCTGCGCTATCCGAACGGATTCGCGATTCGCGCGGCAGGCATGCGGTTCCTGACCGATACCGACAAGCGCAAGAAGTAACGAGAGATCACACGCAAGAGCACTTTATGAGCAAAGACTACAAGGATCTGCTGGTTTCCCTCGACATCGGCACGTCGAAGGTGGTGGCCATCGTCGCCGAGCTGAAGGGCGAGGGTCACTACGAGGTGATCGGTCTCGGCCAGAGCGAGTCGAAGGGTCTGAAGAAAGGTGTGGTGGTCAACATCGAGGCCACCGTGCAGTCGATCCAGCGCGCGCTCGAGGAGGCGGAGCTGATGGCCGACTGCAAGATCACCAACGTGTTCACGGGGATCGCGGGCAGCCACATCCGCAGCTTCAACTCGAGCGGGATGGTCGCGATCAAGGACAAGGAAGTCACGCAGACGGACGTCGCGCGCGTGATCGAGACCGCGAAGGCGATCAACATCCCGACCGACCAGCAGGTGCTGCACATCCTCACGCAGGAATTCATCATCGACGGCCAGGAAGACGTGCGCGAGCCGATCGGGATGAGCGGTATCCGGCTGGAAGTGAAGGTGCACATCGTGACGGGCGCGGTGAGCGCCGCGCAGAACATCGTCAAGTGCGTGCGCCGCTGCGGGCTGGAAGTGAACGACCTGATCCTGCAGCCGCTTGCGTCGTCGCTGGCGGTGCTGACGGAAGACGAGAAGGATCTCGGCGTGGTGCTGGTCGACATCGGCGGCGGCACGACGGACATCGCGATCTTCGCCGAAGGCGCGATCCGTCACACCGCGGTGATTCCGATCGCCGGCGACCAGATCACGAGCGACATCGCGATGGCGCTGCGCACGCCGACGCCGGATGCGGAAGACATCAAGGTCGGCTACGGAATCGCGAAGCAGGCGCTCGCCGATCCGGACGAAATGGTCGAAGTGCCGGGCCTCGGCGAACGCGGCCCGCGCACGCTGTCGCGCCAGGCGCTCGCGGCCGTGATCGAGCCGCGCGTCGAGGAACTGTTCTCGCTCGTGCAGCAGGTCGTGCGCGAATCGGGTTACGAAGAACTGTTGAGCTCCGGCGTGGTCATTACCGGCGGTGCGTCGATGATGCCCGGCATGGTCGAGCTCGGCGAAGACATTTTCCTGAAACCGGTGCGCATCGGCGCGCCGGAATATGCAGGCGGCCTCTCCGACGTCGTGCGCAATCCGCGCTACTCGACGGCGATGGGGCTGCTGGTCGAAGGCAGTGCTCAGCGCATGCGCGGCCGCAAGGTCGCCGTGCAGTCCGGCAACGCGGGGCAGGTGTTCTCGCGGATGAAGGAATGGTTCCTGAGCAACTTTTGACGAACCGAATCGAAATTCGCGCTGGTGCCGGCGGCTGGCGCGCGACAGGAGGTTGCCCGATCTCCTGCCGAATAACGGCCGATTAGCAGTTTTTCTCTTGACGGAGGCAACATGGAATTCGAAATGCTGGAAACCGAGACCAACGGCACCATCATCAAGGTGGTCGGCGTTGGCGGCGCTGGCGGCAATGCCGTCCAGCACATGATCAACCGCGGCGTGCAGGGCGTCGACTTCATCGTGATGAACACGGACGCCCAGGCGCTGTCGCGTTCGCGCGCATCGTCGGTGATCCAGCTCGGCAACACGGGCCTCGGCGCCGGCGCGAAGCCGGAAATGGGCCGCGCGGCAGCGGAAGAAGCGCGTGAGCGCATCGCCGACGCACTGCGCGGCGCGCACATGGTGTTCATCACCGCCGGCATGGGTGGCGGCACGGGCACGGGCGCGGCACCGGTGGTCGCGCAGATCGCGAAGGAGATGGGCATCCTGACGGTTGGCGTCGTCAGCAAGCCGTTCGAGTTCGAAGGCGGCAAGCGCATGCGCGTCGCGGAAGCAGGTTCGCAGCAACTGGAGGATCACGTCGACTCGCTGATCGTCGTTCTGAACGACAAGCTGTTCGACGTGATGGGCGACGACGCCGAGATGGACAAGTGCTTCCAGTGCGCGGACGACGTGTTGAACAACGCGGTCGCCGGCATCGCTGAAATCATCAACGTAGATGGCCTCGTGAACGTCGACTTCGAAGACGTGAAGACGGTGATGGGCGAGCAGGGCAAGGCGATGATGGGCACGGCGACGGTTGCCGGCGTCGATCGCGCACGCCTCGCGGCGGAACAGGCCGTGGCGAGCCCGCTGCTCGAAGGCGTCGATCTGTCGGGCGCGCGCGGCGTGCTGGTCAACATCACGTCGAGTCGTTCGCTGCGCCTGTCGGAAACCCGCGAAGTGATGAACACGATCAAGAGCTACGCGGCGGAAGATGCGACGGTGATCTTCGGTGCGGTGTACGACGACGCGATGGGCGATGCGCTGCGCGTGACGGTCGTGGCAACGGGTCTGGGCCGTGCGGCGAAGAAGCAGCAGTCGGCACCGATGACGCTGCTGCGCACGGGGACGGACAACCAGCCGGTCAGCGCGGTGTCGCACGGCTATGCACCGGCTCATCACGTCAGCACGGCGGACTACGGCGCGCTGGATACGCCGGCAGTGTGGCGCAATTCGCGCGAAACCGCGGCATCGCATGTGCAGGCGCTGCAGGAGAAGGGTGTCGACACGTACGACATCCCGGCTTTCCTGCGCAAGCAGGCTGACTGACGCAAACACAGGCGAAGCCGCGGCGAAACCGCCGCGGTATCGCCGGCGTGACGGATGCTACGGACCAGGACAGGCCGCGTCGGCTGCGACGCCGGGCCGGGAAACGTGCCCTCTTCGCTCAGGCGGGGCGGGATGGGCCGTGCTGTCCGCAACACGCTGAAAAACCGTATCGCTATGAGGGACCAGCCATGATTCAAGTGGGCGACGCGCTGCCCGACGCGCAGTTGTTCGAGTTCATCGACGACGCGCGCGAAGGGTGCACGCTGGGGCCGAACGCCTACAGCGTGCGCGACCAGGTTGCGGGGAAGCGGGTGGTGATCTTCGGATTGCCGGGCGCGTTCACGCCGACCTGCTCGGCGCAGCATGTACCGGGCTACGTCGAACACGCCGAGCAATTGCGCGCGGCGGGTATCGACGAGATCTGGTGCGTGTCCGTCAACGACGCATTCGTGATGGGCGCATGGGGACGTGATCTGCACACCGCGGGCAAGGTGCGCATGATGGCGGACGGCAGCGCGGCTTTCACTCTTGCGCTGGGGCTGACGCAGGATTTGTCCGCGCGTGGCATGGGGATTCGTTCCCTGCGCTACGCGATGGTGATTGACGGCGGTGTGGTCAAGACGCTGGCCGTCGAGGCGCCGGGCAAATTCGAAGTGAGCGATGCGGCGAGTGTTCTCGCGACGTTGACGTCCTGATCGTGCGGTGCGCCGTTGCCTGCCGGCAACGCTGCTCACCGGCCTCAGGGCAGTTGTAACACGGGCTGATGACCGGAAACGCCTCCGTTCCGGGCATCGGCCCGTCCCGTATCGGCACGGGTAAACTGTCGAAACAGATTGATACGCAGTTTCAAACAGCGTTGAATAGGGAATTACGCTATAATCCCGCCTATCGAATATAACTCCTGATTGATATCTTCAATCAAGACGAAGAACACCATGTTGAAGCAGCGCACCATCAAGTCCATCGTGAAGACCGTCGGTATCGGTGTCCACTCGGGTCGCAAGATCGAGTTGACGCTCCGTCCCGCCGCGCCCGGCACGGGCATCGTCTTTTCACGCGTCGACCTGCCCACGCCCGTCGACATTCCCGCCTCGGCGATGTCGATCGGCGACACGCGGCTCGCGTCGGTGCTCCAGAAGGATGGCGTGCGCGTGTCGACCGTCGAGCATCTGATGTCGGCGTGCGCGGGGCTCGGCATCGACAACCTGTATGTCGACGTGACGGCCGAGGAAATCCCGATCATGGATGGCAGCGCGGCAACGTTCGTGTTCCTGATCCAGTCCGCCGGCATCGAGGAGCAGAACGCGCCGAAACGCTTCATCAAGGTGAAGAAGCCGGTCGAAATCCGCGATGGCGACAAGTTCGCGCGTCTCGACCCGTATTTCGGCTTCAAGCTGAAGTTCTCGATCGATTTTCGTCACCCGGCCGTCGACAAGACGGGCCAGGAGCTCGAAGTCGATTTCGCCACCACGTCGTACGTGCGCGAGATCGCGCGTGCGCGCACGTTCGGCTTCGCGCACGAAGCCGAGATGCTGCGCGAGATCGGCCTGGCGCGCGGCGGCAGCATGGAGAACGCGATCGTGCTCGACGAGTACCGCATCCTGAACAACGACGGGCTGCGCTACGACGACGAATTCGTGAAGCACAAGATGCTCGACGCGATCGGCGACCTGTACGTGATCGGTCACCCGCTGCTGGCGTCGTACACCGCGTACAAGTCGGGTCATGGCCTGAACAACGCGTTGCTGCGCGAGCTGCTCGCGCACGAAGACGCGTACGAGATCGTGACGTTCGACGATCCGCAGGCCGCGCCGAAGGGCTTCGCGTTCGACGCGCAGACGGCCTTTGCGTAACCGGCGCGTTGCGCAAGCGATAAAAAAGCGGCCTTCGGGCCGCTTTTTTGTTGGCCGGCCGCTGCCGGCCAAAGGCGCCGTCAGCGTGACTTGGCGCCGTGCCGGGCCGCCATGCGGGCAAGCGCGGCCTGCAGCGGCGATGGTTCGAGATGATCGGCGAGATCGCGCAGGGCGGCGGCGCCGACCGAGGTCATCCGCGCCTGCTTCACGTGCGGCGGCTCCGGCGCGTCCTTCGGCCGCACGCGCACGCGCAGCGTCGTCACGGGCCAGCCGCGCTTCTGCAGATCGCCGAGCAGCCGCGGCTCGACCTGCCGCAACCGGGCAGCCAGCGCATTGTGCGCGGCAAAGAGGGTCAGGGTGCCGTCCTTGATGAAGCCCGGTTCGATGTGATTCGCGAGGTAGTCGGGCAGGAGCGCGGCGAGATCGCGCTGCAGCGACGCGATCTGCTCGACGCCGGCGCGCAGCGCCGCGAACGCGTCGGTGCGGCCGAGCACTTCCGACACGGGTTGCGGGCGATAGACGGCGAGCGGGCCGAAACGCTTGGAAAATCGGTTCATCGAGGCATTCTTCGGGCGCGCACGCGCGCGGACGTTGCCGCCGATTGTACCCGCGCCGGCCCATGCCCGGGCGGCTTTCGCCCCGCCGGCCCGGCCGTCGGCGTGCGGCGCCCGTCCCGCCGAGAGACAGGCGTGCGCTTCCCCGCGTGCTAAAATTCGACGTTTGAGTCCACTAATTCGCTAAGCCGCCGAGGCTCGGGCGCCGGGGCGCGCAACACGCGCCGGGCGCCGGTGCTGCGACGCAGGATCCGATCCGATGACAACCGGTTTTCTCCAGAAAATTTTTGGCAGCCGCAACCAGCGGCTCGTCAAGCAATACCAAAAGACCGTCGCGACGATCAATGCGCTCGAAACGCAGATCGAGAAGCTGACGGACGACCAGTTGCGCGGCAAGACGGACGAATTCCGCCAGCGTGTCGCGGCCGGCGAGTCGCTCGACAAGCTGCTGCCCGAGGCGTTCGCGGTCTGTCGCGAGGCCAGCCGTCGCGTGCTGAAGATGCGGCACTTCGACGTGCAGATGATCGGCGGCATGGTGCTCCACTACGGCAAGATCGCGGAAATGCGCACCGGCGAGGGCAAGACGCTCGTCGCGACGCTGCCCGTGTACCTGAATGCGCTCGCCGGCCGCGGCGTGCACGTCGTGACCGTCAACGACTACCTCGCGCAGCGCGACGCCGAATGGATGGCGCGCCTCTACAACTTCCTCGGTCTGTCGGTCGGCATCAACCTGTCCGGCATGGAGCACGACCAGAAGCAGCAGGCGTACGCCGCGGACATCACGTACGGCACGAACAACGAGTTCGGCTTCGACTACCTGCGCGACAACATGGTCTACGAGACCGATGCGCGCGTGCAGCGGGCGCTGAACTTTGCGGTTGTCGACGAAGTGGACTCGATCCTGATCGACGAGGCGCGCACGCCGCTGATCATTTCGGGCCAGGCCGAGGATCACACCGAGCTGTACGTGCGGATGAATGCGCTGCCGCCGCTGCTCGAGCGCCAGATTGGCGAAGAGAAGGCCGACGGCACGGGCGTCGAGAAGCCGGGCGACTACACGCTCGACGAGAAGGCGCGCCAGGTGTTCCTGACGGAGTCGGGCCACGAGAAGGCCGAGCGCCTGCTCGCCGAATGGGGCCTGATCGGCGAGGGCGAGAGCCTGTACGCGCCGCAGAACATCACGCTGATGCACCACGTGTACGCGGCGCTGCGCGCGCACACGCTGTTCCACAAGGATCAGCACTACGTCGTGCAGAACGGCGAAGTGGTCATCGTCGACGAATTCACGGGCCGCCTGATGGCCGGCCGCCGCTGGTCCGACGGCCTGCATCAGGCGGTCGAGGCCAAGGAGCACGTAAAGATCCAGAGCGAGAACCAGACGCTCGCGTCGATTACGTTCCAGAACTACTTCCGGATGTACGCGAAGCTGGCCGGCATGACCGGTACCGCGGACACCGAAGCGTACGAATTCAACGAGATCTACGGTCTCGAAACGGTCGTGATCCCGACCAACCGTCCGCCGAAGCGGATCGACAAACAGGACCAGATCTACAAGACGGCCAAGGAGCGCTACGACGCGGTGATCCGCGACATCCGCGACTGCTACGAGCGCGGCCAGCCGGTGCTGGTCGGCACGACGTCGATCGAGAACTCCGAGTTGCTGTCGCATCTGCTGAAGCAGGCCGGGTTGCCGCACGAAGTGCTGAACGCGAAGCAGCACGAGCGTGAAGCCGCGATCGTCGCGGAAGCCGGCCGGCCGAACCGCGTGACGATCGCGACCAACATGGCCGGCCGCGGTACCGACATCGTGCTCGGCGGCAATGCCGAGAAGCAGGCCGCGTTCATCGAGGCCGACGACGCGATCCCGGCCGACGAAAAGGCGCGCCGCATCCAGCAGCTGCACGACGAGTGGGAAACGCTGCACGAGCAGGTGAAGGCGGCGGGCGGCCTGCACATCATCGGCACCGAGCGCCACGAATCCCGCCGGATCGACAACCAGCTGCGCGGCCGTGCGGGCCGCCAGGGCGATCCGGGCTCGTCGCGCTTCTACCTGTCGCTCGACGATCCGCTGCTGCGCATCTTCGCGGGCGACCGCGTGCGCTCGATCATGGATCGCCTGAAGATGCCGGAAGGCGAGGCGATCGAGGCCGGCATCGTCACGCGCTCGATCGAATCCGCGCAGCGCAAGGTCGAAGCGCGCAACTTCGACATCCGCAAGCAGCTGCTCGAATACGACGACGTGTCGAACGACCAGCGCAAGGTGATCTACCAGCAGCGCAACGAGCTGCTCGAAGCGCACGACATCACCGAGACGATCACCGCGATGCGTCATGGCGTGATCACCGAAGTCGTCCGCCAGTTCGTGCCGGAAGGCAGCATCGAAGAGCAGTGGGACGTGCCCGAGCTCGAGGAAGCGCTGCGCAACGACTGGCAGCTCGACCTCGCGATTCAGGAAATGGTGAACGAGTCGTCGTCGATCACGGCCGAGGAAATTCTCGATGCCGTGATGACGGCCGCCGACGAGCAGTACGAGAGCAAGGTCGCGATGGTCGGCCGCGAATCGTTCAGCGCGTTCGAGCGCTCGGTGATGCTGCAGACGGTCGACCGCCTGTGGCGCGAACACCTCGCGGCGCTCGACCACCTGCGCCAGGGCATCCACCTGCGCGGCTATGCGCAGAAGAACCCGAAGCAGGAATACAAGCGCGAGGCGTTCGAACTGTTCGCCGCGATGCTCGAGGCGATCAAGCAGGAAGTCACGCGTGTCGTGATGAACGTGCAGATCCAGTCGCCGGAGCAGCTCGAGGAAGCCGCCGAGCAGATCGAGGAACGCGCCGGTCATCTCGAGAACGTCGAGTATCAGCACGCCGACTACGCGGACGCCGGTGCGCCGGTGGCGAACGTCACGGCTGCCGCGGCCGCCACGGCGACGGCCGACATGGTCGGCAGCGCGATGACGCACAGCGGCCCCGGCGGCGAGATGCCGAAGGTCGGCCGCAACGACCCGTGCCCGTGCGGCAGCGGCAAGAAGTACAAGCAGTGTCACGGGAAGCTTTCATGATCGGCGGCGGCGCGCGTCACGCGTGCCGCTTCGATCCAGCTTCGCGTGACTGATGTGAGTTGCGGCGGCCCGCGCGTGCGGCCGCCGGTTCTTCCAATCGATGCCGGCGTATGCCGGCATTTTCCATCCGGCAGGTGTGCCCCATGGCTGTCAATTTTCCGTCGATCGATCCCGCCCAACTGCATCCCGTCGCCGGCGTCACGCTCGGCTGGGCGGAAGCGAATATCCGCAAGCCGAATCGCAAGGACGTGCTGGTCATCTCCGTCGACGAAGGCGCAACGGTCGCGGGCGTGTTCACCGAAAACCGCTTCTGCGCCGCGCCGGTCATCGTCTGCCGCGAGCATCTGGCGAAGGTGCGCGCGGGCGGTGCAGGCATTCGCGCGCTCGTCGTGAATACGGGCAATGCCAACGCCGGTACCGGCGAGCCGGGCCTCGCGAACGCGCGCGAAACCTGCACGGAACTCGCGCGCCTCGCGGGCATCGAGCCGGCGCAGGTGCTGCCGTTCTCGACCGGCGTGATCCTCGAGCCGCTGCCGATCGACCGCCTGAAGGCCGGGCTGCCGGCCGCGCTCGCGAACCGCAAGGCCGCGAACTGGTTCGATGCCGCGCAGGCGATCATGACGACCGACACGCTGCCGAAGGCCACGTCGCGCCAGGTGACGATCGACGGCCACACGGTCACGCTGACGGGCATCAGCAAGGGCGCGGGCATGATCAAGCCGAACATGGCGACGATGCTCGGCTTCCTCGCATTCGACGCGAACGTCGCGCAGCCGGTGCTCGACACGCTCGTGAAGGAAGTCGCCGACCGCTCGTTCAACTGCATCACGATCGACGGCGACACGTCGACGAACGACTCGTTCATCCTGATCGCATCGGGCAAGGGCACGCTGCCGGCCATCACGTCGACCGATTCGCCGGCTTATGCGGCGCTGCGCGACGCGGTCACGCAGGTCGCGCAGGTGCTGTCTCAACTGATCGTGCGCGACGGCGAAGGCGCGACGAAATTCATGACGGTGCAGGTCGAAGGCGGCAAGAGCGTCGCCGAATGCCGCCAGATCGCCTATGCGATCGGCCATTCGCCGCTCGTGAAGACGGCTTTCTACGCATCTGACCCCAACCTCGGCCGGATTCTCGCGGCGATCGGCTATGCTGGCGTCGCGGATCTCGACGTCGGCAAGATCGACCTCTATCTCGACGACGTGCTCGTCGCGAAGTCGGGCGGCCGCAACCCGGCCTACCAGGAAGAGGACGGCCAGCGCGTGATGAAGCAGAGCGAAATCACGATTCGCGTGCTGCTCGGCCGCGGCGACGCGCAGGCCACCGTCTGGACGTGCGACCTGTCGCACGATTACGTGAGCATCAACGCGGATTACCGCTCCTGATCGGGGGCGTTCGAACGCCATGGACAAGCTTGAACAGTTTCTGACCCGCGCCGAAGCGCTGCTTGGCCGCCTCGAGGGGATGCTGCCGCCCGCGCCGGCGGCCGTCGACTGGAACGCCGCCCACGCATTCCGCTGGCGCAAGCGCCAGGGGCGCGGCTACTTGCAGCCGGTGCCGGCCGTGTCGTCGATCACGCTCGCCGACCTGCACAACATCGATCGCCAGAAAGGGTTGATCGAGCAGAACACGCGGCAGTTCGTGCAGAAGAAGCCGGCCAACAACGTGCTGCTGACCGGCGCGCGCGGTACCGGCAAGTCGTCGCTGATCAAGGCATGCCTGAACGCGTACGCGAACGACGGGCTGCGCCTGATCGAAGTCGACAAGGACGACCTGCACGATCTCGGCGACATCGTCGACCTGATCTCGCAGCGTCCGGAGCGGTTCATCGTGTTCTGCGACGACCTGTCGTTCGAGGAGGGCGAATCGGGCTACAAGGCGCTGAAGGTCGCGCTCGACGGCTCGATCGCCGCGCAGTCGGACAACGTGCTGATCTACGCGACGTCGAACCGCCGCCATCTGCTGCCCGAGTACATGAGCGACAACGAGTCGTACAAGCATCTCCCGGATGGCGAGATTCACCCCGGCGAAGTCGTCGAGGAGAAGATCTCGCTGTCGGAGCGCTTCGGCCTGTGGGTCAGCTTCTATCCGTTCAAGCAGGACGATTATCTCGACATCGTCGGGCACTGGCTGGGCCACTTCGGCTGCCCGGACGCGGAGATCGAGTCCGCGCGCGGCGACGCGCTCGTGTGGGCGCTCGAGCGCGGTTCGCGGTCGGGGCGCGTCGCGTGGCAGTTCGCGCGTGACTGGTCGGGCCGCAAGGAGCAGGCATGAGCGCGGATCTCGCACAAGGCGCCGTGCGCGCACCGGACGGCCGCAAGGTGACGGAAGTCGCGGTCGGCGTGATGGTTCAGCCGGACGGCAGCTACCTGCTCGCGCAACGCCTGCAGGGCAAGCCGTATGAAGGGTACTGGGAGTTTCCGGGCGGCAAGCTGGAGGCCGGCGAAAGCGTCGAGGACGCGCTCGCGCGCGAACTCCACGAGGAGCTCGGCATCGAGGTCACGGCCAGCCATCGCTGGCACACGCTCGAGCACGATTATCCGCATGCGTACGTGCGGCTCTATTTCTGCAAGGTGACGGGCTGGACGGGCGAGCCGCACAGCAAGGAAGGGCAGGCGTTCGTCTGGCAGAAACTGCCGGTCGCCGTTGCGCCGCTGCTGCCGGCGGCGCTGCCGGTGCTCGAATTGCTCGAGAAGGAAGCGGCGTCGAACTGACGCCGTGGCGGCCTGCCGGAAAGGCGGGCCATATCGCCGACGGGCGGTGCCGCTCGGCTGTCTCAGCTATTGCGACGGTCGTCCGTGCCGTCTTCTTCCGACGAGGGGCCCTCGTCGGAAGACCCGCCGATCCGGTACTTTTCCGCGGCCCAGGCCCCGAGGTCGAGTTGCTTGCAGCGGGCCGAACAGAACGGGCGGAACTGATTTTCAGGCGTCCAGCGCACTGCGGCGCCGCACGACGGGCATTTCACAACGGTAGTCATACGAAAGCGATCCGGCACACGGCCGTTACAGATTGCACAGTGTCAGATGGAACGGCACGTCGATATCCACCGCGCGCGGCCGCACATCGCCGTCCTGCATGGTGAACCGTACCCACAGCATGTATTTGTTGGCGCTCGCTTCGGGAATGACGCGCAGCTCCGGCGGCACGCGGACCTGCATCAGCTGGTAGGTGCGGCCCGACAGCATCTGTTGGTAGCTGCCCTGCATCGCCATGACCTTCGACGCCTGACCCGATTCGCGCGCGAGCCGCAGCACGATCGACGCGGCGTCGCGCAGCGGCAGCATCGGCAGAATCCATTTCGCGATGTCCCGGCGCCGTTGCTCGGCGGGCCATTGCTGCCACGCGTAGTACGACGGCAGGTCGAACTTGCACGTGCCGCCGGGAATCACCGCACGGCTGCGGATGCTGGCGAGCCATTCGTTGTCCACGAGGTGCTGGCCGGTCTTGCCCTGCATCTGCGCGAGATTGGCCAGCGTCTGCTCGATTTCGCCGAGCACGGCTTCGAGCGCGTTCTGCTCGATGCCCGGATTGCCGCGAAAGGGGGCGAGCGTCTGGCGTTGACGTTCGAGCTCCTTCATCAGATCCGATTTCAGGTCCGCGCGGCCCGTTACCTCGGCGATTTCGAACAGCGTCGTCAGCGCGACGTGGTGTTCACGCGGGTCCTCCTGAGCCAAAAAGAACGCGAAGCGCTCGAACAGATCTTCGAGGCGCAACAGCGTGCGAATTCGCTCGTTGAACGGATACTCGTAAAGAATCAAGCGCGCTCGCCTCTTGGGTAGGGATGGAAACAATGCAGGACATTCTAATGCTCACTCTCTACCCTAGCAACGCGCCAATTTCGTACACCATCACGATCGCGCGCGATGCTCAGTGCGCGGCGGCCGCGAACGCGACATAACGTTGGTGCAGTGCATCGACCTGCGCGGCGAGTGCATCGGGCGTCACCGCGTCGTTGACGATCACGTCGTCGGCCGCCGCGAGGCGGGCTTCGCGTGACGCCTGTCGCGCGATGATCGCTTCGACCTGCTCGCGTGTGAAGCCGTTGCGCCGCATCACGCGCGCAATCTGCGTTTCGACCGGGCAATCGACGACGAGCACGCGATCGCTGCGCGCCTTCCAGTTGCCCGACTCGACGAGCAGCGGCACGACGAACATCACGTACGGGCCCTGCGCGTCGCGTGCTTCGCGATCGGTTTCCGCGCGGATCAGCGGATGCGTGATCGCTTCGAGGCGCCGGCGCGCATCGTCGTCGCTGAAGATCAGCGTGCGCATCTTCGCGCGATCGAGCGAGCCGTCGGCGGCAACGTAGTCGTGGCCGAACGCCTGTTCGATCGCGGGCATCGCGAGGCCGCCGGGGGCGGTGATGCGGTGGGCGATCAGATCGGTATCGACGAGCGACGCGCCGCGGGCGCCGAACAGGTCGGCGACGGTCGTCTTGCCGCTGCCGATGCCGCCCGTGAGTCCTACTGCGTACATGTCAGCCTCCGAGCGCGAAATAGAACGGCGTGCCGAAAAACAGCGTCGCGGCGCCGCCGGCCGCGAGGAACGGGCCGAACGGAATCGGCTCCTCGAAGCGCATGCGGCCGCGCCAGGTCGCGACGAGCCCGACGATCGCGCCCGTCACGGCGGCGAACAGCACGACCTGCGGCAGCGCGGCCCAGCCCATCCACGCGCCGAGCGCGGCAAGCAGCTTCAGGTCGCCGAAGCCGATGCCCTCGATGCCGCGCAGCCATTTGAACAGCCAGTAGATGGACCACAGGAACAGATAGCCGGCCATCGCGCCGATCACGGCCGAGCGCAGCGACGTGAACGTGCCGCCGAGATTCAGCACGAGCCCGGCCCAGAGCAGCGGCAGCGTCATCGAGTCGGGCAGGTAGCCGGTGCGGATGTCGATCGCGCTCATCGCGAGCAGCGCGGCGCACAGTGCGAATGCGGCGAGCGCGGCGACGGTCGGACCGAACGCGGCGAGCGAGCCGGCAGCGAGCAGCGCGCACGCGAGCTCGACGAGGGGATAACCGATGCCGATCGCGTGGCCGCAGCGGCGGCAGCGCCCTCGCAGCATCAGATAGCTGACGAGCGGGATGTTCTCCCATGCGCGCAGCACGTGGCCGCAATGCGGGCAGGCGCTGCGCGGGCGCCACAGGTCGTAGCGCGGCGGATAACCGTCGTCGGGCGCGGCGCCGGCGTTGCCGGTCGCTTCGTCGATCTCGGCCTGCCACGCGCGCTGCATCATCACGGGCAGCCGGTGCACGACCACGTTCAGGAAGCTGCCGACGCACAGGCCGATGACGACCGCGAACGCGTACTGCAGCGCGGGCGGCAGCATCGCCAGCACGAGCAGCGTGCTCTCGGGCGATTCGGAAACGGCGGACAGGGGCGCGGGCGTCATGAGGCTCAAGGTTCGGACTTAAAAGGCGACAGAATCGGTTGCGATGCTACACCACGTTGCCGAGCTGAAGGATGGGCAGGTACATCGCGATCACGAGGCCGCCGACGAGTGCGCCCAGGACGATCACGATCAGCGGTTCGCCGAGCGCCGCGAGCGCATCGAGACGCGCGTCGAGCTGGCGTTCGCAGAGCGCCGCGATGTCGGCGAGCATCGTGTCGAGCGCACCGGTTTCCTCGGCGACGGCGATCGGCTGGACGACGTCGTCCGGAAAGCAGCCGGCCGAGCGCATCGCATCGGCGAGGCGCGCGCCGCGCAACACGCGTGCCGCGACGTGCGCGGTGGCGTGCGCGAACACCGGATGGCCGGCCGTGCGCTCGAGGGTGGCGAAGGCGTCGGCGAGCGGCACGCCGGCGCCGAGCAGCGTTGCAAGCGAACGGCACCAGCGTGCGGCCGCGTATCGCTCGAGCGCGCTGCCCGCGAGCGGCGCCCGCAGCAGGCGGCGCGCGACCGCATGGCGCAACGGTGCGGACCGCCGAAGCGCGCGATGCGCGGCGAGTGCCGCTGCCGCGGCGCCGGCCACGAGCGCGCCGCCCCACGCCGACAATGCGGAAGACAGCGCGAGCAGCACGCGGGTCGGCGCGGGCAGGGCTGCGCCGAAACCGTCGAAGATCTGCCGGAACGTCGGCACGACCCACACCATCAGCGCGGCCGAGATCGCGAGCGCGAACAGGATGACGGCGGCCGGATACGCGAGGGCGGCCCGCAGTTTGCGCCATTGCGTATCGGCGCGCTCGCGGTGTTCGGCGACGCGCGTCAGCACGATCCCGAGCGAGCCGGACGCTTCGCCGACTTCGATCAACTGACGGTACAGCGTGCCGAACTGCGACGGATAGCGCGCGAGCGCGTCGGCGAAGCGCCGCCCGCCGACGATCTCGCGGGCGAGGCCCGCGGCGATGCGCGGCACGCCGTCGCGCGACCGTGTACGCGCGAGCATCTCGAGCGACGGTGCGATCGGCAGCCCGGCCTGCAACAGGCTCGCGAGCTGGCGCGTGAAACGCGTGATCTCCCGCGCGCCGGCCGTCGGCGGTCGGGCCGGCCCGCGGACGTCGAGCGACAACACCGCGATGCCGTCGCGTGCGAGCGTGGCGCGCGCGGCTGCGGCGTCGAAGGCGACGACGGTTCCGCGGTGCGGTGTGCCGTCGCGACGGCGGCCGCGCCACGCGAAGCGGGTTTCGCGCGGCGGCGTGGGCGTGCTCATACGGCGGGGGTGGCGGCGACGGCTTCCGCGAGGCTCGTCGTGCCGTCCCGCACGCGTGCGAATGCGGCATCGCGCAGGTTGCGCACGCCTTCGGCTGCCGCGCATTGCGCGAGCGCCCCGACGCTTGCGCGCGCGACGATGCGCTCCGCGAGTTCCGGCGAGACCGGCATCGTCTGATGCAGCCCGATGCGGCCGCGATAGCCGATCCCGTGACAGGCGGCGCAGCCGCGCGCGACGAACGGCCGCCATCCGGCCGCCAGCGCCGCCGGGTCGCAGCCGGCTTCCCGCAGCCCGCGCGCCGGTGCGTCCGACGGGACACGGCATGCGACGCACAGGCGCCGGACGAGGCGCTGCGCGGTGACGAGCTGCAGCGCGGCCGCGAGGTTGTACGGCGCGACGCCGATATCGAGCATGCGGGCGATGGCGGCCGGCGCGTCGTTCGTGTGCAGCGTCGACAGCACGAGATGGCCGGTCTGCGCGGCCTTGATCGCGACGTCGGCCGTTTCGGCATCGCGTATCTCGCCGACCATGATGATGTCCGGATCCTGCCGCAACAGCGCACGCAGCGCCGTCGCGAACGTGAGCCCGGCCTTTTCGGCGACACCGACCTGGTTGATCCCGTCGAGCTGGATCTCGGCGGGATCCTCGACCGTGCAGACGTTGTGCGCGTCGCGATCGAGCATCTGCAGCGCGCAGTAGAGCGATAGCGTCTTGCCGCTGCCGGTCGGGCCGGTGACGAGCACGAGGCCATGCGGTGCGCGTATCGCGGCCTCCATCGCGGCGGCCTGCTGCGCGTCGAAGCCGAGACGGGCGAGCGTGAGATCGGGCGGCAGCGTGTCGAGGCGCCGCAACACGAGCTTTTCGCCGAACAGCGTCGGCAGCGAGCTGACGCGATAGTCGCCGCGCGTGCCGCCGTCGATCGCGATGCGCAGCCTGCCGTCCTGCGGAAGTCGCCGCTCGGCGATGTCCATGCGCGCGAGCACCTTGATTCGCGTGACGAGCGCGTCGCGCAGGTGCGCGGGCGGCCGCGCGTGGTCGTGCAGCACGCCGTCGATACGCAGGCGGATGCGCCAGCCGGTTTCGAACGGCTCGACGTGGATGTCGGATGCATCGCGCACGCGTGCCGCGTGCAGCGTGTCCGTCAGCAGCCGCACGGCCGGCGCATCGTCGAGCTGGGCCGCGTCGAGTGCGGGAGGCACGGCGGCAGGCGGCGCGGCGGAGCGGGCGGGCGGCGGCTGCATGCGCAGCGGCGCCCCGGAAGGAGGAAAAGGCATGTGAGCCGGCACGCTGGCCGCCTGTTGACCGTGACCTGCAGATGGTCGCGCGTCGCGGGCGGTGCCGGCAGTCGGCCGTTCGGCTAGCGGGTGGCGGCGCGTGCGGTGCGCGCGCCGCGCGGCTTGAAGAGCTTGACGGTGCGCACGGCCTGATCGTCGCTGCGCATCACCTCGAGCATCACGTCGCCGATCTTCAGGCACACGTCGTCTTCCGGAATTTCCTCGAGGATTTCGAGCACCAGTCCGTTCAGCGTCTTCGGACCGTCGGTCGGCAGCTTCAGGTGCAGCCAGCGGTTCAGTTCGCGCAGCGGCATGCTGGCCGACACGATGCATTCGCCGTTCTCGTCCCAGCCGCCCGCGCGTTCGCTGCGCGGCATCGACGTCGTGAATTCGCCGATCAGTTCCTCGATGATGTCTTCGGGCGTGACGAGCCCTTCGAGCTCGCCGTACTCGTTGACGACGAGCGCGGTGCGTTGCCGTGTTTCCTGGAAGAACTGGAGCTGCTGGACCACCGGCGTGCCCGACGGCACGTAGTACGGCTCGGCGAGCAGCGTGCGCAGCGTCTCGCGGTCGAACTCCTGATTGTGGAGCGCGGTCAGCGTCTTGCGCACGTGCAGCACGCCGAGCACCTTGTCGATGTCGCCTTCGTAGACGACGAGCCGGTTGTGATAGCAGGTCTCGAGCTGGTGCAGGACGTCGTCGAGCGGCGCGTAGAAGTTGAGCGACTCGATCTGGCGGCGCGGCACCATCACGTCATCGACCGTGATGTTCTCGAGGTCGAACAGGTTGAGCAGGATGCTGCGGTGCTTGGTCGGCATGAAGCTGCTCGACTCGAGCACGATGGCGCGCAGCTCGTCGGCCGACATCCGCTGGTCGCGACCCTTCTTCGTGTTGATGCGCAGCACCCACAGCACGCCGTTCGCGAGCGCGTTGACGAACCAGACGACCGGCTTGAACACGCGCATCAGCGGCGCGATCACGAGGCTCGCGGGCAGGGCGATGCGTTCGGGGAAGGTCGCGCCGACGATCTTCGGTGCGATTTCCGCGAACACGATGATCAGGAACGCGACGATGCCGGTCGCGATCGACAGCGCGAGGTTGTTGCGGCCGAACGTATGCAGCGCGAGCGACGTCGTCAGGACCGGGATGATCGTGTTGAACAGGTTGTTGCCGATCAGGATCACGCTGAGCAGCAGGTCAGTGCGCGTGAGCAGGCCTTGCGTGGTTTTCGCGCCGAGCGCGCCCTGGCCGGCGAGATGCTTCAGCCGATGGCGGTTGAGCGCCATCATCGCGGTCTCGGAAATCGAAAAGAAGCTGGAACAGAGGAGAAGCAGGAAGACGGCGCCGATTTGCGCCCATAAGGGAATTTGGTCCACGCGTCGGATGGGCAGTGAAGGACAGGGATGGAGGGAATATAGCAGAGGCCGGCGACCGCGATGTGTCGTGCGCGACACATGGGGCCTGAGGCGGCCGGGCAAAAAAAAACCGTGCACACGGTGCACGGTTTTTTACAAATCTGGTCGGGGTGAGAGGATTCGAACCTCCGGCCTCTACGTCCCGAACGTAGCGCTCTACCAGGCTAAGCTACACCCCGATTTGGACTCTTCCGATTTTGCCGTCTTCTTCAAGACCGCTGCGTCGTCGAGCAAGAACATAACTATAACGACGTTTCTTTAAAAAGGGAAGGCCTTGGAGAAGAAAATTTTCGAGACAGGTGAATTTCCCGTGTCGACGGTGCGTCGTCGCAGCCGTGGCGGCGACGCACGCGATCGGCTTACGACTGTCGCGACGTCGAATACGAGCACAGCGCGAGCAGGCTCTCCTTGTAGATCGAATCGGGGAACGCGGCGATCGCGGCGGCTGCGGCCTGCGCTTCCTGACGCGCGCATTCGAGCGTGTGATCGAGTGCGCCGGAGCGCGTGATCGCGTCGAAGATCGTGTCGAAACGATCGGTGCCGCCCTGTTCGATCGCTTCGCGCGCCAGTGCCGACTGCTCGGGCGTGCCGCGTTCGATCAGATAGATGAGCGGCAGCGTCGGCTTGCCTTCGCGCAGGTCGTCGCCGGCGTTCTTGCCCATGGCCTCGACGGTGCCTGCGTAGTCGAGCCAGTCGTCCATGATCTGGAACGCGGTACCGATGCGGCGCCCGTATTCGGCGGCGGCGGCCTCGGTCGGCGCATCGGCGCCCGCGAGCACGGCGCCCAGGCGGGCCGACGCCTCGAACAGCTTGGCCGTCTTGTAGCGGATCACCTGCATGTAGCGCGTTTCGTCGACGTCCGCGTCGTGCATGTTGAGGAGCTGCAGCACCTCGCCTTCGGAAATGATCGTCGTCGCTTCGGACAGGATCTCCATCACGCGCATCTTGCCGACGCCGACCATCATCTCGAACGAGCGCGAGTAGAGGTAATCGCCTACCAGCACGCTCGCCGCGTTGCCGAACAGCGCATTGGCGGTCTGGCGGCCGCGGCGCAGCTCGGATTCGTCGACGACGTCGTCATGCAGCAGCGTGGCCGTGTGGATGAACTCGACGACGGCGGCCAGCACGTGCCGCTGATGCGACGTTTCGCCGAGCGCGCCGGCGACGAGCAGCAGCAACGCCGGACGCAGCCGCTTGCCGCCCGCCCCGATGATGTACTCGGCGATCTGGTTGATCAGCAGCACGTCGGACGCGAGGCTTTGCCGGATAACGCGATTTACCTGCTCCATGTCGCTGGTGATCGGAGCGAGCAGGTGGGCGGCGCTGAGGGTGGGGGAGGCGGTGGACGACGACATGATGATGGAATTGGGTGATGCGGCGGATTATAAGTCGAATCCGCGAAATCCCGGTCTGTCAGACGTGCCGCAGCCGTGATTTTGGCCGTTCGGCCGGGGCTTGTGCGCGGCAATCGTCGATCGGTTTTGACTTCGGTGCTAACCCCATGTATAATCACGTGTTTTCCGCGCGTGGTGTGCGGAAAAATTGGATCCAGAGTGAGGTTCTCAATGTACGCGGTCATAAAAACCGGCGGCAAGCAGTACAAGGTTGCCGTTGGCGAAAAACTCAAAGTAGAACAGATACCGGCTGACATTGACGCTGAAATCACGCTCGACCAGGTTCTCGCAGTGGGCGAAGGCGAATCGATTAAGTTCGGTGCGCCGCTGGTCAGTGGGGCTTCCGTCAAGGCCACCGTTGTGTCGCACGGTCGTCATGCCAAGGTCACCATCTTCAAGATGCGTCGCCGGAAGCACTACCAAAAGCACGGCGGCCACCGCCAGAACTACACTGAGCTGCGCATCGACGCGATCAACGCGTAAGCGCCTCGGTAAAGGAGCAATCAGATGGCACACAAAAAGGCAGGCGGCTCTTCCCGGAACGGCCGCGACTCCGAGTCGAAGCGTCTCGGCGTGAAAGTGTACGGCGGCCAGGCAATCAATGCCGGCGGCATCATCGTGCGTCAGCGCGGTACGCGCATGCACGCAGGCGAGAACGTCGGCATGGGCAAGGATCACACCCTGTTCGCGCTGGTCGACGGTCACGTCAAGTTCGCGACGAAGGGCGCGGACAAGAAGCATCTGGTCATCGTCGTCCCGGCGGCTGCCTAAGTCAGGCACCCACGGGCTTCGTAGCCGAAAGGCCCCGCAGTCTTCGCGGGGCCTTTTTTTATTTGGTCGCCGGGCGCATGCGCGGGCCGGCGACCCTCGCGCAACCGGCGTACGATCGGCCGAACGGCAGATTGTTCAAGCGTGCCGGCGCGCGGCACAATAGCGGAAATACTGGGCGGAGTGACGAATGAAGTTCATTGACGAAGCACGAATCGAAGTCATCGCCGGAGACGGGGGTGATGGCAGCGCGTCGATGCGCCGCGAGAAGTTCGTCCCGTTCGGCGGGCCGGACGGCGGCGACGGCGGCCGGGGCGGCAGCGTCTACGCGATCGCCGACCGCAACATCAATACGCTGATCGACTACCGATACGCGAAGAAGCATCTCGCGCGCAATGGCGAAAACGGTCGCGGCTCGGATTGCTACGGCAAGGGCGGCGACGACGTTACGCTGCGCATGCCGGTCGGCACGATCATCAGCGACATGGATACCGGCGAGCTGATCGCCGACCTGACCGAGCACGACCAGCAGGTGATGCTTGCCCAGGGTGGTGCCGGCGGGCTCGGCAACCTGCATTTCAAATCGAGCACGAACCGTGCGCCGCGCCAGAAGACGGACGGCAAGCCGGGCGAGCGGCGCATGCTGAAGCTCGAGCTGAAGGTGCTCGCCGACGTCGGTCTGCTCGGCATGCCGAACGCGGGCAAGTCGACGTTCATCTCGTCGGTGTCGAACGCGCGGCCGAAGATCGCCGACTACCCGTTCACGACGCTTGCGCCGAACCTCGGCGTGGTGCGGGTCGGCCCGAGCAAGAGCTTTGTGATCGCCGACATCCCGGGGCTGATCGAGGGCGCGGCCGAAGGCGCGGGCCTCGGGCATCAGTTCCTGCGCCACCTGCAGCGCACCGGCGTGCTGCTGCATCTGGTCGATCTGGCGCCGTTCGACGAAAGCGTCGATCCGGTCGCGGAAGCCACCGCGATCGTCGGCGAGCTGCGCAAGTACGACGAAGCGCTGTACGAAAAGCCGCGCTGGCTCGTGCTCAACAAGCTCGACATGGTGCCGGAAGACGAGCGCGAGGCGCGCGTCGCCGATTTCCTCGACCGTTTCGGCTGGGACGGCCCCGTGTTCGAGATTTCGGCGTTGACGGGCCAGGGGTGCGAAGCGCTGTGCTACGCGATCTACGATTACCTGTCCGAGCATTCGGATGCACACCGTGCGGCGGAAGCGGAAGATCTCGCGGCGGACGTGCGTTTCCGCGATGCGCCGCCGGCGAACGGCGGTGCGGCGCCGGGCGACGACGCCTGAGCGGTTCCGGAACGCGCCGGGCGTGCCGCCCGGCGTCGGCGTTCAATCGCGCCCTGCCGGGCAGGCATCAGATACAGGAGACAGTGCAGGATGCGTTCGATCATCGCGGATTCGAAGCGATTGGTGGTGAAGGTGGGTTCCAGCCTCGTGACCAACGACGGCAAGGGGCTCGATCATGCTGCAATCGGCCGCTGGGCAGCCCAGATCGCCGCATTGCGCGCGCAGGGCAAGGAAGTCGTGCTCGTCAGTTCGGGCGCGATCGCGGAAGGGATGCAGCGCCTCGGCTGGAGCAAGCGGCCGCGCGAAATCGACGAGTTGCAGGCCGCCGCGGCGGTCGGCCAGATGGGGCTCGCGCAGGTCTATGAGAGCCGCTTCACCGAGCACGACATCCGCACCGCGCAGATCCTGCTCACGCACGCCGACCTGGCCGATCGCGAGCGCTACCTGAATGCGCGCTCGACGCTGCTCACGCTGCTGCGGCTCGGCGTCGTGCCGATCATCAACGAGAACGACACGGTCGTCACCGACGAAATCAAGTTCGGCGACAACGACACGCTCGGCGCGCTCGTCGCGAACCTGATCGAAGGCGATGCGCTGATCATCCTGACCGACCAGACCGGGCTGTTCACGGCCGATCCGCGCAAGGACCCGAACGCGACGCTCGTCGCCGAGGCCAATGCGGGCGCGCCGGAGCTCGAGGCGATGGCCGGCGGCGCCGGTTCGAGCCTCGGTCGCGGCGGGATGCTGACGAAGATCCTCGCGGCGAAGCGTGCGGCACACAGCGGCGCGAACACCGTGATCGCGAGCGGCCGGGAGGCCGACGTGCTCGTGCGCCTGGCGGCCGGCGAGGCGATCGGCACCCAGCTGATCGCGCGTACCGCGCGCATGGCGGCGCGCAAGCAATGGATGGCCGACCATCTGCAGGTGCGCGGCCATGTCGTGATCGACGCCGGCGCGGTCGAAAAGCTGACGGCCGGCGGCAAGAGCCTGCTGCCGATCGGCGTGATCGACGTGCAGGGCGCGTTCGCGCGCGGCGAGGTGATCGCGTGTGTCGGCCCCGACGGGCGCGAAGTGGCGCGCGGGCTCACGAACTACAGCAGCGCGGAAACGAAGCTGATTCACCGCAAGCCGAGCGGCGAGATCGAGGCGGTGCTCGGCTACATGCTGGAGCCGGAACTGATCCATCGCGACAACCTCGTGCTGGTGTGATCGCCGGCCAGGTTTCGGGTGTCCAGGCAGTCCAATGAAAAAGCCCGCGCGACGCGGGCTTTTTCGAGTGGCATGCGATGCGGAGGGCCCGCACCGTGCGCCGTCAACGCAACTGCGTCATCGCGGTGCGGTGGAACCGGATGTTTTCCAGGATCTGCCGGGTCGAGCCTTGCGGCATCTTGTTCGAGCAGAAGTAGTCCTGATACAGCGCGGAGTGGTAAGCGTTCAGTTCGCCGTTCTCGATGCGCCGCCAGTCGTTCTCGACCGTGCGATCCCAGCCGTTGTGGTCCGAGTTCAGGCCCGCGTACTGGCGCCATTCGTAGGTGTCGCAGCGGATGCCTTCGTAGTTCACGTTGCGCGCGCCGGCCGGGCTCGTGATGACGACCGCGTAGCGCACGACGCCATCGGAGCCGACGTCGAGCGACTTCGCGTCGACGAAGAACTTGAGCGGCGTGTTCTGCGATACGTTGAACGGCAGCAGGTCGCCCGTTTGCGGCAGCGGCGGCAGCGTGTCGACCGTGTTTTCCTTCCAGTTCCCCTGGCGGTCCAGCAGATAGACGAACTCGCTGTCATCCTTGTTGGACGGCGCTTTCGAATTCGCGCAGCCGGCCAGGGCAGCCATCGCGGCGATCGATGCGAGCGCGAGAGCAATCGCTTTCAATATGCATTCCTCGTAAAAAAAGGGCGCGACACCATGGTCGCGCCCGGTCATGCAGTCCGACTCGTCATTTGCCGACGATCACGTGGGGCGGCATCTCGTCGAGCGTGCTCGCCTCCACTTCGATCTCCGAACACACTACCGATGTGTCGACAATCGTCAGCGTCTGCTGGGCCTGTACGCCAATGACGCGCGGATAGCGCGACATTCGCGGCCCGCGCGGCTTCTCGGCTCGCTGCGCCGGGCGGCGCAGGAAGCGCGACAGTTCCGTCAGCGCCAACTGATAGACATCCCGCTTGAACTCGATCACCGCATCGAGCGGTACCCAGTACTCGTTCCAGCGCCACGCATCGAACTCCGGGTGATCGGTCGCGCGCAAGCAAATGTCGCAATCGCGTCCAACCATCCGCAGCAGGAACCAGATCTGCTTCTGGCCGCGGTAATGACCGCGTACTTCGCGTTTGATGAACTTGTCAGGCACCTCGTAACGCAACCAGTCGCGAGTGCGGCCGATTATCTTGACGTGTTCCGGATGCAGGCCCGTTTCCTCGTGCAGTTCCCGGTACATCGCCTGCATGGGGGTCTCGCCGTACTTGATCCCACCTTGAGGAAACTGCCAGGAATGCTCGCGGAGCCGCTTGCCCCAAAACACCTCGTTGCGCGCGTTCAAGAGGATGATGCCGACGTTCGGGCGAAAGCCTTCACGATCCAGCATACAACCACCTTCGAATCCTTTAAAATTGCTTTGATTATAAACAGATAACGGGCGCTGCGCACCGTGACGGAGCGAAACCGCGCGGGGTGCACCGACTGAATTGTCCCTGATTAGTCTGCTACGTCATCTGCGCCATCGTCGTTCGTCGCGCGCAGCTTTTTCACCTTGAAACTTTTTCGGGCGCCCCGCCTGGGGGCGCCGTTTTTGGAACCGTCCGCATGAAAGCTTCCCGTTTCTTTATCGGCACCCTGAAAGAAGCTCCCGCCGACGCGGAGATCGTCAGCCACAAGCTGATGGTCCGCGCCGGCATGATCCGTCGCGTCGCCGGCGGCATCTATAACTACCTGCCGGTCGGCTTGCGTTCGATTCGCAAGGTCGAGGCGATCGTGCGCGAGGAAATGAACCGGGCGGGCGCCATCGAGCTGCTGATGCCGGCCGTGCAGCCGGCCGAGCTGTGGCAGGAATCGGGCCGCTGGGAACAGTACGGCCCCGAGTTGCTGCGCTTCAAGGACCGCAAGGACAACGACTTCGTGATCGGGCCGACGCACGAGGAAGTCATTACCGACATCGCGCGCAACCAGATCAAGAGCTACCGGCAGATGCCGGTGAACTTCTACCAGATCCAGACGAAGTTCCGCGACGAGATCCGTCCGCGCTTCGGCGTGATGCGCGGCCGCGAATTCATCATGAAGGACGCGTATTCGTTCGACAAGGACGCGGCCGGCCTGAACGAGTCGTATCGCAAGATGTACGACGCGTACGTGCGCATCTTCACGCGCCTCGGCCTCGAGTTCCGCGCGGTCGCGGCCGACAGCGGCTCGATCGGCGGCAATTTCTCGCACGAGTTCCACGTGATCGCCGACACCGGCGAGGACGCGATCGCCTACTGCCCGACCTCCGACTTCGCGGCGAACATCGAAGCGGCCGAAGCGCTGCCGCTGATCGCCGAACGCGCGGCGCCGGCGCAAGCGCTGGAAAAGGTCGCGACGCCCGGCAAGGCGAAGTGCGAAGCCGTTGCCGAACTGCTGGCGATCCCGCTCGAGCGCACGATCAAGTCGATCGTGCTCGCGACCGACAACGAAGGCGCCGAGCCGACGATCTGGCTGGTGATGCTGCGCGGCGACCACGACCTGAACGAGATCAAGGTGTCGAAGCTGCCGGGCCTGAAGAACCACCGCTTCGCGACCGAACAGGAAATCGTCGAGTGGTTCGGCACGCCGCCGGGCTACCTCGGCCCGGTCGGCACGAAGAAGCCCGTGAAGGTGATCGCGGACCGTACGGTCGCGAACATGAGCGACTTCGTCGTCGGCGCGAACGAGGTCGACTATCACATCGCCGGCGTGAACTGGGGCCGCGACCTGCCGGAGCCGGACGTCGCCGACGTGCGCAACGTGAAGAAGGGCGACGCGTCGCCGGACGGCAAGGGCGTGATCGACATCTGCCGCGGGATCGAGGTCGGCCACGTGTTCCAGCTCGGCACCAAGTATTCGGAAGCGATGGGTGCGACGTTCCTCGACGAGTCGGGCAAGCCGCAGCCGATGCTGATGGGCTGCTACGGTGTCGGCGTCACGCGCATTCTCGGCGCGGCGATCGAACAGAACTTCGACGACAAGGGCATCATCTGGCCCGAGTCGATCGCGCCGTTTGAAGTCGTGCTGTGTCCGATGGGCTATGACCGCAGCGAGATGGTGCGCGAGACGGCCGACAAGCTGTACGCGGAACTCGTCGCGGCCGGCATCGACGTGATCCTCGACGACCGCGGCGAGCGCCCGGGCGTGATGTTCGCCGACTGGGAACTGATCGGCGTGCCGCACCGCCTGGTGATCGGCGAGCGCGGCCTGAAGGAAGGCAAGATCGAGTACCAGGGCCGCCGCGACGCCGAAGCGACGCTGTTGCCGGCCGACGCGGCTGCGGCGACGGTCGCGGAGAAGATCCGCGCCGCGCTCGCACGCTAAGCTCGGCGCCCGGGGGACACGATGGAATACACGTTCCTGTCGGCCACCGTGCTCCTGGTGCTGATCACCGATCCGCTCGGCAACATCCCGCTGTTCATTTCGGCGATGCGGGACGTGCCGCGCGAGCGGCGCGTGAAGCTGATCCTGCGTGAAGTGGGGATCGCGTTCGTGATCCTGTTGTTCTTCATGGTGGTCGGCGACCGCTTCCTGCGGATGATGAGCCTCACCGACCTGTCGCTGCGGCTTGGCGGCGGGATCGTGCTGTTCCTGATCGCGCTGCGGATGATCTTCCCGCACCCGGACGGCGCGCTCGGCAGCGATCCGCGCGCGGGCGGCGAACCGTTCATCGTGCCGCTCGCGATTCCGGCACTCGCCGGGCCGTCCGCGCTGGCGACGGTGATGCTGCTGACGTCGCAGGCGCCCGGCAAGATGCTCGAGTGGGCCGGCGCGCTGACGGTCACGATGCTCGTCTGCGCGATCACGCTGGTGCTGGCCGAGCGGATCCAGCAATGGCTCGGCGAGCGGACGGTCGCGGCGTTCGAGCGGCTGATGGGCCTCGTGCTCGTCGCGATCTCGGTCGAGATGCTGCTGGCCGGCATTCGCGCGTTCGTGCACCAGTTGTAGGGCAGGCCGCGTACGCACGAAAAAAAGCGGCGCGCCGGGAAACCGGCGCGCCGCTTTTCTTATGGGGCCGGCAGGGCGGCGATCAGACGTCGGCGGTCAGCGCGCGGATCGTCGGCAGGTTGCGCCAGTAGCCCTTTGCGTCCATCCCGCAGCCGAACACGTAGCGGTCCGGCACCGAGAAGCCGCAGAAGTCGGGGTGCAGCGGCTTCGCCTTCGCGAGCGTCTTCTCGCACAGCACGGCCGACATGAAGCGCTGCGCGCCCATGTCGAGGATCCGGTCGCGGATCGCGGCCATCGTCTCGCCCTCGTCGAGGATATCGTCGAGCACGAGCACGATCCGGTCCTTCACCGATTCGCGCGGCGCGACGCGCCAGTGCATTTCCGGGCTGCCCTGCGTCGTGTTGCGGTAGCGGGTCAGGTGGATGTAGTCGAATTCGAGCGGGAAATCGAGATGCGGCAGCAGCATCCCGGTAAACACCGCGGCGCCGCCCATCACCGAGAGAACGAGCGGGAACGCGTCGCCGATCTCGGCGCGGATCGCGTCGGCCATCTTGGAGATCGACGCGTTGACGGCATCGGCCGACACGATCTCTTCGGAGTGGTTGAAAATGTGGAGGGCTTCTTCGCGGTTCATGTGTTCTGGCGGGCAGTCGGTATACAAATAAGAATGAAGCAGAACGGCGGGCGCGCGCTACAGCAAAAACCCGCGCGCCCGGCCGGCGGGCGGAATCAGCGCATGCCGGGCATCATGCCCTTCAGGCCGCGCATCATCTTCTGCATGTTGCCGCCCTTCAGCTTCTTCATCATCGTACGCATCTGATCGTACTGGTTCAGCATCCGGTTGACTTCCTGCACCGGCACGCCCGCGCCGGCTGCAATGCGGCGCTTGCGCGTCGCCTTGATGATTTCGGGTTTGGCGCGCTCGGCCGGCGTCATCGAGCTGATGATGCCTTCCATCCGGCGGATCTGCTTTTCGGCCTGGCCCATGTCGGCCCCGGCGGCCGCCTGCTGGAACTGCGCGGGCAGCTTGTCCATCAGGGACGACAGGCCGCCCATGTTCTTCATCTGCGAGATCTGCGCGCGGAAATCGTTCAGGTCGAAGTCGCCGCCTTTCTTGACCTTGTCGGCCAGCTTCTGCGCGGCCTGCACGTCGACGCCGCGCTGTGCCTCCTCGACGAGCGCGAGGATGTCGCCCATGCCGAGGATCCGGTTCGCCATCCGGTCGGGGTGGAACACTTCCAGGCCGTCGAGCTTCTCGGCGACGCCGACGAACTTGATCGGCTTGCCCGTGATGTGGCGCACCGACAGCGCGGCGCCGCCGCGTGAGTCGCCGTCGAGCTTGGTCAGCACGACGCCGGTGAGCGGCAGCGTGTCGTTGAACGCCTTCGCGGTGTTGACCGCATCCTGGCCGAGCATCGCGTCGACGACGAACAGCGTTTCGGCCGGCTTCAGCGTGCCGTGCAGCGCGGCGATTTCCTGCATCATCGCCTCGTCGATACCGAGGCGGCCGGCCGTGTCGACGATCAGTACGTCGTGGTAGTGGCGCTTCGCCCAGTCGACGGCCGCAATTGCGATGTCGACGGGTTTCTGGTCGGGCGTGGACGGGAAGAAGTCGGCGCCGACCTGTTCGCTCACCGTTTTCAGCTGCATGATCGCGGCCGGGCGATACACGTCGCACGACACGGTCAGCACCTTCTTCTTGTACTTCTCGCGCAGCAGCTTCGCGAGCTTGCCGGCGGTCGTGGTCTTGCCCGCGCCCTGCAGGCCGGCCATCAGGATCACGGCGGGCGGCGTGACCGCGAGGTTCAGCTCGGCGGCCTTGCCTTCGTAGTCGCCGCCGATCACGGCGGTCAGTTCCTTCTGGACCACGCCGACGAGCGCCTGGCCCGGCGACAGGCTGCTGATCACTTCTTCGCCGAGCGCCTTTTCCTTGACCTTGGCGATGAATTCGCGGACGACCGGCAGCGAAACGTCGGCCTCGAGCAGCGCGAGACGCACCTCGCGGAGCATCTCCTGCGTGTTCGCCTCGGTGAGCCGGGCCTCGCCGCGCAGCGTCTTGACGACGCGCGCCATCCGTTGAGTGAGATTGTCGAGCATGGGGAGCGATGGACAGTGGGGCCCGAAGGCGCGGCGGAACCGAACAAAGGGAGCCGTCGCGGGAAGGGGGCCTAGTGTAAACTTCGAACATGGATATTGTACTGTATGCCCTCACCGCATTCCTGTACGGCGGCCTCGCCGTCGCAGGCTGGCGCACGCACCGCCAGGGTGCGACGCCGCTCGTCGCGAGCGTGCCGGCCGTGCCGGTTCCCGCGTCCGCCGCGTCGGGGATGAGCGGGGCCGGCCGCGCGCTGCTGTTCGCCGCGCTCGTCGCGCACGGCGTACTGCTCCACATGACGATCTTTCCGAACGACGCGATGGTGTTCGGCTTCGCGTTCGCGCTGTCCGCGATGTTCTGGCTCGGCGCCGGCATCTACTGGATCGAGAGCTTCTTCTTCCCGCTCGACAGCCTGCGCCTGCTGGTCTTGCCGCTCGCGTGCGGCGCGTCGCTGCTGCCGCTCGTGTTCGGCGGCGTGCGGGTGCTTCCTTATGCCGCGGCGCCGCTGTTCAAGCTGCACTTCCTGATTGCGAACATCGCGTACGGGCTGTTCGCGATCGCCGCGCTGCACGCGATCCTGATGCTGATGGTCGAGCGGCGGCTGCAGTCGCTGCGCAGCGGCGGCCGCGACGGCTCGACGGGCTGGATCGCGAGCTGGCTCGAAACGCTGCCGCCGCTGCTCACGCTCGAGAAGCTGCTGTTTCGCCTGATCGGCGCCGGCTTCGTGCTGCTCACGCTGACGCTCGCGTCGGGCATCCTGTTCAGCGAGCAGATCGACGCGCGCGCGCTGCGGCTCGACCACAAGACCGTGTTCGCGATCCTGTCGTGGCTGATGTTCGGCGGCCTGCTGGTTGCCCGCAAGACATCGGGCTGGCGCGGCCGCGGCGCCGCGCGCTGGGTGCTCGTGTCGTTCGCCGCGCTGCTGCTCGCGTATGTCGGCAGCCGGTTCGTTTTCGAGGTGCTGCTGCACCGTTCCGTGGTTTGACCGCAGGTTTCCGATGCGACAGATTCTTCTCCTGATCCTTCTCTTCTTCGCGGGTTCGTGGCTCGCGCGCAAGCTGCGCCACGCGCAGGAGCATGCGCAGGCGCGCACCGGCCGCGGCGCCGGTTACGACGGCGCGTCCGGCGCCGGCGGCCCCGGAGCCGCGCGGCCGAACGGCGACGCGCGGTCGCTGCCCGAGCCGATGGTGCGCTGCGCCGAATGCGGCGTGCATGCGCCGAAGGGCGAAGCGGTCGCCGCGGGCGGCGACTACTTCTGCAGCGCCGAGCACGCGCAGCGCCACGCCGCGCGCGCGAACGGTCGCGACGTGCGATGAGCGACGCGCCGACGTTGTCGGTCGACGCGAACGGCTGGGTGCGCGAAGCGCGCCATGCGCCGTCGCCGAACTTCGAGAGGCGGCCCGCGGGCGCGGTGCCGACGCTCGTGGTCGTCCACAACATCAGCCTGCCGCCCGGCGAATTCGGCGGCGACGCGATCGAGTCGCTGTTCCTGAACCGCCTCGACTGCGATGCGCACCCGTATTACCAGCGCCACCTGCGCGGCGTGCGCGTGTCCGCCCATTTCCTGATCCGCCGCGGCGGCGAGCTCGTGCAGTTCGTGTCGTGCGACGAGCGCGCGTGGCACGCGGGCTCGTCCGAGTTCTTCGGCCGGACGCGCTGCAACGACTTCTCGATCGGCATCGAGCTCGAAGGCGCGGACGACGTGCCGTTCGACGACGCGCAATACGCGGTGCTCGCCGCGCTGTCCCGCGCGCTCGCCGCGCGTTACCCGGTCGACGCATTCGCCGGGCACTCGGACGTCGCGCCGGGCCGCAAGACCGACCCGGGCCCGCACTTCGATTGGCAACGCTTCGCGAGCGATGCCGGTTTTTCCGCCGAATACTTTCCTTTCCGTCAGCACTGATCGCGGGGTTTTTTGAGCGGAGAAAGTTTTTTCTCCGACCAATGCCTTGTCGTGTCTGCGCGTGAGCGATGTCAAGACCTTCACCGCAAATTATCCGTTTTGACCTCGTCCGAATGTCCACTATACTTGGTGCCAGTTGAGCAGTTCTGTACTAGATATAGTGTGTGTCGCAGGGGAAAACCCGAGCGGCACCGGCCGGCGGGCAACGCCGGCGGACAGGGTTCTCAGGGCGGCGCGTCAGGCCGGGCGGTCCGGGCGTCGCGATCAGCGCAGCGAACATCGACGGGGCAGGGTAGACATGACGAAGCACACGACCGGCCAGGTTGTCGCGCATCGACCGAACCGGCTTCCCCGGCGCATCGCTCGCCTCTTACCGCTCGCGCACCGCGTTGCGCAGCGTTCGTTTTAATCCGCGGTTCTTTCTCTCCGCACCATCCAACACCAGGAGCTTTGCACATGCAAACCACCGACAACGCGACGTCCCAGTACGAGAGCGCCTCGAGCCGTCCGCTCGGCGGGACCGACCAGGGCGCGAAGGCGCTCGCGCCGCAGGCCACGTTCGCCGACTACAAGGTGATCCGCCGCAACGGCAGCGTGGTGTCGTTCGAACCCTCGAAGATCGCGATCGCGGTGACCAAGGCTTTCCTGGCCGTCAACGGCGGGCAGGGCGCGGCTTCGGCGCGCGTGCGCGAGCAGGTCGAACAGCTGACGCACAACGTCGTGCGCGCACTCGTGCGCAGCCGCCCGAACGGCGGTACGTTCCATATCGAAGACATCCAGGACCAGGTCGAACTCGCGCTGATGCGCGGCGGCGAGCACAACGTCGCGCGTGCGTACGTGCTGTATCGCGAGAAGCGTCACCTCGAGCGCCAGCATGCGGGCGAGGACGCAGCGGCAGCGGGCGGCGAGTCGAGCACCGGCATCAACGTCGTCGACAACGGCGTCACGCGCCCGCTCGACCTGAACGCGCTGCGCGCGCTGATCGTGTCGGCATGCGACGGCCTCGGTGCTGCGGTTAACCCTGACCCGATCGTCGCGGAGACGGTGAAGAACCTGTACGACGGCGTGCCGATGAGCCAGGTCTACGACTCGGCGATCCTCGCGGCGCGCACGATGATCGAGAAGGACCCGGCCTACAGCCAGGTCACGGCCCGCATCCTGCTGCACACGATCCGTCGCGAGATCCTCGGCGAGGAAGTCGTGCAGGCCGAGATGTCGACCCGCTACGCGGAATACTTCCCGCAGTTCCTGAAGCGCGGCGTCGACGCCGGCCTGCTCGACGACAAGCTGCTGCAGTTCGACCTGAAGCGCCTCGGCGAAGCCCTCGACGCGAACCGCGACCTGCAGTTCGGCTACCTGGGCCTGCAGACGCTGTACGACCGCTACTTCCTGCACGTCGAAGGCACCCGCATCGAAATGCCGCAGGCATTCTTCATGCGCGTCGCGATGGGCTTGTCGCTGAACGAGATCGACCGCGAAACGCGTGCGATCGAGTTCTACAACGTGCTGTCGAGCTTCGACTTCATGAGCTCGACGCCGACGCTGTTCAACTCGGGCACGCACCGCTCGCAACTGTCGTCGTGCTACCTGACGACGGTCGCGGACGATCTCGACGGCATCTATGAAGCGCTGAAGGAAAACGCGCTGCTGTCGAAGTTCGCCGGCGGCCTCGGCAACGACTGGACGCGTGTGCGCGCACTCGGCTCGCATATCAAGGGCACGAACGGCAAGTCGCAAGGCGTGGTCCCGTTCCTGAAGGTCGTGAACGACACGGCCGTCGCGGTGAACCAGGGCGGCAAGCGCAAGGGCGCGGTCTGCGCGTACCTCGAATCGTGGCACCTCGACATCGAGGAGTTCCTCGAGCTGCGCAAGAACACCGGTGACGACCGTCGCCGTACGCACGACATGAACACGGCGAACTGGATTCCCGACCTGTTCATGAAGCGCGTGATGGAAGGCGCCGACTGGACGCTGTTCTCGCCGTCGACCTGCCCGGACCTGCACGACAAGTTCGGTGCCGACTTCGAGAAGGCTTACACGGCTTACGAAGAGAAGGTCGCGCGCGGCGAGATCAAGCTGTTCAAGAAGATCCCGGCGCAGCAGCTCTGGCGCAAGATGCTCGGCATGCTGTTCGAGACGGGTCACCCGTGGATCACGTTCAAGGATCCGTGCAACGTCCGCTCGCCGCAGCAGCACGTCGGCGTCGTCCACTCGTCGAACCTGTGCACGGAAATCACGCTGAACACGAGCGACACCGAAATCGCGGTGTGCAACCTCGGCTCGGTGAACCTCGTCGCCCACCTGGTGAAGCAGGCCGACGGCAGCTACGCGCTCGACCACGACAAGCTGAAGCGCACGATCAGCGTCGCGATGCGCATGCTCGACAACGTGATCGACATCAACTACTACGCGGTGCCGAAGGCGCGTAACTCGAACCTGAAGCACCGCCCGGTCGGCATGGGCATCATGGGCTTCCAGGACTGCCTGCACCTGCTGCGCACGCCGTACGCGTCGGAAGCGGCGGTCGAGTTCGCGGACCGGTCGATGGAAGCGGTCTGCTACTACGCGTACTACGCGTCGACCGAGCTGGCCGAAGAGCGCGGCCGCTACTCGAGCTACCGCGGCTCGCTGTGGGATCGCGGCATCCTTCCGCAGGACACGCTGAAGCTGCTGACGGAAGCGCGCGGCGGCTATGTCGAGGTCGACACGTCGGAGTCGCTCGACTGGACGACCCTGCGTTCGCGGATCGCCGCGCACGGCATGCGCAACTCGAACTGCGTCGCGATCGCGCCGACGGCGACGATCTCGAACATCATCGGCGTGTCGGCCTGTATCGAGCCGACCTTCCAGAACCTGTACGTGAAGTCGAACCTGTCGGGCGAATTCACGGTGGTGAACGAGTACCTGGTGCGCGACCTGAAGGAACGCGGCCTGTGGGACGAAGTGATGGTCGCCGACCTGAAGTACTTCGACGGCATGCTGTCGCGCATCGACCGCATCCCGGCCGACCTGCGCGCGATCTACGCGACCGCGTTCGAAGTCGACCCGACGTGGCTGGTTGAAGCCGCATCGCGTCGCCAGAAGTGGATCGACCAGGCGCAGTCGCTGAACATCTACATGGGCGGCGCGTCGGGCAAGAAGCTCGACGAGGTCTACAAGCTCGCATGGCTGCGCGGCCTGAAGACGACCTACTACCTCCGCACGATGGCGGCGACGCACGTCGAGAAGTCGACGGTCGCACACGGCGCGCTGAACGCCGTGCCGACGGGCGGCGCGGGCAACGGCGGTTCGGGCAGCGGCGGCGCGCAAGGCGCGGCAGGCGGCTTCGGTGCGGCGGGTGGCGATGTGTCGTCGGGCGCGATCAATGCAGCGCCGGCACTCGCGCCGGTCGAGGCGGACGGTCCGGTGTGCACGATGCGTCCGGGCGATCCGGGCTTCGACGAGTGCGAAGCGTGCCAGTAACGCAGTGCGCCTGACCTGAGAAGCAGGCAAAGGCCGCGCACACGACGACCGATCGAGGTTGAAGTGTGCGCCGCTCTCAACTAAAAAAATGATAAGGAATCTGTAACGCGCCACCTGCGTTGCAGGCAGTGACAAGCGATCGAAACATCCCCGACGGCGTCGCGTTTCGATCGGCGTTCGATGCGTCGGGCGCACCTCGCGATACATGCGCAACTCACTTCGCGCGCTGCATGAACGACGATGCGTTGCTCAAAGTGTTGTATCGAGGTCGCAACGCGAATCGAAAAAAGGATTTTTCGTGAGCGAACCCTTTTATCGCTCAGGAAAAGATGGTACAAACCGTTCTAAATTGATGGTGAGAATTTATGCTCAACTGGGATGACGAGAAGACTGCCGTAACCCCCGCGAGCGGAGCGCAGCAAAACGCGTTGCGCACCTCCGCCGGGATGGCTGTCGGAATGCAGGCCGCTGCGCCTGCCGCCCATCAGGTCCGTGACATTTTCGAAGGCGATCTTGCGGTGCCGCCGCAAGCATCGGCTGTTCCCGCCGGCGGTACGGAAGCGCGGGTCAATGTCGCCGACAAGCGCATCATCAACGGCCAGACTGACGTGAATCAGCTGGTGCCGTTCAAGTACAAGTGGGCGTGGGAAAAGTATCTGGCCGGTTGCGCGAACCACTGGATGCCGCAGGAAATCAACATGTCCCGCGACATCGCTCTGTGGAAGGATCCGAACGGTCTGACCGAGGACGAGCGCCGCATCGTGAAGCGCAACCTCGGCTTCTTCGTGACGGCCGATTCGCTCGCGGCGAACAACATCGTGCTCGGCACGTACCGCCACATCACGGCGCCCGAGTGCCGGCAGTTCCTGCTGCGCCAGGCGTTCGAGGAAGCGATCCACACGCACGCGTACCAATACATTGTCGAATCGCTCGGTCTCGACGAAGGCGAGATCTTCAACGCGTACCACGAGGTCACGTCGATCCGCGCGAAGGACGAATTCCTGATTCCGTTCATCCACACGCTGACGGACCCGGCCTTCAAGACCGGCACGCTCGAAGCGGATCAGAAGCTGCTGAAGTCGCTGATCGTGTTCGCCTGCATCATGGAAGGCCTGTTCTTCTATGTCGGGTTCACGCAGATCCTCGCACTCGGCCGCCAGAACAAGATGACGGGTGCTGCAGAGCAATATCAGTACATCCTGCGCGACGAGTCGATGCACTGCAACTTCGGCATCGACCTGATCAACCAGATCAAGCTCGAGAATCCGCATCTCTGGACCGCGGAATTCCGCGCCGAGATCCGCGAGCTGTTCAAGCAGGCTGTCGAACTCGAATACCGCTACGCCGAAGACACGATGCCGCGCGGCGTGCTGGGTTTGAACGCGTCGATGTTCAAGAGCTACCTGCGTTTCATCAGCAACCGCCGTTGCCAGCAGATCGGCCTCGATCCGCTGTACCCGAACGAGGAAAACCCGTTCCCGTGGATGAGCGAGATGATCGACCTGAAGAAGGAACGCAACTTCTTCGAGACGCGTGTGATCGAGTATCAGACGGGGGGCGCGCTGTCCTGGGAATAACCCGCAGCAGCGAACCCGTCACATGATGTGAGCAGCCGGTGGCCTCTCGGCCCCGGCCCAAGGTTTAGGAGCAAGAACGCCTGATGCAAAGCATGCCCGGTGCCTTAACGGCCCAACGATACGACAGGCACTTTGCGAACCCTTCAGTGGGATGGGCAAACTTCCCTCCGGATAAAGCGGACGGCCGTGTGGCGGTCCGCTTGATCAAGCGATTAGGGGTAGCGGCGCGCGGTGCGCCGGCTACCGACTTGATTTGGCGCGCGAGGCCGAGTGGTCACGCGCGCCATACCGTATTCATTAGCGTAAGCGCGCGGTATCTGCGTACGCCGATGAATAGCCCGCTTCGAAGCGCACGTCCTGAACAGCGTCCGCGGGAAGCGGGTTTTGACGAAGGGTGTAGTTTGAACTGACTCTCATCTGAACCTGAAGGAGAACAACATGGCTACTGCCAAGAAGAAACCGGCTGCTAAGAAGGTTGCTGCCAAGAAGACCGTTGCGAAGAAGGCTGCTGCTCCGGCGAAGAAGGCCGCTGCAGTGAAGAAGGTCGCAGCGAAGAAAGTCGCCGTGAAGAAGGTTGCTGCGAAGAAGGCAGCACCGGCGAAGAAGGCCGCAGCGAAGAAGGTTGCAGCCAAGAAGGTCGCAACGAAGAAGGTTGCAGCCAAGAAGGTCGCAGCGAAGAAAGTCGCCGTGAAGAAGGTTGCTGCAAAGAAGGCGGCACCGGCGAAGAAGGCTGCTGCGAAGAAAGTTGCAGCGAAGAAGGTCGCCGTGAAGAAGGTTGCTGCGAAGAAGGCGGCACCGGCTAAGAAGGCTGCCGCGAAGAAGGCGGCACCGGCGAAGAAGGCTGCCGCGAAGAAGGCTGCGCCTGCGAAGAAGGCTGCCGCGAAGAAGGCTGCGCCTGCCAAGAAGGCTGCCCCTGCGAAGGCGGCTGCTGCCCCTGCGAAGGCGGCTGCTGCGCCGGCGAAGAAGGCTGCTGCACCGAAGAAGGCCGTCGTGAAGAAGGCTGCGCCGGCAACGACCGCGTCGACCGCATCGGTTGCGCCGGCATCGGGCGTGAAGACCGCGCTCAACCCGGCAGCGGCATGGCCGTTCCCGACCGGCAGCCGTCCGTAATCGCGGCTGACCAGCACCACCCGGACACTCACGTGGTGTCCGCGGGTTGAGTAGCGCTACTCAATCAGTCCCGCCATCTGGCTCAGGTGGCGGGATTTTTTTCGTCCGTACTCGCCGAGGTGTCGGCTGCGGTGAGTACGGACGAAAAAAAACGCATGTGCAGCGTCGCACATGCGTTCGACCGCGGCTTGCGCCGCGTGCTGAGGATACCGGTTAGTGCGTGACGCGCGTGACGCCGCCGCTCGACAGCAGTCGTACGCGCTCGCCTGCACGGAACGCTTCGCCGCTGGCCGCCTGCGTGATCGAGCGCAGATCGCCGTTGTCGAGGCGCACGGTGATTTCGACACCGTTCGCCGTGCTGAGGTTTTCGCCCACGGCGTTACCCGCGACCGCGCCGACGAGGCCGCCCGCGATCGCCGTCAGGATCGAGCCCTTGCCGCCGCCGATCGCGCTGCCTGCGACCGCGCCGAGTGCGCCGCCGCCGAGCGTGCCGATCGCGCTGCCGCCGCCGTCGGACTGGATGCGTACCGCGCGGACGCTTTCGACCGTGCCCATGCGGACCGTCTGTTCGCGCTGCGCCTGGCCGACGCTATAGACATCGGCGGAACCGGGTGCCGTGAAGCAGCCGGCGAGCGTCAGCGTGGCCGTCAGCATGGCCGCGAGCGTGAGGGTTTTGTTCGTCAACATCTTTGCTCTCCCACAATATTCATTTGAGACTGTAACCGAATGCAGTCTCGAAGCGTGCGTCGATTTCCGCGCGCGTCAGTACGTAACTCTGGGGCCCCTGGTGGGCGATCTTGAGCGAGCCCATCAGGCTGGCGAGGCGCCCCGTGGTCGCCCAGTCGAGGCCATGCTCGATGCCGTACAGCAGGCCGCCCCGGAAGGCGTCGCCGCAGCCGGTCGGATCGGCGATGCGCTCGGCCGGTACGACAGGAATCTGCTCCGTGCCCTGCTTGTGGCGGATGGTCGCGCCGTGCTCGCCACGCGTAATGACGAGGGCGTCGACCCGGCTGGCGATTTCATCTTCGGACCATCCCGTCTTGTCGCTCACCAGCTTGGCCTCGTAGTCGTTGACCGCCACATAGGTCGCAAGTTCAATGCTGCGGCGCAGCGTCGCACCGTCGAACAGCGGGAGACCCTGGCCCGGGTCGAACACGAACGGCACACCGGCCTTGGCCAGTTCTTCCACGTGCTGCACCATCCCGTCGAAGCCGTCCGGGCCGACGATCGCGAGCTGGATGTCCGGCGCGTCGCCCGCATGGTTCAGGTGCGACTGCATCATCGCGCCCGGGTGGAACGCGGCGATCTGGTTGTTGTCGAGATCGGTCGTGATCATCGCCTGCGCCGTATACGTATCGGGCAGCACGCGAACGTGGTCGCGGCGCAGGCCGAGCTGGTCGAGCCGGTCGAGATACGGCTGCGCGTCGAGCGCGCCCATCGTCCCCATCATGCGCGCATCGCCGCCCAGCAGGTGCAGCGCATACGCGATGTTGCCCGCGCAGCCGCCGAATTCGCGGCGCATCGTCGGCACGAGGAAGCTCAGGTTGATGAGGTGCACCTGGTCGGGCAGGATGTGCTCGCGGAACCGCCCTTCGAAGGTCATGATGGAGTCGTAGGCGATCGAGCCGCAAATCAGCGTAGCCAAGGTGTGCGTTCCTGTAGAAATGAGGGACCCTGCGCGACAACGCCGCGCGAAGGGCGCGGCGCGGCAGGGGAAAGCGGTAGAAAGCTTACTTCAGTGCGGCGAGCGCTGCATCGTAGTTCGGCTCGTCCTTGATTTCGCCGACGAGTTCCGCGTGGATCACCTTGTCCTGCGCGTCGAGCACGACGACGGCACGGGCGGTCAGGCCGTTCAGCGGGCCGCTCGTCACGTCGACGCCGTACGCGTTCGCGAACGCGCGGCCGGTGCGGAACGTCGAGGCCGTCACGACGTTGGCGAGACCCTCGGTCGTGCAGAAGCGCGTGGCGGCGAACGGCAGGTCGGCGGACACGACGACCACGACCGTGTTGTCGAGCGACGACGCGGCTTCGTTGAACTTGCGGGTCGACGTCGCGCAGGTCGGCGTGTCGAGGCTCGGCACGATGTTCAGCACTTTGCGCTTGCCGGCGAAGCTGGCGAGCGACAGGTCGGCGAGGTCCTTGCCGACCAGCTTGAAATCGGCGGCTTGGGCGCCGACGGCCGGGAACGTGCCGGCGAGATCGATCGGGTTGCCACCCAGCGTAACTTTGCTCATGTTCGTGCTCCGAAATAGCGCGCCGCTTGAGGCGCGCGGGTTGAGACGGGCGCGCATGCGCGCGCCGCGGTGCGTCACGGATAGAAGATCTGGACGCGGAAATTCGAGGCGGGCGTGCCGTTCGTTTCGAGGCGGACGACCATCGTCTGCGTGGTGCCGGGCGGCAGCCCGGCGTCGATCGGCGTGCCCGGGCGCACGTAGTCGCGCGGCGCGAGCACGCGGCGCACGGTGACGCGATTGGCGTCGTCGAGCAGCGTGAGTTCGAGCGACGGGTACGCGAGCGCGACGCGGTAGCGGTTCGTCAGCGGTACCTTCAATTCGAGTTCGCGCGGCCCGTCGAGCTGGCGCAGGTCGGTCGCGTCGAGCCGCAGGCCGTCGATCGCGCGCGGGGGCGCGACCGTGCAGCCGAGCGGCGCGCAAGCCTGCCGGAACCAGCCCTGCGTGACGGGCCAGTCGATCATCAACGTTTCACGTTGCCACCACGCGAGCTGCGTGACGAGCAGCACGGCCAGCACCGCCGCGACGAGGCCGCCGAAGAAACCGCCGAGCATCCCGCGCGGCTGCGGCGCGCGCGTCTCGCGCGTGACGGCGAAGTGCGGACGGTCGTCGTCGGACAGTGCGGCCGGGAACGGTGCCGCCGGCTCGGCTGCCGCCGCGGGCGCGGCCTGATCATGACGGGGGAACGCGTCGGATCCGGATCCGGTTGCGGGTTCGGGTTCGGTGACGGCCGGCGCCGGCGTGAACGCAAAACGCGGCTCGCGCGGTGCGCGTTCGTCGTCCGGCACGGCGAAGTGCGCGTGGCCGGCGGGTTCGGCGGCATCGGGCGTGGCTTGCGGCTCCGACGGGAGGTGGGCGACGAAGCGCGGCTCGCGCGGGTCGCGCTCGATCGGCGCGGGCGAGGCAGCGGTGTCGTGTTCCGTCGGCTGCGAATGCGGTTCGGCCGGTTGCTCGACGCCAGTGGAAGCGGCGTCGAGTTCGGTCGGGGACGGGAACGGCACGGGCGTGCCCGACAGATGAACGACGCCGGCTTCCGCGGCCGGGAGCGCGAGCGGCACCAGCGGCTCGACGCGGACGGTCTCGACGCTGTGCTGCAGCGACGGATCGACGCCGGCATCGAGCCACGGCGCCCACATGTCCCAGCCTTCCGGCTTGTAATCGGTGTGGGACGGCGACGCGGCCGGCGCGTCGGCGGTGAACAGCCGTGCGGGCGGGGCCTGATGATGCGCGTCGCCGTGGTCCGGCGCCGCAGCCGCGTCGGTCAGGGCCGGTTCGGGCTGCGGCGCGTGCTCGGGAACGAGCGATTCGGACGCGTTGAAGACTTCGTGGCAATGGCCGCAGCGCACGATCCCGTCATGCAGCGAGAGCTGTTCCTGCTGCAGCCGGAAGACGGTTTCGCAATGAGGGCAGCGCGTCGCAAGAAGCATGTCGAGCCGGGCGGCCTGCTGGCCAGAGTGAAGGACAGCGCTATTCTAATGGCTTTCCCGCCGGGTTCCGGCGAGGCATACCCAACCTTCGTGTTCACGCCAGACCGAGATGTCGACGTAGCGCGCGTAGACGGCCGCGACTTCGTCCGCCTGGCGTGCGAGCACGCCCGACAGCGCGATGCGCCCGCCCGGTTTGACCTTCGATGCGAGCATCGACGCCATCAGCTTCAGCGGGTTCGACAGGATGTTCGCGACGACGATGTCGAACTCGCCGTCCGGGCATGCGTCGGGCAACCCGTACGTGACTTCCGCACGGTTGCGCTCGCTGTTCTGCCGCGCCGATTCGACGGCTTGCGGATCGATGTCGATGCCGATGACGGGGTTCGCCCCGCATTTCTTCGCGAGGATCGCGAGAATGCCCGAGCCGCAGCCGTAGTCGAGCACCGACTGGCCGGGCTTCACCGACTGTTCGAGCCACTCCATGCACAGACGGGTAGTGGGGTGGCTGCCGGTGCCGAATGCGAGGCCCGGATCGAGCTCGAGGACGAGCGCATCGGGATCGGGCGCGTCGTGCCACGACGGCACGACCCAGATCCGCTCGCCGATCGGGATCGGCTCGAACTGCGATTGCGTGAGCCGCACCCAGTCCTGTTCCTCGACTTCGCGGACGACGAACTTCGGCGTTTCGGCGATGCCGATCTCGTTCGCGGCCGCGGCGAGCAGCACGGCCGGCTCATGGTCGGCCGACAGCAGCGCGACCACGCGCGAGTGCTGCCACGCGGTGCGGTCGGGCACGAGGCCCGGCTCGCCGAAGAGCGGCTGTTCGTCGGGCGTGTCGGCGTCGGCGTCCTCGACGGACACCGACAGCGCGCCGAGGTCGAGCAGCGCGTCGGACAGCGCCTCCGCATGCTCACGGGCCAGTTCGACGACGAGTTCGCGATAGCTCATGCTTACGCTTCTTCCGGTGCGACCTGCTGCTTCTGCGCGAGCCGGTTTTCGAGATAGTGGATGCTGGTGCCGCCTTCGACGAACTTCGAGTCGATCATCAGCTCGCGGTGCAGCGGGATGTTGGTCTGGATGCCTTCGACGACCATTTCCGACAGCGCGATGCGCATGCGGCGGATCGCCTGCTCGCGCGTCGCGCCGTAGGTGATCAGCTTGCCGATCATCGAATCATAGTTCGGCGGCACGAAATAGCCATTGTAGGCATGCGAGTCGACGCGCACGCCGGGGCCGCCCGGCGTATGCCACGACGTGATCCGGCCCGGCGACGGCGTGAACTTGAACGGATCCTCGGCGTTGATCCGGCATTCGATCGCATGTCCGCGGAACTGGATGTCGCGCTGGCGCAGCGCGAGCTTCTCGCCGGCCGCGATGCGGATCTGTTCCTGCACGATGTCGACGCCCGTGATCAGCTCCGATACCGGGTGCTCGACCTGCACGCGCGTGTTCATCTCGATGAAGTAGAACTCGCCGTTTTCGTACAGGAATTCGAACGTGCCCGCACCGAGGTAGCCCATCTTCTTGCAGGCGTCCGCGCAGCGGTCGCCGATGCGGTCGATCAGGCGCCGCGGAATGCCGGGCGCCGGCGCTTCCTCGATCACCTTCTGGTGGCGGCGCTGCATCGAGCAGTCGCGCTCGCCCAGCCAGATCGCGTTCTTGTACGCGTCCGACAGCACCTGGATCTCGATGTGACGCGGGTTCTCGAGGAACTTCTCCATGTACACCTGCGGGTTGCCGAACGCACGGCCGGCTTCCTCGCGGGTCATGTTGACCGCGTTGACGAGCGCAGCCTCGGTGTGCACGACGCGCATCCCGCGCCCGCCGCCGCCGCCGGCCGCCTTGATGATGACCGGATAGCCGATCGCGCGCGCAATCTTGACGATCTCCTTCGGATCGTCCGGCAACGCGCCTTCCGAGCCCGGCACGCACGGCACGCCGGTCTTGATCATCGTCTGCTTCGCGGTGACCTTGTCGCCCATCATCCGGATCGTTTCCGGGCGCGGGCCGATGAACGTGAAGCCCGACTGCTCGACCCGCTCCGCGAAATCGGCGTTTTCCGACAGGAAGCCGTAGCCGGGGTGGATCGCCTCGGCATCGGTGACTTCCGCGGCGCTGATTAGCGCCGGCATGTTCAGGTAGCTCAGGTTCGACGGAGCCGGGCCGATGCAGACGGCTTCGTCCGCGAGGCGCACGTACTTGGCTTCCTTGTCGGCTTCCGAGTAGACGACCACCGTCTTGACGCCGAGCTCGCGGCATGCGCGCTGGATGCGCAGCGCGATTTCACCGCGGTTGGCAATGAGGATTTTTTCAAACATAGCGAGTATTCGTCTCTTCGAGGGGCGCGCGAACGGCGCCAGGCGAGCATCTCGGCGGCGCGCGGCCGGGACGGCCGCGCGGCGGGCTTAGCCGATCACGAAAAGCGGCTGGCCGTATTCGACGGCCTGGCCGTTCTCGACGAGGATTTCCTTGATCACGCCGGCCTTGTCCGACTCGATCTCGTTGAGCAGCTTCATCGCTTCGATGATGCAGATGGTCTGGCCTTCCTTGACCGTGTCGCCGACCTGGACGAACGGGTCCGCGCCCGGCGACGGTGCGCGATAGAACGTGCCGACCATCGGCGACGTCACGACGTGGCCTTGCGGTGCGGCCGGTGCGGCGGGGGCGCCCGCGGCCGGCGCGGCAGCGCCTTCGGTCGGCAGCGCGGCCGACGGAGCGGGCGCGCTGACTTGCGGGGCATACCCAGCCGTCGGCTGCACGTAGACCGGCGGTGCGTTCTTGACGATGCGCACCTTGCCTTCGCCTTCCGTCACTTCCAGCTCGGAGATGCCGGATTCGGAAACGAGGTCGATCAGAGTTTTCAGCTTACGAAGATCCATCGGGAATTCCCCTTTCAATACGTGAAAGCGCCGGTTAGGGGCCGGCGCTGAATCTAGATCGCGAAATCAGCCGCGCGACGTGCCTTGCAGCTTGTCCAGCGCGTACTCGAGCGCGTACAGATAACCTTTCCAGCCGAGCCCGCAGATCACGCCTTCGGCCTGGTCGGAAAAGTAGGAGTGGTGCCTGAACGCTTCGCGGCGATGCACGTTCGACAAGTGAACCTCGACGAACGGGATGCCAACGCCGGCGATCGCGTCCCGGATCGCAACGCTCGTGTGCGTGTACGCGGCCGGATTGATCAGGATGAAATCGGTCTGTTCCTCCCGCGCGGCCTGGATGCGGTCGACCAGCGCACCTTCATGGTTGCTCTGGAACGACGACAGCTCGGCGCCGGCTTCCCGGGCGCGCGCGGCAAGCGCCTGATCGATCTGAGCGAGCGTGACGCGGCCGTACACCTCCGGTTCCCGGGTGCCGAGAAGGTTCAGGTTGGGGCCGTGCAGCACCAGCAATCGTGTCATGGTCGCTTCTATTTCTGCGGAATTGCGCGAACTTTAGCGCTATTTAGAGAAATTTGTCTAGTTTTGCCGAACGGCCGGGCGCGACGGACCTGCAAGAATTACCGGCATGGAGGCAAAGTATCGGCGAATTCACGCGAAATTGCGGCGATCGACAGGCAAATCGCCGCCAACGTGCGGGCCGTCGTTCGGGCCGGTTACAGCGCGTCGAGCGTCTTTTTCAGCTCGGCCGGCTGGATTTGTCCCAATTTTGTCTCGCGAATCTTGCCGGTTTCGTCGATCACGACCGTAAACGGCAGCGCGCCGGCGGTATTTCCAAAATTACGGGCCAGATCGGCGCCTGCGTAACCGCTGACGAAGACCGGATAGTCGACCTTCACCTTCTGCAGGAAGTTCTTCACGTTCTGCTCGGAATCGACGCCGATCCCGATGAAACGGATGCCTTTCTGCTTGTACTGGTGCGACAGTGCGACGAGCTCGGGCATTTCCTCGACGCAGGGGCCGCACCACGATGCCCAGAAATTGACGACGACCTTCTGGCCCTTGAAAGCGGCCAGCGAGGCCGGCTTGCCGTCGGTGCCCGTCAGCGACGACGCCCACAGCTGGTCGACCGGGTTGCCCTGCGCGGCGGGCGCGGCGACGGCGACGCCGTCGTCGGCACTGCCGCGGAACCAATGGCCGGCGGTCAGTCCGCCGGCGACGGCGGCGGCCGCGACCACCGCGAGCGCCAACATGCGTTTCATCATCATCGTTGAATCATTCCGGTTCGGAAGGGGTCTTGCCTGCCTCGACGAGCGCGCGCAGCGCGGCGGCATCGGCGCGGGCGACGCGGCCGCGCGCGTCGGCCTTGACCGCGCCGCGCAGGTCGTCGCTCGCATAGAGCGCGAGATGGATGCCGATCGCGTCCATGTCGCGCCGCGGGCGCCACAGGAAACTGAGCGTCTCGACGTCGGCGCGGCCCGCGAAGTGCCGCGTCTCGGAGACGTCGTACTGGACGTTCTGGTTCAGCAGGTAGATGGCGACGTCCTTCGGGTTGTCGGTGAATGCCTGCAAATGGATATCCGAATGGGCGTTCGCGGTGCCGTTCAGCACGGCGCCCGTCACATAGGGATGGAACTCGGCGAGCCGGCGCATCCAGTCGAGCGCGATCTCGCGCAGGCGGCGCAGTTCGTCCGGCTGGGTATCGCTCTGGAACAGCGCGAGGTATTCGCGCAGTTCTTCCTCGATCTGGTCGTTATCCGGCAGCCATTCGCCGGCAACGCGCGAATCGCCCAGCAACTGGCGCGCGGCCTTGCGCTTCGCGCCGGCATAGTCCAGGCCGTCCTCCGCGATCAGGCGGGCGGCGGATTGGGCGATTTCCTCGCGGACGCGCCGCGGGTCGAGAAGGGATTTGCGAGACATGATCCGGCAATCATACTCGATCGCCGACGGGCCCGAGCACGGGTACGGCGGGCCGCCGCCGGCCAGCCGGCCGGGGTTCGCCCGCATCGTTCGGGCCGCCGGGCAGCGCAGGCCGTCAGTTACAATAGCCATCTTTGTGTCGCGGCAAAAGTCGTGGGTCGGCGCCGGTCGCGCGGTCCGTCCGGCGCGCCGCACATGCATCCTTTCCGAATCGACGGCGCCCGGCGGCGCGAAAGCATTCATCTCTATGCACATCCATATTCTTGGCATCTGCGGCACCTTCATGGGCGGTCTCGCCGTACTCGCGCGCGAAGCGGGCCACACGGTGACGGGTTGCGACGCGGGCGTCTATCCGCCGATGAGCACCCAGCTCGAGGCACAGGGCATCACGCTGATCGAAGGCTACGGCGCCGAACAGATCGACCTGAAACCGGACCTGTTCGTGATCGGCAACGTCGTCACGCGCGGTAATCCGCTGATGGAGGCGATCCTCGATCGCGGCCTGCCGTACGTGTCGGGCCCGCAGTGGCTCGGCGAGCACGTGCTCGCCGGCAAGTGGGTGCTCGCGGTCGCGGGCACGCACGGCAAGACGACTACGTCGTCGATGCTCGCGTGGCTGCTGGAGGACGCGGGCCTGAACCCCGGTTTCCTGATCGGCGGCGTGCCGCTGAATTTCGGCGTGTCGGCACGGCTCACCGACTCGAGCTTCTTCGTGATCGAGGCCGACGAGTACGACACGGCGTTCTTCGACAAGCGTTCGAAGTTCGTCCACTACCGGCCGCGCACCGCGGTGCTGAACAACCTTGAATTCGATCACGCCGACATCTTCCCGGATCTCGCCGCGATCGAGACGCAATTCCACCATCTCGTGCGCACCGTGCCGGGCGTCGGCCGGATCGTCACGAACGGCCGCTCGGACGCGCTCGAACGCGTGCTGGCGCGCGGCTGCTGGAGCGAGGTCGAGCGCTTCGGCGTCGACGGCGGCTGGCAGGCGCTGCCGGCCGAGGACGGCGTGCCGGTCGACGAGCGCTTCGCGGTGTACTCGCAGGCCGAGCGCGTCGGCGAAGTCGCGTGGCAGGTGCAGGGCGACCACAACCGGATGAACGCGCTCGCGGCGATCGCCGCCGCGCGCCACGTCGGCGTGCCGCCCGCGCAGGCGGCGGCGTCGCTCGCGTCGTTCCGCAACGTGAAGCGCCGGATGGAAGTGCGCGGCAGCATCGACGGCGTGACCGTCTACGACGATTTCGCGCACCATCCGACCGCGATCGAAACCACGATCGCCGGCCTTCGTGCGCGCATCGGCCGCCAGAATGCCCGCATCCTCGCCGTGCTCGAGCCGCGCTCGAACACGATGAAGCTCGGCGTGATGAAGTCGCAATTGCCGGCCAGCCTCGCCGATGCCGATCTCGTGTTCGGCTACGGCGCCCCGACGGGGCGCGACGCGCTCGGCTGGAATCTCGGCGAGTCGCTGGCGCCGCTGGGCGACAAGGCACGCGCGTTCGACGATCTCCACTTGCTGGTGAAGGCCGTCGTCGAGGCCGCGCGCCCGGGCGACCACGTGCTCGTGATGAGCAACGGCGGCTTCGGCGGCGTGCACCAGAAGCTGCTCGATGCGCTCGGGAGCCGCACGTGATCCTGTATCTGCACGGCTTCCGGTCGTCGCCGGAATCGCAGAAATCGCGACTGCTCGCCGCGCGCATGGCCGAACTCGGCCGTACCGGCGAGTGGCGGTGCCCGTCGCTGTCGGTGTCGCCGCTCGAGGCGATCGCGGTGGCCGAAGCGGAAGTGGCGGGCGCGCGCGACGTGACCGTCATCGGCAGCTCGCTCGGCGGCTATTACGCGACGTGGCTGGCGGAAAAGCACGGCTGGAAGGCCGTGCTGCTGAATCCGGCCATCGTGCCGCAACGCGATCTCGAGCAGCACCTGGGCGAACAGCCGCTGTGGCACGGCGGCGGCACGATCGTCGTCGAGCGCCGTCACCTGCATGAGCTCGACGCGCTGCGCGTGCCGGCAATCACGCGCGCCGAACGCTACTATCTGTTCGCGGCGACCGGCGACGAAGTGCTCGACTATCGCGAGATGCTGGCGCATTACCCGGGTGCGAAAACGCGCGTGATCGAAGGCAGCGATCACGGGATCAGCGAATTTGCCGACTATGTCGACGACGTTCTCGCATTTTGCGACGGAAAGACGTCATAAACCGGCCCTGTGCCGATCGAATTCCCATCATCATGCGGTGCCGCCGACGCGGCGCCGGGCAGTCTGAACGAGAGTACTGAGTGAACGTTTTCTTCGAGGAATCGGGCAGTTTCAAGGCGGGCAGCGTGCTGTCGCGCCAGGGCGATGCATTTCAGGTCGAGTTGCCCGGCGGGCGGCGCGCGAAGGTCCGTGCGAAAGACGTGCTGATCGAATTCGAGAAGCCGGCCGCGAGCGAGCTGATGCAGGAGGCCGACACGGCCGCGCAGCAGATCGACCTGGATTTCCTGTGGGAATGCGCGCCGGCCGACGAGTTTGCGTATACGGCGCTGGCCGCCGAGTATTTCGGCGCGGCCTACGGCCCGGTCGAGCGCGCGGCGCTGGTGCTGCGGCTGCATGGCTCGCCCGTCTACTTCCGCCGCAAGGGGCGCGGCCAGTATCAGCGCGCGCCGGAAGAGCAGCTCAAGATGGCGCTCGCGTCGCTCGAGCGCAAGCGCCAGCAGGCGCTGGTCCAGGCGCAGTACGAAGAGGAACTGAAGGCCGGCAAGCTGCCCGACGCGTTCGCGGGCAAGGTGCTCGGGCTGCTGACGCGGCCGGACAAGAACGCGATCGAATACAAGGCGATGGAAGCGGCGGCCGGCGCGCGCGGCGTGTCGCCGGCGCGGCTGATGCTCGACTGCGGCGGCATCGCGTCGCCGCGTGCGCTGCACGAGGCGCGCTTCCTCGCGGAATTCTTCCCGCACGGCACGGGCTTTCCGCCCGTCGCGGTCGGCCCGCTGCCGGACGACCTGCCGCGCGCGAACGTCGAGGCATTTTCGATCGACGACATCACGACGACCGAGATCGACGATGCGTTCTCGGTCGAGCACCTGTCCGACGGCCGCGTGCGGATCGGCGTGCACATCGCGGCGCCGGCGCTCGGCATCGTGCGCGGCGACGCGGTCGATGCGATCGCGCGCACGCGCCTGTCGACCGTCTACATGCCGGGCGACAAGATCACGATGCTGCCGGACGACGTCGTCGACGTGTTCACGCTGAAGGAGGGCGATTACCGTCCGGCGCTGTCGCTGTACATCATCGTCAACCGCGAAACGCAGGAGATCGTCGCGAACGAGACGCGCGCCGAGCTCGTGTTCGTGAAGAACAACCTGCGCCACAACACGCTCGACGAGCTCGTCACCGAAGAGACGCTCGCGGCCGGCACCGGCGACTATCCGCACAAGGACGACATCGCCGTGCTGTGGCCGCTCGCGCAGGCGCTGTTCGAGAAGCGCCAGGTCGCCCGCGCGGGCTACGGCCTGAAGCGCGAGGTGCAGCGCAACACCGACTACAACTTCTACGTCGAAGGCGAGCACGTGTCGATCACGCCGCGTCGCCGCGGGTCGCCGCTCGACCTGATCGTGTCGGAGCTCGCGATCCTCGCGAACTCGACCTGGGGCGCGTTCCTGCACGACCACACGGTGCCGGGCATCTATCGCTCGCAGCGCGGCTTCGGCGCGCCGGGCCCGAAGCGCACGCGGATGCAGACGACGGCCGCGCCGCACGAAGGCCTCGGCGTGGCCCAGTACGCATGGAGCACGTCGCCGCTGCGCCGCTATGTCGACCTCGTGAACCAGTGGCAGCTGCTCGCGTGCGTGCAGCATGGCGTCACCGCGAAGCTCGCCGCGCCGTTCAAGCCGAAGGACGCCGACCTGTACGCGGTCGTGCAGGGTTTCGACGATACCTATACGGCCTATGCCGATTACCAGCGCCGCATGGAGTACTTCTGGTGCCTGCGCTGGCTCGCGCAGGAGCAGAAGAAGCAGGTGGTCGCGAGCGTCGTGAAGGGTGATCTCGTGCGCCTGGAGGACATTCCGCTGCTGCTGCATGTGCCGGGGCTCGGCGTGCATGCGCGCGGCACGCGCGTGCTGCTCGACGTGATGTCGCTCGACGAGCTGACGATCGAGGCGTCGGTGCGCCTGCTGAACGTGCTCGACGCGCCGACCGTGACGAGCGGCGACGCGGCCGACGAAGAGGATGACGCCGAAGGCGGCGACGACACGCTGGTCGACGCGGAAGACGCGTCGGCGGAAACCGAAGCCGAAGCGCTGGCCGAAGCGCTGGCCGAAGCGGACGGCGCGGCATCGCAGGCGGGCGGCGAAGCCGCGAACGGCAACGACGGCGAAGAAGGGCGCGCATCATGACCGCGGCGGTGTCGACGAGCGGTGCCGACCGCTATGTCGTGTTCGGCAACCCGGTGGCGCACAGCAAGTCGCCGTTCATCCACGCGCAGTTCGCCGCGCAGACGGGCGAGCCGATCGAGTATGCGCACCGGCTTGCGCCGGTCGACGGCTTTGAAGCCGCCGTGCGCGCCTTCGTCGCCGAAGGCGGCCGCGGCGCGAACGTGACGGTGCCGTTCAAGCTCGAGGCGCATGCGCTGGCCGACTCGCTGTCGCCGCGCGCGGCGGCGGCGGGTGCGGTGAACACGCTGCGCATCGATGCCGACGGCCGTATTCACGGCGACAACACCGATGGCGTCGGCCTCGTGCGCGACATCGAAGCGAATCTCGGCGTGTCGCTCGCGGGCGCGCGCATCCTGCTGCTCGGCGCGGGCGGTGCGGCGCGCGGCGTCGTGCTGCCGCTGCTCGACCGCGCGCCGCTGTCGATCACGATCGTGAACCGCACCGCGAGCAAGGCCGAGGCACTCGTCGGCCAGTTCATGCAGGCCGCGCACGATGCGGGCTGCACGCTCGCGGGCGGCGGCCCCGACGTCGTGCGCGCGGAGCCGTACGACGTGGTGATCAATGCGACGGCCGGCAGCCTCGACGCCGCGTTGCCGGAATGCGACGCGGCCGCGTTCGGCGCGGGCACGCTCGCATACGACATGATGTACGGCGCGCAGCCGACGGTGTTCATGCAGCACGCGGCGTCGCTCGGCGCGCGCACGGCCGACGGGCTCGGGATGCTCGTCGAACAGGCGGCCGAATCGTTCTTCATCTGGCGCGGCGTGCGGCCGGACGGCGCACCGGTGCTGGCCGCGCTGCGCCAGGCGCTCGCGGCGAGCTGACCGGAGCGCGGCACGTGGTGGCGGTGAGCAGCACGCAGCGCACGCGATCGGTGAGCCTCGCTCGCTGGATCGCGTATGCGGGATCGGTGTTCGCGCTCGCGTGGCTCGCGACGCAGCTGTTCTATCTTGCGCAGATCGCGTTGTGGTCGTTCGTGAACCCGGGCTCGACCGCGTTCATGCGCACCGACGCGTGGTGGCTGTCGCGCGCGACGCCGCCCGCGCAGATCCAGCACCAGTGGGTGCCGTACGACCAGATCTCGCGCAACCTGAAGCGCGCGCTGATCGCGTCCGAGGACGCGACCTTCGCGACCAACAACGGCTACGACGTCGACGCGATCCTGCAGGCGTGGGAGAAGAACAAGGCGCGCGGCAGGATCGTCGCGGGCGGCTCGACGATCACGCAGCAACTCGCGCGCAACCTGTTCCTGTCGCGCGAGAAGAGCTACATCCGCAAGGGGCAGGAGCTCATCATCACGTGGATGCTCGAAGCGGTGCTCGACAAGGAGCGCATCTTCGAGATCTACCTGAATTCCGTCGAATGGGGCCGCGGCGTGTACGGCGCCGAGGCGGCCGCACGCTATTACTACAAGGTTCCCGCGAGCCGGCTCGGTGCGTGGCAGTCGGCGCGTCTCGCGGTGATGCTGCCGAAGCCGCGCTGGTTCGACGCGCATCGCGGCTCGGCCTACCAGGCACAGCGCGCGGCGGTCATCGCGCGCCGGATGGGGACGGCCGAACTGCCGCAATCGGAGTGAGCGGCGCGAGCGCGCCGTCGCATTGTCCGTTCCGTCGCCCGTGCGCCATTGCTGCGCCGCAGCGCATTCGTGTCGCGCGCATGTCGGGCCACATCCGTTAGACGAATTCGTCTATTTCGCTTTCCTGAGCAATGCGGGCGACCGTGCGTTTTTGTTTGCCTGCATGGCACGAATTTCGCCCTTTTTTAGTCGCTGCGGGTAAACGCGAAAGCCGATGAAAGCGACGTGAAATGCAACGTTTCACGATTCGAAGCATTCCTGAAAGGTGTGCGCCGCACCCTTGGCCGGCCAAATATTTCAAAATTTTTCAAAGCTGACGGGCTCGCGTATATTGGCCAGCGCCTCGGCTCATCGGCCGCAAGCGAGGCGGGGGGCGGCTTATCCGGCTGCTCGACACAAAAAACATCCGAGAGAAGGAAAGCAACGATGCCAGCGAGCAAAGCGAAGCTGTTGTTGGGGGTAGTGTTTTCTTCGCTGATCCTGACGGCCTGCAACGACGACGTGACATCGTCCGCCGCTGCGAACGCCGCCAATTCAGCCGATCCCGCCGGTCAGGCGGACCAGGCTTACAACGATCCGAACAGTTATTCGTCGAGCGCGAACGCGTCGCTCGACCCCGCCGCCGCGGTTGAAAAGGCCGCCGTCACGCATCACCAGATCACGCTGAACGGCAAGACGATCCGCTACACGGCCACGGCCGGCCACCTCGTCGCGCGCAATCCGCAGACCGGCGCGCCCGAAGCCTCGTTCTTCTACGTCGCCTACACGGCCGACAACCAGCCCGCGGCGAAGCGGCCCGTCACGTTCCTGTACAACGGCGGCCCGGGCTCGGCATCGGTGTGGCTGCACCTCGGTTCGTTCGGCCCGCGCCGGATCCAGACGGGCGACCCGAACGCGAATACGTCGACGTTCCCGTTCGTCGACAACCAGGAAAGCCTGCTCGACACGACCGACCTCGTGTTCGTCGATGCGATCGGCACCGGCTTTTCCGAAGCGATCGCGCCGAACACGAACCAGACATTCTGGGGCGTCGACCAGGACGGCGGCGCCTTCCGCGATTTCGTCACGCGCTACCTGACCGTGAACCAGCGCACCGGTTCGCCGAAATACCTGTTCGGCGAATCGTACGGCACGCCGCGCACCGACGTGCTCGCGAACCTGCTCGAGACGGCCGGCGTGAAGCTCGACGGCATCGTGCTGCAGTCGTCGATCCTGAACTACAACACGAACTGCGACATGGCGAGCGACTACGTCGGCAACTCGAACAACGGGTCGAGCCCGGTGAGTTGCGCGGGCTTCGTGCCGTCGTACGGGGCCGTCGGCGCTTACTATCAGCTCGACAATCCGAACCCGTCGAACCTGCCGCAGTACGCGGACCAGATGCGCCTGCTGACGGCCGGCAGCTACGCGCCCGCCGTGAACGCGTACCTCGCGAGCCATACGCCGCCGCCGCCGAACCTCGTGACGACGATGGTGAATGCGACCGGCGTGAAGCAGTCGCTGTGGAATGCGGACTTCAACGTGATCCCGACCTTCTTCGACAACAGCTTCCAGCTGTCGCTGGTCCCGGGCACGCTGATCGGCCGCTACGACGCGCGCGTGAACGTGCCCGTGTCGAGCCCGCTCGCGGCGGACGGCGATCCGTCGAGCTCGTTCATCACGAAGCCGTTCACCGACACGATCGGCCGCTACCTGCCGAACGAACTGAAGTACACCGCGCAGTCGGCCTACTCGGTGAGCAGCAACGCGATCAACACGTGGGACTGGACGCACGACGGGCTCGCGATGCCCGACACGATTCCCGACCTCGCCGCGGCGCTGACGCTGAACCCGCAGCTGAAGGTGCTGTCGTTGAACGGGTATCACGACATCGCGACGCCGTTCTACCAGACCGAGCTCGACCTCGCGCGGCTCGGGACGCAGCCGAACCTGACGATCAAGGACTATCAGGGCGGACACATGGTCTATCTCGACGATACGTCGCGTCCGCAGGAGAAAGCCGACCTCGTGACCTTCTACAACGCGGCCGCGCACTGATGCAGCGCCGGGCCGGCGTCGGGCGCCCGCGATGGCGCCGTCCGCCGGCCGTCGACGACCTCATTCCAGACTGGAGCCTGATATGAAGAACCGTTTCATCGTCGTTGCCGCGGCGCTCGCATGGGTCGGCGCCGCAGCATCCGTATCCGCGTTCGCGCAGGCGAGCGATGCCGCCGCACCGGCGCGTGCGCGCCAGGCGCAGCTCGGCGATCCGTACGTGCCGCCGGCCGCGCGCCGCGCGACCGCCGGCACGCAGACGACCGGCGCCGCGCTGCATGCGCAGGTGGTGCGCAAGCTCGCGAGCCAGTTCAGCGCGGCCGACACGCAGAACACGGGCTCGATCACCGAGTCGCAGGCGCGCGCGGCCGGCCTCGGCTATGTCGCGAATCACTTCCGGCAGATCGATGCGGGCGGCAACGGCCGCGTGTCGTTCGCCGACGTGCAGCGCTACATGCAGGCACGCAGCACGAGCAGCCAGCAGTAAGCGCGGCGGATCGTGAACCAACGGGGGCGGAACCCGCGACACGGCGGGTTCCGCCCCCGTGTTCATGGCGCGGCCGTTGCCTCGCACCCGCGGCCGGTTTCCGCCGGATTCTCATTATCTGGACAACGCATTCAAATATTGGAGCCGAGTGCGCGCGCTCCTACAATCCGAAGCACATCGACAGCTTCGGACCCACGCATCGCGCGGCGCCCGTCGCACACGGAGACACCTTCCATGAAGTTCGCCGGGCGCTTTACTCGGTGCATCGACCGCCGCCACGCCGCAGCACGGGACCTCGTTCCGGCGCCGCGCGTGCGGCTTCACCGATTCCGTTGAAGAAGCCCGTTCCATGACCAAGATGCCCGATTCCCTTGCCCTCGACGCCCGGCGCGCGACGCCGGCCGATGTCTCGCTGACCGACAGCATCGGCGCGACCAGCACGCCGCTCGATCTCGCCGCGCAGCAGGCGGGCACGCAGACGCTGCTGCGCGGCCTCGCGATCCTCGAGGCGATCGCGAACGGCGCGCGCGACATGCGCGCGATCGGCGCGGCGCTCGGGACGACGCGCAGCACGACGCACCGTCTCGTCAGCAGCCTCGTGCAGGCGCGCTACCTGCGCCAGGTGCAGGGCGGCTACCTGCTCGGCCCGAAGCTGATCGAGCTCGGCACGATCGCGCTCGAGCAGATGCCGCTCACCGCGGTGGCGCGGCCGCATCTCGAAGCGCTCGCGGAAGCGACGCTCGACACGATCCACCTCGGCGTGCGCGACGGCGACGACGTGCTGTACATCGACAAGATTCCCGGCACGCGCGGCCTCGAGATGCGCTCGCGCGTCGGCCACCGGATGCCGCTCGCGTCGACCGGCATCGGCAAGGCAATGATGCTCGACCTCGATCCGGACCTGTGGCGTTCGCTGTTCGAGGCCGCGCGACGCGCGCTGGCCGGCGTCAATTTCAAGCCCGACAACCGGCCCGAGACGAGCGCGTTCCTGCAGCGCATGGCCCACTACGCGGCCGGCGGCTATACGTTCGACCTCGAGGAGAACGAGGCGTCGATCCGCTGCGTGGCCGCACCGATCCGCGACGCGTCGGGCGCGATCGTCGCGGCCGTGTCGGTCGCCAGCACCATTCCGTACATGCCGCACGACCGGATGGACGAACTGATTCCGCTCGTGCAGCGCGAAGCGCGAGCCATTTCCGCGGAACTGGGCTGGAGCCCGCCGCAGGGTACCCGCAGGATCAAACGATGACCACTTCGACCCGGCCCGCTCCGGACGCCAGCACCGCCTTTCCGTCGCTGATCGCGCTCGACTGGGGCACGACGTCGCTGCGCGCCTACCTGTACGACGCGCGCGGCGCGCTGCTCGACACGCGCAGCCGCGCGGCGGGCGTGATGCATGTGCCGGGCGGCGGTGCGCGCGCGTTCGACGCCGTCTTCGAGGAAGCGTGCGGCGACTGGCTCGACCGCACGCCCGGCCTGCCGGTGCTTGCCGCCGGGATGGTGGGCAGCGCGCAGGGCTGGCGCGAGGCGCCGTACGTCGCGGTGCCGGCCGGCGCCGACGCGCTCGTCGCGGGCCTCATCACGGTGACGACGTCGCGCGGCGCGACGGTCTCGATCGTGCCGGGCGTGATCGCGACGGGCGAACTGCCCGACGTGATGCGCGGCGAAGAAACGCAGATCGTCGGCGCACTCGCGAGCGATCCCACGCTTGGCGCCGATCGTTCAGGGGTACTGATCGGCTTGCCGGGCACGCATGCGAAATGGGCGTGGGTGAAGCACGGGTTGATCGAACGTTTCCAGACCTTCATGACGGGCGAGCTGTTTGCCGTGCTGCGCGATCACACGATCCTCGGCCGCACGATGCGCGCGGGCGCCTCGCCCGACCGCGACGCATTCGTGCGCGGCGTGTCGGTCGCGCGCGGCGCGCAGCGCACCGGGCTGCTCGCGACGATTTTCAGCACGCGCACGCTGGGGCTGACCGACCGGCTCGCGCCCGATGCGCAGGGCGACTACCTGTCGGGCCTGCTGATCGGCCATGAACTCAATGCGCTCGACGCGATGCTCGCGGAGCGCGGCATCGCGCTCGCGGACCAGCCGCTCTTGCTGATCGGCGACGACGGCTTGTGCGCGCGCTACGTCGACGCGCTCGAGGTATTCGGCCATGCGCATGCGCGCGTTGCCGCGCATGCGACCGAGCGCGGCCTGTGGCGCATCGCGTCGCGTGCCGGGCTCGTGCGCGCGGACGGCGAGCCCGTCTGCGCCGACCAATGAACTGCTTGCAGAGGAATCTTCGATGCCGTCCGACCTGACCTTGCCCGCGCCGTACACGCCCCACGCCGCCCTGATGCGCGCGTTCGACGCGTGTCCGCTGATCGCGATCATGCGCGGCATCACGCCCGCCGAGGCGGCCGACCACGGCCGCGCGCTGTACGAGGCCGGCTTCCGGATCGTCGAAGTGCCGCTCAACTCGCCGGATCCGTTCGACAGCATCGCGGCGCTGCGGCGCGCGCTGCCGGACGACGCGATCGTCGGCGCGGGCACCGTGCTGCGTGCCGAGTACGTCGACCGCGTGCAGGATGCGGGCGGCGCGCTGATCGTGATGCCGCACAGCGACGCGGCGGTGATCCGCCGCGCCCGCGAGCGCGGCCTCGCGAGCGCACCGGGCGTCGCGACGCCGACCGAGGCGTTCGCGGCCCTGACGCACGGTGCCGACGTGCTGAAGATGTTCCCGGCCGAACAGCTCGGCGTGCCGGTCGTGAAGGCATGGCGCGCGGTGATCGACCGCGCGGTGCCGCTGATCCCGGTCGGCGGCATTTCGCCCGACAACATGGCGCCGTTCCTCGACGCGGGCGCGAACGGCTTCGGCCTTGGCTCGGCGCTGTACCGGCCCGGCCAGTCGGCCGACACGACGGCGGCGAACGCGCGCGCGTTCCAGGCCGGCTTGCGCGTCGCGCGCGGCGGAGCGGCATGATGGGCCGCCTCGCGGGCAAGGTCGCGATGGTGACGGGCGCGGGCCGGGGTATCGGCGCCGCGATCGCCCGCGCGTTCGTTCGCGATGGCGCGGCCGTCGCGCTCGTCGATCTCGATTTCCCGCAGGCGCAGCACACGGCCGCCGCGATCGCGCGCGAATTCGACGGCGCGCGCGTGTTGCCGCTGCAGGCCGACGTCGCGCGGCAGGATGCGGTGCGCGATGCGCTCGCGCGGACCGAAGCGGCGTTCGGTCCGCTCGACGTGCTCGTGAACAACGCGGGCATCAACGTGTTCGCCGATCCGCTGACGATGACCGACGACGACTGGCGCCGCTGCTTCGCGGTCGATCTCGACGGCGTGTGGCACGGTTGCCGCGCGGCGCTGGAGGGAATGGTCGAGCGCGGCCGCGGCAGCATCGTGAACATCGCGTCGACGCATGCATTCAGGATCATCCCGGGCTGCTTTCCGTACCCGGTCGCGAAGCACGGCGTGCTCGGTCTCACGCGCGCGCTCGGCATCGAATACGCGGCGCGCAACGTGCGCGTGAACGCGATCGCGCCGGGCTACATCGAGACACAGCTCACGCGCGACTGGTGGGACGCGCAACCCGATCCGGCCGCCGCGCGCGCCGCGACGCTCGCGCTGCAGCCGATGAAGCGGATCGGCCGGCCGGAGGAGGTCGCGATGACAGCCGTGTTCCTGGCGTCCGACGAGGCACCGTTCATCAATGCCGCCTGCATCACCGTCGACGGCGGGCGCGCGGCGCTGTACCACGACTGACGCAACGATTCGAAAGACCGCACGTGCGACGGCCGCGCGCACGCTGCGTCGAAACCAACAAGCGGCTGCATCCTGTTCGATGAAAACAAGGAGACACTGGAGATGAAACGCAGAACGTTCGTAACGCTGGCGGCCGCGGCCGCGGTGGTGATGGGCAGCCCGGTCGCGCACGCGGCCGACCCGGTCAAGATCGGTTTCCTGGTGAAGCAGCCGGAAGAGCCGTGGTTCCAGGACGAGTGGAAGTTCGCCGAAATCGCGGCGAAACAAAAGGGCTTCACGCTCGTGAAGATCGGCGCGCCGTCCGGCGAGAAGGTGATGAGCGCGATCGACAACCTGTCCGCGCAGAAGGCGCAGGGCTTCATCATCTGCACGCCCGACGTGAAGCTCGGGCCGGGCATCGTCGCGAAGGCGAAGTCGCACAACCTGAAGATGATGACGGTCGACGACCGCCTCGTCGACGGCGCGGGCAAGCCGATCGAGTCGGTCCCGCACATGGGGATCTCCGCGTACAACATCGGCAAGCAGGTCGGCGACGGCATCGCGGCCGAGATCAAGAAGCGCGGCTGGGACATGAAGGACGTCGGCGCGATCGACATCACCTACGAGCAGCTGCCGACCGCGCACGACCGCACGAGCGGCGCGACCGACGCGCTGGTGGCCGCCGGCTTCCCGAAGGCGAACGTGATCGCGGCGCCGCAGGCGAAGACAGACACGGAAAACGCGTTCAACGCGGCGAACATCGCGCTCACGAAGAACCCGCAGTTCAAGCACTGGGTCGCGTACGGGCTGAACGACGAGGCCGTGCTCGGCGCGGTACGCGCGGCCGAAGGGCGCGGCTTCAAGGCCGACAACATGATCGGCATCGGCATCGGCGGGTCCGACTCGGCGCTGAACGAGTTCAAGAAGCCGCAGCCGACGGGCTTCTACGGCACCGTGATCATCAGCCCGAAGCGCCACGGCGAGGAAACCTCGGACCTGATGTACACGTGGATCACGCAGGGCAAGGCGCCGCCGCCGCTGACGCTGACGACGGGCATGCTCGCGACGCGCGACAACGTGTCGAAGGTACGCGACGAGATGGGGCTCGCGTCGAAGTAAGCGGCCCGCCGGCTGCCGCGGCGATGCGGCGGCCGGCGGTCGATCGATTTCGGAAGTGGAGAGACGACGTGTCAGCGGCACTGCGTTTTGACAATATCGGCAAGGTATTTCCCGGCGTGCGCGCACTCGACGGCATTTCGTTCGACGTGCAGGCGGGCGAAGTGCATGGCCTGATGGGCGAGAACGGCGCGGGCAAGTCGACGCTGTTGAAGATTCTCGGCGGCGAATACCAGCCCGATGCGGGCAGCGTGCTGGTCGACGGCCAGCCCGTGCAGTTCGCGAATGCGGCCGCGTCGATCGCGGCCGGCATCGCGGTGATTCACCAGGAGCTGCAGTACGTCCCCGACCTGACGGTCGCGGAAAACCTGCTGCTCGGCCGCCTGCCGAACGCGTTCGGCTGGGTGAGGAAGCGCGAGGCGAAGCGCTACGTGCGCGAGCGGCTCGCGGCGATGGGCGTCGACCTCGATCCCGACGCGAAGCTCGGGCGGCTGTCGATCGCGCAGCGGCAGATGGTCGAGATCTGCAAGGCGCTGATGCGCAATGCGCGCGTGATCGCGCTCGACGAACCGACCAGTTCGCTGTCGCATCGCGAGACCGAGGTGCTGTTCAAGCTCGTCGACGACCTGCGCGCGCAGGGCCGCGCGCTGATCTACATCTCGCACCGGATGGACGAGATCTACCGGCTCTGCAATGCGTGCACGATTTTCCGCGACGGGCGCAAGATCGCGTCGCACGAGTCGCTCGGCGACGTGCCGCGCGAACGGCTCGTCGCCGAGATGGTCGGGCGCGAGATTTCGGACATCTACCATTACGCGCCGCGCGCGCTCGGCGACGTGCGGTTCTCCGCCGAAGGCATCGACGGCCATGCGCTGCGCGCACCCGCGAGCTTCTCGGTGCGCGCGGGCGAGATCGTCGGCTTCTTCGGGCTGGTGGGCGCGGGCCGCAGCGAACTGATGCGGCTCGTGTACGGCGCGGACCACCGGCGCGCGGGCGTGCTGACGCTCGACGGCGCGCGCATCGACGTGAAGCGCACCGGCGACGCGATCCGCCACGGCATCGTGCTGTGCCCCGAGGACCGCAAGGAAGAAGGGATCATCGCGATCGCGTCGGTCGCGGAGAACATCAACATCAGTTGCCGCCGCCATTCGCTGCGCGCGGGGCTGTTCATCAACCGCAAGGCCGAAAGCGAAACGGCCGACCGCTTCATCCAGCGGCTGAAGATCAAGACGCCGAACCGGCGCCAGAAGATCCGCTTCCTGTCGGGCGGCAACCAGCAGAAGGCGATCCTGTCGCGCTGGCTGGCGGAGCCCGACCTGAAGGTCGTGATCCTCGACGAGCCGACGCGCGGGATCGACGTCGGCGCGAAGCACGAGATCTACGACGTGATCTACCGGCTCGCGGAGCGCGGCTGCGCGATCGTGATGGTGTCGTCGGAGCTGCCGGAAGTGCTCGGCGTGTCCGACCGCATCGTCGTGATGCGCGAAGGCCGGATCGCCGGCGAGCTGCCGCGCGAACGGGCGAACGAGCACGCGGTGCTGAGCCTCGCGCTGCCGCAGACGAGCGCGGTCGAGGCAGCCTGACGCGACCGGCGACAATCGAATCGAACCTGCGCGGCGCGGGCCGCGCGAAGCAGGAGCAGGAGACACACCATGCAAGTCAACGAAAACCTCGCCAGCGCCGCCGTGAAGCCGACGGCCGACGCGCTGGTTCCACAGCAGGGCGACCGCCAGAAGTGGTGGCAGCACCTGACCGAATACAGCCTGATCGCGATCTTCGCGGTGATGTTCATCACGATGTCGCTGACGGTCGATCATTTCTTCTCGATCGACAACATGCTCGGCCTCGCGTTGTCGATCTCGCAGATCGGCATGGTCGCGTGCACGATGATGTTCTGTCTCGCGTCGCGCGACTTCGACCTGTCGATCGGCTCGACCGTCGCGTTCTCCGGCGTGCTGTGCGCGATGGTGCTGAACGCGACCGACAACACGTTCGTCGCGATCGTCGCGGCGGTCGCGGCCGGCGCCGCGATCGGCTTCGTGAACGGCGCGGTGATCGCGTACCTGCGCATCAACGCGCTGATCACGACGCTCGCGACGATGGAGATCGTGCGCGGGCTCGGCTTCATCGTGTCGAAAGGGCAGGCGGTCGGCGTGTCGTCGGATACCTTCATCGCGCTCGGCGGGCTCACGCTCTTCGGCGTGTCGTTGCCGATCTGGGTCACGCTGCTGTGCTTCATTGCGTTCGGCGTGCTGCTGAACCAGACGGTATACGGCCGCAACACGCTCGCGATCGGCGGCAACCCCGAGGCATCGCGGCTCGCGGGGATCAACGTCGAACGCACGCGCGTCTACATCTTCCTGATCCAGGGCGCGGTGACGGCGCTCGCGGGCGTGATCCTCGCATCGCGCATCACGTCGGGCCAGCCGAACGCCGCGCAGGGCTTCGAACTGAACGTGATTTCCGCGTGCGTGCTCGGCGGCGTGTCGCTGATGGGCGGCCGTGCGACGATCTCCGGCGTCGTGATCGGCGTGCTGATCATGGGCACCGTCGAGAACGTGATGAACCTGTTGAACATCGACGCGTTCTACCAGTACCTCGTGCGCGGCGCGATCCTGCTCGCGGCCGTGCTGCTCGACCAGCTGAAGAACCGCGGCGTACGCGACTGACCGACCGGTTTCCACGGAGACGAACCGCATGACCATCGACACTTCCGCGCTTGGCGCGAGCGCCGCGCGATACGCGCGATACCCGAGCCTCGAGGATCGCGCGGTGCTGATCACGGGCGGCGCGACCGGCATCGGCGCGGCGTTCGTCGAGCACTTCGCCGCGCAGGGCGCGCGCGTCGCGTTCGTCGACCTCGACGCGGCCGCGGGCGCCGCGCTGGCGGACAGCCTCGCGCACGTGCGCCACGCGCCGCTGTTCATCCAGTGCGACCTGACCGACATCGACGCGCTGCGCCGTGCGATCGACGCGATCCGCGCGCGCATCGGCGCGATCGCGGTGCTCGTGAACAACGCGGCGAACGACGCGCGCCACGCGATCGGCGACGTGACGCCCGACGCGTTCGACGCGGGCATCGCGGTGAACCTGCGCCACCAGTTCTTCGCCGCGCAGGCGGTGATCGACGACATGAAGCAGCAGGGCGGCGGCGCGATCATCAATCTCGGCTCGATCAGCTGGATGCTGAAAAACGGCGGTTATCCCGTCTACGTGATGGCGAAGGCCGCCGTGCAGGGGCTCACGCGCGGGCTCGCGCGCGACCTCGGCCCGTTCGGCATCCGCGTGAATTCGCTGGTGCCGGGCTGGGTGATGACCGACAAGCAGCGCCGGCTGTGGCTCGACGACGCGGGCCGCGCGGCGATCAAGGCCGGCCAGTGCATCGACGCCGAGCTGCTGCCGGCCGACCTCGCGCGGATGGCGCTGTTTCTCGCGGCCGACGACAGCCGGATGATCACCGCGCAGGACGTGATCGTCGACGGCGGCTGGGCCTGACCCGTTCGCACCGACCTGCATCGTTTCCTCGACGAAGGAAAGGAGTTCGCCATGACCGCCCCGTCCTCGCACGCATCGTCGTCCACCAGCCAGTCGCGCCGCGCGCGCCTGGCCGCCGCCGCGCAGCCGGTCAGCCCCGGCCCGCAGACGGCCGCGTTCGCGCAGGGCGTCGGCGCCGCGCATGCGGCGGCCGTCACGCTGTCGAACGCGTCGTTGCGGCTCGACGTGCTGCCGCACCTCGGCGGCGGCATCGCGCGCTTCGACTGGCGCGGCGACAACGGCGCGCTGATGCCGGTGTTCCGCCGCTGCGAGCACCCGGAGACGGCGACGGACCCGAACGAGCTCGCGTGTTATCCGCTGCTGCCTTACTCGAACCGGATCGGCGACGGGCGCTTCGAATGCGACGGGCGCAAGATCGCGGTGCCGCGCAACCGCCGCGACGAACCGCTGCCGATCCACGGCGACGGCTGGCTCGCGCCGTGGCAGGTGGACGATGCGACCGGCACGACGCTGCAGTTGTCGCTCGACCGCGCGGGCGGCGCGCCGTATGCGTTCCGCGCGATCCAGTCGTTCGAACTCGACGATGCGACGCTGTCGATCGCGCTGACGATCGAGAACGCGGGGCGCGCGCGGCTGCCGTTCGGGCTCGGCGTGCATCCGTTTCTCGTGCGCGACAGCGTGACCGAGCTGGCCGCGGCGGCCGGCGGGCTGTGGTTGTCCGGCGCCGATTTCCTGCCGGTGCGGCACGTGAGCGTGCCGCCGGCCTGGCAGTTCGGCGTCGCGTATCCGCTGCCGGCCGCGCTCGTCAATCACGCGTTCACCGGCTGGGGCGGCCACGCGACGGTGAGCTGGCCGCGCCGCGGGCTGTCGCTGACCGTCGCGGCGGACGCCGACGCGTACGTGCTCTACACGCCGCCGGGCGAGGATTTCTTCTGCTTCGAGCCGGTCGATCATCCGATCAATGCGGTGAACCTGCCGGGCGGCGCGGCCGCGCACGGGATGACGCTGCTCGCGCCCGGCGAGCGCCTCACGCGGCGCTTCGCGTTCACCGTCGAACGCGCCGATGCACGCGGCCATGCCGCGACACGCGAGGGACGCCGGCGACGCGGGTAAAATACGCGGTCTACCAACGGTTTGCCGCGAGTACCCGCCATGTCTTCCCCGCTTACTTTCATCGAATCGCTGCGCGCCGCGTGGCAGCGCACCGACTCGCTGCTGTGTGTCGGCCTCGATCCCGAGCCGTCGCGCTTTCCCGTGCAGTTCGACGGCCAGCCCGACGCGATCTTCGAATTCTGCCGGCAGATCGTCGACGCGACCGCGCCGTACGCGAGCGCGTTCAAGCCGCAGATCGCCTACTTCGCCGCGCATCGCGCGGAAGACCAGCTCGAGCGCCTGATCGCGCACATCCACCTCCAGCATCCGGGCCTGCCCGTGATCCTCGACGCGAAGCGCGGCGACATCGGCAGCACGGCCGAGCAGTACGCGCGCGAAGCGTTCGAGCGCTATCGCGCGGACGCCGTCACGGTGAACCCGTACATGGGCTACGACTCGGTCGAGCCGTACTTCGAGCACGAAGGCAAGGGTGTGATCGTGCTGTGCCGCACGTCGAACCCGGGCGGTTCCGACCTGCAGTTCCTCGAAACGGGCGGGGCCGGCCATCCGGGCCGGCCGCTGTACCAGGTCGTCGCCGACCTCGCGGCGAACAAGTGGAACGCGAGGAACGGCCAGCTCGGCCTCGTGGTCGGCGCCACGTTCCCGAAGGAAATCGAGATCGTGCGCGGGATCGTCGGCGACATGCCGCTGCTGATCCCCGGCATCGGCGCGCAGGGCGGCGACGTGCAGGCGACCGTCAGCGCGGGCCGCACGGCCGACGGCACCGGCATGATGATCAACTCGTCGCGCGCGATCCTGTACGCGAGCAAGGGCGAGGACTTCGCCGAAGCCGCGGCGCTCGCCGCGCAGAAGACGCGCGACACGATCAACGCGCATCGCTGACATGCCGGCCGCCCGTTCGGGCGGCCACCGGCCGCGCCCGCGCCCGCGGGCCGCGCGCCTTCATCGCGTGTGTGCCGCGCTGGCGCACACGAACAACTTCCCGTCGCTTCCGCACCGCATGCCCGCCGTTCATTCGCGCGATGCTGCCGCTTGTCATCGATCTGTAACGAAAATGTCAAGAAAGGGAGTGACGCCATGCCCAAGCTGTCCCGCCGTGTCCTGAGCGCGTTCGCCGCATCGTGGTGCATGACGTTCGCCCATGCGGCGGACCTGTCGCACTGGCCGGCCGACAGCGCGAAGGCGCTGAACGCGATGATCGCCGCGCACGCGCACCGCGGCGACTACGCGGTGTTCGACGCCGACAACACGACCTACCGCTACGACCTCGAGGAATCGCTGCTGCCGTACCTCGAGAACCACGGCGTGCTGACGCGCGACACGCTCGACCCGTCGCTGAAGCTGATCCCGTTCAAGGATTCCGCCGACTACCGGGAGTCGCTGACGAGCTATTACTACCGGCTGTGCGAGATCGACGACCTCGTCTGCTACCCGTGGATCGCGCAGGCGTTCGCCGGGCAGTCGCTCGCCGACCTGAAGCGCCACGTCGACGCGATGCTCGCCGACGGCAAGCCGGTTCCGGTCCGCTACTGGCAGGGCGACAAGGTGGTCGACGGCACGGTGAACCCGCCGCGCTTCTTCCGCGGCATGCAGGAGCTGTACACCGCGCTGCGCGAGAACGGCATCGACGTCTACGTGATGACGGCCGCGCACGAGGAGCTCGCGCGGCTCGTGCTGTCCGACCCGAAGTACGGCTACCACGTGAAGCCGCAGAACGTGATCGGCGTGACGACGCTGCTGCGCAACCCGGCGACCGGTGCGCTGACGACGTCGCGGCTGCAGATCAAGGCCGGCAAGTACGACGAGGCGGCGAACCGCAGCCTGGTGATCACGCCGTTCCTGATGAACCCGATGACGTGGTACGAAGGCAAGCTCGGTTCGATCGTCGGCTGGATCGACCAGTGGAAGAAGCCGGTGCTGGTCGCGGGCGACACGCCGGCGTCCGACGGCTACATGCTGCTGAACGCGACCGACGTCGCGCGCGGCGGCGTGCGCGTGTGGGTCAACAAGAAGGACAAGCAGATGACGCAGATCCGCGCGTGGTCGGCCGAATCGGCCGCGAAGCAGAAATCGCTCGGCCTGCCGGTGACGGCGGACAAGAACTGGATCGTCGTGAAGCCCGACGCGATCCAGTAAGCGGCAAGCGGGGCGCGTCGCGCGCCCCGGCCCGGTCAGCCTTCGCGCTCGTCGAGCAGCTTCAGCAGCCCGCGCAGCGCATGCGCGGCCGCCTGCGTGCGGATCTGCTCGCGGTCGCCCTTGAACACGAGCGTCTCGACGTCGGTATGCAGCCGGTTGCTCCAGCCGAACGACACGGTGCCGACCGGCTTCTTCTCGCTGCCGCCGGCCGGGCCGGCGATGCCCGTGACGGACAGCGCGACCTGCGCGCGGCTGTTGCGCAGCGCGCCTTCGGCCATCGCGCGCGCGACGGGCTCGCTGACGGCGCCGTGCTTGTCGATCAGGTCGGGCGGCACGCCGATCATCTCGATCTTGGCCTGGTTCGAGTACGTGACGAACCCGCGCTCGAACCACTGGCTGCTGCCGGAAATGTCGGTGATCGCCGCGGCGATCATCCCGCCGGTGCAGGATTCGGCGGTGGCGAGCGTCAGGTGCTCGTCACGCAGCTTGTTGCCTGCGCGGATCGCAAGCTGATGGACGACGGAATCGGTTGGCATGCGCGTCGGGATACGGGAGTCGGGAAATCGGTCAGCCGACGACGGAGCGCCACAGGGCGATCACGAGCAGCGTCATGAACGCGGCGACCAGGTCGTCGGCCATGATGCCGAGCCCGCCTTTCAGGCGGCGGTCGAAATAGCGGATCGGCGGCGGCTTGAGCATGTCGAAGAAGCGGAACGCGACGAACGCCCACAGCTGGCCGATGAAGGTCGCCGGCGTGACGAACAGCATCACGAGCCAGATCGCGACGATCTCGTCCCAGACGACGGCGCCCGGATCGGACCTGCCCGTCTTCCTCGCGGTGAAACCGGTGATCCACGTGCCCGCCGCGAAGCCGACGGCGATCAGCGCCCACCATTCGGGCACCGTCAGGTAGCGGTTGAGCACGACGAACGTCAGCCAGCCGAACAGCGAGCCGAACGTGCCGGGCATGATCGGCGCGAGCCCGCTGCCGAAACCGAGCGACACGATGTGCGCCGGGTGCGACAGCATGAAGCGCGCGGTCACGCGCTGCGGCGCGTCGGGTGCGGCGCCGGTCTCGGCCGCGGCAGGCGCGGGCGTCGGGTCAGTCTGCATGGAAGTGGTCGAAGCCGTGCAACGTGAGAGCGAGGGGCGCGCCGGCGGCGTCGTGCCACGCGATCGCGGGGAGCGCCGACGGCGCGGACAACGCGCGTATTGTACCGATTCGCGTGACCGGCACGCCGGCCGTTGCGCCGGCCGCCTCGACCGCCGCGCGGGCCGCGGCCGGCGCGGTGAAGCACAGTTCGTAGTCGTCGCCGCCCGCCAGCGTGCAACGGCGCTGCACGTCGGGCGGCAGCGTCGCGAGCGCGGCCGAGCGCGGCACCGCGTCGGCGTCGATCTCGGCGCGCACGTTCGAACGCGTCAGGATGTGCTGCAGGTCGCCGGCGAGGCCGTCGGAGAGGTCGAGCGCCGCGTGCGCGACGCCCGCGAGCGCCAGGCCGAGCGCGATGCGCGGCTCGGGCCGCTCGAGCGCGCGCCGGAACGCGGCCGCTTCGGCCGCGCCGGCCGCCCATTCGCCGCGCGCGACGCCGAGGCCCGCGCGGGCGTCGCCGAGCGTGCCGGACACCCACACGTCGTCGCCGTCGCGCGCGGCGTCGCGCCGCAGCGCCGCGTCGGGTGCGACTTCGCCGAACACGGTCACGCACAGGTTCAGCGGCCCGCTCGTCGTGTCGCCGCCGATCAGCTCGCAGCCGTAGCGCTCGGCGAGCGCGAACAGCCCGTTGCTGAAGGCCTCGAGCCACGCCGCGTCGGCGCGCGGCAGCGCGCAGGCGAGCGTGAACGCGCGCGGTTCGGCGCCCATTGCCGCGAGATCGGACAGGTTGACCGCGAGCGTCTTGTGGCCGAGCGCGTCGGGCGCGACATCGGGAAAGAAATGGCGGCCTTCCACCAGCATGTCCGTCGAAATGGCCAGCAATTTCCCGGATCGCGGCGTGATCAGCGCGCAATCGTCGCCGATCCCGAGCGTCGACGCGCGCGCCCCCTGCGCGGCGCGGCGCGTGAAGAAGCGTTCGATCAGCGAAAACTCGGAGAGGGCGGCTGGCACGTCGGGCGATCCGGAACGGTTGAAGGAACGGCATTGTACGAGGCGAACGGCGGCGCTTCTGCACCATCCGGTACATTTTTGTCGCGGCTGTTGCACCCGAATCGCAGGTCTGGCGGCCGATGATTGGCGCTACAATGCCGTCGAACAGTTATTCTAATCCGCCCGTCACGAGACACATGTCCACCCAAGCCTCCTCCAAAGCCAAGCTCCGCGAAGCCGCACTCGACTATCACGAATTCCCGACGCCCGGGAAAATTGCGATCGCCCCGACCAAGCAGATGATCAACCAGCGCGACCTCGCGCTCGCGTACTCGCCGGGTGTGGCGTACGCGTGCGAGGAGATCGTCGAGAATCCGCTCAACGCCGCGCGCTTCACCGCGCGCAGCAACCTGGTCGGCGTCGTCACGAACGGCACGGCGGTGCTCGGTCTCGGCAACATCGGCCCGCTCGCGTCGAAGCCGGTGATGGAAGGCAAGGCCGTGCTGTTCAAGAAGTTCGCGGGCATCGACGTGTTCGACATCGAGCTGAACGAGTCGGACCCGCACAAGCTCGTCGACGTGATCGCCGCGCTGGAGCCGACCTTCGGCGGGATCAACCTGGAAGACATCAAGGCGCCGGACTGCTTCATCGTCGAGCGCGAAGCGCGCAAGCGGATGAAGATCCCGGTGTTCCACGACGACCAGCACGGCACCGCGATCGTCGTGGCCGCGGCCGTCACGAACGGCCTGAAGGTCGTCAACAAGGACATCAAGAAGGTCAAGCTCGTCGCCTCGGGCGCGGGCGCGGCGGCGCTCGCGTGTCTCGACCTGCTGGTCGACATCGGCCTGCCGCTCGAGAACATCACGGTGACCGACCTGGCCGGCGTGGTCTACAAGGGCCGCACCGAGCTGATGGATCCGGACAAGGAGCGTTTCGCGCGCGAAACCGACGCCCGGACGCTGGCCGAAGTGATCGACGGCGCGGACATCTTCCTCGGCCTGTCGGCGGCGGGCGTGCTGAAGCAGGAGATGGTGAAGGGCATGGCCGAGCGTCCGCTGATCCTCGCGCTCGCGAACCCGACGCCGGAAATCCTGCCCGAAGCGGCGCTCGAAGTGCGCCCCGACGCGATTCTCGCGACCGGCCGCACCGACTACCCGAACCAGGTCAACAACGTCCTGTGCTTCCCGTTCATCTTCCGCGGCGCGCTCGACGTCGGCGCGACGACGATCACGCGTGAAATGGAGATCGCGGCCGTCAACGCGATCGCCGAGCTGGCCCAGCACGAGCAGAGCGACATCGTCGCGACCGCGTACGGCATCCAGGATCTGTCGTTCGGGCCCGAATACCTGATCCCGAAGCCGTTCGATCCGCGCCTGATCGTGAAGATCGCGCCGGCCGTCGCGCAGGCCGCGATGGACGGCGGCGTCGCGACGCGCCCGATCGAGGACATGGAAGCCTACAAGCAGCACCTGCAGCAGTTCGTGTATCACAGCGGCACGACGATGAAGCCGATCTTCCAGATCGCGCGCGCCGCGTCGGAAGAGAAGAAGCGCGTGGTGTTCGCGGAAGGCGAGGAAGAGCGCGTGTTGCGGGCCGTTCAGATCATCGTCGACGAGAAGCTGGCCAGGCCGATCCTGATCGGCCGCCCGTCGGTGATCGAGCACCGTATCCAGCGCTACGGCCTGCGCCTGACGCCGGGCACCGATTTCACGGTCGTCAACACCGAGCACGACGAGCGCTACCGCGACTTCTGGCAGACGTACTACAAGATGATGGCGCGCAAGGGCATCAGCGAGCAGCTCGCGCGCGTCGAGATGCGCCGCCGCACGACGCTGATCGGCTCGATGCTGGTGAAGAAGGGGGAAGCGGACGGGATGATCTGCGGCACGATCAGCACCACGCACCGCCACCTGCACTTCATCGACCAGGTGATCGGCAAGCGCCCGGGCTGCAGCGTGTACGCGGCGATGAACGGCCTCGTGCTGCCGGGCCGCCAGATTTTCCTCGTCGACACGCACGTGAACGTCGATCCGACCCCGGAGCAACTGGCCGAGATCACGATCATGGCGGCAGAGGAAGTGCGCCGCTTCGGCATCGAGCCGAAGGTCGCGCTGGTGTCGCACTCGAATTTCGGCACGAGCAACGCGCCTTCGGCGAAGAAGATGCGCGATACGCTCGCGATCCTGCAGGAAACCGCGCCGGAGCTGAAGGTCGACGGCGAAATGCACGGCGACGTCGCGCTCGACGCGGCGCTGCGCAAGGAAATCCTGCCGGAATCGACGCTGGAAGGCGAAGCGAACCTGCTGATCCTGCCCAACATCGACGCCGCGAACATCGCGTACAACCTGCTGAAGACGGCCGCCGGCAACAACATCGCGATCGGGCCGATCCTGCTGGGCGCCGCGCAGCCGGTGCACGTGCTGACCGAATCGGCGACCGTTCGCCGCATCGTCAACATGGCGGCGCTGCTGGTCGCCGACGTGAACGCGGCGCGCTGAGCCAAAACGAACGCGCCAGGCCGGTCGAACCGGCGTGGCGCGTCGGGAAAATTGTAAACAAAAGCAAAAAGAGGCGTGCCCGCAACGGGCACGCCGCCGGGCAGGGCGCAAACGCGCTTCCCGCAAGCAACAAGCAGCATCTCTCCACTCCAGACAGCGAGCGCGGCAGGGAGGCAGGTCCTGCCAACAGCGAGATGCCATCCGGATTTTATCCTATGTAAGATAAATGTAGTGTAATTTCGGTAAGAAATGCGCGATTCCGGGTATCACGACGCTTTCGATTCCCAAACGGACATTGATTCGCGCGGCCAATAACGCTACGCTAACGCCTTTGTTGGTCGTCAACTACTTGATTTAACAGCGGGAACCCTGGTTCATGGCACGCAAGTGGCTCCGCAACGGCGCGCTCGCGTCCGTCTTCGCGATGTTCGCGATGGGTATCGTCGGCACGCCGACGGGCAGTCTGGTTTCCGCCGCTTACGCACGGGAGGCCGTTCCGGCCGACGTGGCCGCCAGCGGGCTCGATACGATTCCGGTTGCCAGTCTTCCGCGCGAGGCCGTGACCACGCTGGGCCTGATCGGCGCGGGCGGCCCCTATCCGTACGAGAAAGACGGCGTCGTATTCGGCAACCGCGAGCGGATCCTGCCGAAGGCGAAGCGCGGCTACTACCATGAGTACACGGTGCCGACGCCGCGTGCCCGCAATCGCGGGGCGCGCCGGATCGTCTGTGGCGGGCCCTTGCGCCGGATCGACAACTGTTACTACACGGGCGACCACTACAACAGTTTTAAACGTATTGTTGAATGACTTCGGGACGAATGGCATGAGCGACTCCATCTACGCGCACGATACGGCGGCGGCGGATCTGTTCGCTGCCGGCGACGGCAATCTGTTTCAGCGCGTGATCCAGCTGCACGCGGCGGCGCAGGCTGGCAGCACGCCGGAGCAACAGGAAGCCGAACCCGGGCTTTCATCGAACGAGGAGCCTATGAGCCTTTTCACGACCGTGCGACCCAATCTCGTGCAGTCGATCCGCGCGTTCCGCGTGCAGGATCTCGCCGACGAAGCCACCCGGCTCGGCCAGCACTTCCTGTTCGCGTATTGCGGCGCCGCGCAGTCGAAGCAGGAAGTGATGGAAACGATCGCGACGTCGTTCCTGTTCCCGAAGCATTTCGGGAAGAACTACGATGCACTGTACGACTGCCTGACCGACCTCGTCGCGAAGGCCGGCGCGCAGCCCGGTTTCGTGATCGTTCTCGAAGGGCTGCCGATCGCGCAGAAATTCGACAAGGAAGGGCGCGAGACGCTGCTCGACGTGTTCCGCGAGGCGGCCGAGTTCTGGGCCGAGCGCAAGGTCGCGTTCCGCGTGTTCTACTCGTTCGCGTAAGCACGCACCGGCCCGCGGCCGATCCGGCAGGAAGCCCGCCTCGAGCGGGCTTTTTTGCGCCTGCGCGATGCGTCCGGGCCGGTGCGCGCGCCGCTTGCCGACATCTGCCTTTCATCCGGCGCCGTTTTTCGGGACAATCCGGTCGGCCTGGCTGTGGCAGCCGCCGCACCGGGTGCGTACAACAAACCATCGAGAGAGGGCTGTCTTCCCATGAATATTTCCCGTTCCGCACGCGCCGTCGTGCTGCCCCTGCTGGTCGCGGCCGGCGCCGCGCATGCCGCACCGCTGACGCCCGAGCAGACCGTCGACCTTTACATCGGCGCGCTCGTCAACGGCGACGTGTCGAAAGCGCGCGAATTCAACGACGCGGTTCGTGAGAGCTACAGCGGCAAGGACGCGCTCGACATCGGCGTGCTGTCGACGATGGGCGAGTCGATGCGCAGGGACATGGCCGACGGGATACTGGCGCCGATGCCGCCGAAGGCCAGTGCCGCGTTGCGTCCGTCGGTCGAGAGCATGGCCGCCGCGTATCAGCGCGCGCTCAATCGCTCGACATGCAAGACGACCGGGTCATCGCAGCAACCGAACCCGGACGTCGAGGGCGCGACGATCGCGACAGTCGAATTCGCGTGTCGCGTGGCCGATGCGGGGCCAGGCGCGAAGGCGCTGGAGGCGAAGCTGGGGCCGAATCGGCGCCTGAAGAGCGAGGCGGCGCGCATTGCGTCGCTCAAGACGATCTTCTCGGGCATCGCGCAGGTGCTGGACGATGCACCGGTGACGCATCCGGTGGCGGGCAAGATCGACATCTACAGCCTCAAGGAAGGCGGCTGGACGACCGGTAGTCCGGGAGACGTGCTGACGCCGGTGGTCGACGCGTTGTCCGATTCGATGCCGCACGGCTCGTCGAGCGACAAGTAACGTGCGACGAACCGCGGCGTCCGCGTCGCGTGCGAGCGGGGAAGGGCCGTGCTGCCTCGCGGCGGCACACCCTGCTCGTCACCACCCGCCCCAACGCGCGGCCAGCGCCGCGAGCACGGCCGCGCCGGCCGTTTCGGTGCGCAATACGCGCGGCCCGAGCGACAGCGCGGTGAAGCCGCGGGCGCGCGCCGCGTTTTCCTCGTCGGGCGACAGCCCGCCTTCGGGGCCGATCAGCAGCGTGACGGCGGCGGCGGGCGGCGTGCCGGGCAGCGACGCGAACGGGATGCTCGCGCGCGGCGACAGCAGCAGCCGCAGTTCGCCGTCGGCCGGTGCGGCCGGCAGCGCGTCGAGCCACGTATGGAAGCCGGCGACCGGCGCGACGTCGGGCACACGGTTGCGTCCGCACTGCTCGCACGACGCACGCACGACGCCGCGCCAGTGCGCGACGCGCTTGTCCGCGCGTTCGCCGGACAGCTTCACGACGCCGCGCGCGGTCGACAGCGGCACGACCGCCGCGACGCCAAGCTCGACGGCCTTCTCGATCACCCAGTCCATCTTGTCGCCGCCGGCGATTCCCTGCGCGAGCGTCACGCGATAGGGCGGCTCGGCTTCGGCCGGTTCGAACGTTTCGATCTGCGCGATCGCGTTGCGCTTGTCGATCTCGACGAGCCGGGCGCGGTACTGGCCGCCGGTGCCGTCGAACAGCGCGAGCACGTCGCCCGGCCGCAGGCGCAGCACCTGGGCGTGGCGCGCGACGTCGGCCGGCAACGCGAGCGTGGCGTCGGCGCGCAACGCGGCGTCGACGAAAAAGCGCGGCACGGCCGCGGTGGTGGTGGCTTCGTTCATGCGTGTTGCGGTGTCGGTCATGCGTCGAGACGGTGTCCAAGCGCCCATCGGTAGCCGTCGAGATCCTCGATCTGCGCGAAGCGGTCGCCCCAGAACTGGTCCTGCGGCGCGCTCAGCGATTTCGCGCCCGCGTCGAGCGCGCGCTGCCAGGTGGCGTCGACGTCGTCGACATACAGATAGAAGGATTGCGGCGCGGTCATGTTCGCGCTTCTCGGCGTGAGCGCGGTCGAGCCGAACGCGCCTTCGGGCGCGAACATCACGATCAGCTGGCCGCGGTAGGTCATCTCGACGTGCATGATCGCACCGTCCTCGTCGTGCACGTCGCGCAGCGCGAAGCCGAAGGCGGCCTTGAAGAAATCGATGGCCGCGCGCGCGTTGCGTACGGCCAGGTAGGGCGTCAACCAAGGCACGTTGGCCGGACGTGGATCGGTCATGAAAATCTCCTGTGGGACCAGGTGGGCGCTGCATCCGGGTCATTCCGGTTCCGCGTTTCGCACGGCGAACCATGCGCAACCCCACGGGAAAAACGGAACGATGCGGCCGCCCGGACGCTCAGCGGCGAACGCCCAGTGTATCGCGCAGCGCGCGCGGCAGGGCAAAGAGGGACGCATGCAACCGCGCATCGTAGTAGCGCAGGTCGTGGACGCGGCGGGCCGCGAGGCGATCGTCGATGTCGTGCGCGAACAGCGCGGCCGCGTCGAGCGTGTCGCTCGCGATCGCCATCAGCCACTGCGAGCCGTACAGCGGCACGTGCGCGGACAACGGATCGACGACCGCGAAGCTCGCGCGCAGGTCGTCGAGCAGCGCGGCGATGCGCGCGGCGTGGAATATCGGCGAGCCGAGGTGCATCGAAATCGCGCCGCACGGCGTGAGAATGCGCTTGAGGCGTGCGTAGAACGCACGCGTGTAGAGGCCGGCCGCCGGCGAATCGGGCGGCGTGAGATCGAACACGACGAGATCGAAATGCTCGACGGTCGACTCGACGAAGTGCGCGGCGTCGCCGATCACGACCTCGACGCGCGGGTCGTCGAGCGCGCCCTGGTGCACGTCGTCGAGATAGCGGCGCGCCATCCCGACCACCTCGTCGTCCAGCTCCGCGATCACGATCCGCTCGATGCACGCGTGCTTGAGCAGCTGGCGGGCCGCGCCGCCGTCGCCGCCGCCGAGCACGAGCGCCTTCTTCGGCGACGGGTGCGCGAGCGCGGCCGGGTGCGTCATGCACTCGTGATACACGTACTCGTCGCCGACCGACGTCATCGGCCGGCCGTCCAGCGTGAACAGGCGGCCGAGCTGCGGGGTTTCCCAGACCTCGATCTGCTGGTGCGAGGACGCGACGCGCGCGAGCCGCCGGGCATTCGGGAAGCCGTAGGTGGCGTGGGGCGTAGGGTGGAAGAGAAGCGTGGTGCTCACGGGCGGACCCTTGGGGCAGGCAGTTCCGACGTCTGAATTATAGGAGGCGGGCGGTTCGACGGAAAACCGTGCCGGAACACTACGCGCCGACAAGGGAAATGTCAGCCCATCTGTTAAAATGACGAGCTTTGCAGCCCCGTCCGTAGGCTCCGTCCGCTTCGCGTCCGTCAGGCGCCGCACCACGCGCCGGGAACGATCGACGCTCGCGCTTCCGGATGCCGCCGTGCCCCCGTTTCCTCGACTCGTTCTCCGGACTCGACATGACGACTTCGTCTCCCGCCTCCACCACCCTGATGGCCAACGCGATCCGTGCGCTCGCGATGGACGCCGTCCAGCAAGCGAACTCCGGTCACCCCGGCATGCCGATGGGCATGGCCGAAATCGGCGTCGCGCTCTGGTCGCGCCATCTGAAGCACAACCCGACGAACCCGCACTGGGCCGATCGCGACCGCTTCGTGCTGTCGAACGGTCATGGCTCGATGCTGCTGTACTCGCTGTTGCACCTGACCGGCTACGACCTGCCGATGGAAGAGCTGAAGAACTTCCGCCAGCTGCACTCGAAGACGCCGGGCCACCCGGAATACGGCATCACGCCGGGCGTCGAGACGACCACCGGCCCGCTCGGCCAGGGCCTCGCGAACGCGGTCGGCATGGCGCTCGGCGAAGCGCTGATGGCCGACGAGTTCAACCGTGACGGCGCGAAGATCGTCGATCACCACACGTACGTGTTCCTCGGCGACGGCTGCCTGATGGAAGGCATCTCGCACGAAGCCTGCTCGCTCGCCGGCACGCTGAAGCTGAACAAGCTGATCGCGCTGTACGACGACAACGGCATCTCGATCGACGGCGACGTCGTGAACTGGTTCCACGACGACACGCCGAAGCGTTTCGAAGCGTACGGCTGGAACGTGATCCCGAACGTGAACGGCCATGACGTCGACGCGGTCGACGCGGCGATCGCGAAGGCGAAGCTGTCGGACAAGCCGACGCTGATCTGCTGCAAGACGGTGATCGGCCAGGGCGCGGCCACGAAGGCCGGCGGCCACGACGTGCACGGCGCGGCGCTCGGCGCGGAAGAAATCGCGAAGACGCGCGAAGCGCTCGGCTGGAAGTGGGAGCCGTTCGTGATTCCGCAGGAAGTCTACGCGGCATGGGACGCGAAGGAAGCCGGCAAACGCGCCGAAACCGAATGGGACGCGACGTTCGCCGCCTATCGCGCGAAGTTCCCGGCGGAAGCCGCCGAATTCGAGCGCCGGATGGCCAACAAGCTGCCGGCCGACTGGGCTGAAAAGGCCGCGGCGATCATCGCCGGCGCGAACGAGCGCGCCGAAACGGTCGCGACCCGCAAGGCGTCGCAGCAGGCGATCGAAGGCCTGGCCGCCGCGCTGCCCGAACTGCTCGGCGGCTCGGCCGACCTGACCGGCTCGAACCTGACCAACTGGAAGGCGTCGAAGGCGGTCCGCGCGAATCCGGAAGGCCCGGGCGTCGTGCTGGGCAACCACATCAACTACGGCGTGCGCGAATTCGGCATGAGCGCCGCGATCAACGGCCTCGCGCTGCACGGCGGCCACAAGCCGTTCGGCGGCACGTTCCTGACGTTCTCCGACTACAGCCGCAACGCGCTGCGCGTGGCCGCGCTGATGAAGGTGCCGTCGATCTTCGTGTTCACGCACGATTCGATTGGCCTCGGCGAGGATGGCCCGACGCACCAGTCGATCGAGCACGTGTCGAGCCTGCGCCTGATCCCGAACCACGACGTGTGGCGTCCGGCCGACACGGTCGAGACGGCCGTCGCGTGGACCCACGCGGTCGCCGCCGACCGACCGTCGAGCCTGATCTTCAGCCGCCAGAACCTCGCGTTCAACCCGCGTACCGATGCGCAGATCGCGAACATCGAGAAGGGCGGTTACGTGCTGAAGGACTGGGACGAAGAGATCGTCGCGCGCAAGATCATCCTGATCGCGACGGGCTCGGAAGTGGAACTCGCGATGAAGGCCGTCGAGCCGCTCGCGCAGCAGGGTATCGCGGCCCGCGTCGTGTCGATGCCGTCGACCAACGTGTTCGACCGCCAGGACGCCGAATACCGTGAGCGCGTGCTGCCGCACGGCGTGCGCCGCGTCGCGATCGAAGCGGGCGTGACGGCCTTCTGGCACAAGTACGTCGGCCTGGAAGGCGGCGTCGTCGGGATCGACACGTTCGGCGAATCGGCGCCGGCCGGCGTGCTGTTCAAGTACTTCGGCTTCACCGTCGAGCACGTCGTCGAGACCGCCGAGGCCGTACTGGCCTGACAACATACGCGACGCGCGCCACCCGTCGCGCGCGTCGCACCGTGAAGCTGCACGAAACGAATTTTTTCAGCCATCAGGAGATAGACCATGACGATTCGCGTCGCAATCAACGGCTACGGCCGTATCGGCCGCAACACGCTGCGCGCGTTTTATGAAAACGGCAAGAAGCACGATCTCGAGATCGTCGCGATCAACGACCTGGGCGATGCGAAGACCAACGCGCACCTGACCCAGTACGACACCGCGCACGGCAAGTTCCCGGGCGAAGTGTCGGTCGACGGCGACTACCTCGTCGTGAACGGCGACAAGATCCGCGTGCTGGCGAACCGCAACCCGGCCGAACTGCCGTGGGGCGAGTTGGGCGTCGACGTCGTGATGGAATGCACGGGCTTCTTCACGACGAAGGAAAAGGCGAGCGCGCACCTGAAGGGCGGCGCGAAGAAGGTCATCATCTCGGCGCCGGGCGGCAAGGACGTCGACGCGACGATCGTCTACGGCGTGAACCACGACGTGCTGAAGGCCGAGCACACCGTCATCTCGAACGCATCGTGCACGACGAACTGCCTCGCGCCGCTCGTCAAGCCGCTGAACGACAAGATCGGCCTCGAAACCGGCCTGATGACGACGATCCACGCATACACGAACGACCAGGTGCTGACGGACGTCTATCACGAAGACCTGCGCCGCGCGCGTTCGGCCACGCACAGCCAGATCCCGACGAAGACCGGCGCGGCGTCGGCCGTCGGCCTCGTGCTGCCGGAACTGAACGGCAAGCTCGACGGTTACGCGATCCGCGTCCCGACGATCAACGTGTCGATCGTCGACCTGTCGTTCATCGCAAAGCGCGACACGACGGTCGAGGAAGTCAACGCGATCATGAAGGAAGCATCGGAAGGCGCGCTGAAGGGCATCCTCGGCTACAACGACGCACCGCTGGTGTCGATCGACTTCAACCACAACCCGGCTTCGTCGACGTTCGACGCGACGCTGACCAAGGTGTCGGGCCGTCTCGTCAAGGTGTCGAGCTGGTACGACAACGAGTGGGGTTTCTCGAACCGCATGCTGGATACCGCTGTCGCATTCGCGAACGCGAAGTAATCCCGCACGTTGCGCGGCCGCCGCGACGCGGCCTGCGCGGCGAACGAGCCCGGCCGGTTTTTCCGGTCGGGCTTTTTTGTTGCCGCGTTCGGTGGCTCACGCCGCGGTCACCTGCTCGAGCGCGGCGGCGAACGCACGCTTCAGCGGGCTGTCGAGATCGGTCCACGCGAGGCCGATGCCGGTGCGGTGCCCGGCCAGGTCGAGCGGCCGCGCGAGCACGTTCGGCGGCAGCGCGCTCGCGGCTTCCGCCGGGATCAGTCCGATCCCCATGCCCGCCGCGACGAGCGCGAGCATCGTCGTGAATTCGCCGAACTCCTGGGCAATCTCGAGCGTCGTGCCCGCGCGGCTCAGCGCGAGCAGCATGTCGTCGTGAAAGCCGGGCGCGTAGCGGCGCGCGAGCACGAACACCGGCCGGCCGCGCAGCGCGGCCGGCGGGATCGGGTCGTGCACCGCGAGCGGATGATCGAGCGGCAGCGCGACGACGAAGCCTTCTTCCAGGATCACGCGCGTGTCGATGCCCGCATACGCGGCCGGCAGCCGGATCATCCCGAAATCGATCCGCCGGTCGCGCAGTGCGGCGATCTGGTCGGGCGTCGGCATGTCCTTCAGGTCGAGCGCGATCAGCGGATAACGCTCGCGCATCGTGCGCAGCACGGCCGGCAGCACCGCGGGCAGCACCGACGACACGAACGCGATCCGCAGCGTGCCGATTTCGCCGCGGCTCGACAGCCGCGCCATCTGCTCCGCGCGCGCGGCCTGCTGCAGCGTGGCGCGTGCTTCGGGCAGGAACACGCGCCCGGTGTCGCTCAGTTCGACCTTGTGCCGGTCGCGCTCGAACAGGCGCGCGCCGAGTGCTTCCTCGAGTGCCTTGATCTGCATGCTCAACGCGGGTTGCACGATGCACAGGCGCCGCGCGGCGCGCCCGAAATGCAGCTCTTCCGCGAGCGTGACGAAGGCGCGTAATTGCTTGAGTTCCATGGTCGGCGGGCCCCCGTGGGCGGTAATCAGATTTCATGATAACCGGATCAAAAACAAGCATTGGCGCGGGGCCCGGCCGCCGGTGGAAGATAACGTCGACGCGAGACCGGCCGCGACGGGCAGCCGGCTCCCCTGAGATGAGGAGACATCGATGACCCACGCGCTTGACCGGTTCCGCCTCGACGGCCGCCGCGCACTGATTACCGGCTCCGGACGCGGGATCGGGCTGACGCTCGCCCGCGGACTCGCGGAAGCCGGCGCGGCGATCGTCATCAACGATCGCAATGAGGAGAAGGCCGCGACGCTCGCGCGCCGTTTCCGCGACGAAGGCTTCACGGCCGACCATGCGGTGTTCGACGTGGCCGAGCACGCGCAGGTGCGCGCGGCGATCGACGATGCCGAGGCGCGCATCGGCGCGATCGACATCCTCGTGAACAACGCGGGCATCCAGCGCCGCGCGCCGCTCGACACGTTCGATCCGGACGACTGGCATGCGCTGATGCGCGTGAACCTCGACGGCGTGTTCAACGTCGCGCAGGCCGTCGCGCGGCACATGATCGCGCGCGGCCACGGGAAGATCATCAACATCTGCTCGGTGCAGAGCGAACTCGCGCGGCCGACGATCGCGCCGTATGCGGCGACCAAGGGCGCGGTGCGGATGCTGACGAAGGGGATGTGCGCCGACTGGGCGCGCCACGGCATCCAGGCGAACGGCCTCGCGCCCGGCTATTTCGAAACCGAACTGAATCGCGCGCTGGTCGACGACGCGGCGTTCTCGGACTGGCTGTGCAAGCGCACGCCGGCCGGTCGCTGGGGGCGCGTCGACGAGCTGTGCGGCGCGGCGATCTTTCTCGCGTCGGCCGCCTCCGATTTCGTGAACGGCCAGACGCTGTTCGTGGATGGTGGCCTGACCAGCGCCGTTTGACGAGAGGAGAGGGTCATGCGTATGCGTTGCATGTGTGTGGTGATCCACGGGCCGAACGACCTGCGGGTCGAGGAGCAGGACGCGGGCGAGATCGGCCCGGGCCAGGTGCGCGTCGACGTCGCGATGGGCGGCATCTGCGGCTCCGACCTGCATTACTTCCGGCATGGCGGCTTCGGCGCGATCCGGCTGCAGCAGCCGATGGTGCTCGGCCACGAGGTGGCCGGCACGGTCGCGGAGGTCGCGCCGGACGTGACGTCGGTGAAAGTCGGCGACCGCGTCGCGGTCAATCCGAGCCGGCCGTGCGGCGCGTGCCGCTACTGCCTCGAAGGGCTGCCGAACCAGTGTCTCGACATGCGCTTCTACGGCAGCGCGATGCGCATGCCGCACGTGCAGGGCGCGTTCCGCAACGCGCTCGTATGCGACGCCGTGCAGTGCGTGAAGGTTGCCGATCACGTGCCGCTGTCGCTCGCGGCGCTCGCCGAGCCGTTCGCGGTCGGGCTGCATGCGGTGTCGCGCGCGGGCCCGCTGATCGGCAAGCGGGTGCTCGTGTCGGGGTGCGGGCCGATCGGCGTGCTTGCGGTCGCGGCCGCGCGCGTGCACGGCGCGACGGAGATCGTCGCGACCGACGTCGTCGAGGCGCCGCTGGCGGTGGCCAGTGCGCTCGGCGCCGACCGCACGATCAACGCGGCCGCCGATGCCGGCTGGGTCGCGCGTTACGCCGCCGACAAGGGCACGTTCGACGTGATGATCGAGTGTTCGGGCAATGCGCGGGCGCTGCGAGACGGGCTGGACGTGATGCGGCCGCGCGGTGTCGTCGTGCAGCTCGGGCTCGGCGGCGACGTCAGCCTGCCGCAGAACGTCGTGGTCGCGAAGGAGCTGTCGATCTGCGGATCGTTCCGCTTCCACGCGGAATTCGCGCTCGCGGTGCAGCTGATCAATGCGGGGCGCGTCGACCTGCGGCCGGCCGTCACGCGCGTGTTCCCGATGCGCGATGCGAATCTCGCGTTCGAACTGGCCGGCGACCGGCAGCGCGCGATGAAGGTGCTGATCGATTTCGCGGGCGAGACCGCGTGACGGCGCGGCGCTGACCCGCGACGGCCTCGACGCCGTCGCCACGAGGCACGCCCGCGATTCGCGCGGCGTGCCTCGGTCGTCGTATCGCGGAAACGGAGGATCGCGTTACGGCGTGACCTGCCGCGTGCCGACACGCTGCGAGGCGAGCCACAGCGCGATCAGCACCCCCGACAGCGCCGCGCCCGCGATGCACACGCCGCGCCAGCGGGCGATGCCGTACGCGACGCTCGCCGCGAACGACCCGAGCGCGCCGCCGATGAAGTAGCTCGTCAGGTAGATCGTCGTCACGCGGCTGCGCGCGTTCCCGGCCAGCGCGTAGATCACGCTCTGGTTCGAGATGTGCATGCCCTGCACGCCGACGTCGAGCAGCAGGATGCCCGCGATCAGCGCCGCGAGCGAATGCGCGCCGGCCGCGATCAGTGCGAACGACGCGAGCACGGCCGCGGCGAACAGCCCCGTCGCCGCGTTGCCGTGGCCGCGATCGACGAGCCGGCCGGCCGACGTCGCCGCGAGCGCGCCCACCGCGCCGACGACGCCGAACAGGCCGATCCGGCCTTCGGAATAGCCGTACGGCGGCTGGCTCAGCAGGAACGTGAGGCCCGTCCACAGCAGGCTGAAGCACGCGAACACCAGCGCGCCGTAGGTCGAGCGCAGCGCGATCAGCGGTTGCGCGCGCACCAGCGCGACGAGCGACTTCATCAGCGCCGCATAGTCGACGCGCGTGTCGCGGCGATCCTGCGGCAGCTTCACGGCGAGCACGCCGGTCAGCGCGAGCACCATCACCGCGGCGATGCCGTACACCGCACGCCAGCCGAACCCGTCGGCGATCGCGCCGGCCGCGACGCGCGCGAGCAGGATGCCGAGCAACAGGCCGCTCATCACGGTACCGACCGCGCGGCCGCGCGAGCGCGCGTCGGCGAGCGATGCCGCGAACGGGACGAGCAGCTGCGTCGAGCAGGTGACGAAGCCGACCGCGACGTTCGCGACGACGAACGTCGTGAAATTGGTGCTGACGGTCACGGCGGCCAGCGCGACGACGTTGAGCATCAGCAGCCGCACGATCAGCGTGTGGCGGTTGACCGCGTCGCCGAGCGGGACGATCAGCAGCAGGCTCGCCGCATAACCGAGCTGCGTCAGCGTGACGAGATAGCCGAGCTCGGCCGGCGCGCGGCCGAAGCTGCGCGCGATCGCGGCGAGCAGCGGCTGCGCATAATAGATGTTGCCGATGACGATGCCGCACGCGCAGGCGAACAGCAGCGTCATGCCGCGGGTCAGCGGAGGATGGTTGTCGTGATGCGGTTCCATGGTCGTGAAAAAACGGCGGCGCCGGCCGGCGGCACGGGGCCGTCGGTTGCGCGGGGTGACGGAAATCGGGGCCGGTGTGACGGATCGGCGGTGGGCCGATGCGCGCCGGGCGGATCGCGGCCGGGCCCGGATCGGGCGCGCGGCGGATCGTCGTGCGGCGGGCGCAGGCAGGGCGGGCCCGGGCGGGCCGCTCCGGTGCGGACAGGTGCGAGGCACGGGAACGGATGTGCGTATGATGCGGGAATCGCTCCATAGCGTCCAAGACTGGATCGTTATGGTATTCATTGGTGAAACCAATACGTTGGCCGCGATGCTTCTTCGCCACATCCGCTATTTCCTGGCCGTCGCCGAGCAACGCAGTTTCACGCGCGCGGCCGATGCGCTGCACGTGTCGCAGCCCACGCTGTCGCAGCAGGTGCGCCAGCTCGAGGACACGCTCGGCGTGCAGCTGTTCGACCGCTCGGGCCGCACGGTGCGGCTCACCGAATTCGGCGAAGTCTATGCACGCCATGCGCGCGCCGCGCTGCACGAGCTCGATGCGGGGCAGCGCGCGCTGCACGACGTTGCCGATCTCGGTGGCGGGTCGCTGCGGCTCGCGATGATGCCGACCTTCGCGGCCTACCTGAGCGGCTCGCTGATCGACGGTTTTCACACCGATTACCCGAACGTCGCGCTGACGATCGACGCGATGCCGCAGGCGCGCATCGAGGCGCTGCTCGCCGACGACCGGCTCGACGCGGGTTTCGCGTTCATGCCGCCGCGCGCGCCGGACATCGACGCGCTGCCGCTGTGGGACGAGCCGCTCGCGCTCGTGACGGGCCGCACGCACCGTCTCGCGCGGCGCCGCCGCGCGCTGACGCCGGCCGAGCTCGGCGGCGAGCCGCTGGTGCTGCTGAGCCGCGCGTTCGCGACGCGCGAGCGCATCGACCGGTACTTCATCGAGCATGGCGCGCGGCCGACGATCGCGATCGAGACGAATACGATCAGCGCGGTGCTGGAGCTCGTGCGATGCGGCCGGCTTGCGACGGTGCTGCCCGATGCGATCGCGCGCGAGAGCGGCGAGCTGTGCGCGCTGGAGATCGATCCGCCGCTGCCGGCCCGCACGGCCGCGCTGCTCACGCGCAAGGGCGCGTACCGCAGCGTCGCGGCGCGCGCGTTCACCGAGCGCGCGCTCGCGTTCCGCTATCCGTCGGGCGGGTGACCGGGACGCCCGGGCCGTTTGGGAACCGGGGGCGCGTCAGGCGCCGGGCGTCGGGAAGAAGATGCCTGCGCGCTGCGCGGCGTTCGCGATGTGCGTTTCGATCGCGGTGCCCGCGGCGGCCGCATCGCGCGCGATCAGCGCGTCGACGATCGCGCGGTGCTCGTGCCACGTCGACAGCAGCAGCTCGCGCCGGTAGAACGGCATGCGCTGGCTTTCCTTCATGATGTCCGCGCTGCTGCGCAGCACCGATTCGATCGCCGCGTTGCCGGCCAGATGGATGATCCGCATGTGGAAGTCGAAGTCGAGCTGCGACGCTTCGTCGATCGCGTTGTCGGTCAGTGCGACGTGCAGGTCGGCGAGGTTGTCCTCGAACCATGCGATGTCGGCGTCGCTGACGACGCGCGCGGCCATCCGCGCGGCGAACCCTTCGAGCGCATAGCGCATCTGGTACGTATCGGGCGGCGACGACTGTTCGGAGAACTGCCACGGATGCGCGGCCGACGCCTGCGCGCTTTCGACATACACACCCTTGCCCGCCCGGATGCGCAGCATCCCGAGCGCCTCGAGCGTCGACAGCGCCTCGCGCAGCGACGCGCGGCTGATTTCCAGCTCCTCGGAGAGCTGGCGCTGGGCCGGCAGCAGGCTGCCGACCGGATAAACGCCTGCCTCGATCCGGTCGCGGATCGTCGCGATGGCGGCGTCGGTCACGGTATGCGGAACGTTTTTCATGGTGTGGACTTTGGCCGGTCTGACCGGCATTGTAATCCGCACGCGGGCAGTGCACGACGCCCCTACGGGAAAGCCACGATCCGACCCTGTCAGATGCGTCCCAAGCGGGCGGGCAGGGGCGGGAAATCCCTATTTTGTCGGTCCTTGACGCCACTATATCGGCTTCCTACTATCCACCATAACATCACTGGTCTTACCAGTATGAACAGACGAAACTGCAACCGTTGGATCGGGAGAGCGCCGTGTCGAAATTCCTCAATTCGCTGTTTGGCCGGGTAGTCGTCGCATTGATCCTGGGGGTCGCGCTAGGCGCGTTCTTCCCGCACTTCGCCGAGTCGCTGCGGCCACTCGGCGACGGCTTCCTGAAGCTGATCAAGATGGTCATCGGCCCGATCGTGTTCTGCGTCGTGGTCAGCGGGATGGCCAATGCGGGCGACCTGAAGAAGGTCGGCCGGGTCGGCCTGAAGGCCGTCGTCTACTTCGAGGTGATGACGACGATCGCGCTCGGCATCGGTCTGGTGCTCGCGTGGTTCACGCGCCCGGGCGTCGGGATGAACATCGACCTGCGCTCGCTCGACGCCGCGTCGCTCGCGTCGTACGCGAAGAACGCCGAAAGCCTGAAGGACACGGCCGGCTACCTGATGAAGATCATCCCCGACACCGCGATCGACGCGTTCGCGAAGGGCGACATCCTGCAGATCCTCGTGTTCGCGGTGCTGTTCGGCTCCGCGCTGTCGCTGCTGGGCGACAAGGCGCAGCGCGTCAACTCGCTGATCGAGGAACTGTCGCACGTGTTCTTCCGGATCATCGGCTTCATCATCAAGCTCGCGCCGCTCGGCGTGCTCGGCGCGATCGCGTTCACGACCGGCAAGTACGGCGTCGCGTCGCTCAAGCAGCTCGGCTACCTCGTCGCGGTGTTCTACGTGAGCTGCTTCGTGTTCGTCACGGTCGTGCTCGGCATCGTGATGCGCATCGCGGGCTTCTCGGTGTTCAAGCTGATTCGCTACCTGCGCGAGGAACTGTCGATCGTGCTCGGCACGGCGTCGTCGGACGCGGTGCTGCCGCAGGTGATGAGCAAGCTCGAATACATGGGCATCAAGGATTCGACGGTCGGCCTCGTGATCCCGACCGGCTATTCGTTCAACCTCGACGGCTTCTCGATCTACCTGACGCTCGCGGTGCTGTTCATCGCGCAGGCGACCAACACGCCGCTGTCGACCCATGACCTGATCGTCGTGCTGCTCGTGTCGCTCGTCACGTCGAAGGGCGCGCACGGCATCCCCGGTTCGGCGATCGTGATCCTCGCGGCGACGCTGTCGGCGATCCCCGCGATCCCGGTGCTCGGCCTCGTGCTGATCCTGCCGGTCGACTGGTTCGTCGGCATCGCCCGCGCGCTGACCAACCTGATCGGCAACTGCGTCGCGACGGTCGTCGTCGCGGTATGGGAAAACGACATCGACCGCGCCCGTGCGACGCGCGTGCTGAACCGCGAGCTGCGCTACGTGCCGGCCGACGAGGCAGGCCGCGCGGCGCCGGTGGGCGGCGACCAGGCTCACGCGCTCTGAGCGCGGCTCGGCGCGCGGGCCGGCTTCGCCCCCGGCCGTTGCGCGCGCTCGTCTTGCATGCGCCGGCGCCTCGATGCGCCGGCCTTTCACCAGAAATAACCGGAAATCAGGAGACGACATGGCAGCCCCCATTCTCGATCCGAACGCGCCCGCGTTTGCGCGGCGCTACATGAACCTTGCCGACCCGCGCCTCGGGGCGCAGGCGCTGTTCGCCAGCGACGAATTCTTCGCGCCGAAGGAGCGCATGCTGAATCCGGAGCCGGCCGTGTTCATTCCCGGCAAGTACGACGACCACGGCAAGTGGATGGACGGCTGGGAAACGCGCCGCAAGCGCACGACCGGCCACGATTTCTGCGTGGTGCGCCTCGCGCGGCCGGGCGTGATCCATGGCGTCGACCTCGATACGAGCCACTTCACCGGCAATTTTCCGCCGGCCGCGTCGATCGAGGCGTGCGCCGTCGACGGCGACACGCCGCCCGACGACGCCGCGTGGCGCACGATCGTCCCCGCGACGACGCTGCAGGGCAATTCACACCACTACGTGAGCGTCGACGACGCGCAGCCGGTCACGCATCTGCGCGTGAACCTGTATCCGGACGGCGGGCTCGCACGGCTGCGCGTGTACGGCCAGCCGCAGCGCGACTGGCGCCACGTGCCGGCCGGCGAGCTCGTCGATCTCGCGGCGATCGAGAACGGCGGTTATCTGGTGGCCGCGAACAACCAGCACTTCGGGCCGGCATCGCAGATGCTGATGCCGGGGCGCGGCGCGAACATGGGCGACGGCTGGGAAACGCGGCGCCGCCGCGAGCCCGGCAACGACTGGGCGATCGTCGCGCTCGCGCGGCCGGGCATCATCCGGCGCGTCGAGGTCGACACGGCGTTCTTCAAGGGCAATTTCCCCGACCGCTGTTCGCTGCAGGCCGCGCACGTCGCGGGCGGCACCGACGATTCGCTCGTCACGCAGGCGATGTTCTGGGCCGAACTGCTCGGCGAGCAGAAGCTGCAGATGGATCACGTGCACACGTTCGACCAGCTCGCGGCGCTCGGCCCCGTCACGCACGTGCGCTTCAACATCTTCCCGGACGGCGGCGTGTCGCGCCTGCGTCTGTGGGGCGAGCCGGCCTGAAGGAGGGCAGCGTCATGACCGGATCCCGCATCCTGCGCGTCGAACGCCTGACCCGCGAGGCGTTCGCGCCGTTCGGCGACGTGATCGCGCTCGAAGGCGCGCGGCACTTCCCGATCAACGGCGGCACGACCGAGCGCTTCCACGATCTCGCGGCGATCGACGTGTGCGCGGACGGCGGCCGGCCGCTCGTCAGCGTGTTTCGCGCGCAGCCGCGCGCGCTGCCGGTCGCGGTCACGCTGATGGAGCGCCACCCGCACGGCAGCCAGGCATTCATTCCGCTCGCGGCCGTGTCGCGTTATGCGATCGTCGTCGCGCCGGCCGGCGACTTCCGGCCCGACGCGATGCGCGCGTTCCTGGCCGAAGGCTGGCAGGGCGTGAACTACGCGAAGGGCGTCTGGCACCATCCGCTGCTCGCGCTCGACGCGCTCAGCGATTTCGTGATCGTCGATCGCGGCGGCCCGCAGCCGAACTGCGACGAGATCCCGCTCGAGTGCGCATGGACGCTGGCATTCGAGCCGGCTTGCGCGAGCGTCGAAGGGCATTCGTAAGCAATATTGGCCGGCCCGCGCGCCCCGCGCGGCACGGACCGAAAAGAAAAACGGCCCGGGCGGCGAGATGCCGGCCGGGCCGTGCTGCGTGCGCGACGCACGCGAATCGGCGGCTCAGTGCTTGCGGTGCGGGCAGTTCTCGGTCGTGCACGAGCCGTACATCGCGAGCGAGTGCTCCTGGAGCCGGAAGCCGCGCTCCTTCGCGATCGCCTGCTGGCGGCTTTCGATCTCGGCATCGAAGAATTCCTCGACGCGGCCGCAATCGAGGCACACGAGGTGATCGTGGTGCGAGCCCTCGTTCAGCTCGAACACGGCCTTGCCCGATTCGAAGTTGCTGCGCGTGAGCAGGCCGGCCTGCTCGAACTGCGTGAGCACGCGGTAGACGGTCGCGAGCCCGATGTCGAGCTGCTCGTTGAGCAGGTTCCGGTAGACGTCTTCGGCCGTCAGGTGGCGCACCGGGCTCTGCTGGAAGATCTCGAGAATCTTGAGGCGCGGTAGGGTGGCCTTTAGCCCGATATTCTTGAGATCCGTCGGATTGGTCATGGCTAGGCATCCCTAGAGTACAATGCAGGGCTTCAATGTTACCGGCTTTTCGCCGTTCCAGAAACACGCGCGGCCTGCACGCGGGCCAGCACGGTGAAGGAAATGATCCCAGAATCGCTTTCGCACTTTCAGAGGAGTCGCATGCGGAGTGCCATCATCGCTGCCGCCGCCGTCGTCGCGCTGGCGGGTTGTTCGTCGTACGACAGCGTGACGCAGCGCATTGCGCAGAGCATCACGCCCTATCGGATCACCGTCGTGCAGGGCAACTTCGTATCGCAGGAGAAAGCCGCGCAACTGCAGGTCGGCATGACGCGCGAGCAGGTCCGGGCATTGCTCGGCACGCCGCTGCTGGCGGACATGTTCCACGCCGACCGCTGGGATTACCTCTTCTACTTCAAGCGCGGCTCGACGTCGATCGTCCAGCAGCGCGATCTCGTCGTGACGTTCGCGGGCGATCGCCTCGCGGGCTGGACGGGCGCCGACAACCTGCCGTCCGAGCTCGACCTGCTGGCCGACATCGACGGTGACCGCGGCGGCAAGAAGGCGAAGGCGGCCGCGGCGGCGCGGAAGGCGTCGGAAGCCGCTGCCGCGAGCGCCGCGCAGGCGCAGGCGGCGGCGAGTACGCCGGTGCCGGATGTCGTCGCCAGCCCGTCCGTCGTGCCGGCCTCCGGCGCGGCGGTCGACCAGGATGCGAACGCGCAGGCCGCCCGTGCGGCGAACCGCGCGACCAACCAGGTGTCGGGACAGGGTTCGGCCGCACGCCGCTTCACGCCGTCCGCGCAGGCCTCGGGCGGCGCACCGGTGCCGGGCGGCCAGCCGCCGGGCGCCGCGCCGGCGATCCAGCCGCAGTTCCAGTTCCACCGCCCGCCGCAGCCGAACGTGTCGAACGAGGCGTCGCCGCCCGTCGGTCCGCAAGGTTCGGACAACCTGCAGAACCAGCCGCTCACCGCGCCGGCGCAGTAAGCGCGGTTGCGGAACCAGGGCGGCTCGCGCCGCCCGCCTTTAGACCTGTCGTGTAGAAAGCCATGAAGATTGCGATTGCCGGCGCATCGGGCCGAATGGGCCGGATGCTGATCGAAGCCGTTCTCAACGATGCCGACGCGCAGCTCATCGGCGCGCTCGACCGCGCCGATTCGCCGTTCCTCGGCCAGGACGCCGGTGCGTTCCTCGGCAAGGAAACCGGGATCAAGCTGACCGACGACCTCGACGCCGTGTTCGCGCAGGCCGACTACCTGATCGATTTCACGCGCCCGGAAGGCACGATGGCCCACATCGCGGCCGCGCTGCGCCACGACGTGAAGCTCGTGATCGGCACGACCGGCTTCACCGCCGAGCAGAAGGCCGAGCTGCAGGCCGCGGCGGCCAGGATCGGCATCGTGTTCGCGGCGAACATGAGCGTCGGCGTGAACGTCACGCTGAAGCTGCTCGAATTCGCGGCGAAGCATTTCTCGCACGGCTACGACATCGAGATCATCGAGGCGCACCACCGCCACAAGGTCGATGCGCCGTCGGGCACCGCGCTGATGATGGGCGAGGCCGTCGCCGGCGCGCTCGGCCGCTCGCTCGACGAGTGCGCGGTGTACGGCCGCCACGGCGTGACGGGCGAGCGCGACCCGTCGTCGATCGGCTTCGCGGCCGTGCGCGGCGGCGACATCGTCGGCGATCACACGGTGCTGTTCGCCGGGATCGGCGAGCGCATCGAGATCACGCACAAATCGTCGAGCCGCGTGTCGTACGCGCAGGGCGCGTTGCGCGCGGTCCGCTTCCTGTCGGCGCGCGGCGCCGGCCTGTTCGACATGCAGGACGTGCTCGGCCTGCGCTGACCCACGGGGAAACTCCGATGGCGATACCCACCGGCGTTGTCCACTACCTCGAAAGCGGCGATGCGATCACGCATGCGGTCGCCTATGTGCTGCTGGCGATGTCCGTCGCCAGCTGGTGCTTCCTTTTCATGAAAGCCTGGCTCCTGGTCCGCGCGAAGCGCCAGGGGCCGCGCGCGCTCGCCGCGTTCTGGCGCGCGCCGTCGCTCGACGCGGGCATTGCCGCGCTCGCCGGCGCGGATCGCGAGCGCGTGTTCGTGCCGCTCGCCGAAGCCGCGCGCGACGCGGCCGACGACCATGACCCGGCCGCGCTGGCCGCGCGCGTGGAGCGCGGCGAACGCGTGCTGCGCGCGCTGCGCCACGCGATGCTGCGCTCGCAGCGGCGTCTCGAATTCGGCCAGGTGCTGCTCGCGTCGATCGGCAGCACCGCGCCGTTCGTCGGGCTGCTGGGCACCGTGTGGGGCATCTACCACGCGCTCGGCAGCATCGCCGCGAGCGGGCAGGCGCAGATCGAGAACGTCGCGGGGCCGGTCGGCGAGGCGCTGATCATGACCGCGTTCGGGCTCGTCGTCGCGATTCCCGCGGTGCTGGCCTACAACATCCTCGGGCGGCTCGTCCGGCAGCTCGCCGAGGAACTCGACGGTTTCGCGCGCGACCTGCACGTGTTCGTGTGCGCGGCGGGCGCCTGACCGACGGGCGCGGGAGGAACGACCATGGCATTCGGCGGGCTCGAGCACCACAAGACGTCCGCGCCGATGGCGGAGATCAACATGACGCCGCTGATCGACGTGATGCTCGTGCTGCTCGTCATCTTCATCATCACCGCGCCGCTGATGACGCACGCGATCCGGCTCGACCTGCCGAAGGTCGCGGCCAGCGTCGCGCGCGACACGCCGTTATCCGTCACCTTGTCGATCGACGACGCCGGCAAGCTGTACTGGGACGACGCGCCCGTCGCGCTCGACGCGCTGCCCGCGCGCTTCCGGGCCGCCGCCGCGGGCGCCGCGCCGCCGGAGCTGCGGCTGCGCGCGTCGCGCGCGACGCGCTACGACGTGATCGCGCAGGTGATGGGCGCCGCGCAGGCCGCGGGCCTCACGCGGATCGGTTTCGTGACCGACGTGCCGCCGCAGGCGGGCGCCGCCGCGCCGGCCGCCGCCCCGGCGAAACCCTGACGCGCCCCGGTTGCGGGCCCCGGCCCGCGAGACCGGCCGTGCGGGCCGGCGCGGGCGGTATAATCGTCGTTTTTCCCGGTCCGGCAACAGCCCGCCTGTTCCCGCGCCGGGCATGCACGCCTTTCGATCCACTTCTGCGCGCGAGCCGTCGCGCCGCTTAAAGCCTAGCCCGAACCACACCATGCACGAAAGATACGTACCCGCCGACGTCGAAGCCGCCGCCCAGGGCGACTGGCGCGCAGCCGATGCCTACAAGACGCAGGAAGATTCGCAGAAGCCGAAGTTCTACTGCGTGTCGATGCTGCCGTACCCGTCCGGCAAGCTGCACATGGGTCACGTGCGCAACTACACGATCAACGACGTGATGTACCGCTATCTGCGGATGAACGGCTACAACACGCTGATGCCGATGGGCTGGGACGCGTTCGGGATGCCGGCCGAGAACGCCGCGATGGCGAACGGCGTGCCGCCCGCGAAGTGGACCTACGACAACATCGACTACATGAAGGGCCAGATGCAGTCGATGGGCCTCGCGATCGACTGGTCGCGCGAGATCGCGACGTGCAAGCCCGACTACTACAAGTGGAACCAGTGGCTGTTCCTGAAGATGCTCGAGAAGGGCATCGCGTACAAGAAGACGGGCACCGTGAACTGGGACCCGGTCGACCAGACCGTGCTCGCGAACGAGCAGGTGATCGACGGGCGCGGCTGGCGCTCGGGCGCGCTCGTCGAGAAGCGCGAGATCCCGATGTACTACCTGCGCATCACGCAGTACGCCGATGAACTGCTGAACGACCTCGACGGCCTCGGCTGGCCCGAGCGCGTGAAGATCATGCAGCAGAACTGGATCGGCAAGAGCTTCGGCGTGAACTTCGGCTTCCCGTACGAACTCGACGGCGAGCAGAAGCTGCTGCGCGTGTTCACGACGCGCGCCGACACGATCATGGGCGTCACGTTCTGCGCGATCGCGGCCGAGCACCCGCTCGCCACGCGTCTGGCGCAGGACAAGCCGGAACTGCTCGCGTTCATCGACGAATGCAAGCGCGGCGGCGTCGCCGAAGCCGACGTCGCGACGATGGAAAAGAAGGGCGTCGCGACGGGCTTCTCGGTCAAGCACCCGCTGACCGGCGAGCCGGTCGAGGTGTGGATCGGCAACTACGTGCTGATGAGCTATGGCGAAGGCGCGGTGATGGGCGTGCCGGGCCACGACGAGCGCGACTTCGCGTTCGCGAAGAAGTACGACCTGCCGATCAAGCAGGTGATCTCGGCCGAAGGCCAGACGTACTCGCTCGACGCATGGCAGGAGTGGTACGGCGACAAGGAAACCGCGGTCTGCGTGAACAGCGGCAAGTACGACGGCCTGCGCTACGCGGAAGCGGTCGACGCGGTCGCGGCCGACCTGAACGCCGGCGGCTTCGGCGACAAGCAGGTCACGTGGCGCCTGCGCGACTGGGGCGTATCGCGCCAGCGCTACTGGGGCACGCCGATCCCGATCATCCACTGCCCGTCGTGCGGCGACGTGCCGGTGCCGGAACAGGACCTGCCGGTCGTGCTGCCGGAAGACCTCGTGCCGGACGGCTCGGGCAACCCGCTCGCGAAGTCGGAAGCGTTCCTGAACTGTTCGTGCCCGAAGTGCGGCGCGGCCGCGAAGCGCGAAACCGACACGATGGACACGTTCGTCGATTCGTCGTGGTACTTCTCGCGCTACACGGCGCCGGACGCCGACACGATGGTCGACGCACGCACCGATTACTGGATGCCGATGGACCAATACATCGGCGGCATCGAGCACGCGATCCTGCACCTGCTGTATTCGCGCTTCTGGACCAAGGTGATGCGCGACCTCGGCCTCGTGAAGTTCGGCGAGCCGGCGAAGAACCTGCTCACGCAGGGGATGGTGCTGAACGAGACGTTCTACCGCGAGGACGCTTCGGGCAAGAAGACCTGGTACAACCCGGCCGACGTGACGGTCACGCACGACGACAAGGGCCGCCCGGTCGGCGCGACGCTGAATACGGACGGCCAGCCGGTCGTGCTCGGCGGCATCGAGAAGATGTCGAAGTCGAAGAACAACGGCGTCGATCCGCAGGTGCTGATCGACCTGTACGGCGCCGACACCGCGCGCCTGTTCACGATGTTCGCCGCACCGCCCGAGCAGCAGCTCGAATGGTCGGGCGCGGGCGTCGAAGGCGCGAGCCGCTTCCTGCGCCGCGTGTGGAGCTTCGGCTACGGCAACCGCGAGGCGCTCGCCGCGCGCGCGGGCTTCGATGCAGCCGCGCTCGGCGAAGCCGACAAGGCGCTGCGCCGCGAGATCTACAGCGTGCTGAAGCAGGCCGATTTCGACTACCAGCGCCTGCAGTACAACACGGTCGTGTCGGCCGCGATGAAGATGCTGAACGCGATCGACGGCGCGAAGGGCGCGACGCCCGGCGTGCTGCGCGAAGCGTACGGCGTGCTGCTGCGCGTGTTGTACCCGGTCGTGCCGCACGTCACGTTCGAGCTGTGGAAGGCACTCGGCTACGCGGACGAATTCGGCCCGCTGCTCGACGCGCCGTGGCCGAAGGTCGACGAGGCCGCGCTCGAGCAGGCCGAGATCGAACTCGTGCTGCAGGTGAACGGCAAGGTGCGCGGCGCGCTGAAGGTGGCGAAGGACGCGAGCCGCGAGGCGATCGAAGCCGCGGCGGTGGCCGACGAAGCATTCGCGAAGTTCAGCGACGGCAAGCCGGCGAAGAAGATCGTCGTCGTGCCGGGCCGCCTCGTGAACATCGTCGTCTGACGGCCGCCGGCCGTCGGACGTACCCAGAAGGAGCGAAGGTGATCCGCAGATCGTTTTTGATGCTCGTCGGCAGCGCGGTCGCGCTGTCGGCATGCGGCTTCCAGTTGCGCGGCCAGCAGGACTACGCGTTCAAGCACCTGCTGGTGGCCGGTGCGCCGGCGCCCGTCGAGGCGCGTCTCACGCGCCTCGTCGAGGCCGGCAGCGACACGAAGATCGTCAAGTCGGCGGACGACGCCGACGCCGTGCTGCGCATGTGGGAGTCGCGTGGGCAGAACACGCTGACGCTCAACAAGTTCGGCTCGGCGCAGGAATACGCGCTGTTCTATACGCTGAACTACACGCTGACGAGCAAGGACGGCACCGTGCTGATCCCGCCGAGCGCGATCGCGCTGAACCGCGCGATGACGTACAGCGACCAGTACACGAACGCGAAGGCGCAGGAAGCCGACATCCTGTACGGCGACATGCAGAACGACGCGGTCGACCAGCTGATGCGACGTCTCGCGATCGTCCATTCGCTGACGCCGGCGCCGGAGGACGTGGTGCCGGGTGTCGCGCCGCGCGCGCCGCTGCCGCCGCCGCCGCTCTGATCGACGGCGCACGTAGCGATGCAATTGCGACTTGATGCGCTGGAGCCGCACCTCGCGAAGGGGTTGGCCGGGCTCTATACCGTCTACGGCGACGAGCCGCTGCTCGCGCAGGAAGCGTGCGACCGCATTCGTGCGGCCGCACGCGCGGCCGGCTTCACCGAGCGTTCGGTGCATACGGTCGAGCGCGGCTTCGACTGGAGCGTGCTGCTCGGCGCGACCCAGGCGATGTCGCTGTTCGGTGAGCGCCAGCTGATCGAGCTGCGCATTCCGTCGGGCAAGCCCGGCAAGGAAGGCGCCGATGCGCTGAAGACGCTCGCGGCCGCGCCCAATCCCGACGCGCTGATGCTCGTCACGTTGCCGCGTCTCGATGCGGCCACGCAGAAATCCGCGTGGTTTACCGCGCTGCAGAACGGCGGCGTCGCGCTGAAGATCGATCCGGTCGATCGCGCGCAACTGCCGAACTGGATCGGCCAGCGTCTCGCGATGCAGGGCCAGCGGGCCGCGCCCGGCGACGACGGGCGGCGCGCGCTGCAGTTCATTGCCGAGCGCGTCGAAGGCAACCTGCTCGCCGCGCACCAGGAAATCCAGAAGCTCGGGCTGCTGTATCCGCAAGGGACGCTGTCGTTCGAGCAGGTGCACGACGCGGTGCTGAACGTCGCGCGCTACGACGTCTTCAAGCTGAACGAAGCGATGCTCGCCGGCGACGCCGCGCGGCTCGCTCGGATGATCGACGGGCTGAAGGGCGAGGGCGAGGCGATCGTGCTCGTGATGTGGGCCGTCGTCGAGGAACTGCGCACGCTGCTGCGGATCAAGCGCGGCGCGACGGCCGGCAAGCCGCTGGCGACGCTGCTGCGCGAGAACCGCGTATGGGGGCCGCGCGAGCGGCTGATCGGCCCCGCGCTGAACCGCGTGTCGGAAGGCGTGCTCGAGAAGGCGCTCGCGTTCGCCGCGAAGCTCGACCGGCAGGTCAAGGGGCTCACGGCCGTCGTGCCGGGCCGCCGCACGCAGGACGAGCCGCCGCCCGATCCGTGGGACGGGCTGTTCCAGCTCGCGATGACGGTCGCGGGCGCGCGCGGCGAACGACCGCCGACCGCGGGTCGCGTGCGACGCTAGGTCCCGTCCGGGCCGTCAGCGCGCACGGCGCAACCCGCTTACAATATTTCGATTGCCGGCGCGGCGTGTCTGCCGCGGCCTGGCGCGGATGGCCGCCCCGGATGGCCGTCCGCGCGCTCCCCCACGAATTCATGCCGCTCCGCGCGGCTCGCTTCTCGAGTCACACGATGGATATCGATCAGTACATGACCGACCTGGGCCGTCGCGCCCGGCACGCTTCCCGCGCGATGGCGCGCGCCAGCACGGCCGCGAAGAACGCGGCGCTCGACGCGGTGGCCCGCGCGATCGAACGCGACGCGCAGGTGCTGAAGGACGCGAATGCGCGCGACGTCGCCCGCGCCCGTGAAAAGGGGCTCGATGCAGCGTTCGTCGACCGCCTGACGCTGTCGGACAAGGCGCTGAAAACGATGGTCGAAGGGCTGCGCCAGGTCGCGTCGCTCGCCGATCCGATCGGCGAGATCGGCAACCTCAAGTATCGCCCGAGCGGGATCCAGGTCGGCCAGATGCGCGTGCCGCTCGGCGTGATCGGCATCATCTACGAATCGCGCCCGAACGTGACGATCGACGCGGCCGCGCTGTGCCTGAAGTCGGGCAACGCGACGATCCTGCGCGGCGGCTCCGAAGCGCTCGAATCGAACGCGGCGCTCGCGAAGCTGATCGGTGAAGGGCTCGAGGCGGCCGGCCTGCCGCAGGACGCGGTGCAGGTCGTCGCGACGGCCGATCGCGCGGCGGTCGGCAAGCTGATCACGATGACCGAATACGTCGACGTGATCGTGCCGCGCGGCGGCAAGAGCCTGATCGAGCGCCTGATCAACGAGGCGCGCGTGCCGATGATCAAGCACCTCGACGGCATCTGCCACGTGTACGTCGACGATCGCGCCGATCTCGCCAAGGCGCTGACCGTCTGCGACAACGCGAAGACGCACCGCTACGGCACCTGCAACACGATGGAGACGCTGCTCGTGTCGGGCGGCATCGCGGCTGCGCTGCTGCCGCCGCTCGGCAAGCTGTATCGCGACAAGCAGGTCGAGCTGCGCGTCGATGCGGCCGCGCGCGCGGTGCTCGCCGATGCGGGCGTCGGTCCGCTCGTCGACGCGACCGAAGAAGACTGGCATACCGAATATCTCGCGCCGGTGCTCGCGATCAAGGTCGTCGACGGCCTCGACGCCGCGATCGAGCACATCAACCACTACGGCTCGCATCACACCGATGCGATCGTTACCGAGGATCACGACCGCGCGATGCGTTTCCTGCGCGAGGTCGATTCCGCGAGCGTGATGGTCAACGCGTCGACCCGCTTCGCGGACGGCTTCGAGTTCGGCCTCGGCGCGGAAATCGGCATCTCGAACGACAAGCTGCACGCACGCGGCCCCGTCGGCCTGGAAGGGCTGACGTCGCTGAAGTACGTCGTGCTCGGACACGGCGAAGGCCGCCAGTAACCCGCGAGGCGCACCACCAATGGCAATGCTCTGGGTCAAGACGTTCCATATCGTTCTGATCGCCGCGTGGTTCGCGGGGCTCTTCTACCTGCCGCGCATCTACGTGAACCTGGCCATGGAGACCGATCCGGCCGCGGTACGCCGCCTACTGCTGATGGCGCGCAAGCTGTTCCGCTTCATGACGATGATCGCGGTGCCGGCGCTGGCCTGCGGGCTGTGGCTGTGGCTCGTGATCGGCATCGGGCAGGGGCAGGGCTGGATCCATGCGAAGGTGACGGTCGTGCTGCTGCTCGTGATCTACCACGCGTACTGCGGGCACTTGTTGAAAGTGTTCGAGCGCGGCGAGAACAAGCGTACCGACAAGTGGTATCGCGTGTTCAACGAACTGCCGGTGCTCGGCATGCTTGCCGCGGTCGCACTGGTCGTGATCAAGCCGTTCTGAGCGGCGCGGCCGGCGCGGTGGCCGGTGCGGACCCCTGCGCGACGGCGCCCCTCGGGGCGCCGTTTGTCGTTGACGTGCGTGTTACGTGCCGGCTGATGCGCCGGTCATGCGCCGGCCGACCGCCACGCGCCGTCAATCCTTCGTGCCGTCGTCGATCCGGCGCCGCGTAATCGCTTCCTTCGCGCGGCCGACCCGTTCCATCAGCGCGGGGCCGCGCGACAGCGCCACGCCGACCGCGAGGATGTCGCCGATCGCGAGGTGCGACATCCGCGACGTCATCGGCGAGAACACGTCCGTTTCCTCGGCAACGTTCGACGCGAGGCTCACGGTCGCGAGCTTCGCGAGCGGCGAATGGCTCTGCGTGATCGCGACGACCTTCGCGCCGCACGCGAGCGCGGAGCGCGCGGCGTCGACGATGTCGCGCGTGCGGCCGGTGTTCGAGATCGCGACGACGACGTCGTGCGGCCCGAGCAGCGCGGACGACATCGAGAACGTGTGCGGATCCGAGTACGCGACGCTCGGCACGCCGAGCCGGAAGAACTTGTGCTGGATGTCCTGCGCGGCGATGCCCGAGCCGCCGGCGCCGTAGAACTCGATCCGCGACGCGTTCGACAGCAGCGCGATCGCCTCGGCGACGCTGCCGGCGGACAGGCTGTTGCGTACTTCGATCAGCGCGCCGATCGTGCGGTCGAACACCTTGCCGATGATGCCGGGCGCCGGTTCGTCGGGCTCGACGTCGCGGTAGACCGACGACACGCCCGGCGCGACGCTCTGTGCGAGCCGGATCTTGAATTCGCGAAAGCCGCTGCAGCCGAGCGCCTGGCAGAAGCGGGCGATGGTCGGCTGGCTGACGCCCGCGCGCGTCGACAGCTCGGTCATCGCGAGGTCGAGCACCTCGCGCGGCGCGGCGAGGATGTAGTCGGCGAGCTTGCGCTCGGACGGGCGCAACTCGGCGCGGATCGCTTCAATGCGAGGCAGCATGGGGCGGTACGTGAAAATCGGGTTCGGATGAGCGAGTGTATCGCAATCGAATTGTAGAAAATCTACATGAAATTACTAGCGTCATTGTGGTGCTTCTGATGAGGTGATGGCAGGTGAAATTAGGGTTTTCACTAGTTTAAGCCTTGCTGGTGGCGGGAATAAGGGTTGTGCGGCTGTCGATCCGCATTGCGTGCTTGTAGTTTTTCTACTAGACTGGCTTCGTTCGGTCGACGCACTCGACCGTCCCCACGATTCCAACCGCCGGTGTCGGCCGGCATACAGGAGCGCCCAGCATGACGTCGCTGCACCCCACCCTGGCGAAGGTCACCGAACGCGTGATCGCCCGCAGCCAATCGACCCGTTCCGCCTATCTGCAGCGCATCGACGGCGCGCAGGGCAAGTTCCCGGCACGCGGCGCGCTGTCGTGCGCGAACCTCGCGCACGGCTTCGCGGGCCTCGAAGGCAACGACAAGTTCTCGATCAAGGCGATTCGCGAGCCGAACATCGGCATCGTGTCCTCGTACAACGAGATGCTGTCCGCGCATGCGCCGTACAAGGATTTCCCCGAGATCATCAAGGCGGCCGCGCGCGAGAACGGCGGGGTCGCGCAGTTCGCCGGCGGCGTGCCGGCGATGTGCGACGGCGTCACGCAGGGCAACCCGGGGATGGAGCTGTCGCTGTTCTCGCGCGAAGCGATCGCGATGGGCACGGCGATCGCGCTCACGCACAACATGTTCGACGCGGCGCTGTGCCTGGGCATCTGCGACAAGATCGTGCCGGGCCTCCTGATCGGCGCGCTGCAGTTCGGCCACCTGCCGACGATCTTCGTGCCGGCCGGCCCGATGACGAGCGGCCTGTCGAACGACGACAAGGCGAAGATCCGCCAGCAGTTCGCGACCGGCCAGGTCGGCCGCGACGCGCTGCTCGAAGCCGAATCGGCCGCGTATCACGGCCACGGCACCTGCACGTTCTACGGCACGGCGAACAGCAACCAGATGCTGATGGAGCTGATGGGCCTGCACCTGCCGGGCTCGGCCTTCGTTCATCCGCACACGCCGCTGCGCACCGCGCTGACGGCCGAGGCCGCGCGCCGCGTGCTCGACCTGACCGTCGAGCGCGGCCATTACACGCCGATCGGCCATGTGATCGACGAGAAGGCGATCGTCAACGGCATCGTCGCGCTGCTCGCGACGGGCGGCTCGACCAACCACACGCTGCACCTCGTCGCGATCGCGCGCGCGGCCGGCATCCTGATCGACTGGAACGACTTCGACGAACTGTCGGCCGTCGTGCCGCTGCTCGCGAAGATCTACCCGAACGGCAAGGCCGACGTGAACCACTTCCACGCGGCGGGCGGCGTCGCGTTCCTGGTGCGCAACCTGCTCGACGGCGGCCTGCTGCACGAGGACGTGACGACGGTCGCCGGCAAGGGACTGTCGCACTACACGAAGGAGCCGAAGCTGATCGACGGCAAGCTGACGTGGGTCGACGGCGCGGCCGAGAGCCACGACACGAAGGTGCTGCGCGGCATCCGCGACCCGTTCCAGCCGGACGGCGGCCTGCGCCTGATGCAGGGCCGGCTCGGCCGCGGCGTGATCAAGATTTCGGCGGTCGCGCCCGAGCACCGCAAGGTGACGGCGCCCGCGATCGTGTTCGATTCGCAGGAAGCCGTGCAGGAAGCGTTCGATCGCGGCGAGCTGAAGCGCGATTTCGTCGCGGTCGTGCGCTTCCAGGGCGCGCGCGCGAACGGGATGCCCGAGCTGCACCGTTTGACGCCGCTGCTCGGCGTGCTGCAGGATCAGGGTTTCCACGTCGCGCTGGTGACCGACGGCCGCATGTCGGGCGCGTCGGGCAAGGTGCCGGCCGTGATCCACGTGTCGCCGGAAGCGCTGCTGGCCGGCCCGCTGGGCAAGGTGAAGACGGGCGATACGCTGGTGATCGACGCGGAAGCCGGCGTGCTCGACATCGAGATCGACGACGCCGAGTGGCATGCGCGCCCGGTCGCGCAGCCGCTGCACCAGGCCGAGAACGAGGTCGGCTTCGGGCGTGAACTGTTCGGCGTGTTCCGCGCGGCCGCGGCGCCGGCCGAGCAGGGCGCATCGGTTTTCGGGACGCTGGTCGGCGAAACGGCCGTCCACGTCGCCGCATGAATTTCAAGGAGCCAATTCAATGAAGACGATTGCTGAAATCGTGAAGCTGGGCCCGGTCATTCCGGTGCTCGCATTCGACTCGGTCGAGCAGGGCGAACACGTGTCGCGCGCGCTGCACGCAGGCGGCGTGAAGGTACTCGAGATCACGCTGCGCACGCCGGCCGGCCTGGAGGCGATCCAGCGCGCGAGCCAGCTCGCGGACGACATCGTCGTCGGCGTCGGCACGATCACGAAACCCGAGCACTGCGCGCAGGCGAAGCGCGCCGGCGCGAAGTTCGGCGTGTCGCCGGGCCTGACGAAGGACCTGCACCTCGCGTCGCTCGACGCGGGCCTGCCGCTGCTGCCGGGCGTGATGACGCCGAGCGACATCATCCAGGCGCTTGAATTCGGCTACGAGATCGTGAAGTTCTTCCCCGCGCAGCAGGCAGGCGGCGTGCCGATGCTGCAGGCGTTCCACGGCCCGTTCCCGGCGCTGAAGTTCTGCCCGACCGGCGGCATCACGGTCGACACCGCGCCGAATTTCCTGAAACTGCCGAACGTCGTGTGCGTCGGCGGCTCGTGGCTCACGCCGAAGGCCGCGCTTGCCGCGCAGGACTGGGCCGAAGTCACGCGCCTCGCGCAAGCCGCGAGCCAGCTGCCGCGCTAATGCTTGTATGAAATGAAGAAAGAACCCTCGGAAGCAAGCGCTTAGTGCTTGTTTTACCGAGGGTTTTTGCTGATGGAACCGGTTCTATCCGCAGGCCGTAAAGATAAGTAAAATTCAGCGTCCTGACGGGGTGGGTACCCCCCGTGTTTCGGAGACCTGCATAGCCGGGCATACTCGCAACAGCTCGCCCGGTTCGAACAATTCTAGGAGGAGTGCCACATGGGGGCTGTCCAAGGCAGCATGCTGCTCGTATTCACGCTGATCGCGATTGCCGCGCTGATCCTGATGATCGCGCGCTACAAGATCTACCCGTTCCTGGTGCTGATCATCGTTTCGCTCGGCCTTGGTCTCGTCGTCGGCATGCCGATGGACAAGATCGTCAAGTCGTTCGAGACGGGCACCGGCGGCACGCTCGGTCACATTGCGATCGTCGTCGGCCTCGGCACGATGCTCGGCAAGATGATGGCCGAATCGGGCGGCGCCGAACGGATCGCGACCACGCTGATCGACTGGTTCGGTGAAAAGAACATCCACTGGGCGATGATGTTCGTCGCGATCATCGTCGGCCTGCCGGTGTTCTTCGAAGTCGGCTTCGTGCTGCTGATCCCGATCGCGTTCAACGTCGCGAAGCGCACCGGCAAGTCGCTGCTCGTCGTCGGCCTGCCGATGGTGGCCGGCCTGTCGGTCGTGCACGGGCTGATCCCGCCGCACCCGGCCGCGCTGCTGGCTGTCCAGCAATACGGCGCCGATATCGGCAAGACGATCGCGTTCGGCCTGCTCGTCGGCGTGCCGACCGCGATCATCGCGGGCCCGCTGTTCGCGCTGACGATCTCGAAGTTCGTGAAGCTGCCGGACAACAACCCGCTCGCGTCGCAATTCGTCGATTCGCGCACGGACGGCCGCACGCGCGAACTGCCGAGCTTCGGCATCACGCTGTTCACGATCCTGCTGCCCGTCGTGCTGATGCTCGTCGGCAGCTGGGCCGACCTGCTGTTCACGCCGAAGTCGCTGCCGAACAACCTGCTGCGCTTCGCCGGCAACTCGGACGTCGCGCTGCTGATCGCCGTGCTCGTGAGCTTCTTCACGTTCGGCAAGCTGCAGGGTTTCAACCGCGACCAGATCCAGAAGTTCTGCAGCGAGTGTCTGGCGCCGATCGCCGGGATCACGCTGATCGTCGGCGCGGGTGGCGGCTTCGGCGGTGTCCTGCGCGACAGCGGGATCTCGCAGCAGATCGTCGAGACCGCGAAGCACGCGCATCTGTCGCCGCTGCTGCTCGGCTGGTTCGTCGCGGCGCTGATGCGTCTCGCGACCGGCTCGGCGACGGTCGCGATGACGACGGCCTGCGGCATCGTCGCGCCGATCGCGGCGGCGGCCGGCACGACGGTCAGCCCGGAGCTGCTGGTGCTGGCCACCGGTTCGGGCTCGCTGATCTTCTCGCACGTGAACGATGGCGGCTTCTGGCTGATCAAGGAATACTTCGGGATGACGGTCGGTCAGACGTTCAAGACCTGGTCGTTGCTCGAAACCATCATTTCAGTGCTTGGTCTGGGCTTCACGCTGCTGCTGAGCATGGTTTTGTAACAAGGGGTAGTCAATGATTCTGATCGCAATGGGCGTATCGGGCGCAGGCAAGTCGCTGATCGGCGAAATGCTGGCGGAACGCCTGTCGTGCAGCTATACCGATGGCGACGCGTTTCACAGCGCGGCGAACAAGGAAAAGATGCACAACGGCATTCCGCTGACCGACGACGACCGCTGGCCGTGGCTGCGCACGATCCGCGCGGCCATCGAGGAAAAGCAGCGTGCCGGCGAAACGGCCGTGTTCACGTGCTCGTCGCTGAAGCGGTCGTACCGCGACGTGCTGCGCGGCACCGACACCGATGTGCGGTTCGTGTATCTGAAGGGGTCGTTCGAGGTGTTGCAGGAGCGCCTGAAGAGCCGCACCGGCCATTTCTTCGATCCGTCGCTGCTGAAGAGCCAGCTCGATACGCTCGAGGAGCCGGGCCCGGACGAAGCGATCGAGGTCAGCATCGAGCTGACGCCCGAACGGATCGTCGATCAGGTCATGCTGAAGATCGGTACCGCGCAGCAGCATTGAGCGCGGTTCTCGGCAATCGTCACGCAAAAGGCGCCCTTCGGGGCGCCTTTTGCGTTGGCGCGAAGCCGGCCGGTCAGGCCGCGTGCGCGCGCCGCGCGATGCCGTCGAGCAGCACGTCGAGCATCGTGTCGTGCACGACGGCCGGGTCCAGCTGCGCATAGAGCGGGGCGGCCGACCTGACGAGCGGATGCTCGGCGTCGGACAGCGCGTTCATCTCCGCGAGTTCGACGTCGTTGGCCGCACGCGTGAGGCCGCCGGCTTCGGCGGCAGCGAGCCCGATCACGCTCGCGTACCAGCCGACACACACCGCCGGCAGCGCCGCGCGCGGGATGCCGGCGTCGGTCAGCGCGCGATGCACGGCCTCGATGTGTGCGAGGTCGGCCGGCCCCGTGCTCATGTGCCGCTGCAGCAGCGCGAACGCGGCAGGGTAGCGCAGCGCGAGCGCGCGGTACTGGCGCGCGAGGTCGCGCAGCCGCTCGCGCCACGGCAGCGACGGGTCGACCGGCACGAGCGAGCGCGACAGCGCGTTCGCGATCGCGCGGTTCAGGCCTTCCTTCGACTTGAAGTGATACAGCACGCTCATCGGGTCGCAGCCGACCGACTGCGCGAGCTTGCGCACGCTGAATGCGGCTTCTCCGACGTCTTCGAGCAGCGCGAGGGCGGCCGCGACGATCGCGTCCTTGTCGAGGCCGCGCGGGCCTTGGGCGGGTTTGTCCTTCATCGAGGCGGGCGGGCACGCCGGTGCGGGACCGGCCGTAAACTTGACGAAAGCTTATTCTACACTGTAGAATTATTTCTGCGGTGTAGAAATTGGGTGTCCCGGCACCTTTCAAGACGTGCTTTCGCACAGTCCGGGATCCAGGCGGCACGAGCGTGCCCGCCGTCAACACGGGCCATCGCGCCCCCTCTTCTCGTTGACACCCATGTGGAACCGGCTGCCCCACCCGCGAAGCCAGAAGGCTATTCGACAGGCGGCCCAAGACCATGCAAGTGCAATCATGACGTCCAACCACCAACGACCCCTGATCCAGGGCGAATCGCGTTTCGAGCAAACGCAACTGAACATCGAAAAAGACAACTGGAACTGGTGCGACCCGGCTCGCTACGACGGCGAGCGCCCGGCCAACTGGTATGAGGCGTCGCTGTCGCGTCATGCGAACGGCACGCCGCTCGCGCACGATGCGGTGTGCGACGTGCTCGTGATCGGCGCGGGGCTGCTCGGCGCATCGGCCGCGCTGCATCTCGCGGAAGCGGGCGTCGACACGATCCTCGTCGACAAGCACCACGTCGGTTCGGCCGCGTCCGGCCGCAACGGCGGCCAGCTGACGCCCGGCCTCGCGCGCTGGGAGGCGGCCGACATGATCGACCACCTGTCGCACGACGACGCGAAGCGGCTGTGGCGCTTCGCGTCGGCCGAGTCGATGGACCTGATCGATGCGATCGGCGCGCGCTACGCGCTCGACCTCGACCGCAAGCGCGGCCACATCACGGCGGCCGTTCACCCGGGCCACATGAGCGCGCTGCTCGACGGCGCGGATGCGCGCCGTCATCTCGGCGACGCGGGCGTGACGCTCGTCGGCCGCCATCAGCTGCACGACGAATACGTGCGCTCGGGGCTGTATCACGGTGCGGCGATCGATGCGATCGGCGGCCAGATCCATCCGCTCGCGCTGGTGCGCGGCCTCGTGCACGGCTTCCGGCTGAACGGCGGCGCGCTGTTCGAGGGGACCGAGGTGCTCGAACTCGACGAGACGCCCGCGGGCGTCGTCGCGACGACGCCGGGCGGCACGATCACCGCGCGCAAGGGCGTCGTGCTCGCGCTGCACAACACGACGTTCCGGCTGCTGGACGACGGCGCGGCAACCACGGTGCCGTTCTTTACCTACGTGAGCGTGACGGCGCCGCTCGACGTCGATGTCGCGACGCTGATGCCGGCCGGCATGCCCGTGTACGACACGCAGTTCCAGATCGACTACTACCGGCCGGTGCGCGGCAACCGCCTGCTGTTCGGCGGGCAGGGCACCGGCACCTGCTGGGCGCAGCCCGACGTCAACGCGTATCTGCTGACGCGGCTGAACACGGTGTTTCCGCAGACCGACGGCCGCATCGCGCTCGACTACTGCTGGAGCGGCGTCAGCGACTTCACGCTGAACGGCGCCACCGACAGCCGCAAGACCGACGCCCGCGTGCCGATGTACATGGTGCAGGGCTGGAGCGGCCACGGCGTCGCGCAGACGGTGCGGATCGGCAAGGCGATCTGCGACGATTTCGTCGGCCGCAACGACGATTTCTCGATGCTCACGGGCATCGATCACCGCGCGATTCCGCTCGGCCGGCAGTTGTCGCCGATCGCGATTCCCGCCGCGAAGGCCGCGATGAGCGTGATGAGCGCGCTGAACCCGGGGCGGATGATCTCGTTCTGATGGTCCGGTGTTCAGGCTGCCGCGCGCCGTCAATGAAAAAGCCCGATGCGAATCGCTCGCATCGGGCTTTTTTTCGTCCGGGGACGGCGGTGCTTATGCGATCCGCTTCGCGAGTTCGACGGCCTTGCCGATGTACGACGCGGGCGTCATCGCAAGCAGCAGATCCTTCGCGTCCTGCGGGATCGCGAGCGTGCCGACGAATTCCTGCAGCGCCTCGCGCGTGATGCCCTTGCCGCGCGTCAGTTCCTTCAGCTGCTCGTACGGGTTCTCGATGCCGTAGCGGCGCATTACCGTCTGCACCGGCTCGGCCAGCACTTCCCAGCAGTTGTCGAGATCTTCGTTCAGGCGCTGCGGGTTCACCTCGAGCTTGTCGAGGCCGCGGATTAGCGAGTCGTACGCGAGCAGCGAGTAGCCGAGTGCGACGCCCATGTTGCGCAGCACCGTCGAGTCGGTCAGGTCGCGCTGCCAGCGCGACACCGGCAGCTTGTCGGCGAGGTGGCGCAGCGTCGCGTTCGCGAGGCCGAGGTTGCCTTCCGAGTTCTCGAAGTCGATCGGGTTGACCTTGTGCGGCATCGTCGACGAGCCGATCTCGCCGGCCTTCGTCTTCTGCTTGAAGTAGCCGACCGAGATGTAGCCCCACACGTCGCGGTCGAGGTCGAGCAGGATCGTGTTCGCGCGCGCGACGGCGTCGAACAGCTCGGCCATGTAGTCGTGCGGCTCGATCTGGATCGTATACGGGTTGAACGTGAGCTTCAGGCGGTTCTCGATCACGTCGCGCGAGAACGCTTCCCAGTCGAATGCCGGATACGCGGACAGGTGCGCGTTGAAGTTGCCGACCGCGCCGTTCATCTTGCCGAGGATCTCGACCTTCTCGATGCGGGTGATCGCACGGGCGAGACGCGCGGCGACGTTCGCGAGTTCCTTGCCGAGCGTCGTCGGGCTGGCCGGCTGGCCGTGCGTGCGCGACAGCATCGGCTGCTCGGCGTGCGCGTGCGCGAGGGCGACGAGGCGCTGGTAGACCGTGCGCAGCGCCGGCAGGATCACGTGTTCGCGCGCGCCGGCGAGCATCATGCCGTGCGACGTGTTGTTGATGTCCTCGGACGTGCACGCGAAGTGGATGAATTCGCTGGCCTGCTCGAGTTCGGCCTGGCCCTTCACCGATTCCTTCAGCCAGTATTCGACGGCCTTCACGTCATGGTTCGTCACGCGCTCGATTTCCTTGATGCGGGCGGCGTCGTGCGCGGTGAAGCGCTCGGCGAGCTGCAGCAGGAACTGCTCGGACGCATCGGAGAAGCGCGGGATTTCCGCGAAGCCGGCGCGCGACAGCGCGATCAGCCAGTGCACCTCGACGGTGACGCGGTGGCGCATGAAGGCGGCTTCGGAGAGCCAGTCGCGCAGCGCTTCGGTCTTGCTGGCGTAGCGGCCGTCGATGGGCGAGAGCGCGGTGAGGGCGAAAAGCGTATCGGGACGAGTGTCGGACATGATCGGGCGGGCCTTGGGGCCGGGTCGAGCGAGGGGGAAGGAGAATCCGGCATTTTACCATTGGCGCGGGGCGATCCCGGCCGAACCGGTCCGGCCGCTGCCGGCGCGGGCCACCGGCGCGGGCGACCAGTGCGGGCGACCAGTGCGGGCGACCAGTGCGGGCGACCAGTGCGGGCGACCAGTGCGGGACGGCGGGCGCGTGACGGCGGGGCGGCGCCAGAAAGGGCCGCTTGCGCGTGTCCGCGCCGCCGCCGCCGACCGGGGCTGCCCGCCGGTAGAATGCAGGCTTCTTCCCGACCGCCGCCCGCCGCGCCCCGCCTGCATGGAACTGAAATGGCTCGAAGACTTCGTTTCGCTCGCGGAAACGCGCAGCTTTAGCCGGTCCGCCGAACTGCGGCACGTGTCGCAGCCGGCGTTCTCGCGGCGGATCCAGGCGCTGGAGGCGTGGCTCGCGACCGAACTGATCGATCGTTCGGTTTATCCGACGCGGCTCACGCAGGCCGGGCAGATCTTCTACGAGCAGGCGCTGACGATGCTGTCGCAGGCGCACGAGGCGCGCACGCTGCTGCGCGGCCACGTCGGCGCGCCGGTGCCGACGATCGAGTTCGCGGTGCCGCACACGCTGTCGCTTACGTATTTTCCGCGCTGGCTGCAGCGGATCGAGGCGAAGATGGGCCAGGTCCACACGCGGCTGCGCGCGCTGAACGTGCACGACGCGGTGCTGTCGCTCGTCGAGGGCGGCTGCGATCTCGTGATGGGCTACCACCACCCGAGCCATCCGGTCGCGCTCGACCCGGCGCGCTACGACATGCTGATCCTCGGCAGCGAGCCGATCAGCCCGTTCTCGGCGCCCGGCCGCGCCGGCCGGCCGCGCCATACGCTGCCGGGCGCGGCCGACGCGCGCGTGCCGTACCTGTCGTATACGCCGAACGCGTATCTCGGCCGGATGACCGAGGTCATCATCGCGAACGCGCCGACCCGGCTGTTCCTCGACCGCGTCTACGAGACCGACATGGCCGAAGGGCTGAAGGCGATGGCGCTCGCGGGCCACGGCGTCGCGTTCCTGCCGCACAGCGCGGTCGAGGATTCGGTCGCGGGCGGCCGGCTGATCCGGCTCGACCGGTCGGCGCGCGGCGGCGCGCATCCGTTCACGCTGACGATGGAGATCCGGCTGTACTGCGACAAGCTCGCGCTGCAGGGCGACGATCCGCGCCAGAAACTCGTGCGCGCGCTGTGGGAGGTCGTGCGCGACGAGCTGCGCGACACCCCGAATTAACCGCCGGCGGTTAATCGACCGCCGCCGGTCGGTCGCGGCCGGCTGACGGCGGCCTTGCGGTGCCTGTCGGGTGGCTGTCCGGCGGCCGGCCCGCGCGCAAGCCAGCCGATTTTTTCGCCGGCGCGATGCACGGCCGATCGCGGGCGTTCTTGCGCAAATCGACCGCGGATTTGCGAAAAATCGCGATCATGCAAGAAACGCATAATCGAATAAGCAAACGGCATTGGATAAAAAAAACGGGTTTTTCGACAATGTGCGCAATCCGTTGAACGTTGGAGCTTCCATGTCTTCGCAACAGCAGTCCATCCCGTCCTACCTGCACGCCGACGATCTCGGCCCGTGGGGCAACTACCTTCAGCAGGTCGATCGCGTCGCGCCGTACCTCGGTTCGCTGTCGCGCTGGCTCGAAACGCTGAAGCGTCCGAAGCGCATCCTGATCGTCGATTGCCCCATCGAGCTCGATAACGGCACCGTCGCGCACTTCGAAGGCTATCGCGTGCAGCACAACGTGTCGCGCGGCCCGGGCAAGGGCGGCGTGCGCTACCACCAGGACGTGACGCTGTCGGAAGTGATGGCGCTGTCCGCATGGATGTCGGTGAAGAACGCGGCCGTGAACGTGCCGTACGGCGGTGCGAAGGGCGGCATCCGCGTGGACCCGCGCAAGCTGTCGCGGGGTGAGCTCGAGCGCGTGACGCGCCGCTACACCAGCGAAATCGGCATCATCATCGGGCCGAACACCGACATTCCGGCGCCGGACGTCAACACCAACGAACAGGTGATGGCGTGGATGATGGACACGTACTCGATGAACCAGGGCCAGACGTCGACCGGCGTCGTGACCGGCAAGCCGATCGCGCTCGGCGGTTCGCTCGGTCGCAAGGAAGCGACGGGCCGCGGCGTGTTCGTCGTCGGCTCGGAAGCGGCGAAGAAGAAAGGGCTGGAAATCGAAGGCGCGCGCATCGCGGTGCAGGGCTTCGGCAACGTCGGCGGCATCGCGGCGAAGCTGTTCCAGGAAGCCGGCTCGAAGGTGATCGCGGTGCAGGATCACACGGGCACGATCTACCAGCCGGCCGGCCTCGATTCGAACAAGCTGCTCGACCACGTCGCACGCACGGGCGGCGTCGCGGGCTTCGAAGGCGCCGAGCCGATGCCGAACGACGAGTTCTGGACGGTCGAGACCGACATCCTGATCCCGGCGGCGCTGGAAAACCAGATCACCGAGAAGAACGCGGCGAAGATCCGCACGAAGATCATCGTCGAAGGCGCGAACGGCCCGACGACGACGGCGGCGGACGACATCCTGAGCGCGAACGGCGTGCTCGTGATCCCCGACGTGATCGCGAACGCCGGTGGCGTGACCGTCTCGTACTTCGAATGGGTGCAGGATTTCTCGAGCTTCTTCTGGACGGAAGACGAGATCAACCACCGCCTCGAGCGCGTGATGCGCGAAGCGTTCGCCGGCGTGTGGGCGGTCGCGGAAGAGCACAAGGTGACGGTGCGTACGGCGGCGTTCATCGTCGCGTGCAAGCGCATCCTGATGGCGCGCGAAATGCGTGGCCTCTACCCCTGATCGTTGACTATGATCCATTCATGACGCAATCCCCCCGATTGCGGAAATGAACCCTCGCGGGCGATGCCGGATCCGGCATCGCCCGCGCGCGCATTCGGGCGCCAGGAGCCGGGAGGAAGGCTTCGTGCAGGGCGATTCGTAGTGCGGTAAACAACCAGTACTTTCAAAAATATTACTTTGATACACTGGCGCGGGTTTTAGCCAAGGAGATGACCAAAATGAAATACCACAAGGCAGTCCTGATGGTCGCGGCGCTTTGCGCGTTCGCAAGCGGCGCGCATGCTCAGGAGACGGGCACGCTGAAGAAGATCAAGGACACGGGCGTGATCGCGCTGGGCCACCGCGAATCGTCGATTCCGTTCTCCTATTACGACCAGAACCAGCAGGTGGTCGGCTATTCGCGCGAATTCCAGATGAAGATCGTGGACGCGGTGAAGAAGAAGCTGAACCTGCCGAACCTGCAGGTGAAGAACATCCCCGTCACGTCGCAGAACCGCATTCCGCTCGTGCAGAACGGCACGGTCGACATCGAGTGCGGCTCGACGACCAACAACACCGAGCGCCAGCAGCAGGCTGCGTTCTCCGACACGATCTTCGTGATCGGCACGCGCCTGATGACGAAGAAGGATTCGGGCGTCAAGGATTTCGCCGACCTGAAGGGCAAGACGGTCGTGACGACCGCCGGCACGACGTCGGAGCGCCTGCTGCGCAAGATGAACAACGACAAGCAGCTGGGCATGAACATCATCAGCGCGAAGGATCATGGCGATTCCTTCAACACGCTGGAATCGGGTCGCGCGGTCGCGTTCATGATGGATGACGCGTTGCTCGCGGGCGAGCGCGCGAAGGCGAAGCAGCCGGGCGAGTGGGTGATCGTCGGCACGCCGCAATCGGAAGAAGCCTACGGCTGCATGATGCGCAAGGGCGACGCCGACTTCAAGAAGGTCGTCGACGACGCGATCTCGCAAGTCGAGAAGTCGGGCGAAGCCGCGAAGATCTACGCGAAGTGGTTCGAGAATCCGATCCCGCCGAAGGGGCTGAACCTGAACTTCCCGTTGTCCGATTCGATGAAGAAGCTGTACGCGAACCCGAACGACAAGGCACTCGACTGACCGCACGGCCGTTGATGCAGAAATGACGCTAATGAGACGGAAGAGGCTACGCTTCTTCCGTCTCTTTTTGCTGGAGTCTTGCCCATGTCTTACCACTGGAACTGGGGCATCTTCCTGAGCCCCGTGTCGACCGGCGAGCCGACGACTTATTTCGGATGGCTGATGTCCGGCTTCTGGGTGACGATCGAAGTGTCGCTCGTCGCCTGGGTCATCGCGCTGATCGTCGGGTCGCTGTTCGGCGTGCTGCGCACCGCGCCGAACAAATGGCTGTCCGCGATCGGCACCGTGTACGTGTCGATCTTCCGGAACATTCCGCTGATCGTGCAGTTCTTCGTCTGGTATCTCGTGATACCCGAGCTGCTGCCCGCGTCGATCGGGACCTGGATCAAGCAGTTGCCGCCGACCACGCAGTTCTTTACCGCGTCGATCTTCTGTCTGGGCCTGTTCACCGGCGCGCGCGTGTGCGAACAGGTGCGCTCGGGGATCAACGCGCTGCCGAAGGGCCAGCGCGCGGCCGGTCTCGCGATGGGCTTCACGCAATGGCAGACGTATCGCTACGTGCTGCTGCCCGTTGCGTACCGGATCATCGTGCCGCCGCTCACGTCGGAATTCCTGAACATCTTCAAGAACTCCGCCGTCGCGTCGACGATCGGCCTGCTCGACCTGTCCGCGCAGGCGCGCCAGCTCGTCGACTACACCGCGCAGACGTACGAGTCGTTCATCGCCGTCACGCTCGCGTACGTGATCATCAACCTCGTCGTGATGGCGTTCATGCGCTGGATCGAAGGCCGCACGCGGCTGCCCGGCTATATCGGAGGCAAGTGATGCATCAGTTCGACTGGAGTAGTATTCCCGGCGCGCTGCCGACGCTGTGGACGGGGGCCGTCGTCACGTTCCAGATCACGCTGATCGCGATCGTGGTCGGGATCGTCTGGGGCACGCTGCTGGCGCTGATGCGGCTGTCGGGCGTCAAGCCGCTCGCGTGGTTCGCGCAGGGCTACGTGACGGTGTTCCGCTCGATCCCGCTCGTGATGGTGCTGCTGTGGTTCTTCCTGATCGTGCCGCAGCTGCTGCAGGGCGTGCTCGGGCTGTCGCCGACGATCGACATCCGCCTCGCGTCGGCCATGGTCGCGTTCTCGCTGTTCGAAGCCGCGTATTATTCCGAGATCATCCGCGCCGGCATCCAGGCGGTGCCGCGCGGGCAGGTGAATGCCGCGTTCGCGCTCGGCATGAACTACGCGCAGGCGATGCGCCTCGTGATCCTGCCGCAGGCGTTCCGCGCGATGGTGCCGCTGCTGCTCACGCAGGCGATCGTCCTGTTCCAGGATACGTCGCTCGTGTACGTGATCAGTCTCGCGGACTTCTTCCGCACGGCGGCCAACATCGGCGATCGCGACGGCACGACCGTCGAGATGGTCCTGTTCGCCGGCGCATGTTATTTCGTGATTTGCTCGTTGGCGTCTGCTCTCGTCAAGGGTCTCCAGAAAAAGGTCACAAGATGATTTCCATCAAGAACGTTTCGAAGTGGTACGGCCAGTTTCAGGTCCTCACCGACTGCACGACCGAGGTCAAGAAAGGCGAAGTGGTCGTCGTGTGCGGCCCGTCGGGCTCGGGCAAGTCGACGCTGATCAAGACCGTCAACGGCCTCGAGCCGTTTCAGCAGGGCGAGATCCTCGTGAACGGCCAGTCGGTCGGCGACAAAAAGACGAACCTGTCGAAGCTGCGCTCGAAGGTCGGGATGGTGTTCCAGCATTTCGAGCTGTTCCCGCATCTGTCGATCACCGAGAACCTGACGCTCGCGCAGGTCAAGGTGCTCGGCCGCGGCAAGGACGAAGCGACCGAGAAGGGCATGAAGCTGCTCGAGCGCGTCGGCCTGAAGGCGCATGCGCACAAGTTCCCGGGGCAGCTGTCGGGCGGCCAGCAGCAGCGTGTCGCGATCGCGCGCGCGCTGTCGATGGACCCGATCGCGATGCTGTTCGACGAACCGACGTCCGCGCTCGATCCCGAGATGATCAACGAAGTGCTCGACGTGATGGTCGAACTCGCGCAGGAAGGGATGACGATGATGGTCGTCACGCACGAGATGGGCTTCGCGAAGAAGGTCGCGCATCGCGTGATCTTCATGGACAAGGGCGCGATCGTCGAGGACGACCGCAAGGACGATTTCTTCTCGAATCCGAAATCGGAACGCGCGAAGGACTTCCTCGCGAAGATCCTGCACTGAGCGTTCGCGCGTTTCGCGCGCGTCCACGCGAAAACCGCCCGGCATCGAGCCGGGCGGTTTTTTTTCGGCCGCCGGTCGCGTGCGTTACCAGCTGTAGCGGTAGCCGACCTGCCCGACGATTCCGCGCCGGTAATCGCCGCCGATGTTGCGCGCGATTTTCGCGTTCGCGTAGAGCTCGCCCGACTTGCCGAAGCTCGCGCTCACGCCGACCCCGAGCTCGTACCAGGTGCGGCCGAGGTGCGTCGCGAACGGCGTGCCGCCGACGACGGTCTGGCCCGGCGACAGGAAGTCGTGCAGCACGTCGGCCGTGAAGTACGGCGTCGCGGCGCCGCCGCCCGCATCCGACTGGAGGTTCGGCCGGAAGATGCGCACGCCGACGCGGCCGCGCAGCGCGTTCGTCGTCGTGCCCGATACGGCCGACACGTTGTCGTTGAACCCGTTCAGCTTCAGGTACTGGTACATCAGCTGCGCCTGCGGTTCGATCGCGATCGGCGTGCCGCCGATCGCGAACGGCTTGCCGACTTCCTGCGACAGCGCTATACCGAAACCGTTCTGCGACGCCTCGTTGCCGTAGCTGTCGCGATAGCGGTTGCCGTAGTGCGTGACCTGCCCGACGCTGTCGAAGTAGGTGCCGTCCGGCAGATAGCGCGTCCAGTAGCCGCCGACGCTCTGCGCGTGCATCTCGACCGAGCCCGTCGAGGTCGACAGGTCCTGCGCGTCGGCGCGCGCCATGTCGCTGAAACTCGCGTTCGACACGCCGATGCTGGCGGTCACGCCCGCATGCGTGCTGCCCGCGCCGTTCGGCGCCTGGTCGAGCGTCCAGTCCTTGCCGAACTGCGCGAAGAACGTGCGCTCGTCGGCCGCGAAGCGGCCCGCGTTCGCATCGAGGCTCTGGCCGCCGATGCGCCCCCATACGCCGTCGCGGTTGCCCGGCTGCTGCTTCTCGACGTTGTAGATGTCGCCGACGCGCTCGTGCAGCTTGCCGAGCGTGGAGAAGCCGTAGTCGGCGTTCAAGAGCGGCGTGAGCGCGTAGCCGGCGACGCCCGGGCGGTACGCGAGCGTGCCGCCGTTGCCGTTCCCGTTGTTGCCGCCGTCGCCGCCGCCGGACGGGTGGATCGGGTCGCCGGGGTCGGTCTGGTCGAGCTGCGAGCGAAGGTACCAGCCGTTCGCGTCGCTTTGACCGCCGCGATAGAGCCGGTATTCGTACGCGCCGGCCTGGACGGGCCCGGCGAGATGGAAGGCCGACGCGGTGGTCGTGCCGCCGTTGGCCGTGACGACCACCGGAATCCCGTCGCCGGTCGTCTGCGCGCCGGTGCCGGCCGTATTGGCGATCTTCAGGCCGGTCGTGCCGTTCGCGGCGCCGCCGTTCACGATCAGCCGGTCGGTCGGCGACGCGTCGGCGCCGAGATACGTGTTGAGCGCGATCGTGCCGCCGCGGCCGACATAGTTGCCGGTCGTCAGCGTCTTGTAGCTGCCCGTGAGCGTCGGCGAACCGACGGGGGCGGCGAACGCGACGAGGCCCGCGTTGCTCAGGCTGCTCAGGACCGAGCTGCCCGTCATGCGCCACGTGCTCGAGCCGTCGACCCTCAGCGCGACCGGATCGATCTTGCCGGTCAGCGTCGTGCCGTACCCGAGGAACACGTTGCCGGTGCTCGATGCGTCGGAGACGATGTCGCCCGCGAGGTTCACGCCCAATGCGTTGAACGTCACGTTGCTGCCGTTCGCAAGGTTCAGCAGCGTGCCGTTGCCGGCCGTCACGACCGTGCCGTTTACCGTGATGTCGGCCTTGCCGCCGCGCGCGGCGAAGGCCGGCCCGGCGACGGACGTCACGCTACCGCCCTGGACCAGGACCGAACTCGTCGCGCCGCTCGCGAGCATATCCGACGTCAGCACGCCGGCCGTCGCGCCCTTGAGCGTCGTGCCGTGCAGTTCGAGCAAGCCGCCGCTGTCCGCGGTTGCGCCGTTGCCGGCCGCGCTGTCGATCGACGAATCCGTACCGGTGATACGCCCGCCGTGCAGCGCGACGCTGCCGTCGGCAGCGCTACCCGACGTGGTGAGCGTCACACCCGACAGCGTGGCTGCCGCACCATCCATCACGATCGCATGCGCACCGGCGCCGGTCGTCGCGATGGTCGTGCCGTCGGCCAAGAACGCCGAATCGGCGCTCGACACGTAGACGCCGCGCGCATTGGTACCGGAGGTGCGGACGACCGTCGTCGGATAGGTCGCGATGAGCGCGCTCGTGCCGGTCGACGTGACGCCGTCGGCGCCGTTGCCGGTCGTGGCGATCTGCATATCGGACAGTGAGATCGTTGTGTTCGCGCCGAGGTTGCGGATCCCGCTGCCCGATCCGCCCGTTGCGATCGAGGTCGCGCCGGCCACGATACCACCGCGCGTGACGGTCGGGTCGATCAGCACGCCGTCGGCGCTGCCGTTCGCGATCACGGTGCCGGCGCCCGACATCGAGACCCATGTGCCGGCGCCCGTCAGGCGCACGCCCGCGATGCCGTCGTCGGCTTCGATCGAGCCGGTGTTGGCGAGTAGCGCCGATGCCCCCTGCACGAGCGCGCCGGTGCCATCGGACACGCGGATCGTCGACGCGTTGTTTACCGCGCCTAACGTGCCGACGACGACGCCCGTCGAGTCGGCGCCGGTCAGCAACACCGTATTGCGGTTATCGAACGTGCCGAGGTTTTGCGCGACGAAGCCCGTCACGCCGGCGGTCGACGACGTCACGGCGGCATGGTTGGTCAGCGTCGTCGCGACCAGGCCACCGGTGTTTGCGCCGGCGAGGTCGTGCGCCTGCCCGTCGACGACGCCCGCGATCGCGCCGGCCGCGTTCAGGTTGATCGTCGCGCCGGCGTCGATCGTGCCGTTCGCGCCGCCCTCGACCGCGATCGCGATGCCGTTCGCGCCGTTGACGTTGTAGGTCGCGTTGCCGGTCGACAGCGTCGTGCCGGCGTCGGTCGCGAGCACGCCATGCGCACGCTGGCCGTTGACGTCGGTCGTCAGCGTGCCGGCCGCCGACGCGCCCGTGTACGCCGCGCCGCCCGCGACGCGGAACAGCGTCGAGTCGTCGGTGTCGACGCTGAGGTGCTGCGCGGCCACGTTGATCTTCGAGCCCGCGCCGTATGCGTAGAAGCCGATCTGGTTCGTGCCTGACATGAAGGCCGGCACCGCGTTCGCGCCGACGTCGATCGTCGCGCCCGAGCGTGCGTGCACGCCGATCGCGCCGGTGCCCGTCAGGTTGAGCGCGCCGTCGAGCGTGGCCTTCGCAAGCGGCCCTTCGGCCCACACGCCGTAGTTGCGCGTGCCCGACGCGGGATCGAGGCCGCCGGCCACGTCGATCGTGCCGGTCGACGTCGCGGCGGTCGCTTGCGTGCCGGTGCCGAGCACCATCACGCCGATGCCGTTCACGCCATTCAGCGTGATCGTGCCGGTGTTGGTCACGGTCGCGGCCGTATCGGCCGCGAGCATGCCGACGTTGGCGAGCGGCGTGCCGGGCGCCGTGCCGTTGACGACGATCGCGCCCGCGTTGGTCAACGTGCCGGACGTCGAGCCGATGCTCGCGAGCGCGGCGCCGTTCTGTGTCTGCGAGCCGATCACGATCGTGCCGAGGTTGCTCGCGGTGCCCGATGCGCCGAGCAGGATGCCGTATGCGTGCGCGGCGAGCGCGACGTCGCTTGCCGTGCCGCCGGGTGCGTACTGGGCCGCGCGGCCGAGATAGATCGTGCCGCCGGCCTGGTTCGTGAAGCTGCCGCCGTCGACGAGGCCGCCGATCACCTGGCTGTCGAGCGTCGTCGCGTTGACGCCGACGTTGATCGTGCCGGCGTTCGACCCGGTCGCGCCGTCTGTCACACCTACCGCGTAGTTCTGCAGGTTCGGCTGGTTGCCGTCGAGCGTCCACGCGCCGACGTTCATCACGCCGTTGTTGACGAACGAGGTGCCCGTTCCGCTTGCGTACACGCCGTTGCCTTCCGTGTAAGCGTTGAGGCCGAAGTTGGCGGGCGGCGCGCTGCCGCTCGTGTCGAAGTTGTCGCCGGATGCGTAGCCGGACGAGATCGTGCCGTTGTTGACGCCGCTTGCACCGCTCAGCAGGCGCACCAGCGTGAAGTCGCCCGACAGGCGCCCGTCGTTGATGAAGTGCGCACCGTTTTCCGCGAGGACGGCCGAGCTCGGGACGATCGTGTTGGTGCCGCGGAAGTCGATCTGGCCGTCCTTGCCGATCTGCAGCGTCGCGTTCGCGCCCGTGCCGTGCATGACCGACAGGAAATCGATCGGCAGCGTGTTCTTGTCGCCTGCGGACACGGCGTTCTGATACTGGAAGCTTTGCTGCGAGAACGTCACGGCCTGGCTGAACGCGCTGTCGTAGGCGGCCTGCGAGCCGAGCGCGCCGCTTTGCACCGAGCGCACGAGAAAGTCGTTGTACGCGGCAAGCGATGCGGCGTCGGTGACCTTCCACGTACTGCCGTCGAACGCGGTGAAGGTGCCCGCGTAGGCCGGCACGTCGAGCTGGCGGCTGCCGACGGCACCGCCGTCCGCAAGATAGTCGCCGGTGGTGAACTGAATCTGGTTGCGCGAGTTCCAGGTGACGGTGCTCGTCGTGGAGCCCGTTCCGTCCGCGACGGTAAGGTCGGTCCCCTTCGCGGCGATCGAGATCGCGTTGCCGGCTGCGTCGGGCGCGTTCGCCGCATTGCCGATCGACACGTTGAGCGATCCGCCGCTGGCGGCGACGGTGCCGATGCGCGTGTTCACGTACTGATCGCCGTTCACGTCGTGGTAGACGGGCACTTCGGTCGCGCCGGCCGTCGACGCGGAAAACGCGGACGAGTCGTAGGTCGCGACCGACGTGCGGGTGCCGGTGATCGAGTCGGGCGTGCTCACGCTGTGCGTCTTGCCGCCGAGCGACAGCAGCGGCTGGTTCGGGTTGCCCGACACGATGGTCGTGCTGCCGATCGGCGTGAGCGTGTAGCCCGGGTCGCCGCCGGCGCCGGTCCATGCGCCCGACACGCCGACGGTGTCGCCGCCCGACACGGTGGTGGCACCGGCCAGGTTGTCGTTGACGGTCGGGCTGAAACTGCCGAGCGCGCAGGTGCCGCCGCTCGCGACGGCCGCGCCGCTGCCGCAGGTCGATGCATGCGCGCCGCCGGCCGACAGCATGGCCAGCAATGCGCCGAGCGCTACCGCGCGGCGGTTCGTGCCCGATGCGCTACCCGAGCGCTTGCCGCGCGCCCGTGCCGTTTCCGCCACCGCGACCCAGCAGCCGGTGGTTTCGCTCCATATCGATCGAAATGAGTGATTCACGACAAGCCCCTATTTCTTGTTTTGAAATGGCATTCGCCGGAATTCGGCGAATTCGCAATCCGCGGTGGAGAAATAATCCGAAAGGGGCGTGCGGCGGCTGTGGCTGCGTATCGCGCCAATCGTGTTTCGTTACACCAGCGATGGGCGGAGTCTACTGATTCGGAGCACGGTCGATTATCGAGAAATCGGGAAATGTGGGGATGCCAACCGTAGTGGGTTGTATTTTTGATTTGTGTGGTTAATCGAACCGAAAGCCATGCAGGTCAATGGACCCGGAGGCTGGGGTGAAAATCAGGAATGGCCGGTGGGGTGGGTGGGATACCGCACGGATTGATGGCAACCGATAAGCTAGAATGCGCGCCCGAGATTATATTTAATGGGAAGAATTTGCCGTTTCTTGATTTGGTTGTTTTTTATTTTCGCTTGTAAATTAATAAAATCAAGCGAATTTCTCATGGTGCCGATTCATTGCGCCGAATGGCGGCCTGAGTGAAACGGCATCGGCCGAGGCGCGCCGATTTTCACCGGTAAGGGATGCGTCGGCCTCGACGCGAGGTTCGCTCGAGCGGAAAGGACGCAGGTTGCGGCGCTTGCCGTACCGGGTTCAGAAATCGATTGCGTCGTCGGAGTCGCCGTCGGCGGCGAGTGCCTCACGGACCTCGCGCGGCGCGGACGCCGATGCGTCGAGCGCCGGGTTGCGCAGTTTCTCGAGCACACGCTCGGGCACCGGGATCTGCATCCGCGCGGCGACGTCGCCGCACTGGAACATGATCAGCTCGCCCGGCTCGAACGCGGTCCAGACCTCGTTGTCGGTGAGCGGCTGCGTCGCGATCACCGCGACGCGATCTTCGGGCGTCGTGTATTTCGCGAAGTCGATCGACAGGTCCTCGTCGACGAGATGCGCGGTCGAGAACGGCCAGCGCCGCACCAGATAGTGCAGGCGCGTCGAGCAGTGCGCGAAGAGCGCCTGACCGTTCGACATCAGGAAGTTGAATACGCCGTGATCGGTGATCCCGCGCGTGAGTTCGCCGACGCGCTCGAACAACTCCGGCAGCGGCGGCTGCGCGCCGGGAAAGGCCTCGCGCAGCCCCTGCATCAGCACGCAGAACGCCTGTTCGCTGTCGGTCGTGCCGACCGGGTGGTAGACGCTGCCGTCCATGTTCGGCGCGTAGTCCTGCAGGTCGCCGTTATGCGCGAAGATCCAGTGCCGGCCCCACAGCTCGCGCATGAACGGGTGGCTGTTCTCGAGCAGGATGTGCCCCTGCGTCGCCTTGCGGATGTGCGCGATCGTGTTCTTGGACTTGATCGGGTAGCGCTTCACCATTTCGGCGATCGGCGACGTGGCCGATGCCTGGTGATCGATGAACAGGCGGCAGGCCTTGTCCTCGAAGAACGCGATGCCCCAGCCGTCGGCATGGTGATCGGTCAGCCCGCCCCGGGCCGCGAAACCTGTGAAGGAGAATGTGACGTCCGTCGGCGCGGCGCAGTTCATTCCTAAGAGTTGGCACATTTTACTTGGGGCGGCAGGCTGAAGCGGGGGGTAACGAACCGGGCGAACCCCGGTACAATGCGGCTTCAAGCATATCACCGAGCCCTGAGCGGTAAAAAGCGGATTCCGCTGGCCAAAGGTCCCGTGTTGCGGTTTGCCGTCAGTCGGCCCGCGCATGCGTGTTCCGGCCCCGCCAACGGCAAGCACGTTCCTCACGACGCCTCCTATGACTGCCTCGAACGCTTCCTCCCCGGCGACGCTCTCGCTCGCCCGTCCCGACGACTGGCACCTGCACCTGCGAGACGGCGACATGCTGGCCGCCGTGCTGCCGCACACCGCGCGCCAGTTCGGCCGCGCGATCGTCATGCCGAACCTGAAACCGCCGGTGACGACCACCGCGCAGGCGCAGGCCTATCGCGAGCGCATCCTCGCCGCGCTGCCCGCCGGGATGACGTTCGAACCGCTGATGACGCTGTACCTGACCGACAATACGCCGCCCGACGAGATCCGCCGCGCGCGCGAAAGCGGCTTCGTGCACGGCGTGAAGCTGTACCCGGCCGGCGCGACGACGAATTCCGACCACGGCGTCACCGATCTCGCCAAATGCGCGAAGACGCTCGAGGCGATGCAGGAAACCGGCATGCCGCTGCTCGTGCACGGCGAGGTGACCGATGCGTCGATCGACCTGTTCGACCGCGAGAAGGTGTTCATCGACCGCGTGATGACGCCGCTGCGCCGCGATTTCCCGGGCCTGAAGGTCGTGTTCGAGCACATCACGACGAAGGACGCGGCCGACTACGTGCGCGACGCCGACGCGGCGCCCGGCCTGCTCGGCGCGACGATCACCGCGCATCACCTGCTGTACAACCGCAACGCGCTGTTCGTCGGCGGGATTCGCCCGCATTACTACTGCCTGCCCGTGCTGAAGCGCGAAACGCATCGCGTGGCGCTGGTCGAGGCCGCGACGTCGGGCAACCCGCGTTTCTTCCTGGGCACCGACAGCGCGCCGCATGCGCGCGACGCGAAGGAAACCGCGTGCGGCTGCGCCGGCTGCTACACGGCGCTGCACGCGCTCGAGCTGTACGCGGAAGCGTTCGACACGGCCGGCGCGCTCGACAAGCTGGAAGGGTTCGCGAGCTTTTTCGGCGCCGATTTCTACGGGCTGCCGCGCAGCGCCGAGACGGTCACGCTGCGCCGCGAGGCGTGGGAACTGCCGCGCGAGATCTTCGCGGGCGACACGCCGGTCGTGCCGTTGCGCGGCGGCGAGACGATCGGCTGGAAACTGGCGTGACCGTTGCGCCGCCGCGCGGGTCCGGCCATGCGGCCGGCCGCATGGCGGCGGATTTCGCGCGGATCGACTGGTCCGCGCCGTGGCTTGGACCCTATGCGGAGCCGGGCCGCGCCGTCCAGGCGGCCGTATTGGCGGGTGACGCCGCGCTGCTCGATGCGCTGAATGGCGCGTTGCGCGACGGCGCGCGTGTCAGCGGTCGCGGCAGGCCGCTGCGGTTCGTGCCGCAGGCCGCGCTGCCGCCCGGCATCGCATACGAAACCCATGTCGCCGACACCGGCGGGGTGCCGACTCGCCACCATCTTCACGACTTCTTCAATGCACTCGTCTGGTTCGCGTATCCGCGCACCAAGGCCGCGCTGAACGCGCGTCAGGCCGCCGCGATCGACGCGGCGGGCGGTGTCGGGCCCGTGCGCGGTTCGCTGCGCGACGCGCTCACGCTGTTCGACGAGAACGCCGCGCTGTTCGTCACGGCCGACCGCGCGCTCGCCGCTGCGCTGCGCGGCTTCGACTGGCCGCGGCTGCTGGTCGCCGCGCGCGACGCGTGGGGCACGCGCTGCGAAGCGCGGCTCGTCGGCCATGCGCTGCTCGAACAGCTCGTGACGCCTTACAAGTCCTGCACCGCGCACACGTGGATCGTCGAAGTGAGCGCCGACTATTTTTCATGGCCCGACGCGCAGCGCAACGCGCATGTCGACACGCGGGTGGCCGCCGAACTCGCGACGCGCGCGCTGACGAGCCGCGATTTCGCGCCGCTGCCGGTACTCGGTGTACCGGGCTGGTGCGCCGCGAATGCCGATGCCGCGTTTTATGGCGATCCGGCGGTATTCCGCAGCGGCCGACGCGTGCGTGCTGCCGGTGGCGGCGCGCAGTGCTAGAATGCGCGTCGCAAAGCAGGCCAGGCAGTCGCGGCCTCGCCGCCTTCGGGCGCGCGGGGGCGAGGAAAGTCCGGACTCCACAGGGCAGGGTGATGGCTAACGGCCATCCGTGGCGACACGCGGAACAGGGCAACAGAAAGCAAACCGCCGATGGCCCGGCGCAAGCCGGGATCAGGTAAGGGTGAAACGGTGCGGTAAGAGCGCACCGCGGCGACGGCGACGTCCGCCGGCACGGTAACCTCCACCCGGAGCAATTCCAAGTAGGCAGGCGTGCATCTTCGGATGCAGGACGGGGCCCCCGTCTCGCCTGCGGGTAGGAAGCTTGAGCGCGTCAGCAATGGCGCGCCTAGAGGAATGGCTGCCACGCGTGGCGCGCTTCGGCGCGCGGCGTGCACAGAATCCGGCTTATCGGCCTGCTTTGCCGTTCGAATGCGAAAGGGCCGGCGTCTCCTTGCGGAGCGCCGGCCCTTTTTTCATGCGTGCGCGCGGTGCGTTCAGGCGGCGACGATGTCGAACGAATGCGTGAGTTCGGCCGTCTTCGCGATCATGATCGACGCGGAGCAGTACTTGTCGTGCGACAGGTTGATCGCCCGCTCGACCGTGCCCGGGTTCAGGTTGCGGCCGGTGACGGTGAAGTGGAAGTGCACCTTCGTGAACACCTTCGGGTCTTCGCTCGCGCGCTCGGCCTTCAGCGTGACCGAGCAGCCGGTGACTTCCTGGCGGCTCTTCTTCAGGATCAGCACGACGTCATAGGCCGTGCAGCCACCGGTGCCGAGCAGCACCATTTCCATCGGACGCGGCGCGAGGTTGTGGCCGCCGCCCTCGGGCGCGCCGTCCATCGCGACGAGATGCCCGCTGCCGGTCTCGGCGGAAAACGCCATGCCGTCCTGGCCCATCCAGCTTACTTTGCATTCCATGCTTGCACTCCAGCGTTGCCTGATTCGGATTCGATCCGGCATTGTAGCCCGCAGCGCAACGGTCGGCTGATGCGCTGCACGACGTGCAGTGCCGGCGCCGTGCGGGCAGGGCGTCCGACGGCAATTTCCCTGCTTCTTTTAGGGGTTTTGCTCTAGATGACGGAGATCCCGGTTCCCGGGCGTCGGAATCATGCCATTGATTTAAAAGGGAAAATCATTGTTTTCGAGCGTCACGTCGTGAATTCCGCATTATGGTTTTGGATTTCGCCATGCAAATTTTCTTGTTCAGTCGGCGACGCATTCGTATAATGAGCCTCATTGGTTGTCGCGCTGCGGCAACCTCCGAATGTCTCCTCCACCCTCCTCCTAAGGTGGATTAAGCCCGAACCATCCGTTCGGGCTTTTTTTCGTCCCGTGCAAACATCGGCGCGCGGCTTGCGCGCGCCGGCAGCGTCACGCGGGCTGCCGTGCGGCAGGCGGCGATGCCGCGTCGGGCGCCGCGCCGCGCGAGCGCGTGTCAGGCGCAGGTGCATGGACGGCTGACGCATGGCCGTGACCGCGCGCGCAGAAGTGGCGGACGCGTTCGCGCACCGCGCGCAGGCGGGCGACGCGATCCTCGGCATGAGCGTTCCGGGCGTCGGCGATGCGCGCATCGAGCGCGTCGAGCTTGGCTTCGCAGCCGGTGCGAGCGGCGACGGCAGGCGCCGCGATGGCCAGCAGCGCGGCTGCGAGAAAGGGCGTAAGTCTTTGTTTCATCATGCTTGTTTGTTGTTTTCCGGGTTCGGCCGGTCGGGCGCGGCAAGGTCAGGTGCCGCGCGTCGACGGGTGCCGCCCCAGACGCTCGGTTCGCCTGGCTGGTTGGGGCACGACCGAATTTTGGCCCATTTCGGCCGCCGCGGACACGGGACGTGGATTCCCTTTGACCGCTTCGCCGTATTTCCTTTATAATTCAGGGCTTTTCCGCTTTCATGCCCACGGAAAAAGAACAGGGAGAGCCTGCACCGCGCCTCGAAGCGCACACAGACAAGCAGGAAGAACACATCGGGCAAAGCATTTTTTTTGGATCGATCATGAAGACGTTTTCCGCAAAAGCCCATGAGGTGACGCGCGAATGGTACGTGATTGACGCGACGGATAAGGTTCTCGGCCGTGTTGCCAGCGAAGTGGCACGCCGTCTGCGCGGCAAGCACAAGCCTGAGTTCACCCCGCACGTCGACACTGGTGATTTCATCATCATCATCAACGCGAGCAAGTTGAAGGTCACGGGCAACAAGACGCTGGACAAGAAGTACTACCGTCACTCGGGTTACCCGGGCGGTATCTATGAAACGACGTTCGGCAAGATGCAAGAACGCTTCCCGGGCCGCGCGCTCGAGAAGGCGGTCAAGGGCATGCTGCCGAAGGGCCCGCTCGGCTACGCGATGATCAAGAAGCTGAAGGTCTACGCAGAAGCGACGCATCCGCACTCGGCTCAACAGCCGAAGGCGCTCGAGATCTAAGGGGACCCACATGATCGGTAACTGGAACTACGGTACGGGCCGCCGCAAGAGCGCAGTCGCACGTGTCTTCATCAAGGCTGGCAAGGGCGACATCATCGTCAACGGCAAGCCCATCGCTGACTACTTCTCGCGCGAAACGTCGCTGATGATCGTGCGTCAACCGCTGGAACTCACGAACCACGGCCAGACGTTCGACATCAAGGTGAACGTGAACGGCGGCGGTGAAACGGGCCAGGCAGGCGCAGTGCGCCACGGCATCACCCGTGCACTGATCGACTACGATGCGACGCTGAAGCCGTCGCTGTCGAGCGCAGGCTTCGTCACGCGCGATGCGCGTGAAGTCGAGCGTAAGAAGGTCGGTCTGCGCAAGGCACGCCGCGCAAAGCAGTTCTCGAAGCGTTAATTCCGCTTCATGGCCTCGCCGCCCCTCGGGTGGCGTCCGCCGGAAAAACCGCCAGCTTCCACGCTGGCGGTTTTTTTATGCCCGCTTTTTGCCTGTCCCGGGCCGCCGCCGCGGCCGCCCGCGCGGGCACGTTTGACGAAATCGACAAGAACCTATTGATTTCATGGACTTCAGCACGATCTTCTGATCGGCCCTACAATAGCGGCTAAAGCTTTTTGGAGAGTTCGAATGAACGCTGTTACCGAATCCGCAGCAACGACGACCGATATGCCGCTTCCGTTTGTCTTTACCGACGCGGCGGCCGACAAGGTCAAGCAACTGATCGACGAAGAGGGCAACCCCGACCTCAAGCTGCGCGTGTTCGTGCAGGGTGGCGGCTGCTCCGGCTTCCAGTATGGCTTCACGTTCGACGAGGAAGTCAACGAGGACGACACCGTGATGGACAAGAACGGCGTCCAGCTCCTGATCGATTCGATGAGCTACCAGTATCTGGTCGGCGCCGAGATCGACTACAAGGACGATCTCAACGGCGCCCAGTTCGTGATCAAGAACCCGAACGCGACCACCACCTGCGGGTGCGGTTCGTCGTTCTCGGTCTGAGCGCGCATCCGATCCGCGCCGGTTCGCCGGCATGAAAAACGGGGCATCATGCCCCGTTTTTTATACCCGTCTGCCGTGCTGCGTCCGCCGCACCGCAGGTCTCGCGTCAGCGCGGATAGAGCGCGCCGAGCACGCGATTGCCGGCTGCGCCGGTAACCGTCGCGAGATTGCCGGGCTGGCGCGCGGTGAAGCGGTACGCAAGCCACGCGAACGCGAGCGCCTCGACCTGCTGCGGCGGCACGCCGAGCGCCGCCGTCGTATCGACGGTGGCCGGCACGCCGGCCTCGCGCAGCGCGTGCCGCAGCGCGTCGAGCAACACCGGATTGCGTGCGCCGCCGCCGCAGACGAAGACGGCCTTGCAGCCCGACGCGTGTTTGGCCACCTCGCGTGCGACCGACACCGCGGTCAGCACGGTGAGCGTCGCCTGCACGTCCTCCGGCGCGACCTGGGCGAACGCGGTGAGCTTCGCGTCGAGCCATGCGGGATTGAACAGGTCGCGGCCGGTGCTTTTCGGTGGCGGCGCGGCGAAATACGGTTCGTCGAGCAGTGCATCGAGCAGCGGCGCGTGCACGGTGCCGCGCGCGGCGAACTTGCCGCCGTCGTCGTACGGCTTGCCCAGATGGCGGGTCGCCCATGCGTCGATCAGTGCGTTCGCGGGGCCGCAGTCGAAGCCGCGCACGTCGCCGCCGTCACCGGGCAGGATCGTGATGTTGCTGATCCCGCCGAGATTGCAGACGACGCGCGTTTCGCCGGGCGCGCCGAACACCGTGGCATGGAAGGCCGGCGCGAGCGGCGCGCCGTGGCCGCCGGCGGCCACGTCGCGGCTGCGGAAATCGGCGATCACGTCGACCTGGGTCAGTTCGGCGAGCAGCGCCGGGTTGTTGAGCTGCCGCGTATAGCCGCGCTCGGGGCGATGACGCACCGTTTGCCCGTGCACGCCGATCGCGCGGATCTCGTCGCGCGACAGTCCGGCCGTGCGCTGCAATTCGTGGCAGCACACCGCATAGCGCGTGACGAGCGCGTTCGCCGCGAGCGATTCGCGGTCGATCTCGTCGTCGCCGGGTTGTTGCAGCGCGAATAACGCGTCGCGCAGCGATTGCGCGAAGCCGACGAACGCTTCCGCGAGCACGACCGGCGCGCGGCCGGCCTCGAAACGCACGGCGACGCCGTCGACGCCGTCCATGCTGGTTCCCGACATCAGCCCGAAGTAGATGCCGTCGGCCGGATGGGCATTTTGCGGCTGTCGTTGCGGCACGTTGGGTTCTCCTGGATCGTGCGGCGCGGGCCGGTGCCGCGCGCCTTGCGCCCGATTATCCGCGCAACCTGACGCGCCGTTAAGCGATGCGCGCGCAAGTTATGGGAAAATCCCTGTTTTTGCGACATTCTTCCCGGCACCGATGAGCACCGAACCCAGTTCCAAGCCTGTTTTCCCGATCACCGACGAAGTCCGGCATGCGCTCGCCGTCACGAAGCGCGGCGTCGACGAACTGCTGATCGAGGAAGAGTTCGCGCAGAAGCTCGCGCGCAGCGCGGCCACGAACACGCCGCTTCGCATCAAGCTCGGCCTCGACCCGACCGCGCCCGACATCCACATCGGCCACACGGTCGTGCTGAACAAGATGCGTCAGCTGCAGGACCTCGGCCACACGGTGATCTTCCTGATCGGCGATTTCACGTCGCTGATCGGCGATCCGTCGGGCCGCAATGCGACGCGCCCGCCGCTCACGCGCGAGCAGATCGAATCGAACGCGAAGACCTACTTCGAGCAGGCCGCCCTCGTGCTCGATCGTGAAAAGACCGAAATCCGCTACAACAGCGAATGGTCGATGCCGCTCGGCGCGGACGGGATGATCAAGCTCGCGTCGCGCTATACGGTCGCGCGGATTCTCGAGCGCGAAGACTTCACGAAGCGCTTCCAGGGCGGCGTGCCGATCTCGATCCACGAATTCCTGTACCCGCTGATGCAGGGCTACGACTCGGTCGCGCTGAACGCCGACCTCGAGCTCGGCGGCACCGACCAGAAGTTCAACCTGCTGGTCGGCCGCGAGCTGCAGAAGCAGTACGGCCAGGAACAGCAGTGCATCCTGACGATGCCGCTGCTCGAGGGCCTCGACGGCGTCGAGAAGATGTCGAAGTCGAAGGGCAACTACGTCGGCATCAGCGAGAAGCCGACCGACATGTTCGGCAAGCTGATGAGCATCTCGGACACGCTGATGTGGCGTTACTTCGAGCTGCTGTCGTTCCGCAGCCTCGACGAGATCGCCGGCTTCAAGCGCGAGGCCGAAGGCGGCCGCAACCCGCGTGACTTCAAGGTGCTGCTCGCGCAGGAAATCGTCGCGCGATTCCACTCGCAGTCCGATGCCGAGCGCGCGCTGGAGGACTTCAACCATCGCGCGAAGGGCGGTGTGCCGGACGACATTCCGGCGGTCACGCTCGCCGGCGCGCCGCTGGCGATCGGCCAGCTGCTGAAGCAGGCCGGCCTCGTGCCGTCGACGAGCGAAGCGCTGCGCAACATCGAGCAGGGCGGCGTGAAGATCGACGGCGCGACGGTGTCGGACAAGGGCCTGAAGGTCGAAGCCGGCGAGTTCGTCGTGCAGGTCGGCAAGCGCCGCTTCGCGCGCGTCACGCTGACCGCATGATCGCGCTGATCCAGCGCGTGAAGCGCGCCGACGTCCGCGTCGGCGACCGGACGACCGGCGAGATCGGCGCGGGCCTGCTCGCGCTGGTCTGCGCGGAACGCGGCGACACCGACGCGGCAGCCGACAAGTTGCTCGCGAAGATGCTCGGCTACCGCGTGTTCAGCGACGCAGCCGGCAAGATGAACCTGCCGGTGTCGAATATCGACGGCGCGGGCCGCGCGGGCGGGCTGCTGCTCGTGTCGCAGTTCACGCTGGCGGCCGACACCAACAGCGGGCTGCGTCCGAGCTTCACGCCGGCCGCGCCGCCCGACGAAGGCGCGCGGCTGTTCGACTATTTCGTCGCGGCCGCGCGGGCGCGCCATCCGGTCGTCGAAACGGGCGAGTTCGGCGCCGACATGCAGGTGTCGCTCGTCAACGACGGCCCCGTGACGTTCTGGCTGCAAGTGCGGCCCTGATTCTTTCCCGGAGACGCGCGGCGATGGCCAGCACGCAGATTCTTTTCATCCGCCATGGCGAGACGGCCTGGAACCGCATCAAGCGCATCCAGGGTCATATCGACATCCCGCTGGCCGACACCGGCCTCGCACAGGCGAAGCGGCTGGCGGCCCGGCTCGAACAAGAGGCGCGCGACGGCGCGCGGATCGACGCGATCTATTCGAGCGACCTGATGCGCGCGCAACAGACCGCGCAACCCTTTGCCGATGCGCTCGGCCTGCCGCTGCAGTTGCGCGAAGGGCTGCGCGAACGCTCGTACGGCGCGTTCCAGGGGCACGACAGCACCGAGATCGAGGCGCTGTTCCCGGACGCTTACGCGGCCTGGCAGACGCGCGATCCGGGCTTCGCGCCGGAAGGCGGCGAGTCGCAGCGCGCGTTCTATCACCGCGTGCTGCATGCGCTCGAACCGATCGTCGCCGCGCATCCGGGCGGCCGGATCGCGTGCGTCGCGCACGGCGGCGTGCTCGACTGCGTGTACCGCTTCGCGAACGCGATCGAGCTGTCGGCGCCGCGCACTTACCAGTTGCTCAATACGAGCGTCAACGTCGTCGATTACGTGGATGGCCGCGCGCAGGTCGTGAAGTGGGCCGACGTGTCGCATCTGGAGGCGGCGAGCGACGACGACGGGTACCGCAAGGTGCGCTGAGTCCACGGGCCCCGTGCGGCGTTGCCGGTCGGGGCTTTCGTCGCCGCGTGCCGCTTACCGCGGCAACGCGTGGCGAGTCTTGTAGTCGAGCGCGTACGCGATCTTGCCGGGCTTGTCGGCCGTGATCGGCTGGCGCAGCTTGTCGAACTCTCCCTTGCTGTATTTCTTCCCGCCGTTGATCGCATCGGCGCGCCCGAGATCGGCGCCCGTCTTGCCGTCGATCACCGGGTCCGTTGCCGCGACCATCCGCGTCGACGCATTCCAGACCGCATTCAGGTAGCCCGTGTCGGCCTTCGCCGGATCGGGATCGGTCGTGCCGCCGCGCGCGAGGTCGTAGCTCGCCAGCGCGAACGTGCCGGGCTGCGCGCGCAGCCAGTCGGCCCAGTAGAACTCGAGGTAGTCGGTCGCTTGCGCGGGCTTGCCGTAGCCGATGTCGCGCGTGAAATAGACGAGCGACCGGTAGCGATCGTTCGTCATCCCCAGCGACAGGCCGAGTCCGGTCGGCAGTTGCGCGGCCGTGATCGCCTTGCCTTCGCCATTCTTCAGGCGCAGATAACCGCGGCTTTGCATCTGCTGCCAGAACGCGTCGCCCGAGTAGTCGCCGAGGTTGTCCTTGACGACGACGTGCACGTGCAGCGCCGGGCCGCCGTCGGGCGTCTCGTAGTAGGTCGACAGGCCGTGATGGCCGTCGGTCAGGTACAGCGCATCGCCGTTCGGGCCGATCACGACGGGGTTCAGCACCGAGCGGTCGCGGGCGTTCGCGTCGGTCGTCGTGCATGTATAGCTCGCCGGTTCGCGTAGCGACGACCTGGCCGTGTAGCCGCCCGATGCGAGACCGCCGAGCCCTTCGTCCGCGCAGAAGTCGTCGAACTTCTTGTCGGGCTGCAGCTCGTAGCGGCCGAGCTTGTAATAGATCTGGTCGTAGCCGATCGCACCCTGTGTCGGATGGAGGTCGCCGAGCGTCACGTCGATCAGGTCGCCCGCGCGCGCGGCTTTCCACTTGCCCGGTTGCGGCGTGACGGTGGCCGGCGGGGTCGTGGTGCCGCCGGACGGCGTTTGCGCATCGGTACGCGCCACGGCGGCGATATCGTCGCCTCCGCATGCGGTGAGGGCGAAGACGGCGGACAGGCTGGCGGCGAGGGCGAAACGGATCGGCAGGCGGAGCATCGCGGGCATCGGGTATCGGTTGGGTGAACGGGACCTCGCGCGGATCACGGGCAGGCGGGACGGGCGGGGCGTACGACCGTGGGCGGGTGCAAGCCCGTCAGCTTGTCACGGGAATTTGACAGCCAATTGAAATGATCGGAAGAGCCGGATCGTCAGGCGGACGGGGTGCCGTCGGGCGGGGGCGCGGTCGCGCGACGGCGTGCGCGTTTCGACGCGCCGTTGACGAGCGCCCAGCGCAGCACGGGGGCGACGGCCCGTACGCCGGGCCGGACTACCGCGCGCCGCAGCGGCGCGAACGTCGACACGCCGAGCATGCGCTGCGCCCACGGCGGCAACAGGTCGATTCCGGCATGCATCATCAGCGACGCGGCCGGTCGCAGCGCGGGCGTCGCGACCGGCGCATTCAGCAGGATCTCCATCACGTCGAAGGTGTGCGGCCCGGCCTCGAGTTCCGGCTGCATGCGCGCGAGATAGGCAGCGACCTCGGCGCGCGAACGCGGTACCCATTGGGCGCCGAGCAGTTCGGCGACCAACGCCGTTTCGGCGTAGTAGCGGTCCTGCAGCTCGCCCGACAACGACGGATTCACGTAGCGCAGATGCGCGGCCAGGAAGCTCGACACTTCCGCGACGTGTACCCAGGCGAGCAAGGCCGGATCGTCGGCGCGGTACGGCCGCCCGTCGGGCGCGGTGCCCGAGATGCGCGCGTGGATCGATTTCACGCGCTCGATCAGCGCGAGGGCGTCGGCGCGGCTGCCGAACGTCGTGCCCGTGATGAACGTGGCGGTGCGCCGCAAGCGGCCGAGGATGTCGGTGCGAAACGACGAGTGATCCCAGACGCCCGCGAGCGCGAGCGGATGGAGCGCCTGCAGCAGCAGCGCGGCGATGCCGCCCGTCATCATCGACGTGAAATCCGCATGCACGCGCCAGCAGACGGCATCGGGGCCGAACAGCCCCGGGTCGCCGGGCGGCGAAGAGAGATCGAGCGACGGCCCGCCGCCGCCCGCCGTCAGGTGCGTGATGCCGGCCACCAGCCGCCTGCGGATCGGCTCGGCCCAGCGCGGGCCCGGTGCGGGTGCGGCGGGGTGGCGGCTGGGCGGCGTCGTCATGGCGGGGGGGCTCGGGTGACGGATTACTTTCCGTCGGGGGTATCCCACTCGTCGCGTTCGGGGCGGCGGGCGTCGGGCACCGACAGTCCGAAGTGGCGATAGGTGAGCAGCGTGGCGACGCGCCCGCGCGGCGTGCGCTGCAGGAAGCCCTGCTGGATCAGGTACGGTTCGAGCACGTCCTCGATCGTGTCGCGCTCCTCGCCGATCGCGGCCGCGAGGTTGTCGATGCCGACCGGGCCGCCGTCGAACTTGTACAGGATCGCTTCGAGCAGCTTGCGGTCCATCAGGTCGAAGCCGACCGGATCGACGTCGAGCATCGCGAGCGCGGCATCGGCCACGGCCGCGGTGATCTGGCCGTCGGCCTTCACTTCGGCGAAGTCGCGCACGCGGCGCAGCAGCCGGTTCGCGATCCGCGGCGTGCCGCGCGAGCGCTTCGCGATTTCCAGCGCGCCGTTCGGATCGATCTGCGCATTCAGCAGCGACGCCGAGCGCCGCACGATGCGCGACAGTTGATCGGCATCGTAGAACTCGAGCCGGGCGACGATCCCGAAACGGTCGCGCAGCGGGTTGGTCAGCATCCCCGCGCGGGTGGTCGCGCCGACCAGCGTGAACGGCTGCAGGTCGAGCTTCACGCTGCGCGCGGCCGGGCCTTCGCCGATCATGATGTCGATCTGGTAATCCTCGAGCGCCGGATACAGGATTTCCTCGACGACCGGCGACAGCCGGTGGATCTCGTCGATGAACAGCACGTCGTTGGCTTCGAGGTTGGTCAGCAGTGCGGCGAGATCGCCCGCGCGCTCGAGCACGGGGCCGGACGTCTGGCGCAGGTTCACGCCCATTTCGCGCGCGATGATGTGCGCGAGCGTCGTCTTGCCGAGGCCCGGCGGCCCGAACAGCAGCACGTGGTCGAGCGGCTCGGAGCGGCGCTTGGCGGCTTCGATGAAGATCTCGAGCTGGCCGCGCACCTTTTCCTGGCCGACGTAGTCGTCGAGCTGGCGCGGCCGCAGCGCACGTTCGAACACCTCCTCGTGCGACGAGGCGGGCGTGGCGGCGATGATCCGCTGCTCGGTGGCGAGTTTGTCGGTTTCGATCATGCGGCCATTGTACCGCGCGACGCGGTCCGGCCCACCTGGCCGAACGGCCGACTGGCGCGCGGCGCGGCGCCGCGCGACACTGGTTTCGACGGCCGGATCGACCGCGCGTTACGCCTTCGACAGCGCCTTCAGCGCGAGCTTGATGCCTTCCGACACACCGGTGCCGGCCGGCACGTTCTTGATCGCGGCCAGGCCTTCCTTCTCGGAGTAACCGAGCGCGAGCAGCGCGTTGAGGATGTCGGTCGCGTGATCGGACGGCGACGCGGCGCCGGCAAGCGCACCGAGGTCGGCGCCGAGCTTGCCCTTCAGCTCGAGCAGCAGGCGTTCGGCCGTCTTCTTGCCGATGCCGGGCAGGCGGGTGAGGCGCGCGGCGTCCTGCATCGTCACGGCCTGCGCGAGCTCCTGCACGCTCATGCCGGACAGCACGGCGAGCGCCATGCGTGCGCCGATGCCGGTGATCTTCAGCAGCTCGCGGAAGGTCGTGCGCTCCTGCGGCGTCAGGAAGCCGTACAACAGATGCGCGTCCTCGCGGACGATCTGCTGCGTGAGCAGCACGATGCGCTCGCCCGTCTGCGGCAGGTTGTAGAAGGTGCTCATCGGCACGTCGATTTCGTAGCCGACGCCGTTGCAGTCGACGAGCAGATGAGGCGGGTTCTTTTCGAGCAGGATGCCGGCGATGCGACCGATCATGGAGGGCGGGACGAGAGGAATAAAGCGCGAGTGTAGCGCACGCGCGGCGCAATGCCGATGGGCCCGGCCGTCAGGCCGAGGCGATACGTGTCGTGGGTGCGCCGTGCGCGCTCGGGACGGTCGCGGCACCGAACCGGCATGCCGGGTGACCGCGCGCGCCGGGGTCAGCCGACCAGTCGCCCGCGCCGCACGCGCAGCCCTTTCTGTGCGAGCGCCGGCGCGAGGCCGCCAAGCGTGCTGAGCGTGTTGCCGCTGTGCGCATGGCAGATCGCCATGCCGAGCGCGTCGGCCGCGTCCGAGCCCGGCTGGCCGGAGAGATTGAGCAGGCGCGTGACCATCTCCTGCATCTGCGTCTTGGTCGCGCGGCCGTAGCCGACCACCGCCTGCTTCAGCTGCAGCGCCGTGTATTCGGCGACCGGCAGGCCGCCCGCGACGAGGCCGCAGATCGCGGCGCCGCGCGCCTGGCCGAGCAGCAGCGTCGACTGCGGGTTCACGTTGACGAACACCTTTTCGATCGCGGCCTGGTCGGGCGCATGTTCGCGCACGATCGTCGAGACGCCCTGGAAGATCGTGCCGAGCCGGGTGGCCAGGTCGGCCGTCGGCGTGCGGATCACGCCGCTCGTGACATAGGCGAGCCGGTGGCCGCTGACGTCGATGACGCCGAAGCCGGTGACGCGCAGGCCGGGGTCGATGCCGAGAATTCGCATGAGTGAGGAGAGTTGCCTGATGCAGCGATACTACAACGAATGGTGCGACGCGCCGGCCGCCCGGTTGCGGGCGAAGGCGCCGCGCAATAAAAAACCCGGCGGGTGCGACGCCGCCGGGTTTTCGTGTTCGGCCCGCGCGGGCCGCATGCGATCAGTGACGGAAGTGGCGCACGCCCGTCAGGACCATCGCGATGCCGTGCTCGTCGGCCGCCGCGATCACTTCGTCGTCGCGCATCGAGCCGCCCGGCTGGATCACGCAGGTCGCGCCTGCGGCCACCACGACGTCGAGGCCGTCGCGGAACGGGAAGAACGCATCCGACGCGACCGCCGAGCCGGCCAGCGTGAGGCCCGCGTTCTGCGCCTTGATGCTTGCGATGCGTGCCGAATCGACGCGGCTCATCTGGCCGGCGCCGACGCCGAGCGTCATGCCGTTGCCGCAGAACACGATCGCGTTCGACTTCACGTACTTGGCGACGCGCCACGCGAACAGCAGGTCGTCCATTTCCTTCGCGGTCGGCTGGCGCTTCGTGACGACGCGCAGCTCGCTCGGCTGCACGTTCCGCGAATCGAGCGACTGCACGAGCAGGCCGCCGCCCACGCGCTTCAGGTCGAAGGCGTTATGGCCGTCGCCGAGCGCGATCTCGAGCAGGCGCACGTTCTGCTTCGCGGCGAACACCTGCTTCGCGGCGTCGGAGAACGACGGGGCGATCAGCACTTCGACGAACTGCTTCGCGACTGCCTGCGCGGCTGCTTCGTCGACTTCGCGGTTGAACGCGATGATGCCGCCGAATGCGGAAGTCGGATCCGTCTGGAACGCCTTCGCGTATGCGTCGGCCGAGTCGTTGCCGACCGCGACGCCGCACGGGTTCGCATGCTTGATGATCACGCAGGCCGGCGCGTCGAACGTCTTCACGCATTCCCACGCCGCGTCCGAATCCGCGATGTTGTTGTACGACAGTTCCTTGCCCTGCAGCTGGCGGTAGTTCGCCAGTGCGCCGGCCGGCGTCGCGAGGTCGCGGTAGAACGCCGCGCTCTGGTGCGGGTTCTCGCCGTAGCGCAGGTCCTGCACCTTGTCGAACGCCATGTTCAGCGTGGCCGGGTACGTGCTGCGCGACGCGTGCTGCAGCTCGTCGGTCAGGCTCGTCAGGTAGTTCGTGATCGCGCCGTCGTATTGCGCGGTGTGCGCGAACACCTTCGTCGCGAGGCGGAAGTTGGTCGGGTAGCCGACCGTATTGCCGTTCGCCTTCATTTCATCGAGCACGACCGCGTAGTCGGCCGGATCGACGACGACCGTCACGTCGCGGTGGTTCTTCGCGGCCGAGCGCAGCATCGTCGGGCCGCCGATGTCGATGTTCTCGATCGCGTCGGCGAGCGTGCAGTCGTCCTTCGCGATCGTCGCGACGAACGGGTACAGGTTCACGACGAGCAGGTCGATCGTCGGGATGCCGTGCTGCTCCAGCGCCTGCATGTGCTCGGGCAGGTCGCGGCGCGCGAGGATGCCGCCGTGCACCTTCGGGTGAAGCGTCTTCACGCGCCCATCGAGCATTTCCGGGAAGCCCGTGTAGTCGGCTACTTCGGTAACGGGCAGGCCGGCGTCGGCGAGGAGTTTCGCGGTACCGCCCGTCGACAGCAGCTTGACGCCGAGGTCGGACAGCGACTTCGCGAAGTCGACGATGCCGGTCTTGTCGGAAACGGAAATGAGCGCTTGCTTGATCATGATGGAACCACCAATAGCCAGGGAAACGGGGACGGGACGGCCGGCTACAGCAGGCCGTGCTGCTGCAGCTTCTTGCGCAGCGTGTTGCGGTTGATGCCGAGGTACTCCGCGGCGAGCGACTGGTTGCCGCCCGCCTGTACGAGCACGACCTCGAGCATCGGCTTTTCGACGCAGGACATCACCATTTCATAGACGTCGTGCGGATTGGAGCCGTCTAGATCCCGGAAATACACGTCCAGGCTCTCGCGGACACATTGTTCGATGTTGTGCTTGCTCATGCTGCTAACTGGTTATGGTCGTCCGACTCGCCCTGGCCGTTTTCCTCTTCGTCATCGACGTAGACGAGGTGGTCCGACAGCGCCTTTTGCGCCTCGAAGAAGGCATTGACGGCGGCGAGCTGCTCGCGGGTGGAATCGAGCGTGTTCATCCTGTGCCGGAACCCGTTGGCGCCGGAAAGGCCGCGAGTGTACCAGCCGATGTGCTTGCGCGCAGTACGGACGCCCGTGAATTCACCATAGAAAGCGTAGTGGTCTTCCAGGTGTTCGTTCATCACGTGCTGGATCTCGTCGATCCGCGGCGGGGGCAGCAGCTCGCCGGTTTGCAGGAAATGATCGATTTCGCGGAACAGCCACGGCCGGCCTTGCGCGGCACGACCGATCATCAGCGCGTCGGCGCCCGTTGCATCGAGCACGGCCTTCGCCTTCGCGGGCGACGTGATGTCGCCGTTTGCAACGACCGGAATCCGAACGGCCGCCTTCACGGCCGCGATGGTGTCGTATTCGGCGTCGCCGCGGTACAGGTCGGCGCGCGTGCGGCCGTGCACGGTGAGCATCGAGATGCCGGCCGCTTCGGCGAGGCGCGCGACCGTGATCGCGTTCTTGTGCTCGCGGTCCCAGCCGGTGCGGATCTTCAGCGTGACGGGCACCGCATCGGGCCCCTTGCCGACCGCCGCGACGACGGCCTCGACGATCCGCTGCACGAGCGGCTCGTTCTGCAGCAGCGCGGAGCCGGCCGCGACGTTGCAGACCTTTTTCGCCGGGCAGCCCATGTTGATGTCGATGATCTGCGCGCCGTTGTCGACGTTGTAGCGGGCCGCCTCGGCCATCATCGCCGGATCGGCGCCGGCGATCTGCACCGCGATCGGTTCGACCTCGCCCTCGTGGTTCGCGCGCCGCATCGTCTTCGCGCTTTTCCACAGCTGCGCGTTGGACGCGACCATCTCGGACACGGCGTAACCGGCCCCCAGCCGCTTGCACAGCTGGCGGAACGGACGATCCGTCACGCCGGCCATCGGGGCGACGAACAGGTTGTTACGCAATACGTGAGGGCCGATAACGGGCATCGCAATGGCACCGCCCGCGACTGGCGCGGGCAGGGGAAGGGAAGACGGAAAACGGGCATTTTACCGTATTCCCATGCCCCGCCGATTTGACCCGGTTTGCCTGGCGTGGCCGCGCGCAACCGCGCGGTGCTGGGCGCGTCAGTTGCGCTGGCCGAACATCATCTGGCGCGCGATCGCCTTCTTGAGCGGCGGCACGAATTCGAGCGCGGTGAGGGCCGCGCCGCGCAGCAGCGGAAGCGGGCCCGAATCGATCGTAAACAGCCGCGCCAGCGTGTCGGTCGCGCCGATCGTGAAGCGCCGGTCGAGCGCGCGGCGCGCGTTGAAGGCCGCGAGCGCGGTTGCTTCGAAGCCTTGCGCGGACAGCACGTCGACGAGCGTATGCGCATCGCGCAGCCCGAGGTTGAGCCCCTGGCCCGCGACGGGGTGCAGGGTTTGCGCGGCGTTGCCGACGAACGCGACGCGGCCGCTGACCAGGGTCTGCGCGGCGTTCAGCCCGAGCGGGAACGACGCGCGTCCGGCGATCGCGACGAAGTCGCCCATGCGTTCGCCGAACGCGCTGCCGAGCTCGCGCAGGAACGCGTCGTCGGGCAGCGCGGCACGTCGTGCCGCTTCGTCGGGCGTGCAGCACCAGACGAGCGAGTAGTCGGCCTGGCGTGGGCCGCCGAGCGGCAGCAGCGCGAGCGGACCTTCGTGCGTGAAGCGTTCCCACGCGACGTTCGGGCGCGGCGCCGATACCGTGACCGTGCCGACGAGCGCCGTCTGTCCGTAGTCGCGGCGGTGCTTGGCCGTATCGGCCTGCTGTTCGTGGAACAGCCCGCCTTCGGCATTGATCACGATGCGCGCGCGCAGCGTGCGCTCGCCCTGCGGGCCGTCGAGCGTCAGCGTGACGCCGTCGGCGTCCGGTTGCGGCGCGCGTGCGGTGGTCGACGTGAGCCAGTCGACCCGCGTGCCGCGCACGGCGCCGGCGAGCGCCTGCACGATCGAGCCGTAGCGCACGACATAGCCGAGCGCGGCGACATCGTGTTCGTCGCGGTCGATCAGCGTGCGGCCGAAATGGCCGCGCTGCGACACGTGGATATGTTCGATCGGTGTCGCATCGGCGGGCCACGCGAGCGTGTCGAGCAGCACGCGGCTGCCGTGCGACACGGCGATCGCGCGCGGGTCGTTCGCGGTCGCGGCCGGTTCGCGCGCATCGATCAGCGCGATCGATGCGCGCTGCGTCGCGCTGCGGCGCGCGAGCCAGCCGGCGAGCGCGAGCCCGACGGGGCCCGCGCCGACGATGGCGAGGTCGTAGTCCGGCGTGGCCGGGGGGGAAGCGGTCGTCATCTTGATTCGTGAAACGGTGGTATCGGTCGGCGGCCGGTCATGCGCCCGCGCGCATCAGCGCTTCGATCTCGTCGGCGTCGACCGGCACGCCGCGCGTGATCAGTTCGCAGCCGTGCTCGCGCACGATCGCGTCGTCCTCGATGCGGATGCCGATGTTCCAGTACTCGGGCGGCACGTCGTCGGCCGCGCGCACGTACAGGCCGGGCTCGACCGTCAGCGTCATGCCGGGCTTCAGCGTGCGCCACGGCAGCGCGCCGTTGGCGTCACGCGCGGCGAGCCGCTCGCGGTAGTCGCCGCAGTCGTGCACGTCCATCCCGAGCCAGTGGCCCGTGCGGTGCATGTAGAAGCGCGCGTACGCGCGCTCGGCGATCACGTCGTCGACGCTCGAGAAGCGGGCCTTCGGGATGATGCCGGTGTCGAGCAACCCCTGCGCGAGCACGCGCACGGCCGCATCGTGCGGCGCCTCGAACGGCACGCCCGCGCGCGTCGCATCGATCGCGGCCTGCTGCGCGGCGAGCACGATGTCGTACAGCGTGCGCTGCGCGGGCGAGAAGCGCCCGTTGGCCGGGAACGTGCGCGTGATGTCCGACGCATAGCCGTCGAGTTCGCACGCGGCGTCGATCAGGATCAGGTCGCCGTCCCGCGCGGCCGCGTTGCCGGCCGGGTAGTGCAGCACGCACGCGTTCGCGCCGGCCGCGACGATCGAGCCGTACGCGGGCGACTGCGCGCCGTGCTTGCGGAACAGGTACAGCAGCTCGGCCTCGAGTTCGTATTCGCGGATGCCGGGCCGGCACGCCTGCATCGCGCGGCGGTGCGCGAGCGCGGAGATGTGCGCGGCGCGCATCATGATCGCGAGTTCGTGTTCGTCCTTCACGAGCCGCATGTCGTCGAGCAGCGGCGTGAGGTCGAGCAGCGCGTCCGGCGCGGCGACGCCCGTGCGCGCCAGCGCGCGCACCGCGTCGATCCAGCCGGCGAGCTGGCGGTCGAAGTCGGCCGATGCGCCGAACCGGTAGTGCACGGTGCCCGCGTCGGCGAGCAGGCGCGGCATCTCGGTGTCGATCACGTCGACCGCGAATGCCGCATCGAAGCCGAACGCGTCGCGCGCGGCCTCGGGGCCGTAGTGAAAGCCTTCCCAGATCTCGCGGTCGACGTTCTTGCCGCGGCAGAACAGGATCGACTCCGGCGCGCCGTGCGGCGCGGCCGCGTTCAGCACGAGCACGGCATCCGGCTCGGTGAAGCCCGTCAGGTAATGGAAGTAGCTGTCGAACCGGTACGGGTAGGCCGTATCGCGGTTGCGCAGCAGTTCCGGCGCGGTGGGAACGATGGCGACGCCGCCGCCCGCGGCACGCAGTGCGGCAAGCACGCGTTCACGGCGCTGGCGGTAGACGTCGACGGCGATGGCGGTATCGATGGGCGCATTCATCGTGCGATTGTAGCGCCGCGCGACGCGGTGCGTGAGAGGGGCGCCCGAAGCCGCGCCGGAAGGCCGCGCGGCGGTTGTTGCAAACCATCCACAGGCCGGGCCGGCGATTTTCTACCCGGCCGCGCCGGCCGGTTATGATCGGCGACAACGTATACTCTCGGCGGTTCCCCAAAAAAGGCAGATGATGAAATTAATCGGTTCGCTCGGCAGCCCGTACGTCCGCAAGGCGCGGATCGTGCTCGCTGAAAAGAAGATCGACTACAAGCTGGAGCTCGAGAACGTGTGGGCGCCGGACACGAATATTCATGCATCGAACCCGCTCGGCAAGGTGCCGTGCCTCGTGATGGAGGATGGTGCCGCGGTGTTCGATTCCCGCGTGATCTGCGAATACGTCGACACGCTGTCGCCGGTCGGCAAGCTGATTCCGCCGTCGGGCCGCGAGCGCGTCGAGGTGCGCTGCTGGGAAGCGCTGGGCGACGGCGTGCTCGACGCGGCGGTCGCGATTCGCGTCGAACACACGATGCGCGACGAGGCGCAGCGCAGCGCGAGCTGGATCGCCCGCCAGCAGCGCAAGATCGACGACGGTCTCGTCGCGATGTCGCAGGGCCTCGGCGGCAAGACCTGGTGCGTCGGCAATCATTACACGCTGGCCGACATCGCACTCGGCTGCGCGCTCGGCTACCTCGATTTCCGGATGCCCGAGCTCAACTGGCGCGATCGCCACCCGAACCTCGACAAGCATTTCGTGAAGCTGCAGCAGCGGCAATCGTTCGCCGATACGCTGCCGCAGAGCTGAGCGGCCGGCCACGCATTCACGCATTCGGCAGACAAAAGAAAAGCGCCCCGCGGGGCGCTTTTCTTTTTGCCGCGGGGGCCGCCGGCGGAACGGGGCGGCCGCGCGCGTCACTCGATCGACGCGTACACGGCCTCGCCGAGCGTGAACGAATCGCTGCGCGCGATCGGCCACCACTTGTCGTACAGCGTGAAGCCGCAGGTCCGGCCGTCGAGCAGCGCGCCGGGCTTCAGGTACTTCAGCAACTGCGACATCAGCCGCACCTCGTGCGGCGCGACCCGCTGCACGATGTGATGCGCGCGCAGCTCGGACGGATGGCCGAGGCCGGCCGCCTGCACGAGTTCCTGCAGCGCATGCAGCGTATTGCGGTGGAAGTTGTACACGCGCTCGGCCTTGTCGGGCACGACGAGCGCGCGCTGGCGCACCGGGTCCTGCGTCGCGACGCCGGTCGGGCAACGGTCGGTGTGGCAGTGCTGCGCCTGGATACAGCCGACCGCGAACATGAAGCCGCGCGCCGAGTTCACCCAGTCCGCGCCGATCGCGAGCGTGCGGGCGATGTCGAACGCGGTGATGATCTTGCCGCTCGCGCCGATCTTCACGCGGTCGCGCACGCCGATCCCGACGAGCGTGTTGTGCACGAGCAGCAGCCCTTCCTGCAGCGGCACGCCGACGTGGTCGGTGAATTCGAGCGGCGCCGCGCCGGTGCCGCCTTCCGCGCCGTCGACGACGATGAAGTCGGGCACGATGCCGGTCTCGATCATCGCCTTCGCGATGCCGAAGAATTCCCACGGATGGCCGATGCACAGCTTGAAGCCGGTCGGCTTGCCGCCCGACAGCGTGCGCAGCCGTTCGACGAATTCGAGCAGCCCGCGCGGCGTGGAGAACTCCGAGTGCGTCGCGGGCGAGATGCAGTCCTTGCCCATCGGCACGCCGCGCGTCTCGGCGATTTCCGGCGTGATCTTCGCGGCCGGCAGCACGCCGCCGTGGCCGGGCTTCGCGCCCTGCGACAGCTTCACCTCGATCATCTTGACCTGCGGATCGGCGGCCTGCTTCGCGAACTTGTCGGGGTTGAACGTGCCGTCTTCGTTGCGGCAGCCGAAATAGCCGGACGCGATTTCCCAGATGATGTCGCCGCCGTTCTCGCGGTGGTACTTGGACAGCGAACCTTCGCCGGTATCGTGCGCGAACCCGCCTTTCTTCGCGCCGAGGTTCAGCGAGCGGATCGCGTTCGCGGACAGCGAGCCGAAGCTCATCGCCGAGATGTTGAAGATCGAAATGTCGTACGGTTGCGCGCGATTCGCGCCGACGCGGATGCGGAAATCGTGGTTCGGCAGTTTCGTCGGCGCGAGCGAGTGGCTGATCCATTCGTGCGCGACGGCCTTCACGTTCAGCTCGGTGCCGTACGGGCGGTTGTCGGCGACGTTCTTCGCGCGCTGGTACACGAGGCTGCGCTGCGCACGCGAGAACGGTTTCTCGTCGGTGTCGTCCTCGACGAAGTACTGGCGGATTTCAGGTCGGATGAATTCGAACAGGAAGCGGAAGTGGCCCCAGAGCGGGTAGTTGCGCAGGATCGCGTGACGGTCCTGCTTCAGGTCGTACAGGCCGAGCGCGACGAGGGCGACGGGGATGATGATCCACAACCAGGACAGCACGTGGGCCGACGCGAGCGCGGCCGCCGCGACGAGCAACAGGACGGCACACCACATCGCCAGATAGCGTCGTGAAAGCATGGGGACTCCATAAGAATCTTGAAATGCCGCCATGCGTGCGCTGCGCGGCGGCGCGCCGGCCGCGGCGGAATCGTGTTCCGCCGGGCGCGGCGTGCCGCAAGTCTAAACCGAATACGTGTCAGCGTGCGTCGGCGAGCGCCGGTGCGTGGCCTTCCGCCGGTGCGGCCCGACCGGGCGCGTCGGTTGCCGCGAGCTCGATGATGCCGCCGCCGAGGCAGATCTCGCCGTCGTACAGCACGGCCGACTGGCCGGGCGTGACGGCCCACTGCGCGTCGTCGAACGCGAGCGAGAAGCGCGCTTCGCCTGCCGGGCCGGGCGCGGCCGGGCCGAACGCGCAGGCGGCGTCGGCCTGCCGGTAGCGCGTTTTCGCGCCGCACGCGAAGCCGTCGGCCGGCGGCTCGCCGGCGACCCAGCTCACGTTGCCGGCGACGAGCTGGCGCGACAGCAGCCACGGATGATCGTGGCCCTGCACGACGTACAGCGTGTTCGACGCGATGTCCTTCGCGGCGACGAACCACGGTTCGCCGCTGCCGCTCTTGCTGCCCCCCAGGCCGATGCCCTTGCGCTGGCCGAACGTGTAGAACGCGAGGCCGATGTGCTCGCCGACCACCTTGCCGTCGGGCGTCTTCATCGGGCCGGGCTTCGTCGGCAGGTAGCGGTTCAGGAAATCGCGGAACGGCCGTTCGCCGATGAAGCAGATGCCGGTCGAATCCTTCTTCTTCGCGTTCGGCAGCCCGATCTGCGCGGCGATCTCGCGCACCTTCGTCTTCGGGATCTCGCCGAGCGGGAACATCGTCTTCGACAGTTGCGCCTGGTTCAGCCGGTGCAGGAAGTACGACTGGTCCTTCGTATGATCGAAGGCCTTCAGAAGTTCGAAGCGTCCGTCGCGCTCGCGCACGCGCGCATAGTGGCCGGTCGCGATCATTTCCGCGTCGAGCGACATCGCGTGGTCGAGGAACGCCTTGAACTTGATCTCGGCGTTGCACAGCACGTCGGGGTTCGGCGTGCGGCCGGCCGAGTATTCGCGCAGGAACTCGGCGAACACGCGGTCCTTGTATTCGGCGGCGAAGTTGACGGCCTCCACGTCGATGCCGATCAGGTCGGCCACCGACACGACGTCGATCCAGTCCTGGCGCGTCGAGCAGTATTCGCCGTCGTCGTCGTCTTCCCAGTTCTTCATGAACAGGCCGACCACGTCGTAGCCCTGTTCCTTCAACAGCCACGCGGTCACCGACGAATCGACGCCGCCCGACATGCCCACTACTACACGGCGCTTGCTCATTTGTTGACCGCCTGACGTTCGAATGCTTCGGGGCGCGGCGCGACCGAATGCGTGTGCACGAAATCGAGCGGAATGCGCCGCCCGGCGAGATAGTCGTCGACGCAGCGCATCACGGCGGGCGAGCGATGACGCTCGCTGCACGCGCGCAGTTCGTCGGCCGTCATCCACAGCGTGCGGACGATGCCGTCGTCGAGCACGTGGCCCGCGACCGGTTCGCCGGCCGTGCCGCAGAACGTGAAGCGCAGGTAGGTCGCGCCGGCGGTGCCGGGGCGGTCGTAGTGCGCGAGATAGACGCCGACGAGCGCGTCGGGCGTGAACGGGTGCGCGGTTTCCTCGAGCGTTTCGCGGATCACGGCGTCGGCCAGCGTTTCGCCGGCCTCGAGATGGCCTGCCGGCTGGTTGATGCGCAGGCCCGTCGAGGTTTCTTCCTCGATCACGAGAAAGCGGCCGGCGTGCTCGACGAGCGCGGCGACCGTCACATGCGGGGTCCAGATTTCGGGTTTCATGGATCGGCATTTTACCGGTTGCGCCCGAACGCTGCCGGCCGTCTGGTCTGGCGAATCCGACCCCGTAAGCCGCGCGTCTTGCCGTCGAGGGGCGATGCGGTGCCGGCGGGCGCCGCGGCCGTGCGCGATCGATCGTGCGGAAGGTGCGGGCACGGCCGTCGTCCGGGTGGAAAGCGGCGCCAGCACGGTTGCGGGTGGTGTGCGGCACGCGCCGGCGGCGCGGCCGGCAATCCCGACGCACGTGCATTCACGGCGCGACGAGGCGCGTGACGCACGCGGCGATCGTGTCGCGGACGCGCACGATCGCCGGGTCGCGCTGCGTGCTCGTGCGCCAGCCGATTTCGACCGGATAGCGCGGCAGGTCGACCGGGCAGGCAAGCGCGCGCAGCGGCGTGGAATGGGCGATCGCGCGCGCCGCGTGCGCGGGAATCGTCGCGACCGCGTCGGAGCCGGCGAGCAGGTACGGCAACGCGGCGAAATGCGTGGTCGACGCCGCGACGCGCCGCTTGTGGCCGAGCGCGGCCAGCGCCTCGTCGACGATCCCGATCACGCCGCCCGACGACACGAGCAGGTGGTCGCGCCGCAGGAAATCGGCGAGCGTCAGCGCGCGCGGCGGCTGCGCGCGGGCGGCCGGATCGATCAGGCAGGCGTACCCGCCCGTCGCGACCGCACGCCGGCTCAGCCCGTTCGCCGAGAACCCGCCCGACGCGATCGCGAGATCGACGCCGTGCCGCAGCAGCGCGTCGCCGGCGATGCCGCTGTGGGTCTGCCGGAAGATCAGCCGGATGCCCGCGGCTTCCCGCGCGACCGCATCGATCAACGCGCGGCCGAGCGCGATCTCGAAGTCGTCCGACAGCCCGACCGAGATCGTGCGGCCGACGCGGTCGCCGCTGTCGGCCGCGATCGCGAGGCTTTCGCGGCAGCGGTCGAGCGCGTCGGACAGGATCGGCTTCAGTTCGTCCGCGCGCGGCGTCGGCGCGAGCCCGCGGCCGGTGCGCACGAACAGCGGATCGGCGTAGATCACGCGCAGCCGCGCAAGCGCCGCGCTGACGGCCGACTGCGTGAGGTCGAGCCGCAGCGCCGCACGGCTCGCGCCGCCTTCCTCGTACAGCGCCTCGAACACCTTCAGCAGGTTCAGGTCGAGGCCGGCGATATCATCTGCATTCATGTCAGTTATCGTTGTATCGATTTGATCGATGAAATGATATCGATAAAGATGGCGTCACCTCATTCACCGGAGACGCCTTCATGTCCACGTCAGTCATCGCCGCGCTGCAGATCGGCGCATCGCCCGCCGGCACGCGCGCCACGCTCGACACGATCCTCGGCTACGAAACCGCGATCCGCGACAGCGGCGCGTCGCTCGTCGTGCTGCCCGAGGCCGTGCTCGGCGGTTATCCGAAAGGCGAGATCTTCGGCACGCGCCTCGGCTATCGGCTGCCCGAGGGCCGCGACGCGTATGCGCGCTACGCCGCGCAGGCGATCGACGTGCCGGGTCCGGAAACCGACGAGCTGGCCGCGCTGTCGCAGCGCACGGGTGCGAGCCTCGTGGTCGGCGTGATCGAGCGCGGCGGCAGCACGCTGTACTGCACGGCGCTGTTCTTCGATCCGCGCGACGGGCTCGTCGCGAAACACCGCAAGTTGATGCCGACCGGCACCGAACGGCTGATCTGGGGGCAGGGCGACGGCTCGACGCTGCCCGTCGTCGAGACGGCAGCCGGCCGCGCGGGCGCGGCGATCTGCTGGGAGAACCACATGCCGCTGCTGCGCTGCGCGATGTACGCGAAAGGCGTGCAGATCTGGTGTGCGCCGACCGTCGACGAGCGCGATCTGTGGCAGAACTCGATGCGGCACATCGCGCACGAAGGGCGCTGCTTCGTCGTGAGCGCGTGCCAGGTGCAGCCGTCGCCGCGCGCGCTCGGTATCGACGTGCCGGGCTGGGATCCCGAGCGGCCGCTGATCCGCGGCGGCAGCGTGATCGTCGGGCCGCTCGGCGACCTGCTGACCGAGCCGCTGATCGGCGAGGCCGGGCTCGTGACCGCGCGTATCGATACCGACGAACTCGTGCGGGCGCGTTACGACTTCGACGTCGTCGGCCACTACGCGCGGGCGGACGTGTTTTCGCTGCACGTGGACGAGCGGCCGAAGCGGTCGGTGGTGTTCGGCGGCTAATCGGCGAGTAATGAAGGCCGGACCGGGCGCCGGATGGCGCCCCGGGAAACGCGGGCGGCGGCGTGCGCCCCTTGCGCGGTGGACGCCCGCTGCCGTGCCGCGTCAGCGCATCGGCGCTTCCGCGATCCGCATGTAGTCGGCGATCCGCCGCCCTTCCATGTCCGGAAACTGCTCGTGCACGGTGATGTCGCCCATGCGCGCGATGTCGAAGGTGCGGAAATCGCCGCGCAGCTCGCACCACGCGCCGATCGTCCAGCGCCCGCCCCAGTACACGAGCCCGAGCGGCCAGACGCGGCGTTGCGAATGCGCGCCGAGCCGGTCGCGATAGTCGAAACCGACGACGTGGCGCGTGTCGATGGCCTGGTGGATCGCGTCGACCTTGGCGCAGAACGTCTCGTCGATGTGGAACGACGGCGCGAACACCGGCAGGCGGTCGAGCGCCGTGCGCTTGTCGGCCGGCATCGCCGACGCGATCTTCGCGAGCGCCGAGCGCGCGCCGCTCGCGAAACGCGCGCCGCCCCAGGTTTCGAGCATCCGCGCGCCGGTGGCGAGCGCCGCCAGCTCCTCGGCCGTGAACGTGAGCGGCGGCAGGCTCGCGTTGCGGTTCAGCCGGTAGCCGATGCCGGCCTCGCCTTCGATCGGCACCCCCGACAGTTGCAGGTCGCGCACGTCGCGATAGACCGTGCGCGGCGACACCGACAGCCAGTCGGCCAGCTGTTGCGCGGTCGTGAGACGACGCCCGCGCAACAGCTCGGCGATCTGGAACAGGCGGTCGGCACGGCGGGTCATGACAGCACCTCGATTCCTCTGGCTACGGGGATTTCGCGATGATAGCGCCGCGCCGGGCCGCCGGCCGGTGCGCTCAGTGGCATTTCGGCGCGTGCAGGCCGACGCGGTTGCCTTCGGTGTCGATCAGGTAGCCGACGTAGCCGTAGTTGTTCGGCAGCTCGACGACCGAGCCTTGCACGACGCCACCCGCGCGCTTCGCGCGTTCGAGCGCCGCGACGACCGATTCGCCGGCGTTCAGGTAGACGAGCACGCCGTTCGCGCTCGGCTTGATCTGCTGCGGATCGAACACGATGCTGCCGCCGGTGCTCGACGCTTCGTGATCGAACGTGGCCATCGGCACGCCGCCGATGATCGCGCGCTGCAACGTGGTTTGCAGCACGGTTTCGTAAAAGCGGATCGCCCGTTCGAAATCGAGGGACGGGATGTCGAACCACGCGATTGCGCGTTCCAGGGTGGCGGTGGCCGTTGCGGACGTCATGACGAGCTCCTTGTTGCGTTGTTATTCGGGTTCGGTGTGGAAACCAGCCTGCATTGCGCCGGGATTGAAGTGTGAGCGCGGGCTGCTGACACCGTATTGTCAGTAGAGTTGTCACCCTTGACATGCAACCATGGGGTTGCGCAATGACGCCATTGACCCGGGAGCGGCATGGACCTCGTTTTGTTGGCGGCCGGGCTCGCGCTGGGAACGTCAGGACGACGACGATCCGTCGCGGGTCGACATCGTCGGCGAGGTAATCGAGAACGGTCCGCCGCGCCGGCTGGTCGTCACGTGGCGCACGCCGTCGGGGGGAGGGTGAAGAATCGCGCGTGATCTACCTCGTCGAGCCGCAGGCCGGCGTCGTGAAGCGGATCGTCACGCACGACGGGCTCGTGCCCGGTTCGGAGAGGGATCGCGGGATTCGCGGCGGCTGGCCGGTCGTGCTGTCGAGCCTGAAGACGCTGCTCGAGACCGGGCGTGCACTGCCATTCAGGATGGCGCGCGGGTCGGAGTCGAAGCACTGAAACGAAACGCCGCCGTTGCCGCGGGTGCGGTAACGGCGGCGCTTGTCGGTGCCGCGGCGGCCGCACGGGCGGCCCCGATGGACGCGGATTACGCGTCGCCGCCTTCCGGCGCGGCCGGACGCGCCTTCACGCTGCCGGCGATCAGGTCGAAGCGGAACAGCCGGCACTCGAGCGCGCCGTTGAACAGCGGGGTCTTTGCCGATTCGCGCAGCCGCAGCTGGCCCGGCAGCGAACGGTCGGATGTCAGCAGGAACGCCTGCCAGCCCGTGAAGCGCTGCTTCAGCGCATCGCCCAGCACGTTGAAGAACTCGCTGTCCGGTGCGTCGGTGTGCGTGCGTCGGAACGCATCGTCGTTGCCGCGGTTGCGGCCGGTTTCGCGCACCTCGCCGCGCGCGCTGCGGCCGCGCACTTCGATCCGCTCGCCGTACGGCGGGTTCGCGAGGATGATGCCCGGCGCGTCGCACGGCGGCGTCATCCCGCGCGCGTCGACCTGCTTGAGCCACACCGACGGCACGCCCGCGCGCTCGAGGTTCGCGCGCGCCTTCTCGAGCATGTCGCCGGAGATGTCGCTGCCGTACACGCCGAGCGCTTCGTTGCGCTTGCCGCGCGCCGCGCGCTTCGCGTCCAGCGCCGGGACCTTCAGGCCCTGCCACGCGGTGATGTCGTACTGCTTGAGCTTTTCGAAGCCGAACCGGCGTTCGACGCCGGGCGCGACGCCGAGCGCGATCTGCGCGGCTTCCGCGAGGAACGTGCCGCTGCCGCACATCGGGTCGTACAGCGCGGTGCCGGGCGTCCAGCCCGTCAGGCGCAGGATGCCGGCCGCGAGGTTCTCGCGCAGCGGTGCCGCGCCCTTGTCGAGGCGCCAACCGCGCTTGAACAGCGGCTCGCCCGACGTGTCGAGGTACAGCGTGCATTCGTTGGCCGTCAGGAACGCGAACACGCGCACGTCCGGCGCACCGGTGTCGATGCTCGGGCGCGCGCCGGTCTTGTCGCGCATCCGGTCGCAGATCGCGTCCTTCACGCGCAGCGTCGCGAACTCGAGGCTCTTCAGCGGCGACTTGATCGCGGTGATGTCGACGCGCAGCGTCTGCGTGGCGGCGAACCAGCGCTCCCACGGCTGCTCGAGCGCGAGCGCATAGACGTCCTGCTCGTTGCGGTACGCGCGGTGCGCGATCTTCAGCAGGATCCGGCTCGCGATCCGCGAATGGAGGTTCGCGGCCATGCCGGCGGCCCAGCCGCCGCTGAAATGGACGCCGCCCGGCACCTGCGCGCCCGCGGTGAACGGCGCGCCGTTCAGGTGGCGGCCGGCGATTTCGGCCAGCTCGGCGGCAAGCGCCGCTTCGAGGCCGCGCGGGCAGGGGGCGAAGAATTCAAACAGGGTGGGCGAGGACATAAGGCGGTGAGGACGTGCAAAAGTCCACTATTGTACGCGGCGCGGGCGGCCGGGGCCGGCGTTTCGGCGCCGCACCGCCCGCGCGACGGCCGCGGGCGCGCACCGGGAGACCGGTGCGGCGCGGCCTGACGCGCCCGCCGCGGGTTCAGTGGGTCAGTGCGAGCCCGTGTGGCCGGCGCGCGCGGCCTGGCCGCCGGCCGGCCAGAACAGCGCGAGCGGATTCGACAGCACCGTGCGGACGATCGCGGCGACGAGCGCGCGCACCTTGGTCGGGCGCAGGCTGCGCGAGCGCACGGCCATCGTGAACGCGAGCGCGAAGCTCACGAGCACGTTGAGGATCGCCATGCTGAGCACGCCGGCGGCGGCCCACCACAGTTCGGGCGTGCTCAGCGCACTCTTGCCCAGCACGCCGAGCGCGACCCCGATCGAGCCGGCCGACAGCGTCACGTGACGCACCTCGAACGGGAACATGAACACGCTGACGATCGCCGGGATCAGGCCGAGCATCAGGCCGAGGCCGACGTTCGCGACCACGCCGGCGACGTTCGACCGGCAGAAATGCGCGAGCTTCGCGGCACCGGCCGCGCCGAGCGTGAGGCGCAGCCGGCGGTTGTAGGTGAGCGCGTCGCCGACGCGGTGCAGCACGAACCAGTTGTCGGCCCAGCCCGCGAGCAGGCTCGACGCCCACAGCAGCACGCCCGTGAGCGCCGCGTAGAACGGCGTCGGGCCGAGCAGCGAGAACGAGTGCAGCGTCGCATGCGCCTTCTCCGGCGAGATCACGTTCGTGTGCAGCACGTTGCCCGCGAACAGCTGCACGAGCAGGCAGACGGGCAGCACGACGAGCACGTTGCCGGAAATCGCGGCCGCCTGCGTGCGGATCAGTGCGATCACCGACGACACGAACGCCTTCACGCCTTCGTCGTGGCCGGTGTCGTCGAGTTCGCGCGCCAGCGTTGGCGCGGTCATCGCGGGCTGCTTGGTCGCGAGCGTGAAGTGCAGGAAGTGCATCAGCATGAAGCTGGCCGCGTAGTTGATGCCCGCGAGCAGCCCTTCGAGCATCGACTGCAGGTGCGCGCCCGTGATCGCGAACTTCACGCACACGGTCACGACGGTGACGAGGCCGCCGCCCGCGGCCATCCGCAGCATCTTCAGGTATTCGGCGCGGCCGCGCGAGATGTAGTGCTCGCCCGTGTCCGCGTTGGTCTCGACGAGCTTGCGCGCGAACAGCGAGAAGTTGCTGCGCACGAGGTGCGTGACGCTCTGGCTGTTCTGGTTCGCGTCGACCAGCTCGGCCGTCAGGCGGGCCATTCCGTGCAGGTCGTCGCGGGCCATCCACGCGTTCAGCAGCGTCTCCGCGCGCAGGATGCGCATGCGCATCCGCTCGACCTGGAACACGATGTCGACCGACACGCCGTTGCGGTACAGGTGCGAGAACACGTCGTCGACGGCGATCCGGCATTCGTCGAGCAGCACGCGCAGGTAGTTCACCTCGTGCAGCAGCTTGCTCGGGTCGCCGCCGTCCTCGACGGCCGCGTGCGCGGTCTCGACCGCGAGCATCGCGCGCGTGAGGCGGTAGAACGGCTGCGATTCGAGCGGCTTGCGCGCATCGTCGTCGGACAGCCGGCTGCGCACCGTCTGCGACAGGCCGGTCGAGCTGATCTGGCAGGTCAGGTTATGCAGCGCGGCCAGCAGGTCGCGCGAGAACGAGCCGGGCTCGTGGCGTTCCTCCTCGGTGACGTCGAACGAGATCAGCTCGGCGAGGCGCGCGAGCAGGTCGTCGGGCAGCGCGTCGATCCATTTCGCGTCCTCCGGTGCCGGGAACATCAGCGTGAACAGCGCCGACAGCTCGCGGCGGTTCGGCGCGGGCGGGATCAGCGACGAGTCGATCCGCTCGAACAGCGCGCCGAAGAAGCCCGAGTGCACGGGCATGCCGGCGTCGCACAGCAGCGAGATGCCGTCGCATTCGCGCAGGATGCCGCGCAGGATGCGCGCGGCGTGCGCTTTCCAGGCGGGGTTGCGATCGAGCACGTGGAACAGGTAGCGCAGCCGCGCATGGGCCGGATACGCGCGCGTGTCGGCGTCGCGCTCGGCCGGGGTCTCCTGCATCGTGCCGTTGCGGCGCAGCCAGTGCGCGAGCTCGATCAGCCATTCGCTGCGCTCGGCATACGATGCATCGGCGTCGGCGTGCGCGAGCAGCGCATCGAGCTGGTGACCGGCATTGCGCGACGCGCGCCACTTCTTGATCAGGGTCGTCAGGGAACGAAACATAAACGGAATAGCGAAAGCCCTGGACGGGCGGGTTCGGGATGCCGGCCGGGGAAGCGGCACGGCGCCGGGGAGAACGGGTGAGACGGGGCGGTGGCCGGACGATGCGCGGCAACCCGCGATGCGGCTGCCCCGCTGCGCTGCACGCCGATCGCGTGCGGGCGCCGGGAGGCACGGCGGTCGGGCCGAACGCGGCCCGGCGCCGCTGGCTGGCGCGCCCGACGAACGGCGCGAGCCGGAAAGTGCGTAGGATCGTCAATCGGGCCGGAAAACGCAAGCCGACCGCGTTGGCTGGCGCCGGTTCCGGCCGATTTGACAAACAATGCAAACTCGCGGTTCGGCGCGATGCGCGGGGCCGGTCGCGGCGGCGTGATGCCGGCCGGTAACGGGCGGCGATCGCTATCGGATGCGCCGCGCGGGCCAGCGTCGCATCGAACGCTCGCCTGCGCGGCGCCCGCTCAGGCGCCGGACTTGCCCGTCGCGCCGGCGTCGCCGCCCGAGGTCGGGTTGGCCGGGCACGGCACGACCGGCGCGGCGGCCGTCTTGCTGCCGGACGCAGGCGCCGGCGTGGCCGCCGTGCCGCGGCGTGCGGCCATCGCGCGTACGCCGGCCGCGGCTTGCGTCGCAATCACGTCGAGCGCGCGCCGGTGGCCGGCGACGAGCGCGTCGTAGCCGTCGGCGACCGGTTCCGCGACGCTCGTGCGGCACGTCATCACGGCCTGCGTGGCGAGCGAGCGCACGCTCCACACCGCGTCGACCGCCGCGCGCTTGCCCGGCCACGACTCGAAGCGCTGCACGTTCACGCTGATGCGATACACGGGCACACCGGGCGGCGTCGCGGAATTCGCGACGTCGATCGTGCCGAGCTGCGCGGCGAGATCGTCCGACAGCGCGCGGCGGATCTCGTCGGCGGGCGGCGACGCCCAGCGCTCCTGCTCGAGCACGTCGACCTGCGCGGCGTTCTTCTGCACGACCAGCTGGTTCTTCGCGACCTGCTCGGGCACGCCGACGGACGGCACCTCGATCAGGAATGCCGGGTTGGCCGGCGCGGTGCGCAGCGGCGCCGCGGCGTCGGCCGGGCTGAGCGTGTAGAACCGGGCGGGCGGCGAGCTGCACGCGGCGAGCGCGAGGGCGGCGAGGGCCGCCGCCGCGCTGCGCGCGAAACCGTTCACGCGTGTCGTCATTGCTTGTCTCCTGGCTTGCCCTTGAGCAGCGATTCGGGGTGACGCTCGAGATAGTCGGCGAGCGCGTTCAGCGATTGCAGCGTGCGCGTGAGTTCCTTCAGCGCGCCGCGTACGTCGGACTGCAGCGGCGAATCCTGCTGCAGCGTCGCCTCGGCGGTCGAGAAGGTCTGCTTGGCGGCCGACAGCGTGTCGCGCGCTTCCGGCGCGACCTGCGTGTCGAGCTGCTTGAACAGCTTGTCGGCGTTCGACAGCGCGCTGTTCAGGTTCGCGCCGATCTGGTCGAACGGCACCTTGTCGAGCTTCTTCGCGATGTCGGCGACCTGCAGCTGCAGTTCGTCGAGCGTATTCGGCACGGTCGGCAGCTCGAGCGGCTGGCGTGCCGTGTCGATCTTCACGACCGGCGCCTTCGGGAAGAAGTCGAGCGCGACGTACAGCTGGCTCGTCAGCAGGTTGCCGGTGCGCAACTGGCCGCGCAGCCCGTGCTGGACGAGCCGCTCGACGATCTCGCGACGGGCCGGTTCGCCCTTGCTCTCGATCGATTCGCGGAAGCGGCGGCCGAGACGTTCCGGATACACGTTCATCGTCACCGGCATCAGGAAGTTCTTCGTCTTCGGATCGAAGTCGATGCCGATGTTCGTCACTTCGCCGAGCACGATGCCGCGGAAGTCGACCGGCGCGCCGACGGCGAGCCCGCGCAGCGACTGGTTGAAGTTCATCACGACCTGCAGCGGCTGGCCGTCCGGGTCGCGCATCGCGTCGCCTTCGTCGGAGCCGAGGCGGAACGTCGTGTTGTTCGGCGCCGTCGCGCCGCTGCCCTGGTTCGGCGGCGTCTGGAACGCGATGCCGCCGAGGATCACCGTCGCGAGCGACTGCGTGTTCAGCTTCAGGCCGCTCGAATCGAGCCGCAGGTCGACGCCGCTCGCCTGCCACCAGCGCGAGTTGACGCCGACGTACTGGTCGTACGGCGCATTGACGAACACGTTGAACGTGACGCCCGTGCCGTCCTTGTCGAGCGAGAACCCGACCACCTGGCCGACCTGCACGCGGCGGTAATAGACCGGCGAGCCGATGTCGACCGAGCCGAGCGAATCGCCGCGCAGCACGTACTGCGTGCCTTTCTGGTCGCCCGTGACGGCGGGCGGCGTCTCGAGGCCCGTGAAGTCGGTCAGCGTATCCTGCCCGTGGCCGGCGTCGACACCGATGTACGCGCCGGACAGCAGCGTACCGAGCCCCGACACGCCGGTCGCGCCGACGCGCGGCCGCACGATCCAGAAGCGCGAGCCCTTGACCGCGAAGTCCTCGGCTTCCTTCTTCAGCTGCACCTGGACGAGCACGCGCGACAGGTCCTTCGACAGCTTGATCGTCTTGACCGTGCCGATCTCGACGTCCTTGTACTTGACCTGGGTCTTGCCGGGCTCGAGCCCTTCGGCGCTGTGGAAGCTGATCGTGATTTCCGGGCCGCGCTCGCGCACGGACTTGATCACGAGGCCGATGCCGATCAGCGCGGCGATCAGCGGCACGAGCCAGACGAGCGACGGCAGCCAGCCGCTTTTCGTCGAGATCGTCGGATCGGGCGGCCGGGGCGCGTCGTGCTGCGGGCCTTGTGGACTATTCATGGTGATTCCCTGAGTTTTCGACTGGATCCCAGATCAGGCGGGGATCGAACTGCATCGACGCGAGCATCGTCAGGATCACGACGGAACCGAACGCGAGCGCGCCGGGGCCGGCCGTGATGACGGCGAGCGAACGGAAATGGACGAGCGCGACGGTCAGCGTCACGACGAAGATGTCGAGCATCGACCAGCGGCCGATGCGCTCGACGATCCGGAACAGCCGCGTGCGCTGCTGCGGCCGCCACGCGGTGCGGCGCTGCGCGCTGATCACGAGGATCAGCAGCACGCCGAGCTTGAGCATCGGCACGAGGATGCTCGCGACGAACACGACGACGGCGAGCGGCCAGTCGCCCGACACCCAGAAATAGATGACGCCGCTCATGATCGTGTCTTCCTGCGAGCCGACGATCGACGCGGTGCGCATGATCGGCAGCAGGTTCGCGGGAATGTAGAGGATCGCGGCCGCGAGCAGCAGCGCCCAGGTGCGCATGATGCTGTTCGGGGTACGGAAGTGCAGTGCGGTGCCGCAGCGCGCGCAGTGCGCGTGCGGCCGGTCGAGCGTCTGTACGAGCCCGCACGTGTGGCAGCTCGCGTAGCCTGCGCGTGCGGCGGTCGGTGTCGTCATCGGCGGGCGGCTTCCGGCAGCGGGGCGGCCGAGTCGGGTTGCCCGGGCGAGCGCCCGGCGCGCAGGTCGTCGGCGATGTCCCACAGCGTGCGCGGATCGAACATCAGCACGACCGCGATCATCAGCGTGAGTGCGGCGAACGCGAACAGCGCGGCGTCGGGCACGACGCGCGCGAGGCTCACCATCTTCACGATCGTGACCAGAATGCCGAGCATGAACACCTCGATCATGCCCCACGGCCGCACGAGCTCGATCGCGCGCAGGACCAGGTTGAAACCAGGCGGCACGACGCCGCGGCGGATCGGCAGCAGCAGGTACAGCAGCGCGGCCATCTCGACGAGCGGGAACAGCACGGTCGAGCAGAACACCATCACGCCGACGATCGCCATGTCCTGGTGCCACAGCGAATCGATCGCGCCGATCAGCGTGGTCTGCACGCGGTTGCCGTTCACGTCCATTTCGAGGATCGGGAACGCCTGCGCGATCGTGAACGTGATCAGCGCGGCGAGCGCGAGCGCGCAGATCCGCTCGATCTGCGCGGCGCTGTTGCGGTACAGCAGCGCGTCGCAGCGCGGACAGCGCGCGATTTCGCGGCCGCTCAGGCGTGGTTTGTGCAACAGTGCGTCGCACTCGTGACAGGCAATCAGGTCGTTTCGTTGCATGGAAAAGGCAGTTGTGCGACGGCTGGGGGAACGCGTCGACGGGGCCGGAACCGGCGCCAATCTTACCAAAAGGCCTTTTTCGGTGTGTCAAGGATCGTGCGCGTCGTGACCGATCGGTAACATGGCGGGAAGCCGTCAGCCGGCTGGCACGCCTGTCCTCAGAGTCCGCGCGCGTCAAAAGGTTGCGGTAGCATGGCGCCCTTGACAAGCGTCGGACTCCTGGCCGGCGCGGCCGTTCGCTGAACTGAGGAACTCCAAGATGGCATCGAATTCGCTGCCGGCCCGGCCGGTGCGCTACACGCAGACCGCAATCGCGCTGCACTGGCTGATCGCGCTGCTGATCGTCTGCGGCTTCGCGCTCGGCTGGGTGATGACCGACATCCCCGGCTTCACGCCGACGAAGCTGAAGTACTTCTCGTGGCACAAGTGGATCGGCGTGACGGTGTTCGCGCTGGCGGTGATCCGCGTGCTGTGGCGGGCGACCCACCTGCCGCCGTCGCTGCCCGGCGATACGCCCGCGTGGCAGCGCGCGGCGTCGCACGGCGTGCACATGCTGCTCTACGCGCTGATGATCGTGATCCCGGTGACGGGCTACCTGTACAGCTCGGCATCGAACATCCCGGTCGTATATCTCGGCATCGTGCCGCTGCCGCGGCTGATCGACCCCGATCCGGCGCTCAAGGAAACCTTCAAGACGCTGCACGTGTCTTTGAATTACATTCTGCTTGCACTCGTCGCGATGCACGTGCTCGCGGCGCTCAAGCACCAGTTGTTGGACCGCGACGGCCTGCTGTCGCGAATGCTTCCCTTTGCCAAATGAAGGATCCCATGAAAGTGTCTTTCTCCCGCTCCATGCTGACCGCGTTCGCCGCGGCGGCACTTGTCGCGTCGGGCGCGGCGCACGCCGATGTCGATCTCGCGAAGAGCAAGGTGTCCGCCGTGTCGAAGCAGATGAACGTGCCCACCGAAGGCGCGTTCAAGAAGTTTTCCGCGCAGGTGAAGTTCGATCCGGCGAAGGCCGCGCAGGGCAGCGCGCAAATGACCATCGACATCGCGAGCTTCGACCTCGGCGACAAGATGTACAACGACCAGGTCGCCGGCAAGGACTGGTTCGACGCGAAGGCGTATCCGCAGGCGACGTTCGTGTCGTCGGCGATCGTGCCGGCGGGCGGCAACAAGTACAACGTGACCGGCAAGCTGACGATCAAGGGCAAGTCCGAGACCGTCACGGTGCCCGTCACGGTCGCGCAAAGCGGCGCGACGCAGACGTTCGACGGCGTGCTGCCGATCAAGCGTTCGGCCTTCAACGTCGGCACCGGCGAGTGGAAGGACACGTCGATCGTCGCCGACGAAGTGCAGATCAAGTTCCATCTCGTCGCCACTAAGTAAGCGGCGGGCTGTCGCTTCACCCGAATGCCGCGCGAGGGCGCGGCGCCGTTCCAAGGAGAATGAGTTTGAAAAAGCATCTGATCATCGCCGCGGGCGCGCTGGCTGCGTCCCTGTCGTTCTCGGCCTTCGCCGAAAGCGCGACGTACCAGGTCGACCCGAGCCACACGTACCCGAGCTTCGAGGCCGACCACTTCGGCGGCCTGTCGGTCTGGCGCGGCAAGTTCGACAAGTCGAGCGGCACCGTGACGCTCGACCGCGCGGCGAAGACCGGTACGGTCGACGTGACGACCGACATCGCGTCGATCCACACGGGCAGCGCGAAGCTCGACGAGCACCTGCAGACGGCCGAATTCTTCGACGTGGCGAAGTTCCCGCAGGCGAACTACAAGGGCACGATCAAGTTCGACGGCGACAAGCCGGTGTCGGTGGTCGGCAACCTGACGCTGCACGGCGTCACGAAGCCGCTCACGCTGAAGATCGACTCGTTCAAGTGCATGCCGCACCCGATGCTCAAGCGTGAAGTGTGCGGCGTCGACGCGGTCGGCGAATTCAGCCGCGACGACTTCGGCCTCGACTACGGCAAGCAGTACGGCTTCAAGATGAAGACGAAGCTGCTGATCACGGCCGAAGCGGTCAAGCAGCAGTAAGGCTTCCGGCGAGGCCGGCCGCCGTGCCGGCCTGCCGCGGGCCCGACCGCCGCGCTCCCGTTACCGGGGGCGCGGCGGTTTTTTTTGCGCGCCTATAATCGCCCGAGCGCCGCGTGCGGCGCCGGGCAGGCCGACGGCGCGACAGCGGCTGCCTCGAACAGAACGTACAACGACAAGGAGATCGCCGATGCATGCCGTCACGCCGTCCCGTTCCATTGCCTCGTCGCCGCGCGTATGGCGCGCGGTGGTCGCCGCGTCGATCGGCAATGCGCTCGAGTGGTTCGATCTCGTCGTCTACGGCTTCTTCGCGGTGACGATCGCGAAACTGTTCTTCCCGGCCGGCAACGACACCGTGTCGCTGCTGCTCACGCTCGGCACGTTCGGCGTGTCGTTCTTCATGCGGCCGCTCGGCGCGATCGTGCTCGGCGCGTATGCCGACCGCGCGGGCCGCAAGGCCGCGCTCACGCTGTCGATCCTGCTGATGATGGCCGGCACGCTGATCATCGCGGTGCTGCCGACCTACGAGACGATCGGCGTCGCCGCGCCGGTGATCCTCGTCGCCGCGCGGTTGATGCAGGGCTTCTCGGCCGGCGGCGAGTTCGGCAGCGCGACCGCGTTCCTCGCCGAACACGTGCCGGGCCGGCGTGGCTTCTTCGCGAGCTGGCAGGTCGCGAGCCAGGGGCTCACGACGCTGCTCGCCGCCGGCTTCGGCACCGTGCTGAATGCGCAGCTCTCGGTCGCGCAGATGGCGTCGTGGGGCTGGCGCGTGCCGTTCTTCTTCGGGCTGCTGCTCGGGCCCGTCGCGTACTACATCCGCACGAAGGTCGACGAGACGCCCGAATTCCTCGCGGCCGAAGGCACCGCGAACCCGCTGCGCGACACGTTCGCCTCGCACAAGGCGCGCCTGGTTGCCGCGATGGGCGTGGTCGTGCTCGGCACCGTCGCCACCTATCTCGTGCTGTTCATGCCGACCTACGGCGTGAAGCAGCTCGGCCTCGCGCCGTCCGCCGCGTTCGCGGCGATCCTCGTCGTCGGCGTGATCCAGATGGCGTTCGCGCCGCTCGTCGGCCACTGGTCGGATCGATACGGCCGCGTGCGCGTGATGATCGCGCCGGCCGTCGGCATCCTCGTGCTGATCTATCCGGCGTTCGCGTACCTCGTCGCGCATCCGGGCTTCGGCACGCTGATCGCGCTGCAGGTGCTGCTCGCGTTCCTGATGACGGGCTACTTCGCGGCGCTGCCGGGCCTGTTGTCCGAGGTGTTTCCGGTGCAGACGCGCACGACCGGGATGTCGCTCGCGTACAACGTCGCGGTGACGATCTTCGGCGGCTTCGGGCCGTTCATCATCGCGTGGCTGATCCGCGCGACCGGGATGAAGACCGCGCCCAGTTTCTACCTGATGTTCGCGGCCGTGCTGAGCCTCGCGGCGCTGGCCGTGCTCCGTCGACGGTTCGGTTTCCGGTAGCGGGGCGGCGCGTCAGTTGTCGGCGCGCTCGCATACCGGCTGCGCCGGCATCAGTTGCGCGGGCGCGTCGACGGTTCGCACCGGGCGCCCCGCGAGCGCGGCGAGCGCCTGCCGAAGCTGCCAGTCGCCGGCCGTGCCGAACGCGCGCTGCGGCAGCGCCGTGCTCCTCGCCGTATCGACCTTCGCGCGCACGCGCTGCTCGCGCAGCGCCTGCCGCGCCTTGCGCACCTGCGCGAACGGGTCGGGCGCCAGCCGGTCCGCATACGGCGCGCGCGCGAGATCGGCTTCCCGGTACCACAGCAGCACGCCGTCGACGTCCGAATCGCGGCGCGGCGGCACGAGCCAGTCCGGCACGACGCCGTAGCCGTCCATCGGGCAGCCGTTCGGCCGCAGGTTGCGCGCATACGTGAAATTCAGGCGCGTGCCGTCGATCAGGTCGACGCCCGTCTGCGCGAGGCCCTTCCCGTAGGTCGGCATGCCGAGCAGTTTCGCGCGGCCGAGATCCTTCAGCGCGGCCGCGGTCGCCTCGGCGGCCGACGCGCTCTGTCCGTCGACGAGCACGACGAGCGGCACGGTGCGCCACCAGTCGTCGGCCTGCAGCGGTGCCAGCGGATCCTGCCCGTGCATGACGGGCAGCGCGTAGTCGGGCCAGTTGGTCGTGTAGCGGCGGCGCTGCGTGTCGCCACGCTCGACCGTCACCATCGCGGTGCGGTCGCGTCCCGCGAACAGCGCGGTGATGCCGATCGCCGCGTTGAGCGCGCCGCCGCCGTTGATGCGCAGGTCGAGGATCATGCCTGTCACCGGCGGGCCCGTGCGCCGCGCGGCCTGCACCGCGTCGATGTAATCGCCGACCGCCGGCTCCGGAAAGCTCGACAGCCGCGTGTACAGGATGTCGCCGTCGAGCCGCTTGGCGATCGCCGGATGCGGCTTGACGATCGCGCGCACCGGCGCGAAGGTCAGCACCGCATGCTTCGGGCCGCGCTGCACCGTGAGTTTCAGCGGCACGCCCGCGTCGCCCTTCGCGAGTTTCAGGAGTTCGCCGCTGTCGATGCCGACGACGCTCCGGTCGTTCATCGCGACGACGAGGTCGTCCGGCCGCACGCCGGCTTTCTCGGCCGGTGCGTCGGGAATCACGTCGATGATGTGCAGCCCGTCGGGCCGCGTCTCGAACACGATGCCGATGCCCGGCGTGCCGTTGCGCGCGCGCTGCTCGTCGTCGCGCCGCTCCTGCTCCTCCTTCGCGTTGAAGAAGCGCGCGTACGGCAGCGTCTTGATCCCGTCGTGGGTGGCGGCGTCGAGCAGCGCGCCGATGTCGACATCGGTCAGGTGCTGCTTCTTCAGTACTTCGACGGCCGCCTTCAGTTCGCAGAGCTGCGGTTCCCAGTCGGGCGGGCAGGGCGACGGCGTCGGGGTGGCGGCCGATGCCGCGGCGGGCGGCGCGGATGCCGCTTGCGCGACGGCGAGCGGCGCATGCGGGAGCCCGACCGCGACGGCTGCGCAGGCGGCAAGGCGACGAACGGCACGCATGGGAGGCATCATCGGGACCGCACGTTGGGACGGGTGGCGAGTGTGCTTGCCCGGCCAGCGCGCGGCCGGCATGCAAGCGGGGCAGGGTGGTGACGATTGTAGCCGACGCCCGCGACGGCGCTGCTCGTGTCGCCCGCGCGCCGTGTACCGCGGCGGCCCGCGCATAAAAAAACCGGCCCGAATGGGCCGGCTTGGGTGCGATGCCGAAACGGCGCGGCGCTTAAACCTGCGCGCCCGCGTTCGGATCGTCCGGATCGTGCGCGGTCTTCTTTTCCTTGATCAGGTCCTCGCGCTTGATGCCGAGCCACATCGCGAGCGAGCCCGCGACGAACACCGACGAGTAGATGCCGAACATGATGCCGACCGTCAGCGCGAGCGCGAAGTAGTGCAGCGTCGGGCCGCCGAAGAAGAACATCGACAGCACCATCATTTCCGTCGACGTGTGCGTGATGATCGTGCGCGACATCGTGGTCGTGATCGCGTGGTTGATCACTTCCTGCACGTTCATCTTGCGTTCGCGGCGGAACGTCTCGCGGATCCGGTCGAAGATGACGACCGACTCGTTGACCGAGTAGCCGAGCACCGCGAGGATCGCCGCGAGCACCGCCAGCGAGAACTCCCACTGGAAGTAGGCGAAGAAGCCGAGAATGATCACGACGTCGTGCAGGTTGGCGATGATGCCGGCCACTGCGTACTTCCATTCGAAGCGGAACGACAGGTAGATCACGATGCCGATCACGACGCACGCGAGCGCGAGCAGGCCGTCGGTCGCGAGCTCCCGGCCGACCTGCGGGCCGACGAACTCGACGCGTTGCAGCGTGACGTCGGGGTTCTGCGCCTTCAGCGCGCCCATCACCTGGTCGCTCTGCTGCGCGGACGTGAGGCCTTCCTTCAGCTGCAGGCGGATCAGCACGTTGCGCGACGTGCCGAAGTTCTGCACCTGCGCGTCGGCATAACCGAGCTTGCCGAGCGTCGCGCGCACGGGTTCGAGTTCCGCGGCCTGCTGGTACTGCACCTCGATCACCGTACCGCCGGTGAATTCGACGGACAGGTGCAGCCCGCGGTGGAACAGGAAGAACACGGCGGCGAGGAACGTGACCAGCGAGATCACGTTGAACACCAGCGCGTGCCGCATGAACGGAATGTCTTTACGGATGCGGAAAAATTCCATGGTCTCGTCTCCGGGGCCTTATTGGGTCGAGCCCGGTTTCTTCGGCGACACGCCTTGCTGCGCGCGGTTGCGCAGCTGCGGCTTGCCGGCGCGCGGCGCGTTGCCCTTCGCCGGGGCGGCGAGCTTCGCGGCGCGCGCGGTGTCGGTCGATTCGTCCGCGTCGGTGAACGATGCGGCGGCAGCGGCGCCTTCCGGCTTCCACACCTGGCCGATCGCGAGCGACTTCAGCTTCTTGCGGCCGCCGTACCAGAGGTTGACGATCCCGCGCGAGAAGAACACCGCGGAGAACATCGACGTCAGGATGCCGAGGCAGTGCACGATCGCGAACGCGCGAACCGGGCCCGAGCCGAACGCGAGCAGCGCGAGACCGGCGATCAGCGTCGTGACGTTCGAGTCGAGAATCGTCGCCCAGGCATGCGCGTAACCGGCCTGGATCGCGAGCTGCGGCGGCTGGCCGGCGCGCAGTTCCTCACGCACGCGCTCGTTGATCAGCACGTTCGAGTCGATCGCCATGCCGAGCGCGAGCGCGATTGCCGCGATACCGGGCAGCGTCAGCGTGGCCTGCATCAGCGACAGCACGGCGACGAGCAGCAGCAGGTTCACCGACAGGCCGATCACCGACACCACGCCGAACAGCATGTAGTAAGCGATCATGAACACGGCGATCGCGCAGAAGCCCCAGATCACCGAGTGGACGCCCATCTTGATGTTGTCCGCGCCGAGGCTCGGGCCGATCGTGCGTTCCTCGATGATGTCCATCGGCGCGGCGAGCGAACCGGCGCGCAGCAGCAGCGCGAGGTCGGCCGCGGCCTGCGGCGTCGGCTGGCCCGTGATCTGGAAGCGGTCGCCGAGCTCGGACTGGATCGTCGCGACCGTCAGCACTTCGCCCTTGCCCTTCTCGAACAGCACCATCGCCATCGGCTTGCCGATGTTGTCGCGCGACACCGTGCGCACCGCGCGGCCGCCGGCCGAGTCGAGGCGGATGTTGACCGACGGACGCTGGTGTTCGTCGAAGCCGGCCGATGCATCGATGATGCGGTCGCCGGTGAAGATCACGTCCTTCTTCAGCAGCACGGGCGCCTGGTTGCCCTGCGTGAACAGCTCCTCGCCCGGCGGAACGGGGTCGTTCGGGTTCGGGTGCGTGTTGATCGGGTCGGCGAGGCGTGCCTCGAGCGTCGCGGTGCGGCCGATGATGTCCTTCGCCTTCGCGGTGTCCTGCACGCCCGGCAGTTCGACGACGATGCGGTCGCTGCCTTGCTGCTGCAGGATCGGCTCGGACACGCCGAGTTCGTTCACGCGGTTGTGGAGCGTCGTCAGGTTCTGCTTGAGTGCCGCGTCCTCGACGGCCTTCTGCACGGCCGGCGTGAAGGTGCCGACGACTTGCGTGCCGCCGCCGCCGGGCTGGGTCGCCCATTGCAGTTCGGTGATCGACGCGGCGAGCACCTTGCGGGCGTCTTCCGCCGTCTGCGCATCGCTGAAGTTGACGACCACGGACTGGTCGACGCGGCTCACGCCGCCGTCACGGATGTTCTTGTCGCGCAGCAGCGAGCGTGCGTCGGACGCGTCGGAGTCGAGCTTCTTCGTGAGCGCGCCCGTCATGTCGACCTGGAGCAGGAAGTGGACACCGCCGCGCAGGTCGAGGCCGAGATACATCGGCAGCGCGTGCAGGGCCGTCAGCCAGCGCGGCGACGCGCTCTGCAGGTTCAGGGCGACGACGTACTGCGGATCGTTCGGGTCGGCGTTCAGCGACTTTTGCAGCAGGTCCTTGACGCGCAGCTGCGTATCGGTGTCCTTCAGGCGCACGCGGATGTTCGCGTTGGTCGCCGTGTTCTCGAAGGTGACGTCGTCCGGCGTGATCTGCGCGGACGCGAGCGCCGCTTCGACCTGGGTCAGCGTGGTCGAGTCGAGCTTGACCGTGGCCTTGCCGCTCGACACCTGCACCGCCGGCGCTTCGCCGAAGAAGTTGGGCAATGTGTACAGAAGGCCGATGGCGAGCGCCACGACCATCACGACATATTTCCAGAGTGGATAACGATTCATGAGGGGGCCGAACGGGTGGTTGGCGTGAAAGCGTCGCGTCCGGCGCCGCGGCGGCCCGCTCTCTCAGGCGGGCACGGCGCGGGGAGCCGGACGCTCGGTGAAGGGCTTACAGCGACTTGATCGTGCCCTTCGGCAGAATGGTCGTGACCGCAGCCTTCTGCACGGTGATTTCAGTGCCTTCGGCGATTTCGACGCCGATGTAGCCTTCGGTGACCTTCGTCACCTTGCCGACGAGGCCGCCGCTCGTGACGACTTCGTCGCCCTTCGCCATGGCCGCGAGCATGTTGCGGTGTTCCTTCTGGCGCTTCATCTGCGGACGGATCATGATGAAGTAGAGCACCGCGAACATCAGGATGAGCGGCAGGAAGCTCATCAGGCTCGATTCGGCGCCACCGGCGCCTTGCGCGAAGGCATTGGAAATGAACGGCACGTTGGTCTCTCCGTAGGGGAAGATCGAAAAATAAGCCGGTTATTCTACCACCGGCCCCATGTGCAAACGGATCGGCAAATGCGCTTTCGGATCAAGCTGTTAAAGCGCGAACCGATACCGTTGCGACTTGTTTGGAAAGGCAATTGTAATATTTGGCGGTCGCGACGGGCCATCGAAACGCGTTATTTAGTACGCGTCCTATGCGACTGGCGCGGTACGGCCCGCCGGCCGGTCAGTCGACCCCTCTGGCACGGTCCTCCGCGAAGCGCTGGCGGAACGCGTCGAACGTATGCGTTTCGATCGCCTCGCGGATCTCGCTCATCAGCTGCAGGTAATAGTGCAGGTTGTGGATCGTGTTGAGCTGCGCGCCGAGGATTTCGCCGACGCGGTGCAGGTGATGCAGGTAGCCGCGCGAGAAGTTCCGGCACGTGTAGCACGTGCAGCTCGCGTCGAGCGGCTTCAGCGAGTTCTTGTGCGTCGCGTTGCGGATCTTCACGTCGCCGAAGCGCGTGAACAGCCAGCCGTTGCGCGCGTTGCGGGTCGGCATCACGCAGTCGAACATGTCGACGCCGTTCGCGACGCCCTCCACCAGATCCTCCGGCGTGCCGACGCCCATCAGGTAGTGCGGCTTGTTGGCCGGCAGCTTCGGGCCGACGTGGCGCAGCACGCGCATCATGTCTTCCTTCGGCTCGCCGACCGACAGCCCGCCGATCGCGAGGCCGTGGAAGCCGAGCTCCGCCAGGCCCGCGAGCGATTCGTCGCGCAGGTCCTCGAACATCCCGCCCTGGACGATCCCGAAGAGGGCGTTCGGGTTGCCGAGCCGGTTGAATTCGTCGAGCGAGCGCTTCGCCCAGCGCAGCGACATGCGCATCGAGTCGGCCGCTTCCTTGTGCGTCGTCGGTACGCCGTCGGTCGCGTACGGCGTGCACTCGTCGAACTGCATCACGACGTCGGAATTCAGCACCTTCTGGATCTGCATCGACACTTCCGGCGACAGGAACAGCTTGTCGCCGTTGATCGGCGACGCGAACGTGACGCCGTCCTCGGTGATCTTGCGCAGGTCGCCGAGCGAGAACACCTGGAAGCCGCCCGAGTCGGTCAGGATCGGCTTGCTCCAGCCCATGAAGCCGTGCAGGCCGCCGTGCGCGTCGATCGTGTCGAGGCCCGGACGCAGCCACAGGTGGAACGTGTTGCCGAGGATGATCTGGGCCTTGATCTCGTGCAGTTCGCGCGGCTGGATCGCCTTCACGGTGCCGTAGGTGCCGACCGGCATGAAGATCGGCGTCTCGACCACGCCGTGATTGAGCTTCACACGGCCGCGGCGCGCATGGCCGTCGGTCGTCAGCAGTTCGAATTCGAGCCCGTTCGCCGGGCGGTCCTGCACGGGCGCGTGCGTATCGTGGGATGAACCTTCGGTCATCGCGTCATTCTCCTTGCCACCGGAAAAGCGTTGCATGGGACCGGAGTATGCGCTGAAGCGCTGACTCCGGATCGCAAGTCCGGCGCATGTTGGAAACGCCGCCGGGCAACCGGCGGCGGGAAAAAGCGGGTGCGCGCCATCGTAGCGCGTACCGCAGGAAAACGGGGCAACAGCGCGGGGACACCGGCGCGGCGCGCGACAGCGCGAAGCGTAGCGGCCGTTGCGCAGTCGCGCGCCGGCGCGTCATCGCACCTGCCGCGCTTACGCGCCCGGCGCCTCCGGCGTGTCGCGCCGCGTCAGCAGCATCGCGTCGCCGTAGCTGAAGAAGCGGTAGCGTTCTTCGATCGCGTGCCGGTACGCGGCGCGGATCGTCTCGACGCCCGCGAACGCGGACACCAGCATCAGCAGCGTCGATTTCGGCAGGTGGAAATTCGTGACGAGCCGGTCGACCACGCGGAACCGGTAGCCGGGCGTGATGAAGATGTCGGTCTCGGCCTGCGTCGCCGCGAGCGGTCGGCCCGCTTCGTCGGCCGCGCGCGCGGCGGCTTCGAGCGCGCGCATCGACGTCGTGCCGACCGCGATCACGTTGCCGCCGCGTGCGAGGGTCGCGGCGATCTTGTCGACGAGCGACTGCGGCAGGTCGTACCACTCGCTGTGCATCTTGTGCTCGGCGATGTTCTCGACGCGCACCGGCTGGAACGTGCCGGCGCCGACGTGCAGCGTCAGCGTCGCGCGCTCGACGCCCATCGCGTCGAGCTTCGCCAGCAGCGGCTGGTCGAAATGCAGCCCGGCCGTCGGCGCGGCGACCGCGCCCGGGTTGCTCGCATAGACGGTCTGGTAGCGCGTCTCGTCGGTCGCGTCGGCGTCGTGCTCGATATACGGCGGCAGCGGCAGGCGGCCGAACTGCTCGATCAGGTCGAGGCACGGCGCGGGGAAGTGCAGCGTGAAGAACGGCTCGACGCGCTCGCCGACCGTCACGTCGAATGCGTCGGCGAGACGCAGCGTCGTGCCGGCGCCCGGCGACTTGCTCGCGCGGATCTGCGCGAGCGCCGTGTGCGTGCCCGTCAAGCGCTCGATCAGCACCTCGATCTTGCCGCCGCTGGCCTTCTGGCCGAAGAAACGCGCCTTCAGCACCTTGGTATCGTTGAACACGAGCAGGTCGCCGGGCGCGATGCACGACGGCAGCTCGGTGAAACGGCGGTCGACGAGGCGCGCGGGCTCGGCGGTATTGTCGACCTCGAGCAGGCGGCTCGCGGTGCGATCGGGCAGCGCGGTTTGGGCAATCAGCTCGGGCGGCAGATTGAAATCGAAATCGGAAAGCGTGAACATGCGGGCTGGTTCGAAGCGGCCGGCGGGCGTCGCCGGCAGGGCGGAAACGCGTAAATGGGGCGCGCGAGCCGCTATGATGGCGGGATGCGCGGCCTGGCCGGCGTCGTTCGTTCGGACGACGTGAAAGCCGCTATTGTACTTGCCTTGCGAAGCACCCTGACGATCCGATGCCTGTGTCACCACGCCGTTCCGCCGCCGCCGCCGCCGCCGCCGCCGCCGTTGCCGATTCCGCCGATCCGTTCGACGCGGACGATGCCGCCACGCCCGCGCCGCCCGCATCGGCCGCCGGCGCGCGCCGCGCCGGCCCGAAGCGCGGCGCCGACGGCCGGCTCGCGCAGCCCGCTGCCGCCGCGCCCGACGTCGAACCGGGCGCGGGCGGCGACGACGCCGACGCGCCCGGTGCATCGGGCACGAAGCGCAAGAAGAAGCCTGCCGCCGACAAACCGGTGAAAACCGCCGACAAGCTCGCGAAACTCGGCCTCACGCGTTCGATCGATCTCGTGCTGCATCTGCCGATGCGCTACGAGGACGAAACCACGCTCACGCCGATCGGCGAACTGCTGCCGGGCGGCATCGCGCAAACCGAAGGCGTCGTGTTCGACAACGAAGTCGCCTATCGGCCGCGCCGCCAGCTCGTCGTGAAGATCCAGGACGACGACGGCGAGCAGCTCGTGCTGCGCTTCCTGAATTTCTACGGGTCGCAGGTCAAGCAGATGGCCGTCGGCCAGCGGCTGCGCGTGCGTGGCGACGTGCGCGGCGGTTTCTTCGGGATGGAGATGGTGCATCCGGCCGTGCGCGTCGTCGAAGCGGACGCGCCGCTGCCGCAGGTGCTCACGCCCGTCTACCCGAGCACGGCCGGCATGTCGCAGGCCTACCTGCGCAAGGCGATCGAGAATGCGGTCGAGCGCACGCCGCTGCCCGAGCTGCTGCCGCCCGAGATCCAGCGCGACTACCTGAAGCCGCTCGACGTGCCGACGCTCGAGCAGGCCGTGCGCATCCTGCACCACCCGCGCGTCGATTCCGACGAAGCCGCGTTGATGGACGGCTCGCATCCGGCGTGGACGCGCATCAAGTTCGAGGAGCTGCTCGCGCAGCAGCTGTCGCTCAAGCGGGCGCACGAGGAGCGCCGCACGCGTGCCGCGCCCGCGATGCCGCGCCGCACCGCGAGCGACGCCGATGCGCTGACGACGCGGCTCTACGCGGCGCTGCCGTTCACGCTGACGGGCGCGCAGGCGCGCGTCGTCGACGAGATCGCGCACGACCTCACGCTCGCGCACCCGATGCAGCGCCTGCTGCAGGGCGACGTCGGCAGCGGCAAGACGGTCGTCGCGGCGCTGGCCGCCACGCAGGCGATCGACGCCGGCTACCAGGCCGCGCTGATGGCGCCCACCGAAATCCTCGCGGAACAGCACGCGCGCAAGCTGCGCGCATGGCTCGAGCCGCTCGGCGTGTCGGTCGCGTGGCTCGCGGGCAGCCTGAAGGCGAAGGAGAAGCGCGCGGCGATCGAGGCGGCCGCGCTCGGCACCGCGCAGCTCGTGATCGGCACGCACGCGATCATCCAGGACACGGTCGAATTCGCGCGGCTCGGCCTCGTGATCGTCGACGAGCAGCACCGCTTCGGCGTCGAGCAGCGTCTCGCACTGCGCGCGAAGGCCGCGAACGCGGCCAACGGCGCGCGCGATTTCCAGCCGCACCAGCTGATGATGTCGGCCACGCCGATCCCGCGCACGCTCGCGATGACGTACTACGCGGATCTCGAGGTCTCGACGATCGACGAGCTGCCGCCGGGCCGCACGCCCGTGCTGACGCGCCTCGTCGGCGACGCGCGGCGCGACGAGGTGATCGCCCGCGTGCGCGAGGCCGCGCTGACCGGGCGCCAGGTGTACTGGGTGTGCCCGCTGATCGAGGAAAGCGAGACGCTGCAGCTGCAGACGGCCGTCGAAACCTACGAGACGCTGGCGGCGGCGCTCCCCGAACTGAAGGTCGGGCTCGTGCACGGCCGGCTGTCGCCGGCCGACAAGGCCGCCGTGATGGAGGCGTTCACGCGCAACGAAGTGCAGCTGCTCGTCGCGACGACCGTGATCGAGGTCGGCGTCGACGTGCCGAACGCGTCGCTGATGGTGATCGAGCACGCGGAGCGTTTCGGCCTCGCGCAGCTGCACCAGCTGCGCGGCCGCGTCGGGCGCGGCACCGCGGCGTCGGTGTGCGTGCTGCTGTACACGGGGCCGCTGTCGCTGACCGGCCGCGAGCGGCTGAAGACGATGCGCGAGACGACCGACGGCTTCGAGATCGCGCGGCGCGACCTCGAAATCCGCGGCCCCGGCGAATTCCTCGGGGCGCGCCAGTCGGGCGCGGCGATGCTGCGCTTTGCCAACCTCGAGACCGACGGCTGGCTGATCGACCCGGCCCGCGAGGCCGCGACGCGGCTGATTGCCGCGTACCCCGACATCGTCACGCAGCATCTCGCCCGTTGGCTCGGTGCGCGGGAACAGTACCTGAAGGCTTGATTCGGCAGCTCGGGGCCGGATCAGAAAGCCGTCGATCGATGCATCGGATGTCGAGAAACTTGGCGAACCGGTGCCGGAGGGTGTATAAATTAAACCTATCGCCTGTATATACCTGATTGACCCACAATGACGCTGACTGAATTGAAATACATCGTCGCGGTCGCGCGCGAACGGCATTTCGGCCGCGCGGCCGAGGCCTGCTTCGTGAGCCAGCCGACGCTGTCGGTGGCGATCAAGAAGCTCGAAGACGAGCTCAACGTGCAGATTTTCGAGCGCGGCGCGAGCGAAGTGAGCGTGACGCCGATCGGTGACCAGATCGTCACGCAGGCGCAGCGCGTGCTCGAGCAGACCTTCGCGATCAAGGAGATCGCGAAGCAGGGCAAGGACCCGCTGGTCGGCCCGTTCCGCCTCGGCGTGATCTACACGATCGGGCCGTACCTGCTGCCGACGCTCGTCAAGCAGATGATCCAGCGTGTTCCGCAGATGCCGCTGATGCTGCAGGAGAACTACACGCTGAAGCTGCTCGAACTGCTCAAGCAGGGCGAGATCGACGCCGCGATCATGGCGCTGCCGTTCCCGGAAACCGGCCTGATGGTGCGTCCGCTGTACGACGAACCGTTCGTCGTCGCGCTGCCGGCCGGCCATCCGTGGGAGAAGCGCGAGGAAATCAATGCCGAGGACCTGAAGCAGGAAACCATGCTGCTGCTCGGCAACGGCCATTGCTTCCGCGATCACGTGCTCGGCGTGTGCCCGGAGCTGATGCGCTTCTCGCAGACGGCCGACGGCATCCAGAAGACCTTCGAGGGCTCGTCGCTCGAAACCATTCGCCATATGGTCGCGAGCGGTGTCGGCATCACCGTGCTGCCGCGGATGTCGGTCGCCGAGGTCGGCCCGCGCGCGAACGGCCCCGATGCGGAGCTGCTGTCGTACGTGCCGTTCAACGAACCGGTGCCCGACCGCCGCGTGGTGCTCGTGTGGCGCAAGAGCTTCACGCGGATGCCCGCGATCGACGCGATCAGCGACGCGATTTCCGCGTGCGAACTGCCGGGCGTCGCGAAGCTCGACATGCCGGCCACGATGAACTGAGCGCGTATGGCAGCATGATGAACGGGGTCTTGCGACCCCGTTTATTTTTCCCTATCGCATAGATGAAATTTATTAAATTCAAATAACCAATAGATATAGATAGAATCCTCTACATGGATCGGCGTCGTCGCCGACGCGCGACATGCACGTTGAATGCAAGCGTCAAAGGAGGATGTCATGATGCGGTCGGTATTGCAGCACGCGCAGCGGAACATCCCGTCGCGCGACACGGTCGTACATCGCGCCAGGGCCGCGGTTCGCAGCCTGCGTCCGATTGCGTTCGCGTACCTGGCGGATCGCGTGTATGGCGGATGAGTGCCGCCGCGCGCCGGTCCGGTGTTCCCCCGATTCACCCGCCATCAAGCCATGAGGGAGCATTGCATGCCCGACAGCATGACCACCGCACGCATCGCCGGCACGACGACTGCCGGCAGTGGCTTCCCCGAGCGCCCCGCCTGCGGCGCGTTGCAGCGGGAACGCGAGCCGAAGGCCGCGCACGACATCCCGTAGTACGGCAGGAGGATCTGCCTGTTCCGTTTCTTATCCCCCGCAATGCTCCACGAACCGCGCCCGGCACGTGGGGGCCTACGAGCAAGTAAAGGAGAAAAAGCATGTCGAACGAAGCGAAGTGTCCGTTCAACCACACCGCAGGCAGCGGCACGACGAACAAGGACTGGTGGCCGAATCAGCTGAACCTGAATGTCCTGCACCGGCATTCGGCGCTGTCCGATCCGATGGACCAGGATTTCGACTACGCCGAGGCGTTCAAGAAGCTGGATCTCGCGGCGGTGAAGCAGGACCTGCACGCGCTGATGACGACGTCGCAGGACTGGTGGCCGGCCGACTTCGGCCACTATGGCGGCCTGTTCGTGCGCATGGCATGGCACAGCGCCGGCACGTACCGCACGGCCGACGGCCGCGGCGGCGCGGGCGGCGGGCAGCAGCGCTTCGCGCCGCTCAACAGCTGGCCGGACAACGTGAGCCTCGACAAGGCGCGCCGGCTGCTGTGGCCGATCAAGCAGAAGTACGGCCGCAACATCTCGTGGGCCGACCTGCTGATCCTGACGGGCAACGTCGCGCTCGAATCGATGGGCTTCAAGACGTTCGGTTACGCCGGCGGCCGCGTCGACACGTGGGAACCGGACGACGTGTACTGGGGCTCGGAAAAGATCTGGCTGGAACTGAGCGGCGGCCCGAACAGCCGCTACTCGGGCAAGCGTGAGCTCGAAAGCCCGCTCGCCGCCGTGCAGATGGGCCTCATCTACGTGAACCCGGAAGGCCCGGACGGCAACCCCGACCCGGTCGCCGCCGCGCACGACATCCGCGAGACGTTCGCGCGGATGGCGATGAACGACGAAGAGACGGTCGCGCTGATCGCGGGCGGCCACACGTTCGGCAAGACGCACGGCGCCGGTCCGGCGTCGAACGTCGGCCCCGAGCCGGAAGCCGCGGGCCTCGAGGAGCAGGGTCTCGGCTGGAAGAGCACGTTCGGCACGGGCAAGGGCAAGGACGCGATCACGAGCGGCCTCGAAGTCACGTGGACCTCGACGCCGACGAAGTGGAGCAACGACTTCTTCAAGCACCTGTTCAGCTACGAGTGGGAGCTCACGAAGAGCCCGGCCGGCGCGCACCAGTGGGTCGCGAAGGACGCCGGCGAAGTGATTCCCGATGCGTTCGACGCGTCGAAGAAGCATCGCCCGACGATGCTGACGACCGACCTGTCGCTGCGTTTCGACCCGGCCTACGAAAAGATCTCGCGCCGTTTCTACGAGAACCCGGCCGAGTTCGCCGATGCGTTCGCGCGTGCGTGGTTCAAGCTCACGCACCGCGACATGGGCCCGCGCTCCCGTTATCTCGGCCCGGAAGTGCCGGCGGAACACCTGCTGTGGCAGGACCCGATCCCGGCAGTCGACCACCCGCTGATCGACGCCGCCGACGTCGCCGCGCTGAAGGCGAAGGTGCTGGCGACCGGCCTGTCGGTGTCGCAGCTCGTGTCGACGGCATGGGCGTCGGCAGCGACGTTCCGCGGGTCGGACAAGCGCGGCGGCGCGAACGGTGCGCGCATCCGCCTCGCGCCGCAGAAGGACTGGGAAGTGAACCGCCCGGCCCAGCTCGCGAAGGTGCTGGAGACGCTCGAAGGCGTGCGGAAGGCGTTCAATGATGCGCAGACGGGCGGCAAGAAGGTGTCGCTCGCCGACCTGATCGTGCTGGCCGGTGCGGCCGGCGTCGAGCAGGCCGCGAAGAACGCGGGTATCGCGGTGACGGTGCCGTTCGCGCCGGGCCGCGCGGATGCGACGCAGGAAGAGACCGACGTCGAGGCGATGGCCGTGCTCGAGCCGCTCGCCGACGGCTTCCGTAACTACCTGAAGGCCGCGTACAAGACGCCGGCCGAGGCGCTGCTGGTCGACAAGGCGCAACTGCTGACGTTGACGGCGCCGGAGATGACGGTACTCGTCGGCGGCTTGCGCGTGCTCGGCGCGAACGCCGGCGACTCGAAGCACGGAGTGTTCACCGATCGTCCGGAAACGCTGACGAACGACTTCTTCGTGAACCTGCTCGACATGGCCACGGAGTGGAAGCCGGTGTCGGCCGCGAACGACGTGTTCGAGGGGCGCGACCGCGCGACGGGCGCGGTCAAGTGGACGGGCACGCGCGTCGACCTGATCTTCGGCTCGCACTCGCAGTTGCGCGCGCTGGCCGAGGTGTACGGCAGCGCGGATGCGAAGGAGAAGTTCGCGCGCGATTTCGTCGCCGCCTGGAACAAGGTGATGACCCTCGACCGCTTCGACCTCGCATGAAACCGGCCGCATGCTCATGCGGTCATGCAGTGACGCAGTGACGCAGTAACGCAGTAACGCAGTGATGCAGTAACGCGGAACGGCCGGTCGAACGACCGGCCGTTTCTTCTCGGAACGATGTCTTGTCAAGGGAGTAACGACCATGACGCAAATGATGCTCAACATGCGTGCGGCGGCGTCGCCCGTTCTGCGATCGCCGGTCGAACTGGCGCGCTACGTCGTCGGCTTCGCGATCGTCATCGGCGGGGCGGCGGAACTGGTCTCGCAGGCGCTGCACGCGCTCGCGCCGGTCGCCGGCGGTTGACGGCAGCGACGGCAGCGACGGTTTCGCGACGCCAGACGTGCGAGTCGCGAACGGATGCCGTGTGACGCGGCATACGGATTGCTCGACGCATTTTCACCGGTTCAACATTTCGAACGAGGAGTCCCGAAGATGGCCAGGAAAGGCAACGCCACGCCGATCAACATCGGCATCAGCGACAAGGACCGCAAGAAGATCGCGGACGGCCTGTCGCGCCTGCTCGCCGATACGTTTTCGCTGTACCTCAAGACCCACAATTTCCACTGGAACGTGACCGGGCCGATGTTCAACACGCTGCACCTGATGTTCGAGGAGCAGTACAACGAGCTATGGCTCGCGGTCGATTCCGTCGCGGAGCGCATTCGCACGCTCGGCGTCGTCGCGCCGGGCACGTTCGCCGAGTTCGCGAAACTGTCGTCGGTGCCGGAAGCGAAGGGCGTACCGGCCGCCGAGGAGATGATCCGCCAGCTCGTCGAAGGACACGAGGCGGTCGTGCGCACCGCGCGCGACATCTTCCCGATCGCCGACGCGGCCAGCGACGAGCCGACCGCCGACCTGCTGACGCAGCGCCTGCAGACGCATGAAAAGACCGCATGGATGCTGCGGTCGCTGCTCGCGTAAGCGCGGTGCGGCCGTGCAGGGGCGCCGATCGGCCCGATCCGCGATGAGGTCGACTCTGTCCCTTGATTGACGCGCGATGCGGCACAGCCGCGCGCAGCGGGCCTGGGCGGCGTGTGCGCGCCCGCCGGTAGGCGTCTGCGGGCCGCTCCCGACATGACGCGGAGCGCCGCTCGGCTCTAAAATGCCGGGGTTATCTTCCCGGTGCTTCGCCATGCTTGCCCGTTTTCCGCTGTATCTGCGGCTCGTCCGGATGGACAAGCCGATCGGCAGCCTGCTGCTGCTGTGGCCGACGCTCAACGCGCTGTGGATCGCGTCGGACGGCCATCCGCGCTGGCCGCTGCTCGTGATCTTCGTGCTCGGCACGCTGCTGATGCGCTCGGCCGGCTGCGCGATGAACGACTACGCCGACCGCGATTTCGACCGTCACGTGAAGCGCACGGCCGACCGGCCGCTGACGTCGGGCAAGATCCACGCGTGGGAAGCCGTCGCGATCGCGGTCGGGCTGTCGTTCGTCGCGTTCCTGCTGATCCTGCCGCTCAATACGCTGACGAAGGAACTGTCCGTCGTCGCGCTGTTCGTCGCGGGCTCGTATCCGTTCATGAAGCGTTTCTTCGCGATTCCGCAGGCGTATCTCGGCATCGCGTTCGGCTTCGGCATCCCGATGGCGTTCGCGGCCGTGCAGGACACGGTGCCGGCGATCGCGTGGGTGATGCTGGTCGCGAACATCTTCTGGTCGGTCGCATACGACACCGAGTACGCGATGGTCGATCGCGACGACGACATCAAGATCGGCATCCGCACGTCCGCGCTGACGTTCGGCCGCTTCGACGTCGCGGCCGTGATGGCGTGCTACGCGGCGACGCTCGGCATCTACGTGTGGGTCGGCGTGACGCTCGGCTTCGGTCTCGTGTACTGGGCCGGCTGGGCCGCCGCGGCCGGCTGCGCGCTGTATCACTACACGCTGATCAAGGATCGCGAACGGATGCCGTGCTTCGCGGCATTCCGGCACAACAACTGGCTCGGCGGCGTGCTGTTCGCGGGCATCGCCGCGCATTACCTGCTGGCCGGCAACTGAACGAAGCCGCGCGCCGCCAATGAAAAAGCGACCTGACGGTCGCTTTTTTTACATCGGGCGCCGGCAATCCGGCAAGCGCTCCCGCGCTTACGCGCGGCCGAGTTCGTCGCCCATTTCCTTCGCACGCGCTTCCGCCGCCAGCGCGCCGCGCACGATCGCTTCCTTCACGCCCTGCGCGTCGAATGCCGCGAGCGCGGCGGCCGTCGTGCCGCCCTTCGACGTCACGCGCTCGCGCAGCACGCTTGCCGGCTCGCCCGATTGCGCGGCCAGTTGCGCGGCGCCCGTAAACGTCGCGACCGCGAGCGCGCGGCCCTGTTCGTCGTTCATGCCGAGGCGGCGTGCGGCTTCCTGCAGCGCTTCGATGAAATAAAACACGTACGCGGGGCCGCTGCCCGAAATGGCCGTGACGGCATCGAGTTGCGACTCGTCGTCGAACCACACGATCTCGCCGACCGCGCCGAGCACGTTCGACGCGAGTTCGCGGCCCGCCGCGTCGACCGCGGGCAGCGCGGCGAGGCCCGTCACGCCCATGCCGACCAGCGCGGGCGTGTTCGGCATCGTGCGCACGACGCGCGGGTAGTCGCCGAGCCAGCGCGCGAGATCCGTGCCGCGGATGCCGGCCGCGATGCTGATCACGAGCTGCGACGTCAGGTGCGGCGCGAGCGCCTGCGCGACGTCCTTCAGCACCTGCGGCTTCACCGCGAGCACGATCGCGTCGTAGCCGGCGAGCGTCGCGTCGACGGCCGCGCCGGTGCGGATGCCGAATTGCTGCGCGGCGCGCGCGCGGACGTCCTCGTTGACGTCGATGGCATACAGGCCGTCGGCGGCGACGCCGCGCTTGATCAGGCCGCCGATCAGGGCCGCGGCCATGTTGCCGCCGCCGATGAATGCGATTTTCATGATGTCCGAATGAGCGAGTGAGTGAACGGAAAGGCGGAAAAGGGCGTGGCGTTCAGTGCGAATAATCGCGCGCGCCGAAGATCGCGGTGCCGACGCGTACGATCGTCGCACCTTCGAGCACGGCCGCGTCGAGGTCGGCGGACATGCCCATCGACAGCGTGTCGAGCGGCAGGCCGTCGGCGCGCAACGTGTCGAACAGCGCGCGCAGCGCGCGGTGCGGCACGCGTTGCGCGTCGGTGTCGCCGGCCGGTTCGGGAATCGCCATCAGGCCGCGCAGCCGCAGCGACGGCAGCGCGGCGACCGCGCGCGCGACCTCGGCCACGTCGGCCGGCGCGACACCGCTCTTCGACGCCTCGCCGCTGATGTTCACCTGCACGCACACGTTGAGCGGCGGCAGGTGCGCGGGGCGCTGTTCCGACAGGCGCTGCGCGATCTTCAGGCGGTCGACCGAATGGACCCAGTCGAAGCGTTCGGCGACGGGGCGCGTCTTGTTCGATTGCAGCGGCCCGATGAAATGCCATTCGAGCGACGCGCGCAGGTCGGCGAGCGCATCGATCTTGTCGATCGATTCCTGCACGTAGTTTTCGCCGAATGCACGTTGTCCGGCCGCGTGCGCGGCGCGCACGTCGTCGGCGGGAAACGTCTTCGACACGGCGAGCAGCGAGATGGTGGCGGGATCGCGGCCGGCCGCGCGGGCGGCGTCGGCGATGCGGCGGTGAACGGATTCAAGACGGGCGGCGAGATCGGACATGACGGGCGCGAAAGCAGGCACGAAAGCGGGCATGAAGCCGATGCGCCGCGACACGCGGCGCATCGATCCGCTCATTATACGGACGCCGCGCGCGGACGCCGGCCGCGGCGGCGCGTCACGTCAGCCGTACAGCAAATGCTCGACGAGCTGGACCCAGTGGGTGACCGGAATCTGCGTGCCGCTCTGCAGGTGCGCGATGCAGCCGATGTTGCCGGACACGATCATCTGCGGTTCGAGCGCCTGCAGTTTCAGCAGCTTCTGCTTGCGCAACCGGTACGACAGCGACGGCTGCGTCAGCGAATAGGTGCCGGCCGAGCCGCAGCACAGATGACTGTCGGCCGGTAGCCGCACGTCGATGCCGAGCGTCTCGAGCAGCCGCTCGACCTTGCCGCGCGACTGCTGGCCGTGCTGCAGCGTGCACGGCGGGTGGTACGCGACCGTATGGACCGCGCGGCGCCGCGCGAGCGTCGCGAGTTCGGCCTCGAATGCGAGCAGCACGTCGGAGATGTCGCGCGTCAGCGACACGATGCGCTGCGCCTTCTCCGCGTAAGCCGGATCGTCGCGCAGCAGGTGCGCGTATTCGAGCACCGTCGCGCCGCAGCCCGAGGCGTTCATCACGATCGCCTCGGCGCCCTGTTCAACGTGCGGCCACCATGCGTCGATGTTGCGGCGCGCGTCGTCGAGCGCTTCGTCGTGATAGTTCAGGTGCAGGCGGATCGCGCCGCAGCAGCCCGCGTCGGGCGCGACGACCGTCTCGATGCCGAGCGCATCGAGCACGCGCGCGGTCGCGATGTTGATGTTCGGCAGCATCGACGGCTGCACGCAGCCGCCGAGCATCAGCATCTTGCGCGGATGCGTGCGGTGCGGCCATTCGAGCAGCCGCGTGCGCGGCGGCACCTTGTCGCGCAGCCGCTTCGGCAGCAGCGGCCGCACATGCTGGCCGAGCCGCATCACGGGCGAGAACAGCGCGGCATTCGGCACGAGGCTCGCGAGCATGCGGCGCACGAGCCGCTGCTGCGCCGGGCGCTGCACCTGCGCCTCGACGTGCTTGCGGCCAATCTCGACGAGCCGGCCGTACTGGACGCCGGACGGGCAGGTCGTCTCGCAGCTGCGGCACGTGAGGCAGCGGTCGAGGTGCTGCTGCGTGCTGCGCGTGACGGGCGCGCCTTCGACCATCTGCTTGATCAGGTAGATGCGCCCGCGCGGGCCGTCGAGTTCGTCGCCGAGGAGCTGGTAGGTCGGGCAGGTCGCGGTGCAGAACCCGCAGTGCACGCACTTGCGCAGGATCGCGTCGGCCTCGTCGCCGTCGGGCGTGTTGCGGATGAAATCGGCGAGGTTCGTTTGCATCGAGCCCTCAGAGGTCGGGGTAGAGCCGGCCGCGGTTGAAGATGCGCGCGGGATCGAAGGCGGCCTTCAGCCCGCGGTGGATTTTCATCATCGGAGCGGGAAGCGGCGTGAACACCCCCGCGCTGCGGTCGTACGCGTCGCCGGCGCGGAACAGCGTCGCGTGGCCGCCGGCCTGCTTCGCGCTCATGCGGACGGTCTGCGCGTCGGCGTCGGTGATCCACCAGCGCTGCGCGCCGCCCCATTCCATCAGCTGGGTGCCGGGCAGGTGCATCGGCTCGGTGATCGACGGCAACGCGAGGCGCCACAGCGCGTAGCCCGGCGGGATGCCGTTGAAGAACGGGTCGGTATGCTCGCGCAGGCCGGCCCAGAAGCGCTCGGCTTCGACCGCGTCGACGACTTCGCCGCCGAGCAGCGTCTTCGCCGATTTCACGGCCGCCTCGGCGCCCGACAGGCGCAGCACCAGCGTGCCGTTGCGCCAGGCGCTCGCACTGACGGGCAGCGGGTGGCCGCCCCATTCGTTGAGCTTGCGCACCGCGTCGGTCGCGGTCATCTCGAACTTCAGCGTGACCTCGGCGACGGGCATCGGCAGCACCTTGATCGACAGGTCGAGCATCAGCCCGAGCGTGCCGAGGGCGCCGGCCATCAGGCGCGACACGTCGTAGCCGGCGACGTTCTTCACCACCTGGCCACCGAAGCGCAGCATTTCGCCGCGGCCGTTCATCAGCGTGACGCCGAGCACGAAATCGCGCGGTGCGCCGCAGGTGGCGCGGCGCGGGCCCGCGAGGCCGGCCGCGACGCAGCCGCCGACGGTGGCCGCGCGGCCGAAGTGCGGCGGCTCGAACGGCAGCATCTGGCCGCGCTCGGCGAGGACGGTTTCGAGCTGCGCGAGCGGCGTGCCCGCGCGGACCGTGACGACGAGCTCTGCCGGGTCGTACGACACGATGCCCTGAAACGCGCGCGTGTCGAGTATTTCGCCCTCGAGCGCCTGGCCGTACCAGTCCTTGGTGCCGCCGCCGCGAATCCGCAGCGGCCGGCCGTCGGCACTGGCCGCGCGGATACGCTCGGCCCATTCGGCGACGATGTCGTCCTCTTCCATGTTCTGTTGCTGCCTCGACTTGTTGTTCGGTCGATTGTACCGGGGTGGCGCGATTCCACATCGCGACTATCCCTAAGCCCCGTATCGCGGATCGCATGCCCGCGTCGCCGCGCGAACGGGCCGCGCGGGCACGGCCGGCCGCCGCGGCCGGGCCGCGGGCACGGGCCGCGACCCGCGCGCGCCGCTCAGAAGCGTGGCAGGTCGGGGTGCGGCAACAGCCCGCCGCGCACGTGCTGGCGGCCGTACTCGGCGCAGCGCGCGCGGGTCGGGATGCCCTTGTCCGGGTTCAGCAGGCCAGCCGGATCGAATGCGCGCTTGACCGCGAAGAACGCGTCGCGCTCCTGCGGCGAGAACTGCACGCACATCGAATTGAGCTTCTCGATGCCGACGCCGTGCTCGCCCGTCACGCTGCCGCCGAATTCCACGCAGCATTCGAGGATTTCCGCGCCGAACTGCTCGGCGCGGTGCAGCTCGTCCGGATCGTTCGCGTTGTACAGGATCAGCGGATGCATGTTGCCGTCGCCCGCATGGAACACGTTGATGCAGCGCAGCCCGTAGCGCGTTTCGAGCTGTTCGATGCGCGCGAGCAGCGGGCCGATCGCACGGCGCGGCACGGTGCCGTCCATGCAGTAATAATCCGCGGAAATGCGGCCGGCGGCCGGAAACGCATTCTTGCGGCCCGACCAGTAGCGCAGCCGCTCCTGTTCGTTGCGCGACACCTGGATGCGCGTCGCGCCGTGTTCGCGCAGCACGGCCGTCATCCGCACGATCTCCTCGGCGACTTCCTCCGGCGTGCCGTCCGATTCGCACAGCAGGATCGCCTTCGCGTCGAGGTCGTAGCCCGCGTGCGTGAACGCCTCGACGGCCTGCGTGGCCGGCTTGTCCATCATCTCGAGCCCGGCCGGGATGATGCCCGACGCGATGATCGCCGCGACGGCCTCGCCGCCCTTGACGACGTCGTCGAAGCTCGCCATCACGAGCTGCGCGGTCTGCGGTTTCGGAATCAGGCGCACCGTCACCTCGGTGACGATCGCGAACATCCCCTCGCTGCCGATCATCACGGCGAGCAGGTCGAGACCCGGCATGTCGAGCGCGAGCGAGCCGAATTCGACGATTTCGCCGTCGATCGTCACCGCGCGCACGCGCATCACGTTGTGCACGGTCAGCCCGTATTTCAGGCAGTGGACGCCGCCCGAGTTTTCCGCGACGTTGCCGCCGATCGTGCACGCGATCTGCGACGACGGGTCGGGTGCGTAATACAGGCCGTACGGCGCGGCGGCTTCCGAGATCGCGAGGTTGCGCACGCCGGGCTGCACGGTCGCCGTGCGTGCGTACGGATCGACCTCGACGATGCGCGTGAAGCGCGCGAGCGACAGCACGACGCCGAGCGCGATCGGCAGCGCGCCGCCCGACAGGCTCGTGCCGGCGCCGCGCGGCACGATCGGCACTTCCATGCGGCGGCAGATCTGCACGATCCGCTGGACCTGCGATTCCGTTTCCGGCAGCGCGACCGCGAGCGGCAGGCGGCGGTACGCGGACAGGCCGTCGCATTCGTACGGTGCGGTGTCTTCGTCGCGATACAGCAGGCAGTGCGTCGGCAGCACGGCCATCAGCGCCTGCACGACTTCGCGCTGGCGCTGCGCGCGGGCAGCGCTCGACAGTTCGACGGGGGCGTTCATGAGGTCTCCTGCAGCGGGCGGCGCGCGGTCGCGCCGCCGTGTCAGCACGTGAAAATCTTGCCCGGATTCATCAGGTTGCGCGGGTCGAGCGCGAGCTTGATCGCGCGCATCGTGTCGATCGCGTTGTCGCCGTGCTCCTTCGGCAGGAAACGCATCTTGTGCAGCCCGACGCCGTGCTCGCCCGTGCAGGTGCCGCCGAGGCGCAGCGCGCGCTCGACGATCCGGTCGTTGATGTGTTCGGCTTCGGCGAGCTCCTCGGGCTTGTCGGGATCGATCAGGATCGCGACGTGGAAATTGCCGTCGCCGACGTGGCCGACGATCGGGCAGGGCAGCGACGACGCACGCAGGTCGACTTCGGTTTCCTCGACACACGCGGCGAGCTGCGAGATCGGCACGCACACGTCGGTCGTCACCGCGCGGCAGCCCGGCTTCAGCTGCAGCATCGCGAAGTACGCGTTGTGGCGCGCGGCCCAGAGCCGGCTGCGGTCTTCGGGGCGTGTCGCCCATTCGAAGCCCTGGCCGTGGTTCTGGCCGGCGAGCGCCTGCACGAGTTCGGCCTGCTCCTTCACGCCGGCCTCGGTGCCGTGGAATTCGAAGAACAGCGTCGGCGCTTCGGTGAGCGTCAGGTTCGAATGGCGGTTGATCGAGCGCACGGCGAGCGCATCGACGAATTCGACGCGCGCGATCGGCACGCCGATCTGGATCGTCTCGATCACGGTGCGCACCGCGTCGCCCATCGTCGGGAACGTGCAGATCGCGGCCGACACGGCTTCCGGCAGCGGGTGCAGGCGCAGCGTGATCTCGGTGATCACGCCGAGCGTGCCTTCGGAGCCGACGAACAGGCGCGTGAGGTCGTAGCCGGCCGACGACTTGCGCGCGCGCGAGCCGGTTTTCACCACGCGGCCGTCGGCGAGCACCGCGGTCAGGCCGAGCACGTTCTCGCGCATCGTGCCGTAGCGTACGGCGTTGGTGCCCGATGCGCGGGTCGCGGTCATTCCGCCGATGCTGGCGTCGGCGCCCGGATCGATCGGGAAGAACAGGCCGGTGTCGCGCAGCGCGTCGTTGAGCGCCTTGCGCGTGATGCCCGGCTCGACCGTCACGGTCAGGTCTTCGGCGTTGATCGACAGCACGCGGTTCATTTCCGACAGGTCGAGCGACACGCCGCCGCGCACCGCGAGCAGGTGGCCCTCGAGCGACGAGCCGGCGCCGTATGGGATCAGCGGCACGCTGTGCAGCGCGCACAGCGACACGACTTCGCGCACGTCGTCGGGACTGTGCGCGAACACGACGGCGTCGGGCAGTTGCGGATCGAACGGCGATTCGTCGCGGCCGTGGTGCGCGCGAACCGCGTCGGCGGTTGACACGCGCTCGCCGAAGGCGGCGCGCAGCGCATCGAGCATGGCGGGGGGCAGCGGGCGGCGCGCGGCGGCCGGCGGGGCAGGGTGATTCACGAACGTCTCCTGACGGCTTGTCGAACTTTCGGCCCATTCTACGCCGTAACACCCGCTGCGCCTGCCGCCGCGGGCTGCGATAATCGCGTTCCAGCCAACCGGGCCGCATCACGGCCGCGCACGAGAGGACATTCGCATGGGCAACCGCTTGAGCAAGATCGCCACGCGCACCGGCGACGACGGCACCACCGGTCTCGGCGACGGACGGCGCATCGGCAAGGACGACGCGCGGATCGCGGCGATCGGCGACGTCGACGAACTGAATTCGAACCTCGGCGTGCTGCTCGCCGAGACGCTGCCGGACGACGTGCGCACCGCGCTCGTCACGATCCAGCACGACCTGTTCGATCTCGGCGGCGAGCTGTGCATTCCCGGCCACGCGGTGCTCGACGACACGCATCTCGCGCGCCTCGACCAGTGGCTCGCCGACTACAACGCGACGTTGCCGCCGCTGAAGGAATTCATCCTGCCGGCCGGTTCGCGCGCGGCGTCGCTCGCGCACGTGTGCCGGACGGTGTGCCGCCGTGCCGAGCGCTCGATCGTCGCGCTCGGCCGCCACGACACGCTCAACGATGCGCCGCGGCGCTACGTGAACCGGCTGTCCGACCTGCTGTTCGTGCTGGCGCGCGTGCTGAACCGCGCCGGCGGCGGCACGGACGTGCTGTGGGAGCGCGGGCGCGTCCGCTGACGCGCGGTCGGGTTGTTGCGCACTGCGACAATTTGCCAGAGGGAGCGTGTATTTTTAAAGATGTATTGTGTGTGCATGTTTAACGGAGAACGAACATGACCCACATCACCGCTGACCAGATGGCTCGCGTGAAGGCCACTGCCCCTGTCCTCGCCGTTCACGGCGCGACGATCACGAAGCACTTCTACCAGCGCATGTTCGCGCGCCATCCGGAACTGAAGAACCTGTTCAACCAGACGCACCAGAAGACCGGCAGCCAGCCGGAAACGCTCGCGAAGGCCGTTTATGCGTACGCCGCGAACATCGACAATCTCGGTGCGCTGGGCGGCGCGGTGTCGCACATCGCGCACAAGCACGCAAGCCTGAACATCCGCCCCGAGCATTACCCGATCGTCGGCGAGAACCTGCTCGCGTCGATCGTCGAGGTACTCGGCGACGCGGTCGACGCCGATACGCTCGAGGCGTGGCGCGTCGCGTACGGCCAGCTCGCGCGGATCCTGATCGGCGCCGAGGCCGATCTGTATGCGGGTGCCGCGTGGAGCGGCTTCCGCCCGTTCAAGGTCGCGCGCAAGGTGCGCGAGAGCGACGAGATCACGTCGTTCCACCTGATGCCCGCCGACGGCGGCGCGGCGCCGGCCTTCGAGCCGGGCCAGTACGTCACGGTGAAGCGTTTCGTCGGCGAACTCGGTGCCGATCAGCCGCGCCAGTACAGCCTGTCCGACGCGCCGCACGGCAAGTGGCTGCGTATTTCGGTGAAGCGCGAGGCCGGTCGGCCGGAAGCGATCCCGGCCGGCAAGGTGTCGACGCTGATGCACGACGGCGTGGAAGAGGGCGCGATCGTCGAGGTGACCGCGCCGATGGGCGAATTTTCGCTGAAGCGCGGCGTCGCGACGCCGGTCGTGCTGATCTCCGGCGGCGTCGGCCTGACGCCGATGGTGTCGATGGCGTCGACGCTGGTCGAGGAACGCAGCCCGCGTGAAGTGCGGTTCGTCCACGCGTGCCGCTCGGGCGCGGTGCACGCGTTCCGCGACTGGCTGAACGAGACGGTGCGCACGCACGCGAACGTCAAGCGCACGGTGCTGTACGAACGGGTTGGCCTGCAAGACCGGGCCGGGGTCGATCACGACCTCGAAGGGCGCTTGACGCCGGAGCGCGTGCAGCAATACGCGCTGGTGCCGGATGCCGACTACTACGTTTGCGGCCCGATCGCATTCATGAAGGCGCAACGCGATGCGCTGATCGAGCTCGGCGTCGCGCCGGAACGCATCCATACCGAGATCTTCGGGTCGGGCGCGCTCGAGTGAGGCCCGCGCGCGAGACCTGCGCTTCATGAAAAAGCCCGGCGCGAGCCGGGCTTTGATTGGGGGGCGGGCACGGCGTCGTGCGTGGCGCTTCGGCGTCGCGTGACCGCGCCACACTTCGGCATCGGCGCTGACCGGTCGCATGCCTTCGGGCTTGCGCGACGGTCACGCGGTCGAACGCATCGGCATGGTCCGGACAATCCGGCAGTGCCGTCGCCGGGCGGGCCATACGGCCAGCCGGTTCGCGTCCGTCAGTTGCCGCTGCCGCGCGCGACGCGGCGTGCCTTGACCGATTCCGCGAGGCCTTCGAGTACCTTCACGCTGTCGTCCCACGCGATGCACGCGTCGGTGATGCTCTGGCCGTAGGTCAGCGCGCAGCCTTCCTTCAGGTCCTGCCGGCCCTCGACGAGGTGCGACTCGATCATCACCCCGACGATGCGCGCGTCGCCGGCCGCGATCTGGCGGCCGATGTCCGCGCAGACGGGGATCTGGTTCTCGTGCTTCTTCGAGCTGTTCGCGTGGCTCGCGTCGATCATCAGGCGTGCGGCGAGGCCGGCCTTGCCGATGTCCGCGCAGGCGGCGTTCACGCTGTCCGCGTCGTAGTTCGGCGTCTTGCCGCCGCGCAGGATCACGTGGCAGTCCTCGTTGCCGGCCGTCGACACGATCGCCGAGTGGCCGCCCTTCGTTACCGACAGGAAATGGTGCGGTTGCGACGCGGCCTTGATCGCGTCGACCGCGATCTTCACGTTGCCGTCGGTGCCGTTCTTGAAGCCGACCGGGCACGACAGCCCCGACGCGAGCTCGCGGTGCACCTGCGACTCGGTCGTGCGCGCGCCGATCGCGCCCCACGAGATCAGGTCGGCGATGTACTGCGGGCTGATCATGTCGAGGTATTCGGTCGCGGCCGGCAGCCCCATCTCGTTGATCTGCAGCAGCAGCTCGCGCGCGGTGCGCAGCCCTTCGTTGATCTTGAAGCTGTTGTCGAGGTGCGGATCGTTGATGAGCCCCTTCCAGCCGACCGTCGTGCGCGGCTTCTCGAAGTACACGCGCATCACGACTTCCAGTTCGCCCTTGAAGCGCTCGCGCTCCTTCACGAGCCGGCCCGCGTATTCGATCGCCGCCTTCGTGTCATGGATCGAGCACGGCCCGATGACGACGATCAGCCGGTCGTCCATCCCGTGCAGGATGCGGTGCATCGACTGGCGCGAGTTGTAGATCAGCTCGGACGCGGCTTCGGAGCACGCGAATTCGCGGATCAGGTGGGCGGGCGGCGTCAGTTCCTTGAGTTCGCGAATGCGGACGTCGTCGGTATTGTGCGGGGGCATGCTGTTTCTCCTAGGTTCCGGGCGCCGTTCGATCAGTGGGCGTGCGGCGGATTCATCAATTCAAGCGATTCAGTGATTTCGGTCGGGGGCCGCGGGACCGCTGCGGCGGCGACCGGGTGGCGAAGGGCGAAAAAAAACCGCCGGGTTCGCCGGCGGTTTTTTCGGGAATTTCGGTTGCGCTTTACGCGCCATCAACCCTCTCGATCCGCCAGCGGTCTGAGATACCAAAAAAAGTAAAAGTAAAACTTGGCGGACATGACGGGAATGGGGTTCGTCAAAAAAGTTGATTCGGAATTTATACCGCGTCGCCGGGCGGCTGGCAACCGGCAGCGGTCAAAAATGCGGACAATCCGCGCGTTTCACCCGAAATGCGCGGATTGTCTGCGCCGCGATGCGGTTATGCCGTACCGCCGACCGTCATCTTGTCGATCCGCAGGGTCGGCTGGCCGACGCCGACCGGCACGCTCTGGCCTTCCTTGCCGCACACGCCGACGCCCGTGTCGAGCGACATGTCGTTGCCGATCATGCTCACGTACTTCAGCGATTCGGGGCCGCTGCCGATCAGCGTCGCGCCCTTCACCGGGTAGGTGATCTTGCCGTTTTCGATCATGTACGCCTCGGACGCCGAGAACACGAACTTGCCGTTCGTGATGTCGACCTGGCCGCCGCCGAAGTTCACCGCGTACAGGCCGTTCTTCACCGACGCGATGATTTCCTGCGGATCCTTGTCGCCGTTCAGCATGTACGTGTTCGTCATGCGCGGCATCGGCAGCGCCGCGTACGATTCGCGCCGCGCGTTGCCCGTGACCGGCATCTTCATCAGGCGTGCGTTCAGCGTGTCCTGGATGTAGCCCTTCAGGATGCCGTCCTCGATCAGCGTCGTGCACTGCGTCGGGTTGCCTTCGTCGTCGATGTTCAGCGAGCCGCGGCGGTTCGGCAGCGTGCCGTCGTCGACCACCGTCACGCCCTTGGCCGCGACCTGCTCGCCGATCCGGCCGGCGAATGCGGACGAGCCCTTGCGGTTGAAGTCGCCTTCGAGGCCGTGGCCGATCGCTTCGTGCAGCAGCACGCCCGGCCAGCCCGGCCCGAGCACGACCGTCATCGCGCCGGCCGGCGCGGGGCGCGCGTCGAGGTTGACGAGCGCCGCATGCACGGCGTCGTCGACGTAGCGCGACAGGACTTCGTCGGTGAAGTAGCCGTAGTCGAAGCGGCCGCCGCCGCCGCCGGAGCCGATTTCGCGGCGGCCGTTCTGCTCGGCGATCACCGTGACCGACACGCGCACGAGCGGGCGGATGTCGGCGGCGAGCGCGCCGTCGCTGCGTGCGACCAGCACGACGTCGTATTCGCCGGCGAGGCCGGCCATCACCTGCGTGACGCGCGGGTCGCGCCCGCGCGCCATCTGCTCGATGCGCTCGAGCAGCTTGACCTTGGCCGTCGCGTCGAGCGACGCGAGCGGATCGGACGGCAGGTACAGGTCGCGGCCCGAGATGCCCTTCAGCGAGCTGGCCGCCTTGATCTTCTGGCGGCCGCCGCCGGCTGCCGCGATCGCCTTGGTGGCGGCAGCGGCTTGCGCGATCGCCTCCGGCGACAGGTCGTCCGAGTACGCGAACGCGGTGCGGTCGCCCGCGACCGCGCGCACGCCGACGCCCTGGTCGATGCTGAAGCTGCCCGATTTGACGATGCCTTCCTCGAGGCTCCACGCTTCGCTGCGGGTCGCCTGGAAGTACAGGTCCGCGTAGTCGACGCGATGCGTGAAGATGTCGGCGATCGTGCGCGTGAGCAGGCTTTCGTCGAGGCCGTACGGCGTGAGCAGGATGTCCTTCGCCAGCGCGAGGTTGCGGATGCCGGGTTCGATGATGTTCATGCGGATATCGGGGGTTCTCAAAAAGTTGTCGGGTGCTGCTGGGCAGATGGGTGGGCCGCGCGGCGTTTCAAGCGGCGCGGCGGATTCAGGTCAGTACGCGGTGCCGCCATGCGGGCAGGCTCTGGCGCACCTCGGCAATGCGTTGCGGATCGATCGTGCCGGGCACGACGCTGGCGCCGACATCGCTGACCGCGACGATCTCGCCCCACGGATCGATCAGCATGCTGTGGCCCCAGGTGCGCCGGCCGTTCTCGTGCTTGCCGCCCTGCGCGGCCGCGAGCACGTAGCACTGGTTCTCGACGGCCCGCGCGCGCAGCAGCGTTTCCCAGTGCGCGCGGCCCGTCGTATACGTAAACGCCGACGGAACGACGATCAGCGCGCAGTCGCCCATCCGGCGATACAGCTCCGGAAAGCGAAGATCGTAACAGACCGACAGGCCGACCCGCCCGAACGGCGCGTCGAACGCGACGACCGTGTCGCCCGCGCGGATCGTGCGGGCCTCGTCGAACGATTCGTCGCCTTTCTCGAAGTTGAACAGGTGGATCTTGTCGTAGCGCGCGGCTTCGCTGCCGGACGGATCGAACACGAGCGTCGTGTTCAGCACGCGATCGGGCTCGGGCGCCTTCAGCGGCAGCGTGCCGCCGATCACCCAGATGCCGTGGCGGCGCGCGGCGTCCGCGAGGAAGCGCTGGATCGGGCCGTCCCGGTACGGTTCGGCGAGCGCGAGCTTGTCGGTGTCGCGGTGGCCCATGAAGCAGAAATATTCGGGCAGCAATACGAGCTGCGCGCCTTCGCCGGCGGCTTCCGCGATCAGGCGGCCCGCTTCGGCGAGATTGCGTGTGACGTCCGGCGTGCTCACCATCTGCAGCGCGGCGACCCGGAAGGGTGTGGCGGAACGGGTGTGGTCGGTCATCGCGGGATCGGTTGCGTCATAAATGGGGTGCGGCCCGGCGCCATCGGCTCACTGACCCGGATGCGCCGGATCGGCCGGACCGTGATTCATCTTACCCTGATCGCCCCGCACCCGCTCGATGTGCGGGTGCGCCCACGAGCCGGTGATCGCGTAGTCGAGCGCGAATGCGCGCGACAGCGTCTCCGACAGCGCGTAGTTCGCGGCCAGCACGCCGACGCCGAGCAGCGGGTTGATGACGGCCGCCCCGATCGCGGCCGCACCCGCGCTGATTTTCGGCGCGACGTGCGCATGGAGGTCCTGCGTCTCGGTGCCGAGATCGACGGCGCCGCGTACGGTGACGTTGGCGGGGCCCGTCATCATCGAGAAATCGTCGGTGCGCGCGATCCCGTTCGAGATCCGGCTCGTGCCGGTGATCTTGTCGAACGGCAGGCCCTTGCCGATGACGTCGCGGAAGTTCAGCGTCAGGAAGCGTGCGAGGCTCTGCAGGCTCAGCACGCCGAGCAGTTTGGCCGCGCCCGGATCGACCTTCAGGATCTGGCCGTGTTCGAGATCGAGCGCGACCTGGCCGCCGAACGTCGGGAAGTCGACCGCGGTCGGACCGCCGCGCCAGCCGACCTTGCCCGTCACCGTGCCGTGGCCGCGCTCGAGCGTGCGCGGCAGGCCGACGCGATCGAGCAGCGCGCCGGCGTCGTCGATGGCGAGCTTGAAATCGAACACGCTGCGGCGCGGCGCTTCGCTTTCGTCGGCGCCGCGGGCGAGCGCGCGGCGCGACGTGCGCCAGTTGCCGGTCGCCGTGAGCTTCGCGGCCGGGTTCGACAGCTCCAGCTTGTCGAGCTGCCACACGGGCGTGCCGTCTTCGTCGATGTTGCGCGCGTTGACGACGAGACGGCCGATGTCGTGGTCGCGCGCGACGACCTGGTCGACGATCAGGTCGATCGACGGCATCGGGCGGTCGGTCGGCGTCGGCAGGTTCATCGCGCGGCCGACGAGGTCGTGCTGCGAACTCTGCGGCACCACGAGCTTCGCGAGGCGCGCATTCAGCACGCCCGCGCCGTTGTGGCCGCCGCCCGGCGCCCACGACAGGTAGCCCGATACCTGGTTCGACGCGATGTTCGCCTGCCAGAGATCGTCGACGTGCGACGCGCCGACGATCACGTTTTCCCAGTTGCGCTTGAGCAGTTTCAGCGTGCCGAAGTGGAGCGCGAAGCGCTTCGGCGCGAAGCTCGCGAAATCGATGCGCGGCGCGCCCTGCGGCTCCGGTGCGCGCGGCGCGTCGGGCTGCAGCGTGTGGGCGAGCGCGAGCCACGCGTCGGCGTCCAGTTCGCCGACGTCGACGGCCGCGCTCACGCCGTCCTGCGGCATGTCGGGCATCCGGTGGATGCCCATCGCGCCGCGCACCGCGCGCAGCGGCTGGCCGCGCGTCGCGTCGAGCAGGTAGGTCGCGGACACCGGGCCGAGCGTCAGGTCGGCATGTTCGAGGCGTTTGCCGTCCGCCTGCGGCGCCGGCTGCAGCGTGAAGCTGAACGGCATCGGCGTGCCGGCCGGCTTCGCGAACGGCGCGGGGAAATTCAGCGCCACGCCGGTCAGGTCGGATTGCGCGTGGATGTCGGGCAGGCGGCCCGGCGCGCCGCGCACGGCGACCTTGTACGGCGCGTCGCCGACCACGTGCTCGAGCAGCGCGGCGGCCGCGCCGTGCAGGTTCAGGCCGCGTGCGGCGTCGAGCGCGAGGCGGCCGTCGACGTCCACCGTGTACGGGCCGTGCGACCGGAAGTTGCCGTTCGCGCGCACCGGGCCGCCGAGGAACCGCCCCGACAGGCCGTGCAGCGACGCGCCGGCCTCGGTGAAGCGGACGCTGCCGCGCAGCGCCGACAGCGGCGGCACGCCGCTGGTCGACAGCGTGTTGCCGCCGAATGCGAGCGCGCCTTCGACATGCGTATGCGGATGCGCGACGTGCTGCGGAATCGTGATCTTGAGCCCGAGCGATGCCGGCCCCTGCGCGTCGATCCGCTGGCCGATATGGCCGCTCATCGTGCCGAGCGAGCTGTTGTCCGCGTAATCGATCAGGTCGGCGAGCGGGCCCTGCGCATGGCCGTCGATGATCAGCGGCGAGTGCGACGGATTGCCGAGATCGTCGATGCGGCCCGCGACCTTCGTCAGCGCGACGCGCTTGTAGTGCGCGCGGTCGATGTCGAAGCGCAGCTTGTTCTGCTTGAGCTCGAACACGCCGTCGATTCCGTCGAGCGCGGGCCAGACGCTCGGCGTGCCGTTCGCGAGCTTGCGCGGCGGGTAGGGCGTCGGCTCGAAGCGCCCGCCGGTGAACGGCGCGACGATATGGAACACGCCGGCGTCCGGCTCGTGCTCGAACGGGAATTTCTCGAGCGGGCCGCGCGCGACGATCGACGCGCCCTTGGTTACCTTGCCGTCCTGCAGCGCGTGGCCGAGATAGTCGCGCAGGTGCTCGGACATCCCGGTCGGCAGGTAGCGCGGAATGCGCGCCACCGACGCGCGCGCGAAATCGGCGCGCAGGTCGAGCGTGCCGCGGCCGTGGCCGGGGTTCGAGTACGAGCCCGACACCGCGATTTCGGCATCGGGGTTCGACACGAGCAGGTCGGGCAGCGATACGTCGACGCGCGCGTGTTTCTCGCCGGGCGCGGGCGTGATCGTCCATTTTGCGTTGCCGCGCAGCCGGTCGAACGTCAGGCGCGGCTCGTCGAATTCGCCGGGCACGGTGACGGCCGCTTGGACCGTGTCGAAATGCGCGTTGCCGCCCGTTTCGTTCGCGTCGACGCGGCCCCACAGGTTCTCGATACCCGGCCAGCCGGCGCGCGGGTGGCCGCGCGGCGAGAGTCCGGGCGGCGGCTCCTGGGCCGCGAAGCTGATGCCCTGCAGGTCGCCGAGGAAGCGGTAGCGGACGATCGGCGCGGCGCCCATGCGCCGCTCTTCGTCGGCGAGGTCGGGCCGCGCGGGTTTCGCGCGCTCGACCTCGATGTGATAGTTCGACACCATCCCGCGCGGGTCGATCTTGATCAGCTCGTTGCGCAGGCGCGCCGGCAGCGGCAGCCCGCGGATGAACTCGCTGAGGATGCCGAGATCGACGCGGTCGCCCACGACGCTGATCAACTGGCCCTGCGTCGCGGTCGGCACGCGGTAGCGCGCCGTCAGCGTCGACAGCGCGAGCGAACGGGCGAGCGGCGTGCCGTCCGGCAGCGGCGGCTGGCCGAGCTCCGCGTTGAAGCGCGTCAGGTGCAGCGTGTAGTCGTGACCGGCGTCGAGCACCATGTCCCAGCCGAAGCCGACCGTCGGCACGTCGAGCCGCGGCTGCGTCGGGCGCACCCGCAGCGCGACGTCGGCGCCCTGCAGGTCGCCGCCCGCGGCGCGCAGGTGGCCGTCGCCGAAGGTCGCCCAGATCGCATTGTCGATCCGGCCCGCGTGAATCGTCAGCGGCACGTCGAGGTAGCGCGTCAGCGTCTGCAGGTCGACGGGGCCCGTCGACAGGTACGCGTCGCCGGTCCAGTTCGACGGCTTGCCGATCGGCGCGAGCGGCTTGTGTCTGAAGCGCGCGCGGAAATCGAGCGGACCGAGCAGCAGCGTGCCGTTCGCGGGCGCCTGCAGCGCGGCCTTGTGCACGCGGCCGCTGTTGAGCACCGCGAGCCGGATGCCGGACAGCACGAGCTCCGGCGCGTCGTGCTGGGCGTCGCGCCAGCGCAGCGTGCCGCCGCGCAGCACGATCGCTTCCTGCTTCAGCAGCCACGTGCCGAACGTGTCGCTGCCGCCGTGGGTGGTTGCCACGCCGACGCCCGCGACGCTCAGCGAACCGTCGGCCGCGCGCGCGACGACGAGGTCGGGCTGGTCGACGATCAGGCTCGACAGCGCGGGCGACAGCCGCAGCAGCGACATCCACGACAGCGCGGCCGTCGCGTGCGGCACCGACAGCGCGACCTTGCCGTCGCGGCCGCGGATCGTCAGGTTCGTGAGTTCGACGCCCGGCTGCATGCCGGACCAGTTCGGGGAAAGCCTGCCGATCGAAAGCTGCGCGTGGAGCTTGTCGGACACCGCGCGCTCGATGCGCGGGCGGAATTCGTCGATGCGGGGCAGCAGGACGTAGCGCAGCCCGAGGAAGGCGCCGGACGCGACGAAGTAGGTGCCGATCCCGACTGCCAGCGTCACCCTGAACACGCGACGCAGGACCGGATGATCGTGCTTCGGAGGTCCCGCTTCGGGCGCAGCTACGGCGGATTCCTGACGGTCGGACATGCGGCGGACGGGCGGCGATATGGTAGTTTTGCAGACTGACGTTGAAATGTATCACACGGGTTCGTGCCGGCGGCCGTTGCGGCAGCGCGGCACGGGCTTTCCGGCGCGCGGTGCCGCGGCGGACGCGCGAGCGTCCCGCGAGGCCGCGCCGAGTTCACGAGGCCGGCCGGCAGCGGGGCGCGCACACGCCGGCCCGCGCCGGCCGGCCGTTCCGCCAGGCCCGCTTCTCGATGACCGACGCTTCCGCCCTGATCAGCACGTCCTATTCCCGCTACCTTGCCCGCGCGGCCGCCGCACGGCCCGCGCTCGCCGAGCAGGTTGCCGCGTGGGCGGCCGCGCCGCTCGGCCGCGTGCAACTCGATGCACGCCTCACCGAATTGCTCGCGACGCCGGCCGGCACGGCCGCGCCGACCGAGGAGCAACTGAAGCGCGCGCTGCGGCAACTGCGCGCCGAGGCGTTCGGCGCGGTCGCGGAGCGCGACCTGCGCGGGCTGGCCGACGTCGCCGAGGTGACGGGCGCGATGACCGATCTCGCCGAAGTGGCCGTGCAGCGCTCGCTCGCGCTGCTGTCGGCCGAACTCGAGGTGCTGTACGGCGAGCCGCGCGGCGCCGACGGCCAGCGCGTCGTGCTCGGCGTGGTCGGGATGGGCAAGCTGGGCGGCCGCGAGCTGAACGTGTCGTCGGACATCGACCTGATCTTCGTCTACGAGGACGACGGCGAGACGACGGGCGGCACGCGTTCGCCGCTGTCCACGCAGGAATACTTCACGCGGCTCGGCCGGCGCCTGATCGGCGTGCTGTCCGAGGTCACGGCCGACGGCTACGTGTTTCGCGTCGACATGCGGCTGCGCCCGAACGGCGATTCGGGGCCGCTCGTGTGCAGCCTCGGGATGCTCGAGGAATATTTCTACGTGCAGGGGCGCGAGTGGGAGCGCTACGCATGGATCAAGGGGCGGCTCGTGTCGGAAGGCGCCAGCGACGCGGCGCAGCGGCTCGCCGCGCAGCTCGAGTCGCTCGTCAAGCCGTTCGTGTACCGCCGTTATCTGGATTTCGGCGTGATCGGTGCGATCCGTTCGCTGCACCAGCAGATCCGGCAGGAAGCCGCGCGCCGCGCGTCGATGCGGCCCGACAAGGCCGACGACGTCAAGCTCGGGCGCGGCGGGATCCGCGAGATCGAGTTCAGCGCGCAGGTGTTCCAGCTGATCCGCGGCGGCCAGGATGCGGAATTCCGCGTGCGGCCGACGCTCGCGGTGCTGCGTCATGCGCAGGCGCGCGGGCTGATCGGCGAGGACGTGCGCGCCCGCCTGACCGATGCTTACAATTTCCTGCGCACGCTCGAGCACCGGCTGCAGTACCGCAACGACGCGCAGACGCATGCGATGCCGGTCGAGTCCGACGAACGCGCGGCGCTGGCCGCCTCGCTCGGCTTTGCCGACTACGCGGCGCTGATGACGGTGCTGGACGAGCACCGGAACTTCGTCGAGGCGCAGTTCGACCAGATCTTCGCGGACAAGGTGAAGGGCGGCGGCCCTTGCGCGGCGGGTGACGACACGGCCGCCGCATGGATCTGGAGCGGCGCGCTGGGCGACGACGGCGAGGACGACGCGCTGGTCGCGCGCCTCGACGGCCTCGGCTTCGCCGATCCGGCCGCCGTGCTCGCGCGGCTGCGTGCGATCTGGCAATCGACGCGCTACATGGGCCTGCCGGAAAAGAGCCGGCAGCGCTTCGACCGCGTCGCGCAGCGGGCGCTCGACGCCGCGCCGACGATCGATGCCGCGCGGCGCGACGACACGATCGTGCGCCTGTTCGACCTGCTCGAGACGGTCAGCCGGCGCGGCGTTTATCTCGCGCTGCTGACCGAATATCCGGCCGCGCTCGATCGCGTGCTGTCGGTGCTCGGCGCGACGCGCTGGGGCGGCGGCTACCTGATCCGCCACCCGCAATTGCTGGATGAACTGCTCGACGACGAGGTGATCGCGAGCCCGTTCGACTGGCCCGCGTTCAAGGACGCGCTGCGCGCGCGCCTCGCGGCGGCCGACGGCCCCGAGCAGCAGATGGACCTGCTGCGCCATGCGCAGCACGCCGAGGTGTTCCGGATCCTGCTGATCGACCTGGCCGGGCAACTGTCGGTCGAGCATGTGAGCGACCGGCTGTCCGAGCTGGCCGACGCGGTGCTCGACGTGACGATCGAAGTCGTGTGGTCGCAGCTCGCGAAACGCCATCGCGACGTGCCGAAATTCGCGGTGATCGCGTACGGCAAGCTGGGCGGCAAGGAGCTCGGCTACGCGTCGGACCTCGACCTGATCTTCCTGTACGACGACCCCGACGAGCGCTCGGCGGACGTCTACACGACCTTCACGCGGCGCCTGATCACGTGGCTCACGACCGCGACCGGTGCCGGCGCGCTGTTCGACATCGACCTGCGCCTGCGGCCGAACGGCGAGGCCGGGCTGCTCGTCACCGATCTCGATGCGTTCCGCCGCTACCAGTTGCGCGAGGGCGACGCCGCGAACACGGCATGGGTGTGGGAGCACCAGGCGCTGACGCGTGCCCGCTACAGCGCGGGCGATGCGCGGATCGGCGAGGCTTTCGAGGCGATCCGCCAGCAGGTGCTGACCACGCCGCGCGACGGCGGCGTGCTCGCGAAGGAGATCGTCGACATGCGCGAGAAGGTATTTGCCGGCCATCCGAACCAGACCGAGCTGTTCGACCTGAAGCACGATCGCGGCGGGATGGTCGACATCGAGTTCATCGTCCAGTACTGGGTGCTGCTGCACGCGTCGAGCGACGCCGAGCTGATCCGCAATACCGGCAACATCGCGCTGCTGCGCGAGGTCGCGCGCTTCGGGCTGATGGGCGAGGACGAGGCCGAGCGCGTCGGCGCCGCGTACCGCAAGTACCGGAAGCTGCAGCACAAGCTGCGGCTCGACGGGATGGAGAAGGCGCGCGTCGATCCGGCCGTGGTGGCGGACGAGCGGGCGGCCGTGACGGCGCTGTGGGTGCGCGTGTTCGGTGCGGTTGAAACGGGCGTTTGAACGAAGGCAGGGCGGGCGCGGTTTCGACGCGCGTACCGTCCGCCGCGTATCGCGAGCGCGCCGGGCTGGAGCGGCGCAGGCCGACGGCCGTGTCAGGCCGCCAGCATTTCCTTCGCGTGCTTGCGCGTCGTGGCCGTGATCTCGAGCCCGCCGAGCATCCGCGCGACTTCCTCGATCCGGCTGGCGCGGTCGAGCGCGACGACCGTCGACACGGTGCCGCCGCGATCGTCGGCGCCCTTCGCGACCTGGAAGTGATGGTCGCCGCGCGCGGCGACCTGCGGCAGGTGCGTCACGCACAGCACCTGGCGGTCGCGCCCGAGCTGGTGCAGCAGACGGCCGACCACTTCGGCGACGCCGCCGCCGATCCCCGTGTCGACTTCGTCGAAGATCAGCGTCGGCGTCGGGCTCGCCGCGCTGGCAATGACCGCGAGCGCGAGGCTGATGCGCGCGAGCTCGCCGCCCGACGCGACCTTCGCGAGCGGCCGCAGCGGCACGCCGGGGTGCCCGGCGACGCGGAATTCGACCTGTTCGAGCCCGTGCGGGCCGCCGTCGGCGAGCGGCACGAGCGCGACTTCGAAGCTGCCGCCCGCCATCGACAACTCCTGCATGCCGGCCGTGACGGCCGTGCCGAGCGCCTTCGCGGCCTGCGCGCGCGCCTTGGACAGGTGCCGCGCGTCGGCGAGATAGGCTTCGCGCGCCTTCGCCTGGGCGGCCTCGAGCGCGCCGAGATCGGCTGCCGCGTCGAGCGCGGCGAGCTGCGCGCGGCGCGCCGCGTGTTCCTCGTGCAGCGTGTCGGGCGGCAGCCGGAACTTGCGGGCGGTCGAGTGCAGCGCATCGAGACGCGTCTCGACCTGCGCGAGCCGCTCGGGATCGAGATCGACGCGCTGCGCGTAGTGCGACAGCGAATAGACGGCTTCCTGCAGCTGGATCTCGGCCGGTTCGAGCGACGCGAGCGCGTCGCCGAGCGCGGTGTCGTAGTCGGCCAGGCTGCGCAGTTTCGACACAATCGCGCCGAGCTGCGCGAGCATCGCGTCGTCGGATTCGGACAGCGCGTTGAGCGCGCCGCGCACACCCTCGATCAGGTTCGCCGAATGCGACAGCCGCTTGTGCTCGTTGCTGACTTCGTCCCACTCGCCGGGCTGCGGCGCGAGCTTGTCGAGTTCGGCGAGCTGCCACGCGAGCTTTTCGCGTTCGAGCTGCAGTTCGCGCTCGTGCGCCTTCGCGGCGTCGATCGCCTGTGTCGCGTCCCGCCACACGCGCCATGCGCGCGCGACGTTCGCCGCATCGGCGACGAGCCCCGCGTGCGTGTCGAACAGCTCGCGCTGCGCGTCGGGCCGCATCAGCAGCTGGTGCGCATGCTGGCCGTGGATGTCGACGAGCATTTCGCCGAGTTCGCGCAGCTGCGCGAGCGTCGCGCTGGTGCCGTTGATGAACGCGCGCGACCGGCCGTTCGCGTCGATCACGCGGCGCAGCATCACGGTGTCCTCGGTGTCGAACGCGTGTTCGTCGAGCCAGCGCGCGACGCGGTCGTGCGGCGTGAATTCGGCCGTGATGTCGGCGCGGCCGCAGCCGGTGCGCACGACGCTCGCGTCGGCGCGTTCGCCGAGCGCGAGGGCAAGGGCGTCGATCAGGATCGATTTCCCGGCGCCGGTCTCGCCGGAAAAGACGGAAAAGCCGCTGTCGAATTCGAGATCGAGCGCGGCGACGATGACGAAGTCGCGGATCGAGAGGTGACGGAGCATGGTGTCGGGCGGAGCGGCGTCAGGACGCCTTGTCGTCTTCGTTCGAGGCGTGTTCGTTCCAGTGCAGCTTCTTGCGCAGCGTCGCGTAGTAGCTGTAGCCGATCGGGTGCAGGAACGGCACCGTGTGCTTCGAGCGGCGCACCTCGATCGTGTCGTTCAGCTCGAGCGACGTGAACGACTGCATGTCGAAGTTCACGTTGACGTCGCGCCCGCCGACGATCTGGATCGCGATTTTCGAGTCGTCGGGCAGCACGATCGGCCGGTTCGACAGCGCGTGCGGCGCGATCGGCACGAGCACGACGCCGGCCAGCTGCGGATGCAGAATCGGGCCGGCCGACGACAGCGCGTAGGCGGTCGAGCCGGTCGGCGTCGCGACGATCAGGCCGTCGGAACGCTGGTTGTACATGTATCGGCCGTCGACCGACGCGCGCAGCTCGACCATCCCGGAGAAGCCGCTGCGGTTCACGACGACGTCGTTGAACGCGATCGCGTGGTAGATCGGTTCGCCGTCGCGCATGATCCGCGCCTCGAGCAGCGCGCGCTCCTCGCGCTCGAACTTGCCGGACAGCAGCACCGGGACGAGCGCGTGCATGTCGGCGGCCGCGATGTCCGTGATGAAGCCGAGCCGCCCGTGGTTGATCCCGATCAGCGGTGTCCGGTACGGCGCCAGCTGGCGGCCGATGCCGAGCATCGTGCCGTCGCCGCCGAGCACGACCGCCACGTCCGCACGCGCCCCGATTTCGGCCGGGGTGAGCGCCGGGTAGCCGGTGATGCCGATCTCGCGCGCGGTGTCACCTTCGAACACGACCTCGAAGCCGAGCTTCGCGATGCTGGCGGCCAGCGTGGCGAGCGGTTCGGCGATGCCGGGCGTGTTGCTCCGGCCGACGAGCGCGACAGTATTGAACTGATTACCGGTTTTCATGCCGGCATTACACCATAGCTCGTTGACGAAAAGAACCGGCTGTGCGCCGACGGGGCCGGATCGGGCCGGCCCGCGCAACGGTGGCCGACGCCACTCGCCGCGGTCGCGCGGTTGCGCTAAAATTTTCCACCATGCTAGATCCTCGCGCACGAACCCTCCTGAAAACCCTGATCGAACGGTATATCGCCGACGGTCAGCCAGTCGGATCGCGCACGTTGTCCCGTTACTCCGGGCTCGAGCTGAGCCCGGCGACGATCCGCAACGTGATGTCCGACCTGGAGGAGCTCGGCCTCGTGTCGAGCCCGCACACGTCGGCCGGCCGCGTGCCGACGCCGCGCGGCTATCGGCTGTTCGTCGACACGATGCTGACGGTCGAGGCGCCGATCGACGCCGAGGCCGTCGCGCGGCAGGTGCAGCACACGCTGCAGGCCGGCGAGCCGCAGCAGCGGGTGGTCGCCGCCGCCGCGAGCGTGCTGTCGAACCTGTCGCAGTTCGCGGGTGTCGTGCTGACGCCGCGCCGCAGCCACGTGTTCAAGCAGATCGAGTTCATGCGCCTGTCCGACAAGCGCATCCTGCTGATCATCGTCACGCCCGAGGGCGACGTGCAGAACCGCATGCTCGCGACGCCGCGCGACTATTCGCCGTCGCAGCTGACCGAGGCGTCCAACTACATCAACGCGCATTTCGCCGGCCTGTCGTTCGACGAGGTGCGCCGCCGCCTGCGCGACGAGATCGACCAGCTGCGCGGCGACATGACCACGCTGATGCACGCGGCCGTGACGGCCAGTACCGAGGTGCCCGACACCGAGGACACCGTGCTGATTTCCGGCGAGCGCAACCTGCTCGAAGTGGCGGATCTGTCGTCCGACATGGCGCGGCTGCGCAAGCTGTTCGACGTGTTCGACCAAAAGACGGGCCTCCTGCAACTGCTCGACGTGTCGAGCCACGCCCAGGGCGTGCAGATCTTCATCGGCGGCGAATCGACGCTCGTGCCGATCGAGGAAATGAGCGTCGTCACCGCGCCTTACGAGGTGAACGGGAAGATCGTCGGCACGCTCGGCGTGATCGGCCCGACCCGGATGGCGTACAACCGCGTGATACCGATCGTCGACATCACCGCGCGCCTGCTGTCGCTCACGCTGAGCCAGCAATAGCCTGCAATCGGCACCTGATCCCGCCCCGTCATCATGTCGTCATGCCGCCCGCGCCGACAGTCGGCCGAACGGCAAGGGGCGGCCCGCTATAATTGAGAGCCGTCCGGTCCCGTGCCCCGAGCACGTTCTTGCCCATGCGTTTCGATCTTGAGCCGCCTTCGAGCATCGCTGCTGCCCATCGCATCGGGGTGCTGCTGATCAATCTCGGCACGCCCGACGCACCCACGCCGCGCGCCGTGCGGCGCTACCTGGCCGAATTCCTGTCGGATCCGCGCGTCGTCGAGATTCCGCAGGCCGTCTGGCAGGTGCTGCTGCGCACGCTGATCCTGCCGCTGCGCGGCCGCGCCTCCGCGAAGAAGTACGCGGCCGTTTGGATGCCCGAAGGCTCGCCGCTGCGCGTGTACTCGGAGCGCCAGACCGACAGCGTGCGGCACCTGCTCGCGTCGAACGGCTATCACGTGATGGTCGACTACGCGATGCGCTACGGCAGCCCGAACATTTCGCACGCGCTTGCGCAGTTCAAGCGCGCGGGCGTCGAGCGCGTGCTGCTGATGCCGATGTATCCGCAATATTCGGCGTCGACCACGGCCACCGCGTTCGATGCCGCCTTCGACGCGCTCGCGCGCATGCGCAACCAGCCGGAAGTCCGCACGGTGCGGCACTACGCCGACCATCCGGCCTATATCCACGCGCTGGCCGAGCAGGTGCGCCAGTACTGGGCACAGCACGGCCGGCCCGACTTCGCGGCCGGCGACAAGCTCGTGCTGAGTTTCCACGGCGTGCCGAAGCGCACGCTCGACCTCGGCGACCCGTATCACGACCAGTGCCAGCAGACGGGCGCGTTGCTGATGGCCGCGCTCGGGCTGTCGACGACCGAGTGCCGCGTCACGTTCCAGTCGCGCTTCGGCAAGGCCGAATGGCTGCAGCCGTACACGGCGCCGACGCTGCGCGAGTTCGGCGAGGCCGGCGTGCGGCGGGCCGACGTGTTCTGTCCCGGTTTCACGGCCGATTGCCTGGAGACGATCGAGGAAATCGGCATGGAAGTGCGCGACGAGTTCCTCGCCGGCGGCGGCAAGACGTTCCACCGCATTCCGTGCCTGAACGGCGCGCACGCGTGGATCGGCGCGCTCGGCGAGATCGTCGCCGAGAATCTGCAGGGCTGGCCGGTCAAGGCCGCGCAGCCCGAGACGGTGAACTGAGATGAAACGACTCTCACGCCCGCCTGGTTCGCCGCCGCCCGACGGGGCGGCGAGCCTCCCTGGGGCGGCCCGGCGGAGGCCGACATGAATTACAGGATTTCCACGGATCCGGGCGCGAAGCTGCGCATCGACAAATGGCTATGGGCGGCCCGCTTCTTCAAGACGCGCTCGCTTGCGACCGATGCGGTCGACAAGGGGCACGTGAAGATCGGCGGCGCGGCGGTCAAGCCGGCGAAGGACGTGCGGGTCGGCGACGAGGTCGAGATTGCGATCGACGGCATCGTCTGGCACATTGCCGTGCTGGGCGTGTGCGACGTCCGCGGGCCGGCGAGCGTCGCGCAGACGCTTTACCAGGAAACGGAAGCGGGGCGGGCCGCGCGGCTCGCCGAACTGGAGCGGCGCCGCACGTATCGCGAGCCGGCGGCCGAACTGCACGGCCGGCCGACGAAGCGCGACCGGCGCATCATCGACAGATTTTCTGGTGGGAGCTGAACATCTGGTCGAAGGTCGCCCGCGCGCTGCCGTATTCGGTCGTGCGGTCGGTGACGGCTCCCGACAGGCAGATGGTGGTGGTGCCGGCAATGAGTACCAGCGCGACCACCGATATCGCAAAGGTCAGTTTCACGGTACTCCCCTCGAACACAAGGGTGAAAACGGCGCCAGGTGGTGTAAGGCGTCGGTCAGCTAGGGTAAACACGCTTTTCCGACGCTTGAGTGGAGTGTAGTGCAGCCGGCCTGTGCGGAGCTAGTCCTTGCCCGGTAAGCGTTGTTACAGGCCGTTTCGCCCGATCTGGCGGACTATGCGGCGCATGCACCGGCGAAACGCGCGGTTGTTTCGCGGCATTGGAGAATGCCGGCGAATAACCCTCTTGAAATCGCAGTTTCCGCCCTTATCTGCACCAGCAATGTGCGGTACCGCCGGTTATACGATCTATACGATCCGGCGATTGCCGATTTGGCTTCAACCTCTAATCGACTTTCAGCGACATGGAAAACACGCAAGAGAACCCGGCACCCCAATCGGCCGAAGACAACGGCAGCGAGAAGCAGGCGGCGCAAGGCGCCGCGCCCGCCGCCGAAGCCGCCGACGCGGCGCTCGCGGAGGCTCAAGCCAAGGTCGCCGAGCTGCAGGAAAGCTTCCTGCGGGCGAAGGCCGAGACCGAGAACGTCCGCCGCCGCGCGCAGGACGACGTGTCGAAGGCGCACAAGTTCGCGATCGAGAGCTTCGCGGAACACCTGCTGCCCGTGCTGGACAGCCTGGAAGCGGCCGTCAGCGACACCTCCGGCGACATCGCGAAGGTGCGGGAAGGCGTCGAGCTGACGCTGCGCCAGCTGACGAGCGCGCTCGAGAAGGGCCGCGTCGTCGCCATCAACCCGGTCGGCGAGAAGTTCGATCCGCACCAGCACCAGGCGATTTCGATGGTGCCGGCCGAGCAGGAGCCGAACACCGTCGTCACCGTGCTGCAAAAGGGCTATACGATCGCCGACCGCGTGCTGCGCCCGGCGCTCGTCACCGTCGCCCAGCCGAAGTAAGGCCGCCGCCATGGTGCCCGCCGGCGTCGATCCGGCCGCGTTCGACGCGTTCGACATGCAGGCGCTCGACGCCGGTTCGTTCGACGCGGCGCTCGACGGCGCGGGCGACGCGCTGGCGGTGGTGTTCTTCTGGGGCGTCGACTGCTTCAACTGCGAGATCGCGAAGAAGGCGATGCTCGCCCAGCCCGACGCGATCCGCGCGCTGGATCTGAAGTGGTTCCATTGCAACGTGTACGAACACCATCAGCTGGGGCGCCGCTTCGGGCTGCACGGCGTGCCGACGTGGTTCTTTTTCCACCGCGGCAAGCGGCTGGGCCGCGCGACGGGCTGGCATGGCCTCGCGCAGTTCCAGGCGGCCGTGTCGGCGGCGCGCGCGAAGGTCGCGGCGGCGGGCGATGGCCTGCACGATCCGGCTACCGGCGGCGATTGAAAAAATTTAATATCCGCATCGCTCGTCGGGTCTTGAAAACGAACCGGACGGACGCATTTCGGGAACAGAGTTGAATTCTGGCGCGCGAAACCGCCCCAAAACGCGGGTTTTCGCGCAGCAAACAGGCATTTCTGGAGATTAGGAAAAATGGGAAAGATCATCGGTATTGACCTCGGCACCACGAACTCGTGCGTCGCCATCATGGAAGGCAACCAGGTCAAGGTCATCGAGAACTCGGAAGGCACGCGCACCACGCCGTCGATCATCGCGTACATGGACGACAACGAAGTCCTCGTCGGCGCGCCGGCCAAGCGTCAGTCGGTGACCAACCCGAAGAACACGCTGTTCGCGGTGAAGCGCCTGATCGGCCGCCGCTTCGAAGAGAAGGAAGTCCAGAAGGACATCGGCCTGATGCCGTACTCGATCATCAAGGCCGACAACGGCGATGCATGGGTCGAAGCACACGGCGAAAAGCTCGCGCCGCCGCAGGTTTCGGCGGAAGTGCTGCGCAAGATGAAGAAGACGGCCGAAGACTACCTCGGCGAACCGGTCACGGAAGCCGTGATCACGGTGCCGGCGTACTTCAACGACAGCCAGCGCCAGGCGACCAAGGACGCCGGCCGCATCGCGGGCCTCGAGGTCAAGCGGATCATCAACGAGCCGACCGCGGCCGCGCTCGCGTTCGGCCTCGACAAGGCCGAGAAGGGCGACCGCAAGATCGCCGTGTATGACCTCGGCGGCGGCACGTTCGACGTGTCGATCATCGAGATCGCGGACGTCGACGGCGAAATGCAGTTCGAAGTGCTGTCGACCAACGGCGACACGTTCCTCGGCGGCGAAGACTTCGACCAGCGCATCATCGATTACATCATCGGCGAGTTCAAGAAGGAGCAGGGCGTCGACCTGTCGAAGGACGTGCTCGCGCTGCAGCGCCTGAAGGAAGCCGCCGAAAAGGCGAAGATCGAGCTGTCGTCGAGCCAGCAGACCGAAATCAACCTGCCGTACATCACGGCGGACGCGTCGGGCCCGAAGCACTTGAACCTGAAGATCACCCGCGCGAAGCTGGAAGCGCTGGTGGAAGACCTCGTCGAGCGCACGATCGAACCGTGCCGCATCGCGATCAAGGACGCAGGCGTCAAGGTGTCGGACATCGACGACGTGATCCTGGTCGGCGGCCAGACGCGCATGCCGAAGGTCATGGAGAAGGTGAAGGAGTTCTTCGGCAAGGATCCGCGCCGTGACGTGAACCCGGACGAAGCCGTCGCAGTCGGCGCGGCGATCCAGGGCCAGGTCCTGTCGGGCGACCGCAAGGACGTGCTGCTGCTCGACGTGACCCCGCTGTCGCTCGGTATCGAGACGCTCGGCGGCGTGATGACGAAGATGATCAGCAAGAACACGACGATCCCGACGAAGCACGCACAGGTGTACTCGACGGCCGACGACAACCAGGGCGCCGTGACGATCAAGGTGTTCCAGGGCGAACGCGAAATGGCAGCGGGCAACAAGCTGCTCGGCGAGTTCAACCTCGAAGGCATTCCGCCCGCACCGCGCGGTGTGCCGCAGATCGAAGTGACCTTCGACATCGACGCGAACGGCATCCTGCACGTCGGCGCGAAGGACAAGGCGACCGGCAAGGAAAACAAGATCACGATCAAGGCGAACTCGGGCCTGTCCGAAGCCGAAATCGACCAGATGATCAAGGACGCGGAAGCGAACGCGGCGGAAGACCACAAGCTGCGCGAGCTGGCTGATTCGCGCAACCAGGGCGACGCGCTGGTCCACAGCACGAAGAAGGCGCTGACCGAGTACGGCGACAAGCTGGACGCGGGCGAGAAGGAAGCGATCGAAGCGTCGCTGAAGTCCCTCGAGGAAGTGCTGAAGGACACGTCGGCCGACAAGGCGGCGATCGACGCGAAGGTCGAGGAGCTCGGCAAGGTGTCGCAGAAGCTCGGCGAGAAGATGTACGCCGACATGCAGGCCCAGCAGGCAGGTGCGGCTGGCGCGGCCGGTGCGGCGGAAGGCGCGGCCCACGCGGGCGGCGCCCAGCAGGCCGCCGACGATGTCGTCGACGCCGAGTTCAAGGAAGTGAAGAAGGACTAAGCCGGGTTGCAATGGCACCGCACGCCGCGCGCGAAACCGCGCGCGGCGCGACTGACCAGCGGCTGAAAAGCGGTCTGTCTTTCCTTCCGGATGGCCGGATCGACTCCACGCCTGGCGGGCCTCGCGGCCCTCCGGGCACATTTGTTTTTTGGCGGGTGCTGCGCGAGCCGTCCGCGGACGGCGCAGCGCCAGACGAGTCGAGAGACTTTACTGCAGGCGAAAGGAGCCGCCGTGTGCGCGATGCGTGGCGGCACAGTGAATCGATATGGCGAAACGGGATTACTACGAGGTTCTGGGCGTCGCGAAGAATGCGAGCGACGACGAAATCAAGAAGGCATATCGCAAGCTTGCGATGAAGTATCACCCTGACCGCAATCCGGACAGCAAGGATGCGGAAGAGCATTTCAAGGAGGTGAAGGAAGCCTATGAAATGCTGTCGGATGGCCAGAAGCGGGCCGCGTACGACCAGTACGGCCACGCGGGCGTCGATCCGAACATGGGCGGTGCGGGCGCACAGGGCTTCGGCGGCTTCGCGGATGCATTCGGCGACATCTTCGGCGACATCTTCGGTCAGGCCGCGGGCGGCGCCGCACGCGGCGGCCGCGGCGGCCCGCAGGTATACCGCGGCGCCGACCTGCGCTACAGCATGGAAATCACGCTCGAGCAGGCCGCGCACGGCTACGACACGCAGATCCGCGTGCCGAGCTGGGTGTCGTGCGAGGTGTGCCACGGGTCGGGCGCGAAGCCCGGCACGAAGCCGGAAACCTGCCCGACCTGTCATGGCCAGGGCACGGTGCGCATGTCGCAGGGCTTCTTCAGCATCCAGCAGACCTGCCCGAAGTGCCATGGCACGGGCACCTACATCCCCGAGCCGTGCGTGCACTGCCACGGGTCGGGCAAGGTGAAGGAAACCAAGACGCTCGAAGTGAAGATCCCGGCCGGGATCGACGACGGGATGCGGATCCGCTCGGCCGGCAACGGCGAGCCGGGCATCAACGGCGGGCCGCCGGGCGACCTGTACGTCGAGATCCACATCAAGCCGCATGCGGTGTTCGAGCGCGACGGCGACGATCTCCATTGCCAGATGCCAATCCCGTTCACGACCGCCGCGCTCGGCGGCGAGATCGAGGTGCCGACGCTGGCCGGCCGTGCGTCGTTCCCGGTGCCGGAAGGCACGCAGTCGGGCAAGACGTTCCGCTTGCGTGGCAAGGGCATCAAGGGGCTGCGTTCGAGCATCGCGGGCGATCTGTACGTGCACGTGCAGGTCGAGACGCCCGTGAAGCTGACCGACACCCAGCGCGATCTGCTCAAGCAGTTCGAGAAGTCGCTGGCCGAGGGCGGCGCGCGTCACAGCCCGCAGAGCAAGAGCTGGTTCGACCGTGTGAAGAGCTTCTTCGAGTAACGGCATGACTGAAGGCAACGAGAGCGCGTCGTTCGCGCTCTTGGACGATTGCGACTCGACCGCGTCCGCGCGGTCGAGTCGTTTGTATTCGGGATTCGTGCGCGAACGCGTGTGCACGGATCCGGCGCGGCTCGACGACATCGATGCGGCGGTCGCACAGGACCTGCGCGACGGGCTGCACGCGGTCGTCGTCGGCGATTATGAATTCGGACGCAACCTGCAACGGGCGCAGCCGGGCCAGGCCCCGCTGCGCTTTTTGCTGTATGCGCGCTGCGAGCGCCTGTCGCGCGACGAGGTCGACGCATGGCTCGCGCGGCAGGACGGCGGCGGCGCGCCGTCGATCGCGGGCGTTGCGCATGTCGCGAAGAGCGTGTCGCGCGACGCGTTCGATGCAGCGATCGCCGCGGTGCACGACGCGCTGCGCGCGGGCGACTCCTACCAGGTCAACTACACGTACCGGCTCGATTTCGACGTGTTCGGCACACCGCTCGCACTGTACCGCCGGCTGCGCGCGCGCCAGCCCGTGCGGTACGGCGCGCTGATCGCGCTGCCCGGCGGCGCGTGGGTCGTGTCGTGCTCGCCCGAGCTGTTCGTCGAGAAGCACGGCGACGTGCTGCGCGCGCGGCCGATGAAGGGCACCGCGCCGCGTTCGGCCGATCCGCGCGACGATGCGGCGGCCGCCGCGTTCCTCGCGAGCGATCCGAAGAACCGTGCGGAAAACGTGATGATCGTCGACCTGCTGCGCAACGATGTGTCGCGGATCGCGCGCACCGGCACCGTCAAGGTGCCGGCGCTGTTCTCCGTCGAACCGTATGCGTCGGTGTGGCAGATGACGTCGACGGTCGAGGCCGGCTGGCGCGACGGCACGACGTTTGCGCAGATGCTGCGCGCGCTGTTTCCGTGCGGGTCGATCACGGGCGCGCCGAAGTACAAGACGATGCAGTTGATCGATGCGATCGAGTCGACGCCGCGCGGGCTTTATACGGGCGCGATCGGTTGGCTCGACGCGCCGGGTGACCGCGCGGCCGGCTGCGGCGATTTCTGCCTGTCGGTCGCGATCCGGACGCTGACGCTCGACGGAGCCGAGACCGGTGTCGACCCATCCGGTGCGGCAACGCGGCATCATGGCACGATGGGGGTCGGCGCGGGCATCGTGCTCGACAGCGTCGCGGCTGACGAATATGCGGAGTGCGAATTGAAAGCGCGATTCCTGACGGATGCCGATCCCGGTTTCCAGTTGTTCGAAACGACCGCGGCCACGCGTGCGGACGGCATCCGGCATCTCGATCGACACCTCGCGCGGCTGCAGCGCAGCGCGGATGCGTTCGGCTTCCGCTTCGACGCCGACGCGTTGCGTCGCGAGATCGACGCGCGCTGCGCGGCGCTCGACGGCGACGGCGCGTACCGGATGAAGCTCGCGCTGGCGAAGGACGGCACGATCGAGATCGTCGCGGCGCCGCTGAAGCCGCTGCCGGCGGGGCCGGTCGGCGTACTGCTGGCGTCCGCGCACGGTTTCGCGCCGACCCGCGCGAGCGACGCGCTGCTGCTGCACAAGACCACGCGCCGTGCCGAATACGACCGCGCGTGGCAGGCGGCCGAGTCGCTCGGCGGTTTCGACATGCTGTTCGTCAACGAACGCGGCGAGGTGACGGAAGGCGGGCGCTCGAACCTGTTCGTGAAGCTCGACGGCCAGTGGGTGACGCCGCCGCTGGCGTGCGGCGTGCTGCCGGGCGTGATGCGCGGCGTGCTGCTCGACGACCGGGCGTTCGGCGCGGTGGAGCGCGTCGTGACCCGCGACGATCTTGCGCGCGCACAAGGGTTGCTGCTGACCAATGCATTGCGCGGTGCGCTCGACGCGGTGTTGACGTGACGATGTGACGGAGCGGGCCTCGCGCTCGCGCCGGCCACCGGACTTTCAGCGCACCAACGAAAAGCGCGGCGCCCCGCAAAGGGCGCCGCGCTTTTTCACATCCGGCCGATGACGCGTCAGAACGAGTGCTCGGGGCCGGGGAACGACCGATCCTTCACCGCGCTCACATAGGCTTCGACAGCCGCCTGAATGCTCGGCTGGCCCTGCATGAAATCCTTCACGAAACGCGGCCGCTTGCCGGGGAATACACCGAGCATGTCGTGCAGCACGAGCACCTGCCCCGAGCAGTCGACGCCCGCGCCGATGCCGATCGTCGGAATCTTCAGCATGTGCGTGACTTCGGACGCGACGAGCGTCGGCACGGCTTCGAGCACGACGAGCTGCGCGCCCGCGTCCTCGACCGCGCGCGCATCGCGCAGCAGTTGCGCGGCGCCGGCTTCGGTCTTGCCCTGCACCTTGAAGCCGCCGAACGCATGCACCGATTGCGGCGTGAGGCCGACGTGCGCGCACACCGGCACCGAGCGCTCGACGAGGAAGCGGATCGTATCGGCGAGCCATTCGCCGCCTTCGAGCTTGACCATCTGCGCGCCGGCGCGCATCAGCTTGACCGAGTTCGCGAACGCCTCGGCCGGCGTGCCGTACGTGCCGAACGGCAGATCGGCGACGACGAGCGCGCGCGGTTGCGCGCGAGCAACGCAGGCCGTGTGGTACGCGATGTCGTCGAGCGACACGGGCAGCGTGGTCGTATGGCCCTGCAGCACGTTGCCGAGCGAATCGCCGATCAGCAGCACGTCGGTGCCGGCGCGATCGAGCAGCGCGGAAAAGCTCGCGTCGTAGCAGGTGAGCATCGCGATCTTCTCGCCGGCGTCGCGCATTGCCTGCAGCTTGGGCACCGTCACGGCAGGCCGGCTCGATTCCTGGAGATAGGTCATGGGAAATCCGGGTCGATAAGTGAGGAACGACAGGCGGGACGCGTCAGCGCGTCGTCTCGCCCTTGACGAAGAACTCCTTGCGGCCGCGCATCGTCTCGATGCGCTCGATCAGCAGGGCGAGATCTTCGGGGGAATCCAGCGGGTTCAGGTGTTCCGCGGCGACCGTCAGCACCGGCGTGCGGTCGTAGTGGTAGAAGAATTCGTTGTACGCGTCGACGAGCGAGCGCAGGTACGCATCGCTGATCTGCAGCTCCATCGGCAGCCCGCGCTTCTGGATGCGCGAGAACAGCACTTCGGGGCTTGCCTGCAGATAGACGACGAGGTCGGGCGACGGCGCCTGCGGCACGTCGACGTGCGTCGCGACCGCACGATACAGCTGCCATTCGTCTTCCGGCAGGTTCAGCCGCGCGAAGATGTCGTTTTTCTGCGGCATGAAATCGGCGATGACGGGGCGGCCCGTGTCGAGCGCGCCGATCAGCTCGCGCGCCTGCTGCGCGCGCTGCAGCGCGAACGACAGCTGCACGGGCAGCGCGTAGCGCGCGGTGTCGCGGTAAAAACGTTCGAGAAACGGGTTGTCCTGCGGGCGTTCGAGCAGCGTCTGCATCGACCAGCGCTCGGCGAGCAGGCGCGCGAGCGTCGTCTTGCCGACGCCGATCGGGCCTTCGATCACGAGATAACGGTGCGGGGCGCGCAGGTCGGGTGCGGTGACGGTCAGCGGAGTGGAGTTCATCGGCAGCGGGTCTTGTCGGCGTCTTCGCCGGCAGCGAGCGCCTTCTGCATCGGGCACTGGCAGGTTTGCACCTTCTCGACGCGCTGGTCTGCCACGGCGGCGAGGAAGGCATCGGCACGGCCGCGCGCGGGAATGTCGAGCGCCGGTTCGATCTCGACGAGCGGCACGAGCGCGAACGCACGGTCGGTGAGGCGCGGGTGCGGGACGATCAGGTCGGGTTCGTCGATCGAATCGGCGCCGAACAGCAGGATGTCGAGGTCGAGCGTGCGCGGCGCGTTGCGATACGGGCGCTCGCGCCCGAAGTGATGTTCGATCTTCTGGCAAAGCGCGAGCAGTTCGCGGGCCGACAGCGTCGTATCGAGCTTGACGACGCAGTTGTAGTAGTCGTCGCCGCCCGCTTCGAAGGGCGCCGTGCGATACAGGCTCGATTTGCCGAGGATCGAGATGGTGCGCTGCTGCGCGAGGCACACCACCGCGTCCTTCAGGGTCTGGCGCGCATCGCCGAGATTCGCCCCCAGTCCGATATATGCAACCGTCATGGCATCACTTCCTACGTCGTTCGCCGGCGAGCGCGTCAGTCGTCGGACCCGCCCGAGGTATCCGGCACCTGCTCGGCCGCACCTTCACCCGGCTTGCGGTTTCGCACACCGCCGCGGCGGCGCCGCTTGCGGGGCGATTTTTCCTTCGAGCCGCCCTGCGTGAGCAAGGCCTCGCGAGCGGCCGCGTCGCCTTCGATGAAATCCGTCCACCACTGTCCGACTTCCGCATCGAGCTCGCCGGATTCGCAGCGTAACAGGAGGAAATCATACCCCGCTCTAAACCTTTGGTGTTCCAGCAGCCGCATCGCGCTGCGGCCCGAGCGCTTCTCGAGGCGCAGCTGCAGGCCCCAGATTTCGCGCATGTCGGCCGAATAGCGCTTGTGGATCGCCAGTTTCTCGGTCTGCATGTCGAGCACGTCGTCCATCGCGCGATGGAGCGCCGGCACCGGAATTTCGCCGTCGGCCGTGTATTGCTCGAAGCGCTGGCGCATGTCGTGCCACAGCAGCGTCGCGAACAGGAAGCCCGGCGACACCGGCTTGCCGGCGCGCACGCGGGCGTCGGTGTTGTTCAGCGCGAGCGTGATGAATTTCTCGCCCTGCGGCTGTTCGAGCACGACGTCGAGGAGCGGCAGCAGCCCGTGGTGCAGGCCTTCCTTGCGCAGCCGCGTCAGGCACGCGAGCGCGTGGCCCGACAGCAGCAGCTTCAGCATCTCGTCGAACAGGCGCGCGGCCGGCACGTTGTTGATCAGGTCGGCGAGCGCGTGGATCGGCTCGCGCGTATGCGGCTCGATCTCGAAGCCGAGCTTCGCCGCGAAGCGCACGACGCGCAGCATCCGCACCGGATCCTCGCGGAAGCGCGTGGCCGGATCGCCGATCATCCGCAACAGGCGGGCGCGCATGTCGGCCATCCCGTCGTGGTAGTCGAGCACCGTCTGCGTCGACGGGTCGTAGTACATCGCGTTGATCGTGAAGTCGCGGCGCGCGGCGTCTTCGTGCTGCTCGCCCCACACGTTGTCGCGCAGCACGCGGCCGCTGGCGTCGACCGCATGCGTGCGGCGATCGAGTTCGTCGCGCTTCAGGCGCTTCGGCGGCTCGGCGGTGGCGGCCTCGGGCGGCGCGTCGACCAGCGCGCGGAACGTCGACACCTCGATCAGTTCCTGGCCGAACTGCACGTGGACGATCTGGAAGCGGCGGCCGATCAGGCGCGCGCGGCGGAACAGGCGCTGGACTTCGGTCGGCGTCGCGTCGGTCGCGACGTCGAAGTCCTTCGGCGCGATGCCGAGCAGCAGGTCGCGTACCGCGCCGCCGACGATGAACGCACGAAAGCCCGCCTGCTGCAGCGTGTCGGTCACGCGCACGGCGTTCCTCGAGATCAGCGCTGGATTGATGCCGTGCACGCTGGCCGGCACGACGGTCGGCTCATGGTTGCTGCGCGGCTTTTTCGTGCCGGCGCCGCGGGCGCCCTTCGGCGCGCGCGGGGCAGCAGGGGCCGCTTCGTCGGCCGGGGCCGCTGCGGGAGACGTTTGCCCGGTTTCGTCCTGACCGAGCAGCTTGCGGATGAATTTTTTGATCACGACGTTCAGAAAAGATCGAGGATACGCCAGCCGCGGGTGCTTGCATGCGCACGCAGCGTGTCGTCAGGGTTGGTCGCGATCGGGTCGGTGACTTTCTCGAGCAGCGGGATGTCGTTGTGCGAGTCGCTGTAGAAATAGCTGTGCGCGAAGTCGTCCCAGTGCTTGCCGAGCGATGCGAGCCATGCTTCGGTCCGCACGATCTTGCCTTCGCGGTAGCTCGGCGTGCCGGTCGGCCGGCCCGTGTAAGGCGAGTCGGGATGCCCGTCGGTCGTCTCGACCTCGCACGCGATCAGCGTATCGACGCCGAACGCGGTCGCGATCGGGCGCGTGATGAACTCGTTGGTCGCGGTCACCACGCAGCACAGGTCGCCCGCGTCGAGGTGCTTGCGCACCAGTTCGAGCGCGGCGGGCGTCATCGCGGGCCGGATCACCTCGTGCATGTACTGCTCGTGCCATTGCGCAAGCTGCGCGCGCGAATACTTCGCGAGCGGCGTGAGCATCGCCGTGAGGTACGCGTGGATGTCGAGCTTGCCGGCCTTGTAGTCGGCGAAGAACTGATCGTTCTGCCGCGAGAAGCTTTCCGCGTCGACGATGCCGAGCTTCACCATGAAGCGGCCCCATTCGTGGTCGCTATCGGTGGGGATCAGCGTGTGATCGAGGTCAAAGAGTGCCAGATTAGTCATGGAAGCGCATTTTACTCGAAGCGGTTCGGGCCCGTGCCCGGTGGTGTGATGTCGTCGCCGGGACGCGCGAGCATCCGGCGCAGCAGCGGCAGCGTGACCGCGCGTTTTTGCTCGAGCGAGAAGCGGTCGAGCGCGTCGAGCAGTGCCATCAGGCTCGGCATGTCGCGGCGGAAATGGGTCAGCAGGTAGGCGGCGATGTCGTCGGTGAGCGCGATCCCGCGCTCTTTCGCGGCGAGCTTGAGCACCGCGATCTTGCCGGCGTCGGACGGCGGCGACAGGTGGAACACGAGCCCCCAGCCGAGGCGCGTGCGGAGATCCTCGCGCACGTCGAGCGCGAGCGGCGCCGCGGGGCCCGCCGCGACGAACGCGCTCGACGGGTGCGCGCGCACTTCGTTGAACAGATTGAACAGCGCGACCTGCTGCGCGTCGCTCATCCGGTCGCAGTCGTCGATCGCGTAGATGCCGATTCGCGGGTCGAACGTGAACGCGCCGAGCGGGCTCTGCGGCGTCAGGTAGCGCGCATAGCCGTACGACGCGTCGCTCACGAGCGCCTGCAGCAGGTGGGTGCGGCCGCTGCCGGGCTCGCCCCAGATATAGAACGACCGGTCCGGCACGGGGCCCGCCGCGAGCGCGAGGTCGAGCTTCTGCAGGCGCGAGATGAGCTCGTCGTTCTCCTCGTTCATGATGAAGTTGTCGAACGTGGCGGGCGGCGGCGTGCCGAGATCGAGCGTCAGTTGACGGGACACAACAGTCACAATGCAGGTCGGTTGAAAATACGCGCGCCGTACGCCGGGCGCGCTCGGGGGCTTGCGGATCCGTGGGCTTCACGCGCGGCCGCACGCACGGCGCCGCGCGGGTTTCGGCGCGGACGGCTCGGCGATGAAAACGGGGACGTGTTGACCAAGATGCAATCCCTGACGATTCGGTGCTGGGAATTCCGGCCAACGGGCCGGCTTCGGGTAAAATCGCATTTTACCGACCTTCTCGCATTCCCCCATGAATCCTCCGAAATCCGCTCCCGACGCTCAGGGTCTGTCCTATCGTGACGCAGGTGTCGACATCGACGCAGGCGACGCGCTCATCGACAAGATCAAGCCTTTTGCGAAGAAAACCCTGCGCGACGGCGTGCTCGGCGGCATCGGCGGGTTCGGCGCGCTGTTCGAAGTGCCGAAGAAGTACCAGGAGCCCGTGCTCGTGTCGGGTACCGACGGCGTGGGCACCAAGCTCAAGCTGGCGTTTCATCTGAACAAACACGACACGGTCGGCCAGGATCTGGTCGCGATGAGCGTGAACGACATCCTCGTGCAGGGCGCCGAGCCGCTGTTCTTCCTCGACTACTTCGCGTGCGGCAAGCTCGACGTCGACACGGCCGCCACGGTCGTCAAGGGCATCGCGCAGGGCTGCGAACTGTCGGGCTGCGCGCTGATCGGCGGTGAAACGGCCGAAATGCCGGGCATGTACCCGGACGGCGAATACGACCTGGCCGGCTTCGCGGTCGGCGCGGTCGAGAAGAGCAAGATCATCGACGGCAGCACGATCGCCGAAGGCGACGTGGTGCTGGGCCTCGCGTCGAGCGGCATCCACTCGAACGGTTTCTCGCTCGTGCGCAAGATCATCGAGCGCGCGAACCCCGACCTGTCGGCCGATTTCCACGGCCGCTCGCTCGCCGACGCGCTGATGGCCCCCACGCGCATCTACGTGAAGCCGCTGCTCGCGCTGATGCAGAAGCTGCCGGTGAAGGGCATGGCGCACATCACGGGCGGCGGTCTCGTCGAGAACATCCCGCGCGTGCTGCGCGAAGGCCTCACCGCCGAGCTCGACCAGAACGCCTGGCCGCTGCCGCCGCTGTTCAAGTGGCTGCAGGAGCACGGCGGTGTCGCCGATGCGGAAATGCACCGCGTGTTCAACTGCGGCATCGGCATGGCCGTGATCGTCTCGGCGGCCGATGCCGACGCGGCGATCGCCGACCTGACCGCCGCCGGCGAACAGGTGTGGAAGATCGGCACCGTGCGTGCGACCCGCGAAGGCGAGGCGCAGACGGTCGTGGTCTGACGCGCCGCCAGCAGCAGATGCCGCAAGGAAAGCCGCCCGGAGTCGATCCGGGCGGTTTTTTTTCGGGCGCCGCGCGGCATGCGGACGCGCGCCGATGAAGGAGGGACGACGATGACCGAAGACGAACATGCGATCCGCGCGCTCGTGGAAAACTGGTTCGTGTCGAGCCGGCGCGGCGATCTGGCCACCGTGCTCGACCTGATCGCCGACGACGCGATCTTCATGGTGGCCGGCAAGCCGCCGTTCGACAAGGCGGCGTTCGCGGCTGCGTCGCGCGACGCGAACGCGGGCGCCGAGCATGCGCCGACGATCGACGGCCGTTACCGGATCGACGAACTGCGCGTGATCGGCGACTGGGCGTACATGCGCAATTTCATCGAGATCGACGCGACGCCGCCGGGCGGCGACACGATTCGCCGCTCGGGCCCTACGCTGACGATCTTCCGCAAGACCGACGGCCGCTGGCAGCTCGTGCGCGACGCGAATCTCGTGACGCTCGTGCGTTGAGCGCGGCGGCGCCGCCGACGCTCAAGCGGACGGCCGCGGCGCGTTCGCCGGACGCGCGCCGGCCAGCAAGGGCGGCACCAGCAGGTAGAGTAGCGCGGCGGCGGCCCACACCAGCCCCGGCCACGTTGCGCGCGTCGCCGCATAGGTCGCGGTGACGACCAGCGGCCCCGCGACGCCGATCAGGCTCGCCACGCTCGCGAGCGTACCCTGCAGTTCGCCCTGGCGTGCATCGTCGACCTGCCGCGCGAGCATCGCCTGCAACGCCGGCAGCGTCATGCCGCCCGCCGCGAACAGCGGCAGCAGCGCGAACGGCACCCACGCGGCGGTCGCGAACGCAATCGCCACGAGCCCGAGCGCGTCGCCCGCGAGGCCCAGTGCGAGCGCGCGGCGCTCGCCGAGCCGCGCGATCAGCGGCCCGATCGCGAACGCCTGCGCAAGCGCGTGGCACGCGCCGTAGCCGGCGAGCGACAGCCCCGCGACCGGCGTCGACCAGCCGAAATGTTCCTGGCCGTACAGGATCCACAACGTCGCGGGCGCTTGCGACACGAGCGCCACGATCACGTAGATGCCGACCAGCGGCGCAAGCGCGGGCGCGCCGCTCAGCCGGCGCAGGCTCGCGAACGGGTTGAGCGCGCCGGCCGCCTGGCCTTCGCGGGCCGAACGCGGCCGCGATTCCGGCAGCGCGCGCCAGACCAGCGCGAGGTTGAGCGCATTGAGCAGCGCGGCCGCGACGAACGGCGCGCGCAGATGCAGCGCGCCGAGCAGCCCGCCGATCAACGGGCCTGCGATGAAGCCGATGCCCATCATCGCGCCGAGCTGGCCGAAGCGCCGGGCGCGGTCGGGTTCGGCCGTCACGTCGGTGACGTATGCAGTCGCGACCGCGACGTTCGCGCCGGTGATGCCCGCGATCAGCCGCCCGACGTAAAGCCAGGCGAGCGTCGGCGCGAGCGCCATCAGCAGATAGTCGAGCGCGGCACCCGCGAGCGACGCGAGCAGCACCGGGCGGCGGCCGAAACGGTCGCTCAGCGCGCCGAGCAGCGGCGCGCACAGGAACTGCGCGAACGCGTACAGCGCGAGCAGGATCCCGTAATGGGTATCGATGCCGCCCACGCCGGCGAGCGCGCGCAGCAGCCCGGGCAGGATCGGCATCACGATCCCGACGCCGATCGCGTCGAGCAAAACCGTGGCCAGGATGGCAATCAGGGATGGATTCAAGAGGGACACTCTATCGATGATAGAGTGATGATTATTCCATGATTTCCCTATCGGTGATAGAGATGAAGGACACAGGGGCGCGACTGACGCGCGACACGGTATTGCGCGCGGCGCTCGACTTGCTGGACGAAGTGGGGATCGATGGCCTGTCGACGCGGCGGCTCGCCGAGCGGCTTGGCGTGCAGTCGCCGACACTGTACTGGCATTTCAGGAACAAGGCCGAACTGCTCGACGCGATGGCGGAGGCGATCATGCTCGAGCGCCACGACGCGTCGCTGCCGCGGCCGGGCGACGCGTGGGATGCGTGGCTTCTCGACAACGCGCGCAGTTTTCGCCACGCGCTGCTGGCCTATCGCGACGGCGCGCGCCTGCATGCCGGGACGCGGCCGCGGGCGCTGCATTTCAGCTCGATCGAACGCAAGGTCGCGCTGCTCGGCGAAGCGGGTTTCGCGCCAGAGGAGGCGGTCGACGTGATGTATGCGCTGGGCCGCTTCGTGGTCGGATGGGTGCTGGAGGAGCAGGCGCAACCGGACGGCGACGCCGAGGCGCCGCTGCCGGATGCGGCCGAGTATCCGCTGCTCGCGAAAGGCTGGGCCGCGCTGCGCGAACGCAGCGGCGACGAGGCGTTCGAGCGCGGCATCGCGTGGATCGTCGACGGCGCCCGTGCGCGGCTCGCGGCGCGCCGGGACGGCTGACGCGTTCAGCTCCCCGGCGTGCCGCCGTCGAGGACGCGTTCGAGCGCGTCGAGCGCGCGGGCCGTCGAATCCGGCGCGATGCAGTCGACGACGATCCGCTCCGGCATCGCGCGCAGCCACGTGATCTGGCGCTTGCAGAGCTGGCGCGTCGCGAAAATGCCCTTGTCGCGCATCGTCCGGTAGTCGGTATCGCCGTCGAGGAATTCCCACGCCTGCCGGTAGCCGACGCAGCGCATCGACGGCAGGTCGGGATGGAGATCGTCGCGGCGGCGCAACCGTTCGACTTCGTCGATGAAGCCCGCCTTGAGCATCGCGTCGAAGCGCTGCGCGATCCGTGCGTGCAGCACCGCGCGATCCGACGGTTCGAGCGCGACCGGCACGAAGCGGTACGCGGCCGCCGCATCGTCCGTGCGGCGCGGCGCGGCGAGCAGCACCGACATCGGCTGCCCGCTCAGCATGAAGATTTCGAGCGCACGCTGGATCCGCTGCGAATCGTTCGGCGCGAGCCGCGCGGCCGTGTCGGGATCGACCTGCGCAAGCTGCGCATGCAGCGCGGGCCAGCCGTCGCGCGCGGCGTCGGCGTCGAGCCGGGCGCGCACGTCCGGATCGGCGCCGGGCAGGTCGTTGAGCCCCTGCGTCAGCGCCTTGTAGTACAGCATCGTGCCGCCCGCGAGCAGCGGCGTGCGGCCGCGCGCGACGATCTCGCCGATCAGGCGCAGCGTGTCCGCGCGGAATTCCGCGGCCGAATACGCGTCGGCCGGGTCGATGATGTCGATCAGGTGGTGCGGCACGCTCGCGCGTTCTTCGCGCGACGGTTTCGCGGTGCCGATGTCCATGTCGCGGTAGACGAGCGCCGAATCGACGCTGACGATCTCGATCGGGCGACGCGCGGCGAGCGCCAGCGCCGCGGCCGTCTTGCCCGAGGCGGTAGGGCCGAGCAGGCAGGCGATCGTCGTTGGAGCGGGGTGCAGCGTAGCGCTCATTGGCCGCGCATGAAGAGACGGTCGAGATCGTTCAGCGTGAGCTGATACCAGGTCGGCCGGCCGTGATTGCACTGGTCCGCGCGCTCGGTCGCCTCCATCTGGCGCAGCAGCGCGTTCATCTCGTCGAGCGTCAGCCGCCGGTTCGCGCGCACCGCGTGATGGCATGCGAGCGTGCCGAGCAGCTCGTGCTGCCGCTCGGTGAGCACGCGCGAGCCGCCGAACGCGTGCAGGTCGGCGAGCACCGCGCGGGCGAGCGACTGCAGGTCGGCGTCCTTCAGCAGCGCCGGCACCGCGCGGATCGCGAGCGTCGTCGGCGACAGCACCGCGAGATCGAAGCCGAGCGATTCGAGCGTGTCGCGTTCTTCCTCGACCGTGCCGATCTCGACCGGCGTGGCCGTCATCGAGATCGGCAGCAGCAGCGACTGCACGGCGACCGTGCGGTCGGCGAGCGCGTTCTTGAACTGTTCGTACAGGATCCGCTCGTGCGCCGCGTGCATGTCGACGATCACGAGGCCGTGCGCGTTCTGCGCAAGCACGTAGATGCCGTGGATCTGGCCGAGCGCGAAGCCGAGCGGCTGCTCGTCGTGCGGGGTGGCGGCGATCGGCGAGGCGGTGAAGCCGGGCAAGGGCGCGACGGGTGCGCCGGCCGAATCGCGTGCGAGGGTCGTCGTGCCGTCCGGCGTGCCGGCGCCGGTGTCCTTGCGGCCGAACAGCGCGTCGTAGAGCGCCAGCGGCTGCGCGACGGGCAGCGTGCCCTGCGTCATGCGCGCCTGGCGCATCCAGGTGTTGCCTGACGACGAGGACGACGGCGACGAGAAGCCACCGCCGCCGCTGCCGGCGCCGCCGCCCGTCGCGTGGCCCAGGTTCTGCCCGAGCGGCGTGTCCAGGAACGACGACGGCCCGCGCGGCGCGGGCTCGAGATGCGCGGCATGGCCGCCCGCCGTGGTTTCCGGCGACGCGCCCGCATGGCGCGCGAGCGCCCGCTGGACCGCATGGAACACGTACTGGTGGATCGAGCGCGAATCGCGGAAGCGCACCTCGATCTTCGACGGATGCACGTTTACGTCGACGGCTTCGGGCGGCAGGTCGAGGAACAGCACGTACGACGGGTAGCGGTCGCCGTGCAGCACGTCCTCGTAGGCCGCGCGCACCGCATGCGTCAGCAGCTTGTCGCGCACGAAGCGGCCGTTGACGAAGAAATACTGCTGGTCGGCGCGCCCGCGGCTGGCGGTCGGCAGCCCGGCGCAACCGTAGACGGCGAGCGGGCCCGCCTGCTCGTCGAGCGGCAGGTGCGCGGTCGCGAAACCGTCGCCGAGGATCTTCGCGACGCGCTGCGCGGGCTCGGTCGCATTCCAGTGCTCGACGGCCTTGCCGTTGTGCAGCACCGAGATCGCGACGTCCGGCCGCGCGAGTGCCGCGCGGCGGATCATTTCCAGGCAGTGGCCGAATTCGGTCTGCTCGCTCTTGAGGAACTTGCGCCGCGCCGGCGTGTTGAAGTACAGCTCGCGCACCTCGATCGTCGTGCCGGTCGAGCCGGCGGCGGGCGACAGCACGCCCGTCTGCGCGTCGATCTTCATCGCGTGCGCGGCATCGGCCGTCCGGCTCGTGATCGACATCTCGGCCACCGATGCGATCGACGCGAGCGCTTCGCCGCGAAAACCCAGCGTCGCGACGGCTTCGAGCTCCTCGAGCGAGCGGATCTTGCTGGTCGCGTGGCGCATCAGCGCGAGCGCCAGCTCGTCGGGCGGGATCCCGCAGCCGTCGTCGGTGATCGAGATGCGCTTCACGCCGCCTTCTTCCAGCACGATGCGCAGCGACGTCGCGCCGGCGTCCATCGCGTTCTCGAGCAGCTCCTTGACGACCGACGCCGGGCGTTCGACGACCTCGCCGGCGGCGATCTGGCTGATCAGCTGGTCGGGCAGGGGCTGGATCGCGCGCAGCGGGCGCGGAGCGGGGGCGGGCGCGGCGCCCGCGGCCGTTTCGGTGATATCGGACATGGCCGAATTATAGCGAGGCTGCGCCCGCGTGCCGGGGCGGCGATCCGTTACGTTTTTTCACGGAGCCTTAAGGTAGTTTCGGTATCATGGCTCCACTGCGCGCGCCGCCCTGGCTGGCGGGCGCCTCTGCCATGTCTGGTCTCTTCCGGCCGCTCCGGCCCTCTCGCCTTCGAGGAATCGCATTTGGATACGCTGCTTCATTTCGTCAATCTTGTCCTGCATATCGACGCTTTCCTCGGCGATTTCATCCGGCAGTACGGCGCGTGGGTCTATCTCGTGCTGTTCCTGATCGTGTTCTGCGAGACGGGGCTCGTCGTGTTCCCGTTCCTGCCTGGCGATTCGCTGCTGTTCATCGGCGGTGCGTTCGCGGCGACGGGCGAAATGAACGTCGGCCTGTTGATCGTGCTGCTGCTCGTCGCGGCGATTTCCGGCAACACCGTAAACTACCTGATCGGCCGCTGGGTCGGCCCGAAGGTGTTCAATACGCACATCCCGGTGCTCGAACGCTTCCTCGACCGCGCCGCGCTGCAGAAGACCCACTCGTTCTACGACAAGCACGGCGGCAAGACGATCGTGCTCGCGCGTTTCATCCCGGTCGTGCGCACGTTCGCGCCGTTCGTTGCGGGCGCGTCGTCGATGAGCGCCGCGCGCTTTCAGCTCTTCAACGTGATCGGTGCGCTGGTGTGGGTGCTGCTGCTCGTGCTGCTCGGTTATTTCTTCGGCAACATCCCGTTCATCCGCCAGTACCTGAACGTGATCGTGCTGGTCGGGATCGGCGCGGCGATCGTGCCGGTCGCGCTCGGCGCCGTGTGGAAGCTGGTGCGCGGGAAGCAGTCGGACAATGCGCAGAAGACGGGCGGGCGCTGAGCGCGCGTTTGCCGTCTCTTTGGCGCAATAAAAAAGCGTGGCGAGTGCCACGCTTTTTTCGTCCGCCGATGCCGTTACGCGTTGCGATGCGCGACCGGCGTTTCGGGCGTCGGGTATTGCGCGTCGCGGAACGTCTCGAGGATCACGCGGTTGGTGTCGCAGTACACCTGCCAGTAGTGCTCGGGTGCCGTGGACGGGCGTACGAACAGCAACGGGCCTTCCGGCGTGAACTGCAGCACGCCGACGTCCGGCGCCGGGTTGGTCAGCACGTTCGGGATCTGCTGGATCGACGATTTCAGGCGGTTGATCGCGTCGACGGCGTCGACGCTGTTCGCGATCTTCGCGGTCAGGTCGACGCGGCGGTGCGACGTTGCGCTGTAGTTCGCGATGTTGTCCGAGAAGATCTTGTTGTTGCCGACGATCGTGACGATGTTGTCGGGCGTGATGATCGTCGTGCCGAACAGGCCGAGTTCCTTCACGGTGCCCGTGACGCCGCCCGCGCTGATCACGTCGCCGATCTTGAACGGACGCAGCACCTGCATGAACACGCCGGCGGCGAAATGCGCGAGCAGGCCGCCCCAGGCCGTGCCGATCGCGAGGCCGAGGCCGGCGAGCAGCGCGGCGAACGAGGTGGTCTGCACGCCGAAGATCTGCAGGATCGCGAGGATCAGCAGGATCGTCAGCAGCACGCCGACGACGGAGGTCAGGTAGTCGGTGAGCGTCGGGTCGACCTTGCCGCTGCGGCGCACGACCTTGCCGAGCAGGCGGGTACCGATGCGGATCGCCCAGCGGCCGACGAACCACAGGACGATCGCGGCGAGGAGGTTGAGGCCGAAGTCGAGGCCGCGGGTCATCAGGAATTGCTGGGCGGTGGCGAGATCGATCATGCGTTCTCCGAAGTCAAGGGTAGAAAGGGCGGCGCATGCACCGGAATGGGTGGCGCTTTTATAACCTGAGCGGGGAGCGGCGGGCAACCTGTCTTACGTTGCTTGACGAAATGAAAGACGGGCAGGACGCGTGTGCGTGCTGCCCGTGGTGGGTGTCGGCCTCGTGCCAAAGGCGTCTGAAATGGCTCGAACAGGTTGTACCTGATGATTCGGCGACCGAGTATCGAGTGCCGTCAACGCATCGTTCGATCGCGAAAATATTGCCGCCCTTGCCAACCGGCATAACGTATCGCATTGCGCGTCCAGCGTATCGCCTTGACGAGCGGGCGAGCGCGATTGCCACGTATTTTCTCGAGCGGTCGAGCCGCATTCGGCGCGAGTTGCCGGACGATTGCCTCGGGCGTCGTGAACAGCGAGCGCTGCCAGTCCCAATAGATCGCGTAACGCAGCAACACGCCCGCTGTCAGCATGTCGAGCGACAGTCGGCGTTCGCGCCACGGCTGGTCCAGCGCATCATGCGTCAGTCCCCAGCCTGCGTAAAAGGGCAAGCCGTAGGTATGGACTTCTTTCCCGCGCATCAACGCGTCGAAGCCGGCGAGTGAGGACAGCGTATGCAGTTCATCCGCCACGTCGATCAGCGAAATGAGATCAGCGTGCGCATCGACGACGTCTGCGAGGTGCGCTGCGTCGACGAGCCCGGCGCGATTGCCGGACAGCACGTCCGGATGCGGCTTGTAAATGACGAATGCGTCAGGTCGGCGAGCACGCACTTCCTGCAACAAGGCTTCCGACGTGGCTATCGTGCCCGTTCCCAACCGGATCGACGCATCGTCCGCAACCTGGCCCGCGACGAGGACGATGCGCTTGTCATGCGGAATGCGCCATGTCGGCGCTTGGCGGCCGAGATTGTATTTCGTGAGCCCGAACTGCACGATCGCCTGCCGTAGCGCTGCCGCGCGCCGCAATTCCGGTTCGCTGAACGTCGCCTGGTTGAGAATGACGGTCAGGTCGCTCGGGCGACTTGCGTCGAAATACAGGCCGCGGCGGTCGATCACCTGGCTGCACGGCGGAGACATGTCGGAACCGAGTCCCGTCGAATGGATGAAACCGTCTTCAATCCGGATGTGTGCTGCCCCGTCCGGCAGGCCTTCGGCGGGACGTCCGCCCCATATCGCTGCATGTTCGTCGCTGTGCGTGTCGCGTGGATCCGCTACCCAACGTAATGTCCCGCCCCCTGCCGACAGGTACGGCGTCGCATACGGCCGCTTCCACCACTGGAAGCGCACGCCGGCAACCCGTCCGAGGTCGCTGTAGCGGGCGGCGACGGTATGCTGCAGCTCGATGCAGTCGAGGGCGTTTTCGAGCGTGCCCCGGGTGCCGCGTGCCGGGTCGAGGTAATGCGCGAGTTGCAGGAACACGGCATCGAACAACGCAAACACGGACGGGCGCGCACGCCGCTCCGCCATCGTGGTGCGATCCTGGGTCAGTCCCCAGCCGGCGTAATAGGGTGTACCGAACACATGGACCGGGATGCTGGACAGAAGCGCCGCCATCCCTTCGGACGCGCCGACGACATAGACGGCGTCCACCCGTCGAAGGATGTCCCTCAACGAATGTGCGGCGTCGAGGACTCCGGTATTCCCGGGCAGTTGTGTTTTGTTCGACAACCAATCGCCGGCGCCTGCGTCGGCGGAGCGAAGGATCCACACGTCGGCGCCGGGGTGCGCAATACGTGCTGCATCTGCCATCGCAGCAAAGTTTCCGCGGCGGTGCCCTGCCGGTGTGCAGATATCGGCATGCGACGTTTCTCGTTCGTCGATCAGCACGATGCGCCTGTCGCGACCGGATGCGTGCCATGCGTCCGGCAATTCGGCCACCCGGTGCCGAACGTGCAACGCATCGCTATCGAGGACTCGGTGGATCAGATCGCGACATCGTGCGTTCGCGTCGGCGACGGGCGAAGCCAGGAGCACGCGGTCGAGTGCGGCGACAAGCCCGCCGCGCGCGACCAGATCCGGCGGAATGCGGAACCAGGAAAGAGGCGGCGCATGTCGAACGAAGACGGGGCCGGGACAGACCGGGCAGACGGTACGTCCGAGCGATGCCGACGTGCGGGCAAGCGTGATGCCGAGCCACGAATCGATCCACACGAACGGCGACTTTACGGTTGGCCACTTGCTTCTGCGCTTGCCGGGCACAATGTCGGTTGCGGCGGGTGGCTTGATTTCGGGCGTCATCTGAGATTCGGTCGGTGCCGGAATCATTTAGCGGAGCGACTCGAGAAAGCCGTCGATTCGTTCAAAGTGCTCGGCCCACGTCGGCGCTCGAAAGCATTCGAGCCGCGCGATCTGGTTCGCTCGCTCGGCGCTGTCCGGCCGGGCGTACGCGCGAATCCGGGAGAGCCATCCCGGCCCGTCGAGCGGGTCGAGATAGTCGGGAATGTCCGATGCGATCTCGTGAAAGACCGGCAGGTCGCTGGCGAGCACCGGCACGCCCAGCATCAACGCCTCGACGAGCGGCATGCCGTAGCCTTCGGCGAACGACGGGAACACGAGCGCTCGCGCATGCTGCAACCACGCATGCAGCCGATCGTCGCTGCAATCCGATTCCTCGATGACCGCACCGCGAATTGTGGCGCACCGCTCCAGCATGTCGACGACGTTCTCGCATTCCCAGCCGCGCCGGCCGATGACGACGAGCTTGGGGGCGGCGTCGCCCATCTGCTCGACCAGGCGTCGCCATACGTGCAGGATGAACCAGTGGTTCTTGCGCGGCTCGATCGTGCTGAGCATCACGAAATAAGGCGCCTCGATCGGCGGCGGGCTCGGCGGATGAGGCTCTACCGCGGGGGCGAGCGGCGCGACGACGACCGGTGGAAGCGGCAGCGACGCTTGTCGCGCTTCGTTCGCCAGTTCGTCGTAAGTCGCCTGTGAATTGCTGATCAGGCCACTCGCATGCCGTAGCGCAGTATGGATGCGGGTGCGATGCGACGCGTCCACACCCGGGCGGCAGTACTCCGGGTGCGTCAACGGAATGAGGTCGTGAACCATGAAGACCGAGCGCGCGTTACGTTGCGCCATCGCCCGATAGTACCGGGTGAACTCCATCCCGTTGTGACTGGTATGCAACAAAATTGCGCGATCGAATCGTGGCGGATAAAGCTGGTTCAGCAACGCGGAAGCAACAATTCTGCGCAGCGCCCATCGATCGTGACTCGACGACAGCAGCAGCGAGAAGGCCTTCTGCGAGTCTTTTTCCGTTAAAACCGTGGAAAAGCCACGTTCGCTCAGGACTGCACGTGCGCGGTCGCCATACCGGCGGATGTAGGCCAGTCCGACTCGGTCTACCCCGGTGGGGATCAGGCCATCATAAAAGCGAGTGGCAAGACGAGTGACGTCTAGAAGTATTTTGGTCACGCGGGTGCAATGTGGTTGTGCTTGCGGAAATGAAAAATGTTTCTGTTTGCCGAAGCTTGACGGCTCATGCAACAATTCCGCCGGGTAATTCTATGGCATCTCGGATGACGGGACAAATCGCGCACGCGTCTATTGACCCGTGCAAATGCCGAGCATGCCAAACCCAATTGAAGCTTGATGTCAGATTTACCGATCCGCTCGCGCCGTCGCGCGCGGCTGCAATGGACTTTTGAGACCGCGCCTGTTTGCACCAAATCGGCCCGCGCCTTGGCGGGCGAAGGATTTGGCTGCTTGTAAGCCAGGGCCGCTGGGCGGCGAAAAACCGAAGGAGCCCCACGGGTGTCTGTCGGCGATTCGGGTGCTCCACGCCGGTGAATTCCCCGGTACATCTTACATTGTGCGGTAAAATCCGGCGGCCTTTGAATGACTGGATTGTTAAATGCAGAGTTTAAATCGCAGTGTTTGGTTGGCTGCTGCCATCGGCGGTGCCATTGGGCTGGCTGCTTGCGGGGCCATTCCCACGTCCGGGCCGAGTCGTTCCGAGATTAATGCTAGTGGTAGCGGCACAAATCAGGTCAGTTCGCAAGGAATCCAGGTCGTCAATGTGACCGATCAGATTGCGCGGCAACTCTACGCCGGCCGCAAGAACACTGATTTCGCTGCAACGTTAGGCGATAACTCGGCGTTTCAGCAACAGCTGGGCGTGGGCGACGTGGTGGAGGTGTCGATCTGGGAAGCGCCGCCTGCCACGCTGTTCGGCGGCGGCACGAGTGACGCCCCGACATCCAGCAGTCTACCGACTGGCGCACGGCTGACCAAGCTGCCGACGCAAGTGATCGACGGGAGTGGCAACATCCATGTGCCGTTCGTCGGTGCCGTCAAGGCGTCGGGCCGTACGCCGAGTCAGTTGCAGGCGCTTGTAGCAGCGCGCCTCAAGAATATCGCGCACGACCCGCAGGTGCTGGTGCAATTGGCGCGTAACGAAACGTCGTACGTCACGGTGGTGGGCGACGTATCGAGCAGCACGCGCATGCAGTTGAGTGCACGCGGCGAGCGCGTTCTCGACGCGGTTGCCGCGGCCGGTGGCGTTAAACAGCCGATCAACAAAATCATGATTCAGGTGACCCGTGGCGAGACGGTTGCGCTCGAGCCCCTGGAGACGGTGATACGTGATCCGCGCCAGAATGTCCCGCTCAGGGCGGGCGATGTCGTTACGGCATTGTTCCAGCCCTACAGCTTCACCGCGTTCGGTGCGACCGGCAAGAACGAGGAAATCAATTTCGAGGCGCAGGGCATCACGCTGGCGCAGGCGTTGGCGCGGGCAGGCGGCTTGCAAGACTCGCGTTCGGATGCGCAGGGCGTGTTCATCTTCCGGCTGGAGGATCAGCAGGCGCTCAATTGGCCCAACCAGCCGGTGCGAACGACGGCAAATGGCAAAGTCCCGGTCATCTATCACATCAACCTCAAAGACCCGGATTCGTTCTTCGTGGCGCAGAGCTTCATGATGGACAACAGGGACGTTCTCTACGTCTCCAATGCGCCGGTGGCAGAACTGCAGAAAGTGCTGAACCTCGTGTTCTCCGTAGCCTATCCGATCGTGTCTGGCGTCCAGACGTTTAAGTGATTATGAAATTTTTGAAGCGAATTAACCGTTTGTTTTTGATAACGGTCGTCATTCCTACTGCTGCTTCGATTGTTTATTTTGGTCTTGTTGCCAGCGATCAATATACGTCGGTTAGCAGTTTTCTGATTCGCAGTCCGCAACAGTCCAGTGCGTCAGGGTTAGGCGGATTGCTGAAAGGCGTCGGTGGATTTTCTCAATCAGACGGCGATGCCTATACGGTTCAGAAATACATTCTTTCTCGTGATGCGATGATGGTGCTGGATAAAGAGCAGCACATCAAGTCGGCGTTTCAGAGTGGATCGATTGACTTTATTAATCGTTTTTCTATCTTCGGGCTCAACAGCAGCCTGGAAGAGTTTTATCTTTACTACGGCAAGAATATCGTCGATGCCAAGGTCGAGACCGATTCCTCGATCGTGACGTTGAATACCAACGCATACGACCCCCATCTTGCATGGAGCATGAACAAGCGCCTGCTGGAACTGGGTGAGCGGATCGTCAATCAGATGAATACGCGCGCCCGGGCAGACTTGATCAATACGGCCCAGCACGATGTTGACGTGGCAAAGGAACGTGACCGGGTCGCCACGCTGGCATTGGCGCATTATCGGAACAGTGCGGGCGTGATCGACCCCGAGCGCCAGTCCACGATCCCGCTGCAGCAGGTTGGAAAGCTTCAGGACGATTTGATTGCCACACGTGTGCAGATTGCCCAAATGGAACGATTGTCGCCGAACAATCCGGGACTGCCGACCCTGCGCGATCGCGCGAAGCTGCTGCAGCAGGCGATCGATCAGGTGAGCCAGCGCGTGGCGGGTTCGCAAGGGGCTTCGCTGGCCAGCAAGGCCGCCGAATTCCAGCGTCTGACACTGGAGAAGGAGGTGGCCGACAAAATCCTTGCAGGCGCCATCACCTTGCTGGATCAGGCGCGCGTCGAGGCCGAGCGCAAGCAGCTTTACCTTGAGCGTATTGCTGAACCCAGTCTGCCCGACTATGCGATGAGCCCGCGCCGGGGGCGAGCCATTCTCGCCACTTTCCTGCTTGGCCTTGTCTTGTGGGGCGTGTTGACCATCGTCATCGGTGGAGTGAAAGAACACTATGACCGCTGACTATCGTCCGCCGACATTTTGGGAGCAGTCGCGCATTCAGATCCGCGTGATCTGGGCGCTGGTCATGCGCGAGATGATCACGCGTTTCGGTCGCGAAGGGCTCGGCGTATTGTGGATGATGGCCGAGCCGGCGATGTTTGTTGTCGGTGTGATGATTATTTTCAGTCATACGGAATCGAAGGCCAAGTATTCGGTTGCCGAATATTTGGCGGTCAGCTATCCGACCCTGCTGTTCTGGCGAAATACAGCCAGCCGGGTAATCAAGGCCATCGAATATAATCGCTCGTTGCTGCATCACAAGCCGATCCGCCCGATCGACATACTGTACTCGCGCATCATTCTTGAATTTGCAGGCGCTACCGCTTCGTTTCTCCTGCTGTACACGGTATTGGTGGTGATCGGCATTTGCCAGCTTCCCGCTGATCCGCTCAGCATGATTCTCGGATATTTTTTGGTCGTCTGGTTTTCGTTCAACTTCGTCATGACGATGGCGGCGTTGTCCGAGCTGAGCGAGGCGGTGGAGCGCGTCTCGCACGTCATCCTGTACCTGATGATCCCCTTTTCGGGTGTTTTCATTCCGACATACGTCCTGCCGCCGCGGCTCGCGGAATTGCTGACGTACTTTCCGTTGGTCGACGCGGTGGAGTATTTCCATTACGGATATTACGGGGACCGAATGCCTACGCTGTACTACCTTGGCTATACGGTAACCGTATTGTTGTTTTTTACTCTCTTTGCTCTGTCGATTGCGCACATCGCCATCCGGCGCGTGCAATTGAACTGAGTTGAGGCCGGCATGATTGAACTGCGTAATGTCACCAAACGGTATTCGATCCATCACGGGCGATCGCATCGCGAAGTGCTCAAAGGCGTCAACCTTCGTGTTCAGGCGGGCGAGCGGTGGGGCATCCTCGGCCGCAACGGAGCGGGAAAATCTACTCTGATTCGCATTATCAGCGGGTCGGACAAACCGCATTCCGGCGAGGTCATCAAGACGATGTCGGTATCGTGGCCGCTGGCATTCGGCGGGACGTTCCAGGGTAGCCTGACCGGCAAGGACAATGTGCGGCTGATTGCCCGCATATACGACGTCGATTATCGCAAGACCCTTGATCTGGTCGAGGATTTTGCCGAACTCGGTGCGTATCTTGACGAGCCGGTCAAATCGTACTCTTCCGGGATGGCCTCGAGGTTGGCTTTTGCCATTTCGATGTCGATCGAATTCGATTGCTTCCTGATCGACGAGGGCATGTCGGTCGGCGATCACCGTTTTCATCAGAAATGCAATGTCGAGCTGTTCGAAAAACGGGGTGATCGCGCCATGATCATCGTTGCGCACCAGACGGATCTGATTCGCAATGTCTGCACTCATGCCGCGGTTCTGGAAAACGGCGTGCTCAAGACTTGCGAGACCGTTGAGGACGCGATTCGACTTTATGAGTCGCTTTGAAATAAAGCGAGAGTGAACTCTATGTATAAGGAAGCGGCGTATGCATGACACTGCATATAAGATTGGTGGTCTGGTCATGGATACCTATTTGCCATCGATCCCTTCGAAGATACTCGAGATCGGCGCGCAGAACATCAACGGCACATTGCGAGATCATTCTCCGCGCAATGCCGAGTATGTCGGGCTGGATTTTGTGGCGGGAGACGGGGTCGATGTCGTCATCACCGGCATCAGCGATTGGGGCGTACCGGACGATCACTTTGATCTGGTCATCGCGTCATCGGTCTTCGAACATGACAATGCCTTCTGGCGGACCTTTATCGAGATGTGTCGGAAGGCGAAGCCGGGTGGGCATGTTTATGTCAGTGCGCCTTCCAATGGGTCGGTGCACCGCTATCCGAAGGATTATTGGCGCTTCTACCCGGATTCCGGGCTTGCACTGGAAGAGTTGGCGCGCACCGAAGGCTTTGAGTTGACCCTCGTGGAAAGCTTCGTCGCAGAGCGGGAAGCTGATTCGTGGAACGATTTCTGTGCCGTGTTCCGGCGCGGGCCGTGCGATGCCGAGCTCAATCTGGACTTCGTCCACAACAAGGTGCGTTGTACCAATGCGCTCAACTGGCGGTCGTCGCTGATTGTCGATTCGATGGAAGCGACAGAGGACATGCGTCTTCTGCGTCAGGCACGTGACGACGCGGAGCGGGCTGTCGCGCACCAGCGCTCTTTCGAGGCGCGTCTCGCGGAACTGGCTGATCAGAAGGCGGCGAGCGAAAAGCACTTGCACATCCAGATTGGCGGTCTGACGCAGTTTCTTCAGGAGCGCGACCAGCAACTCGAGACGCAGGGCGGTCAATTGCGGGCACTGACCGAGGAACTTGAGAAGGAGCGTGCCGACGCCATGGCGTCGCAGCGCTCTTTCGAGGCTCGGTTGGCGGAACTTGCGGCCGAGAAGGCATCGAGCGAAGCCGGTTTGCAGACGCGAATCGATGAATTGACGACGCTTGTTCGGACGCGCGACCAGCATCTTGCGGATCAGGACAATCAGTTGCGGGTGCTGACGGAGAGACTCGAGAAGGAGCAGGCCGGCTCTGCTGTATTGCAGCGTGCTTTGGAGGCCCAGCATGCCGAGTTCGACGCTCAGAAAACGGCGAGCGAAGTGCGCTTGCAGGAACGGATCGGCGAATTGGTACAACTGATTCGCGAGCATGACGAGCATCTGGACGAACAGAGCGGGCAGCTGCAGGCGCTGACTTCCGAGCTTGCGACGGAGCGGGCAGAGGCGACTGCGAGACAGGGGGCTTTCGAGGCCGCGCTTGCGGAGCTTGCTGTTCAAAAGGCAGCGAGTGACGAGCGCCTGCAGGAGAGATTCCGTGAGATTGGCGGGCTGACGCGGCTTATCCAGGAGCGTGATCAACACATCCACGAACGTGATCACCATATCGCGGAATTGCGCACGCAGTTGCAGGCAATGACGTCGGACCGCGCGAGGGAGCACGCCGACTCCACGGAGATGCAGCTTGCTCTGGAAGCGCGGCTCGCGGAACTTGCCGCGCAGAAGGCGACAAGCGAAGAGCGCCTGCACGAGCGTTTTCGCGAGATCGGCGGGCTGACGCGGCTCATTGTGGAGCGCGATCAGTACATTCAACAGCGCGATCAGCAAATTTCCGGCTTGAAGATGCAGATCGAATGGTTATGCCGGGTTATTTCGGTGTTGACGAAAGGTTTTTCGACTTCCAGCAAGGCGCGAGCGCTCGCTTGGCTGCCGGCGTATTTCAGCCACAAGAGACAGAAGGTCTCGCTGAAAGAGCAAGGCTTGTTCGATCCGGATGATTATGTCGCTACCTATCCCGACGTTCTGGAAGGCAGGGCAGACCCTCTGCGGCACTACATCAATCACGGCATCAACGAGGGACGCATTATTAAAAAAGGGGTGCGACTGTGATCGACACTATCAATGAGAGAGAAGTAGCCGCTATTCGCGGGTGGAAGCATTTCGATGCCGAGTGGTATTTGCGGGAGTATCCGGATGTCGGCTGGATTGGTCTCGAGCCGGCATATCACTATTTGTGGATAGGCGCCCGGATCGGCCGACGGCCGTCGGCCAACTTTACTTATTTCACGGAAAATTATTCCGGAACCAGAGATCTCCTGAAAAGAATCGATGAAGGCGATTTTTCGGATCGGCCGGATATCGGGCATGTGCGCGCGCAGCCGGCGGAGTTCGTCGGCCCGGGCGGCATCGACGTGGCTGCGGTTCAAGGCATGTCCGTGGCCGTACACGCGCATATGTACTATGCGGATCTGGCCGGAGAGTTCGCGCAGTACCTGAGCCGGATCCCGTGTTCGTTCGATCTCTATGCTTCCACGGCAAACGAGGCGGCCCGCGAGTCCGTCGAGAAGGTATTTGCGACCATCCCGAATGCCGCCCGCGTTGATGTTCGTGTCGTGCCCAATATCGGCCGTGACATCGCTCCGTTCGTTGTCGAGTTCGGCAAGGATCTGGCGAAATATGACGTCATTTCGCACATCCAGACGAAAAAGTCGTTGTACAACAACGGGAAGACGGACGGCTGGCGGGAGTATCTGCTAGGTTCGCTGTTCGAGCAGCCGGAAAGAATCGCACTGTTCTTGCGCGCGCTCAAGAGCGGTCGCTACGGGATGATTTATCCGCAGTGCTTCTACAACTTGCCCTACATGGCCAATACCTGGTTGGCCAATTCGGGCGTGGCGCGAGCGTGGGCGCCGCGTTTCGGAGTGGAGAAGCTCCCAGACGGGTATTTCGATTTTCCGGCCGGATCGATGTTCTGGGCGTGTACGGAAGCCGTGCGGCCTTTGCTGGAAGCGGGGCTGGAGTGGAGCAATTTCCCGCCGGAACAAGGGCAGACCGACGGAACGCTGGCTCACGGCATCGAACGGATGCTGGGTGTTATTCCGACGTCCCGGAATTTCCAGCTCGGTGTCATTCGTGACACGCGGACGCCGAGCTGGTCGCGTTGGCGGCTCAATCAGTACATCGACCGGCCGCTCGCGCATCTGCACTCGATGATCGAAAGCGATGATGTGAAGGTCGTTGCGTTCGACATTTTCGACACCCTGCTGACCCGACCATTTCTCGATGCCGACTACGTCAAGTGTTTGCTGGACGCCGAATATGCGCGGCAAGGGATCGCCGGTTTCCGCGAGCTTCGCGTGCAGGCCGAAGGTCGGGCGCGGGAAGCCAAGGGACGCGATGTCGACATCCACGATATCTACCGGCACCTTGCTGTCGACGACCGCGGGGAGCGGAAATCGCTGACGCCTGACCGGGAAATCGATCTCGAGATCAAGTCGGTCCGGCCGCGGCATGAAATGGTGGCGCTCCTGAAATTCGCCGCTCAAAAGGGCAAGAAGGTTATCTTGGCCAGCGACATGTTCCTGACGCGGGCAGTCATCGAAGAGATGCTGCGGCGTTGCGGCGTTGACGGCTGGGACCATCTTTATCTGTCGTCCGAAGTCGGCGTGCGCAAGGATAGCGGCAAGCTGTACGAGCATATTCTGGCAGAAGAGAAAATTTTGCCGTACCAGATGGTGATGATCGGCGATAACGAGCGATCGGATTTCCAGATCCCTGCGGACATGGGCATCCGGGCAACGCACGTCGTCAAGCCGATCAACATGATGCGTGCGATGCCGCTACTCACCGACCTGATCCCGGATGCGGAAACGGCACCGGCGGCCGATCAGTTCCTGTTCGGCACGCTTGCGTCGGAAAATTACGGACCTGTCAGTTATCCCGATTTCTCGGCCGACGACATGTTCGGCTCGAGCGCACGGTCGATCGGCTACAGCCTGCTCGGTCCGATCGTGGTCGCGTTTTCGGAATGGCTGCGTGGCCAGGTGCGGGACAACAACCTCAATCGTCTGTATTTCCTGGCGCGCGAGGGCAAGTTCCTTAAAGAGGTCTTCGATTGCTGGCAGGGCGGCCTGGAGCAAGCGGTTCGCAGCGAATATCTGCTGATCTCTCGCCGGGCTGTCACCGTGCCCTGCATTCGCACGGTCGAGGACATCTTCGACATCGCGGCTGCCAACAACTTCTATGGCGCGTCCATGGCGATGTTCCTGGACGAACGGTTCGGCACCGTACTGGACGATCGGCAATGGGCCGAATGCGAACGGGCGAAGGTATGGGCGCGGCACGAGCCGCTGACGATCATGGATCACGATATTGATCATATTCGCCCCTTCCTGCACTTCATCACGCCGCATATCCTCAAGCAGGCCGGGCTGGAGCGTGCGAACGCGGTGGCTTATCTGCGCGACAAGGGGCTCTATACCGATAGCCGGGGCGCCGTGGTCGATGTCGGTTATGGCGCGACCATCCAGCGGCATTTGATCAAGCTGCTCGATCAGAAGGTGCACGGCCTGTATCTGATGACCGATACCAAGGGACAGTCGCTGGAGGCCGGTGCCGGCGTTCGGGCGGCAGGATGCTTTGCGGAGGGTGTCGAACGTGCGCCTACCGCGCCGCTCATGTTCCTGAACAGCTTCCTGCTGGAAAAGATGCTCAGTGCAGATGACGAGCAGGTGATTCGTTACGCCTCTACCGATTCCGTCGAGTTTCGTGAATCGGGTGACTACATCGATCAAGGGCGGAAATGCCGGCACGAGTTGCAGCAGGGGGCCATGGATTTCGTCAAGGAAGCGGTTCGTTTCCGCGACGACATGTCTGGGTCGCTGCAAATCAGCAAGGCGCGTTGTGAGGAACTGTTTTCGCGGTTCGTTGCGAGATTGTCCAGCAACGAAAAGCGAATTTTCTCGTCTCTCGCGCTCGACGATTTCTACTGCGGCAGAGGCATCGTGGCCGAGTGAGCATGGTGCGTGATTGCGGCGGAGGCAGGGTCCGATGTCGGCGAATGCCCCGCAATCACGCACGGGACATCAATTTTCTGAAATGAGTAAAGGTAGCGAGTATGTTGCTTATCACGGGGGGCGCAGGGTTCATCGGCGGAAACTTTGTCCTCGATTGGCTTGCCGGTTCGGATGAACCCGTCGTCAATCTCGACAAGTTGACTTATGCGGGGAACCTGGACACCCTGAAATCGCTGGAAGGCGATGCGCGGCATCATTTCGCCCGGGGTGATATCGGTGATTGTCACCTTGTTTCAAGGTTGCTCGCCGAGCATCGGCCGCGTGCGGTGATCAATTTTGCTGCCGAGTCGCATGTCGACCGGTCGATTCACGGCCCGGGAGATTTCATTCAGACAAACGTTGTCGGGACCTTCAATCTGCTCGAAGCAGTGCGTGCCTACTGGTCCGACCTCGCGGCAGACGAACGCCAGGCGTTTCGCTTCCTGCATGTCTCTACCGACGAAGTATTCGGCACGCTCGGTGCGGATGATCCACCATTCACCGAAACCAACACGTACGAGCCGAACAGCCCGTATTCGGCGAGCAAGGCCACATCGGATCATCTGGTACGCGCCTGGCACCATACGTACGGGTTGCCGGTGGTGACCACCAATTGTTCGAACAACTACGGTCCCTATCATTTTCCCGAGAAGCTGATTCCGCTGATCATCCTGAATGCGCTGGCCGGCAAGCGGCTTCCGATCTACGGCGATGGCCAGCAGATTCGCGACTGGCTCTACGTCAAGGATCACTGCTCGGCGATCCGCGCGGTCCTGGCGAATGGTGTGCCCGGCGAGACCTACAACGTCGGCGGCTGGAACGAGAAGCCGAACATCGAAGTGGTGCGGACGATCTGCGCGATCCTCGACGAACTGCAGCCGCGCGATGACGGCGAGTCGTATGCGGAGCAGATCAGCTTTGTCCAGGACCGGCCGGGCCATGACAGGCGTTACGCAATCGATGCCCGAAAGCTCGAGCGCGAGCTCGGCTGGAAGCCCGCCGAAACCTTCGACACGGGTATCCGGAAGACGGTCGAGTGGTACCTGACGAATCAGCAGTGGGTGCAAAACGTCACGAGTGGCCAGTATCGTACGTGGATCGACCGCCACTACGCACAATAGTCGCCTCGCCTGACAAGTCGCGGCATTAGGGGGGAGGAACGGGCGCGAGTATGCGCATCGCGGCGTTTGCGGAAGTGCGTAGCGTCGGTCTGGCGTTGTGCACTTGCGATATCGCGGCGGTTGCGGCACATGAGTTTCAGCATCCCGCAAAGCGACCCATGGAGGCCCGTCTCGATTGCCACATGGCACGGTGACGTATTCGAGCAACTGCACGACTGAAACGGAAGAAGAACGAGCATGAAGCGCAAAGGCATTATTCTTGCCGGAGGGTCGGGTACCCGCCTTTATCCGGCGACACAGGCAGTCAGCAAGCAACTGCTGCCGATCTACGACAAACCAATGATCTATTACCCGTTGAGCACGCTGATGCTGGCGGGGATCCAGGATATCCTGATCATTTCGACGCCCCAGGACACGCCGCGATTCGAGCAGTTGCTGGGTGACGGATCGCAGTGGGGGATCCGTCTGCAATACAAGGTGCAGGCCAGTCCGGACGGGCTCGCACAGGCGTTCCTGTTGGGCGAGTCCTTCATCGATGGCGATCCTTCGGCGCTGATTCTGGGCGACAATATCTTCTATGGGCACGATCTCGGCGGACTGTTGAAGAGCGCGGTCAGCAAGAGCGTCGGCGCCCAGGTCTTCGCCTACCATGTACAGGATCCGGAGCGATACGGTGTTGTCGAGTTTGATTCGGCGGGCAAGGCAATCAGTATCGAGGAAAAGCCCGAAGTGCCGAAGTCGCATTATGCGGTGACCGGACTCTATTTCTACGATGAGCAGGTGGTGGAGTTTGCGAAATCGCTGAAGCCGTCCTTGCGTGGAGAACTGGAGATCACGGATCTCAACGCGCTGTATTTGAAGGATGGTTTGCTCAACGTGCAGACGATGGGGCGCGGTTTTGCGTGGCTTGATACCGGTACGCACGATTCGATGCTCGAGGCCTCGCAGTTCATCGCGACGATGGAGCACCGGCAGGGGCTGAAGATTGCGTGTGTCGAAGAGATTGCCTATCGGTTTGGCTACATCGACGACGAGCAGTTGGAGCGTCTCGCGCAACCCCTCAGCAAAAACGGCTATGGCCGCTACCTGCAGGGCATTCTGAAGGAAGGAACGGGCCGGTGAACGCAATTGCGACCACCACTCCGGGTGTGAAGCTGTTCAAGCCGAAGGTATCGGGCGACGCGCTGTTATCCGAAACGGATGCAGCGGCGCCTGCTTTCGAGGATGCCGAATACTTTTGAGCCGCCTCCTGCGCAAGCCCATGTTTGACTTCAATGCCCTGCGCCTGACGTGGGGGATGCCGTTCCTGGTCGATTCAACCAGTGCCGAAATGCACGCGTCGGAGGATCGGCCGGGAACCCGAGTGTATCTGGTCGACGTCCGGTTGCTGCCGGGTTGGTACATGATCGAGCTGCGCACGAGCAGTCATGCGGCGCAGCTGCGAGCGCGGGTAAGGCTGCCCGGCGGGCCGTCGGCTGAAACGCTTGCAATGGCGCTCGGCTCACGGCAAGTGAGCAAGCGGCTTGTGCATCTCCCGGCGCGGGGAAAGATCGAGATCGAGATTGATTTCGACGATCCGTCTGCCGATCGCATCGAGACGTTCCGCCTTGCCCGGGTCACGTCGCGGTTTGCGCATTCGCGCATCATGACCAAGCTCGAAGCGCTGCATCCGAGATACAAGCCGTGCGGCGATGACTACGATCTTGCGGACAGCCGTCGCGGGCGCGGCGACATGGCGCAAGCGTGGCGCGACTACTGTTGCCTGTTCGAGGAATCGGAGCTGCTGGTTGGGTACCCGGACTGGATTCGACATTTCGATACGCCAAGCCTCGACACGTACAAGATCATGCAGGATAGTCTCCATCGCTTCGCCACCAGCCCGGTGTTCGCGATCGGCATGGAGGTGTCCGATGTGCCGTCGCCGCACTGGGAAACGGCGATCCGTTCGGTTGCAGCGCAGATCTACCCGAATTGGCAACTTCTGATCGTCGATCGACGCCCCGGCGCCGACCGTACCGATTTGATCCCGCGGGACCTTCGTGACGATGCGCGCATCCGTGTGATTCCGGATCACGCCTTGGCAAACGTACATTCGACGCTTGACCGCACGCTTGCCGAAAGTGGCAACTGGGTCGTGTTCTTCGGACAGGATGACGTACTGCCGCGACATGGTCTCTACGTCGTGGCGGATGCGATCGACCGGCGCCCCGATGTCGATCTGCTCTATTCGGACGAAGACTGCATCGACATCGACGGTGTTCGGCACAGTCCACGGTTCAAGAGCGACTGGGACGAGGATCTGATGCTCTCGTCTGATCTGTTTTCCGGCCTTGGCGTTTACCGAACCGAAGTGTTTACTTTGTCCGGCGGGCGGGATCATCGCCACGGGGTGGCGTCGCGTTACGACATGACACTGCGGTGTCTCCCGCATACCACTCAGGATCGGATCCTGCACATTCCGCGTGTGCTTTACCACAAGCGTGCCGAACCCGGATCGACTCAGGACCCGGTTGCCCGACGTGACGCGCGCGATACACGCAGGCTTGCGGTCGTACGTCACCTGTCGCGGGCCGGTATTCAAGCGACTGTTTCGTCGACGGCATACGGCCATCACGTACGGTACCCCGTGCCCGAACGGGCGCCGCTCGTCACGCTCGTGATTCCTACCCGCAACGGGTTTTCGTTGCTTAGCCGTTGCGTCGATTCGATTATCACCAAGACGCACTATCGAGCATTCGAAATCATCATTGTCGATAACGGATCGGACGACCCGGATACCCTCGACTACATGGCGCGGCTTGCAGTCGATCACGGGGTACGCATCCTCCGGGACGATCGTCCGTTCAATTATTCGGCCCTCAACAATCGTGCGGTCGAAATGGCGAGCGGGGAGTTCGTCGCGCTCGTCAATAACGATGTGGAAGTCATCGATGGCGACTGGCTCGATGAAGTGATGGGGCACGCGTTACGGCCGGAAGTCGGTGTCGTCGGTGTCAAGCTGCTCTATACAAACGGAAGCGTTCAGCATGCGGGCGTCATCGTCGGGCTCAGCGGCTGCGCGGATCACCTGCATCGCGGGTTGGGACGCGACGAGCCGGGATATCAGGCACGTGCGGTCACGACGCAGTCCTTGTCCGCGGTCACCGGTGCATGTCTTGTCGTTCGGCGGTCGTTGTATCAGCAACTGGGCGGCTTGAACGAGGTCGATCTCGCCGTTGCATTCAACGATGTCGATTTTTGCCTGCGCGTTCGTCAAGCCGGCTATACGGTGCTCTGGACACCGCACGCCGTGCTGTATCACCACGAATCCGCAACGCGGGGGCAGGACGATACCGCCGAGAAGATGGCCCGTGCCGCTCGGGAGATCGATTACATGCGGCGTCATTGGCATGACCTGATCGCGAACGATCCGGCTTATAGCCCGAATCTCTCGCTCGATCGATTCGATTGCCAGTTGGCGTGGCCGCCGCGTGTTGCATCGCTCCGGCGTCTCGCGCTTCGTACGCCCGGGGTAGCGGCAGATTGAGTGCCGATCCTTGACCGTAGTCTTGTCAAGGCTTGCCCCGTGCGGACTTGATGTGCTTCACCGTACTCGCTCGGACGGTGCATGACGGGGGCGCGAGACTGTATGTACGCTGTCTCCGCTTGCGCGCCGCGCGCGACATCTCGGGCGGCGGGACCGATTTGTCGCCGGTAGCTTCTCCATTTTCGATCAATATGAAAGATTTTCTCCTGTCGATTGTGCGTCGAACCGTTCGATTCAAGGTCAATCCTGTCCGGGATCTGGCTTTGTCCGGGCCGACGTCTTCCGACTGGATGTCGACAGGCGAGCATCCCCTCTTCGATCTGGCGCCGGAGAGCGGGGCCGATGTCGTCCCGACGGGCTGGGTGCATATCGAATCCAGGATGATCCGGCGGGGCGCGCATCTGGTGGCCCGGCTCCACGTGGATACCGGATTGGGTTTTACCGATGCAGAGTCCTTTGTCATTCCCGCGACTCGGCTGGGAATTGTCAAACATGTCGTCAGAATCTCGCCCGGGGCGCGCCGTTTGCGGCTGTCGCCCATGTGTGGCGAAGGTATCGTCCGGTTGGAGTTTCTGCGAATCACTCGAATAACTCGTGCAGAGAAGGTTATCAGAATGGCCGGGCAGGTAATCGGTGATCTGATAAAATTCAAAAATACCAATCAAGCAAGAAAATACAATCTCACTTGGACTCGTTTGTTGACGGATCTGGAGGGCGCATACGCGGATTGTGCAAAATTGCGATTCCATTCTGCTCCGATGGATTACGAATCGTATGTAAGAAAATTTGATACCTTGCGTCAATCCGATATTTCAGAGATCAGGCAGCACATCGATTCTTTCATCAAGAAGCCGTTGATTTCGGTTCTGATGCCGGCGTGTGAGGCATCGATCGATTACTTGAAATCTGCCGTGCAGTCCGTTTTCGGGCAGATCTATGAAAATTGGGAATTATGCATTGCTGCCGACGAGGTGAATGATCCGGAAGTGGTTTCGTATTTGGAGTCGGTTTCTGGAAAAGATGATCGGGTAAAGATTGTTTCTCGGGAGATGGGTGGATGCGTATCAATCGCTGAAAATAGTGCCCTCGAGATGGCGACGGGGGAGTTCGCCACGATTCTCGGCCGAAATGATGTTCTCTCGCTTCACGCACTTTATTTCGTTGCCTTGAAGGTCAATGAAATTGATGGACTGAATGTAATATATTCAGACAAGGATGAAATCGATCGAAACGGGATTCGAGGCGATGGCTGTTTCAAGAGTTCCTGGAACCCTGACCTGTTTTTCTCCTGCGATCTGATTTCGCATCTGGCTGCGTATAGAACATCCGTCTTGCGCGAGATAGGCGGGTTTCGGGTCGAATTCGAGGGCGCTCAGGACTACGATCTCGCACTTCGTTGCGTGAAAGCGAGCACGGCGTCCCAGATTTGTCATATCCCGCGCGTGCTCTATCATTCCCGGCGTGGGAATGGGCCCGGATGCGATCCGGACAATGGCATTGGCCAGGCCGGGCAGAGGGCGCTTTCGGATTACTTCAAGGATCAACCCGGAGTGAGCGTTTCCTGCGGGCATCTAGCTGGAACTTATCGGGTGCAGTATCCGGTGCCCACGCCCGCACCAAGGGTCACCGTCATCATACCGACTCGAGATGGCGGCCCGTTATTGAAGAAATGCATCCATAGCCTGTTTCACGGAACCTCCTATGAGAACCTGGAGGTCATCGTGGTCGATAATCAAAGCGAAAGCCGGGAGACGGTTGATTATTTGCAGTCCCTGTCGGCGAAAATCGGTGTGATGGTTTTGAAGTATGATTTCCCTTTCAACTACTCTTCAATAAACAACTTCGCTGTCAAGCATGCATCAGGCGATGTGCTGTGTTTTTTGAATGACGACGTGGAAGCAAGCGAGCCGGACTGGTTGAAAGAGATGGTTTCGCACGCGTGGCGCCCGGAGATCGGTGCCGTAGGGGCGAAGCTGCTCTACGCGGACGGATTCATCCAACATGCGGGCGTGGTGATGGGGATTGGCGGTTTCGCCGGCCATGCGCACAAGTTGTATCCCGCGGCGCACCCGGGCTATGCCGGGCGTGCGATGTTGACGCAGAATTTCTCGGCAGTCACGGGAGCGTGCCTGGTCATGCGGCGTGAAGTGTTTCAAGCTGTTGGTGGATTTGACGAAGAAAATCTTCCGGTGGCATTCAACGATGTCGATTTGTGCCTTCGTGTGCTGGAAGCGGGCTATCGAATATTGTGGACCCCTTACGCAGTCTTGTATCACTATGAATCCTATAGCAGGGGCGATGATCAGATGTCTCCCGAGAAGCGCGCCAGATTTAATGGGGAGAAGAGCTTCATGCTTTCCAGGTGGCGAACCGATCAATTTAATGATCCGTACTACAATGAAAATTTGACCCTTGATCGGGAGGATTTTGCTATTTCGGATTTTTCAAGGGTATGTAATCCCTGGCAAGCTCGAGCGAAATGAGTTGTTTTTGCTATTTTAAAATTCTTCCGGAATACAGGTGGGATTCCGTGAAGGAATAGGATTTTTGGCTGTTATGTGATCCCCCTGGTGTATCCCGGAGAGGGTAAGGTAACGCAAAAGGAGTATTCATGGATGTAAAAAAGCGTCTGCTTCCGGGCATTCCGTTGATCGAGTCCCCACTGTTCGACGCCGAGATTGAGCAGGCGGAGTTGACGTCCGGCGAGCGCGAGATTGCGCGGGCGTTGAATCGCAACGGCTATGCGGTGATCGATTTTCCCGATGCTGAACTCGATGCGCGGATTACGCGTATTCGCGAGCGCCTGGCCGGGCAGTTTGTCGAAACGGGACTGAGTAGCGATGGCGTGGTCCATGGTGCTGGCCGTATCCAGGACGCGTGGATAAAGGACCCGGACGTCAAGGCGATTGCCACCAATCGTCAGATGCTGGATTTGCTCGAACGCTTGTATGGTCGGGCCGCATTTCCATTCCAGACGCTCAATTTCCGGGTTGGTACGCAGCAACCGTTGCATACCGACGCGGTGCATTTCTCGTCGATCCCGCAGCGCTTCATGTGCGGGGTGTGGGTCGCTCTCGAAGACATCTCGCCGGAGTCAGGGCCGCTTCAACTGGTCCCCGGATCGCACAACTGGCCGATGATCGACAATGCAACGGCCGGTCGGCGCGGGTTTGGGGTGTCCGGCGAATCGGCGCAATTGCCCTATCAGGAAATCTGGGATTGCATGGTGGCGGCAAAGGGCGCCACCATCAAGACATTCGAAGCGCGTAAAGGGCAGGCGCTGATCTGGTGTGCCAATCTGCTGCACGGCGGGAGTCCGCAAATCGATCCCGCCATGTCACGCTGGTCGCAAGTGACGCACTATTTTTTCGATGATTGCGTCTACTATACGCCCGCGTTTTCCGACGAATACCTGGGCCGTTTGCAGCTTCGCAATCTGGTCAACATCGTCGACGGTACACCCAAACCCAATTCCTATCTTGGCGAGATGGTCACGCAGTCGCCGGCCGGCGGCATGCCGCGCAAATCGCGAACCTTGACGGGACGACTGCGCAAGTGGATGCAGGGGTGATGCGTGCCGAATGCGGAAGGCGGGGCGTCCCTGCGACGCGCCGGGCCCCAGGCCGGCGACGAGGCGGACGGCATGGAGAAGCAATCGGTGCGGATGCCGGCCTCCTGTCGAGCCGGTCCACCCGCAAATATGCGACGCTCGTGCGAAAGCGGATTCGGAGAGGGGTATATGTCGTTTTTTTGACGATCACGCATATTTCTCATTTGCATTGCAATGAGGTATCCTCCCTACCTTGCGGCGGTCATCGCCGCCTCATTCAGCCATTGAGGCTGACACGAGAGATTACGGGGATTGCGCGCATTACATGTGCCTTTCCAAATCATTGCGCTCGTGCTTAGCGTCTCTTCGATCCTCGATTCAATAACTTAGATGCCGCGCTCGTTTCTCGTGCTGCAAGGCACTGCCTCGCTTTTTTTCTATCAACTCGCGCGTGCCCTCCAGGACAAGGGGTTTGCCGTCCATCGAGTAAATTTTTGCGGTGGCGATTTGTTGTATGGTGGGACAGGGGCTGTTTTGAATTATAGCGGCGAGGTTGGGAATTTGCCGCAGTGGTACGACGATGTCGTGAGGCGAGAAGGAATCACCGACGTCGTCATGTTCGGCGACTGCCGCGACATACATCGCGAGATGCTGGCGGTCTCGGCTGAGCATGATCTGCGGGTTCACGTATTCGAAGAAGGTTACGTCCGGCCGCACTGGATCACGCTGGAGAGCCACGGTGTCAACGGGCGCTCGTTGCTGCCGCGCGATCCCGCCTGGTATCTGCAGCAACGCAGCGTGACACCGCCTGCCGAGCAGTGGCAGGCCACGGGCTATAACCTGTACGAGCGCGCGTTCCACGACATTGCGTATCGTTTTGCAAACGCGATGTGCTGGCCCCGTTTTCCGAAGTATCGCAGTCACCGGCCTAAAAATGGATTTCTCGAGTATTCAGGGCTCGCTGTCCGGATGCTTCTGCAGCGCAAGCATCGGCGTGAAGCAGAGCGCGTAACGCGGGAATTGCTCGACGGCGTGCGGCCTTACTACCTGTTTCCTCTTCAATTGAATTCGGATGCGCAAATCGTCGTGCATTCTTCTTTCGATGGAATTCGGGCGGCAATCAGCCATGTTTTGGAATCCTTCGCGCGATATGCGCCGCGAGATGCGCTGCTGGTCATCAAAAATCACCCGCTGGACACAGGGCTGATCGAGTATCGCAATTTTTCGCTTAAAATTGCGCGTGCCGCAGGCATGGAAGATCGGATTCGTTTCATCGACGCCGGCCATCTTCCGACATTGCTTGAACGCGCACGCGGGGTCGTGGTCATCAATAGCACGGTCGGGTTGTCCGCGCTGCATCACAAGCGGCCGTTGGTCGCGCTTGGATCGGCTATCTACAATCTGAGCGGCCTGACCTGGCAGGGTGATCTCGATGACTTTTGGCTTGGCGGGATGCCTCCTGATATGGACCTTTATCACGCGTTCCTCGACTATGTGATGCATCACACGCAGATCAACGGCGATTTCTACACCCGGTCCGGTATCGCAATGGCCATTGCGGGCGCGGTCGCCCGGCTAGAGCGTGCGGATGACTAGGGCGCCGATCCGGAGCGTCGTAGTCACGGGAGCAAGCGCGGGCATCGGGCGTGCGCTTGCGCTTGCGTATGCGCAATCCGGCGCCGTGCTCGGCATCATCGGACGGAACGAAGCGCAACTCGAATCGACCGCGGCGGCCTGCCGCGCGCGAGGCGCGACAGTGATTGTCGGTATCGTCGACGTGCGGGACGCCGAACCGGTTCGCGAGTGGCTGCATCGTTTCGACGATCAGTATCCGATCGAGCTGCTCATCGCCAATGCTGGCGTCGCGAGCACGCTGTCCTCCGCATCTGACTGGGAGGACCTCGACCGTATCACCACCGTCGTCGATACGAATTTCTACGGTGCGATGCACACGGTCCTCCCGGTTGTCGAACGCATGCGTGCCCGCAAGCGCGGCCGCATCGCCGCGGTCAGTTCCCTGGCTGCGCTTCGCGGCATGGCGATTTCGCCCGCGTACTGCGCAAGCAAATCGGCGATCAAGGCCTATGCCGATTCTGTTCGTCCGCTGCTGAAGCGAGACGGAATCGGTGTCTCGGTCATTCTTCCCGGTTTTGTCAAGACGTCGATGAGCGACGTTTTCCCCGGTGACAAGCCGTTCATGTGGACTGCCGGGCAGGCCGCGGCATATATCCGCAGAAAGCTCGATGCCGGGCGCGCGGAAATCGCATTCCCGGGCCTGCTTGCGTTCGGCATGCGCATCCTGACCGTGTTGCCCGTCACGCTGGCCGATGCAATTCTCGACAAGCTTTCGTATCTGCCCGGCAAGGAAGACGTAAATTGACGGGCGCTATCTGGCTCGCGCTCGCCGTTGCGGCAGGCATATCGTTTCTGCCGGACCTGATCGCAATTCCGCGTGCGTCGTTGCGGCGTCGCACAGATGCGCTGCTGTTGCACGTGGTTTCTGTTGTGTTCTTCGCGGCGCTGATGCTGCTAGCCACCGCGCGCCCGATCTTTTCTGCATCCGTCGCGGTCGCGCTGGTCGGGCTCGTCGCGGTTGTGAGCAATGCCAAATATGAATCCCTGCGCGAACCGTTCGTTTTTACCGATCTCAGCCTGTTCAGTCAGTTGTTCTCGCACCCGCGGCTCTATCTGCCGTTCCTGAGCGCGGGCAAGGTCGTGGCGATCGGCGCGGGGATCGTGCTCGTCGTCACTGGCTATCTCGCCGAGGCGCCCGTCACGCCGAGTCCGGTGCTCGCGCTGGCGGCTGTTGCAGTTTTTACATTCTTACTGGCGCGATACATTGCAGCTCATCTGCCATTGGCGCTCGACGCCGAGGAAGATCAGCGCCGTCACGGTTTTTTCGCAGTCTTCATCGCATACTTGCTGAACGGCATGCGTCCCGCGGCATTCGAAGCCTTCCGGCGCGTGGTCGAAGCGGGCCCCTTCGTCTCGGGTACGTCGGTGCAGCGCCCCGACGTCATCGTGATCCAGAGCGAATCGCTCTTTGACGTGCGACGCATCTCACCCGCGATTGCGCCTGCCGTCCTTTCCCGTTTCGATCGCGCGAAACGCGAAGCGGTCTGCTATGGCGAGCTTTCGGTGCCGGCATGGGGCGCAAACACGATGCGCACGGAATTCTCGATGCTGACCGGCCTGTCGTTCGAGCGCCTCGGTTACGCGCGCTTTTATCCATATGCGTTCGTGCGTCGCGCGGGCGCGTCGATCGCAAGCTGGTTCGGCCGCGGCGGTTACGAGACGCTGGCGCTTCATCCGTACTACGCCGATTTCTTTGGCCGCAATCGTGTCTTTCCGTTGTTGGGATTCGACACATTTCTCGATATCGAATACTTTGCCGACGCGCCGCGTGCCGGCCCGTATATCTCCGACGCCGCCGTGCTGGACGCAGTGATTGCTTTGCTGGAAGGCGAGCGCAAGAAACCGCGCTTCATCTTCGCAATGACAATGGAAAACCACGGCCCCCTGCACCTGGAGCAGGTTTTACCCGGAGAATCGTCTTCGAGGCATACTCTTGGCGAAGACGCCTCCTGGCGCGACCTGACCGCATATCTACGGCACATTGAAAATGCCGACGCAATGATCGGGCGCTTGCTCGATCATTTGCGTACCAGCGATCGTGAAACAGTCGTTTGTTTCTATGGCGACCACGTTCCCGCGCTGCCTCATGTATTCGAAAAACTAGGCGTTACACCGCAAAACAGCGACTACTTCATATGGCGGAACTACGGCACGGATACTCCCGAACGCCGTGACCTGGCTGCCGAAGAACTCGGGTCGGTACTTTTGCATGTGGTACAAGATGACGGAAATCGCGTGGAAGAGCCGCACGCATCCGAGAAAGCGACATAAAAGATGAACAGTAAGATTGCAATAATTGGGGTGGCTTGTCGGTTTCCCGGGAGCGCTAACAATCTCGGCGACTTCTGGCAACTGCTGCGCGACGAACGCGACGCAGTGACCGAAATCCCCGCCGACCGCTTCGGCACCGATTTCTACCAGCACCCGTCCAAGCGCGAACCGGGCAAGAGCTACACGTTCGCGGCCGGCGTGCTCGACAACGTCGCCGGCTTCGACGCCGCATTCTTCGGCATTTCCCCGCGCGAAGCGGCCCAGATGGACCCGCAGCAACGCCTGCTGCTCGAACTCGCATGGGAAGCGTTCGAGGACGCGGGCGTGCGCCCGGCCGACATGCGCGGCAGCAACTGCGGCGTGTTCGTCGGCGCTGCCAGCATGGATTACGGCAACCGCAACATGGACGATCTGAACGTGATCGATCCGTATTCGGCGACCGGCAACACCCTGAGCATCGCGTCGAACCGCGTGTCCTACCTGTTCGACCTGCGCGGTCCGAGCATGTCCGTCGACACGGCCTGCTCGTCGTCGCTCGTCGCGCTCCACCAGGCCGTCAAGGCGCTGCAGTCCGGCGAAGCCGAGATGGCGCTCGCGGGCGGCGTCAACCTGCTGCTGCATCCGTTCGGCTTCGTCAGCTTCTCCAAGGCGTCGATGCTGTCGCCGCGCGGCCGTTGCCGCGCATTCGATGCGACCGGCGACGGCTACGTGCGCTCCGAAGGCGGCGCATTCGTGCTGCTCAAGCCGCTCGATCGCGCGCTCGCCGACGGCGACACGATCCACGCGGTGATCGCCGGCTCCGGCGTGAACTCGGTCGGCCACTCGCCGGGCGGCATCAGTGTGCCCGGCGCGGCCGCGCAAGCGTCGCTGCTGCGCAGCGTGTACGCGCGCGCCGGTATCGATCCGCAGTCGCTCGCGTACCTCGAGGCGCACGGCACCGGCACGGCGGTCGGCGATCCGATCGAGGCGCGTGCGCTGATCGACGTCGTGTCGGGCCAGCGCCCGGCGGACCGTCCGCTACTCATCGGTTCGGTGAAGACCAACATCGGCCACCTCGAAACGGCCTCCGGCATGGCCGGCCTGCTGAAGGCCGTGCTGTGCCTGAAGCATCGCGCGGTGCCGCGCTCGCTGCATTTCGTCACGCCCAATCCCAGCATCGATTTCGACGGCGGGCGCCTGCGCGTCGTCGATCGCTACATGCCGCTCGACGCGGGCGACGCGCCGCTGACGGTCGGCGTCAACTCGTTCGGCTTCGGCGGCACGAACGCACACGTCGTGCTGACCGAGGCGCCGGCTGCCCGTGACGTGTCGACGGCAGTACCGGAACCGGCCGATGCGCTGTCTCCGCTCGTGCTGACCGCGCGCAGCGCAACTGCGCTCGGCGCGCTCGCAGGCCGCTATCTGGCGACGCTCGACAACGGCGGCGACTGGCAGGCGCTTGCCGCCGCGGCCGCACGCCGCCGCCAATGGCTCGAACATCGCGCGATCGTCGCGCCGGCCGACGTGGCCGAAGGCCGCGCGGCGCTGGCGGCACTGGCTCAGCCGGCGCGGGAAGGCGTGCCGGCCTGCGTGGTCACCGGTCAGGCGCCCGCGGACACGCCGCGCACCGCGCTCGTGTTCTCGGGCAACGGTTGCCAGTGGGTCGGGATGGGCAACGAACTCTACGCGGAAAACGCCGTCTTCCGCGCGGCGCTCGACGAAGTCGACGCGCTGTGGTGCGCCGACGGCAGCCCGTCGCTCGTCGACGTGATGCGCGGCGGCCCGGGCGCGGAATGGCTGGCCGGCGCGGGCGCCGAATGGCTCGCCGCGACCGAGAACGCGCAGCCGCTGCTGTTCGCGATCCAGGTCGGCATGATCCGCGTGATCGATGCGCGCGGGATGCGTTACGACGCGGCGATCGGCCATAGCGTCGGCGAGATTGCCGCGGCGTGGGTGACGGGTGCGCTGTCGCTCGCCGATGCGGTGCGCGTGATCAAGATCCGCAGCCGCGCGCAGGCGATGACGCGCGGCAGCGGCCGGATGGCCGCGGTCGGCATCGGCGACGCGGCCGCACGCGAACTGATCGCGCGTCACGGGCTCGCGCGGCGCGTCGAAATCGCCGGCATCAACAGCCCCGATGCGGTCACGCTGGCGGGCGAACTGCAGGGCCTGCAGGCACTTGAGGCCGCGCTGCGCGGCAGCGGCAAGTTCTTCCAGATGCTCGATCTCGACTATGCGTTCCACAGCAGCCACATGGATCGCATCGAGCCGATCGTGCTGGCCGAACTGGCCAGCCTGCGGCCGCAACCGGGCAACGGTACGTTCGTATCGACCGTGACCGGCGGGGCGTTCTCCGGTACCGAGCTCGACGCGCGCTACTGGTGGCGCAACATCCGCGAGCCCGTGCGCTTCGGTGACGGTGTCGCGTATCTGATCGAGCAGGGCGTCCGGCTGTTCGTGGAAGTGTCGCCGCATTCGATCCTGCGCACATACGTGAAGCAGGCGTTCACGGCAGCGGCCGTGGCCGGCACGGTGCTGCCGACGCTCAAGCGCGATCACGGCAGCGCGGCAACGCTGCGGCAGGCGGTTCTTGCGGCGATCGCGCACGGCGCGAGCGTCGATCCGGATCGCTTTGCACCGGGCACGTTGCGCGCGGCGTTGCCGTCCTATCCGTGGCAGCGCGACCGGTTCTGGCTGACGCCGACCGTCGAAGGCTACGGCCTCGTCAATCGCCGCCGCGAGCATCCGTTGCTCGGCTATCGCCTGCACGAACACGCGTTCGGCTGGGAAAACCAGCTTGATCCGGCGAAGCTGCCGATGCTGGCCGATCACGTCGTCGACGGCGGCGTGGCGTTCCCGGGCGCGGGTTACGTCGAAATGGCGCTTGCCGCTGCGCGCACCTTCTTCGATACGCCGGATGCGGCACTCGAAAACGTCGAGATCCGCACGCCGGTCGTGTTCCAGCCGCAGCAGTCGAAGCTGTTCCGGCTCGTGATCGAGCCGCGCACCGCGACCTTCACGATCGAGACGCGCGACCGGATGTCGGACGGCGCATGGACGCTGAACGTGACGGGGCGGATGCTGGAGAGCGGCTGCGCGCTCGGCGCCGCGCGGGTCGTCCCGTCCGGTACGCTCGAGCGCCTGCTTGCGCTGCCGGCCGCCGACGGCGACACGCTGTACGCGAACACCGCGGCGATCGGCCTCACGTACGGGCCGGCGTTCCGCTGGGTCCGGAGCGTGCGGGTCGCCGCGGGCGACGATGCGGCGCTGGCCGACGTCTCGGCACCCGCCGCATGCGGCGATGCGCGGGCGTTGTCCGCCTATCTGCTGCATCCGGCGCTGATGGACAGCGGGTTTCATCCGCTGTTCGCGCTGCTCGCCGCGCACGCGCGCGATGGCGAGCATCCGGCTTACGTGCCGGTGCAGATCGGCCGGGTCGACTATCTGCGCGGCGATACGGTCGCTCGCGTGCTCGCGCGGATCGACCGGCGCAGCCCGCATTCGGTCGTCGCGCATTTCGAATTCCTCGACGCGCAAGGCGCGATCGTCGCGCGGCTCGGCGCTTGCCGGTTCCGGCGCGTCGACCTCGTCGGCCGCCGGCAGAACCTGCCTGCGCGCTTCGTGTACCGCCTCGAAGAGGCGCCGCTGCCGGGCGATGTCGATGCGGCCGGTCTGCCGGCGCCCGACGCGCTGCTTGCGCAGGCGGTCGCCCGGCTCGAGACGGCCGAGGACGACGGCCGCCGCACGCGGCATCTGACCGAAATCCTGCCGCTGCTCGACGTGCTCGCGAGCCTCTACGTGCTGCGCGCATTCGATGCGCTCGGCGCGTTCGCCGACACCTGGCAGCCGGCGCCCGGGCGTGCGGCGCTGGCGGCACGTCTTGCCGACATGCTCGTCGAGGACGGCCTGGCCCATCGCGACGGCGCGCACCTCGTACGCGACGACGCGGCATGCGCGGCGTTGCCGCCGCTCGACGAGCTGTGGCGCGGGCTGCTGGCCGAATCGCCGGCGCACGTGGCCGAGCTGACGCTGCTTGCGCATTGCGGCGCGGCGTTGGCCGACGTGCTGAGCGGCGCGAAGGATGGCGCACGCTGGCTGTCGCCGACCGGCCACAGCCTGGTCGAGCAGCTCCTTGCCGCGTCGCCGACCTGGCAGCACGTGCACGCGCTGCTGACGGCCGGCGTCGGGCACGCGGTTGACGCATGGCAGCCGGCGCGCCGGCTGCGCGTGCTCGAACTCGGTGCGACGGACGGCGACGTGCTGCAGACGCTCGGCATGCATCTCGCGGTCGCACGCTGCGATCACACGATTGCCGCGACGGCCGGCCAGCTGGCCGGGTTCGACACGGACGCGGAAGCGGCGGTGCGCACGGTGGCGCTGCAGTCGGGCGAGCGATTGTCGCTGTCGGCCGACGACACTGGGCCTTACGACCTGATCGTCGCGAACCGCGCGCTGAGCGGCCGTCACGATGTGGCCGACGCGCTGCATGCGATGCGGTCGTGGCTGGCGCCCGGTGGATTGCTGCTGCTGGCCGAGTCGCGCCGCGGCCGTTTCTCCGACATCGTGTTCGCCGCGCAGGCGGCGTCGACGGAAGCCGGCACGCCCGTGCCGCTGGCGCCGGCCGATCTCGAGGCCGCGCTCGCGCGCGCAGGCTACGTCGACGTTGTGCGGCACGTCGAGCAATCGCTCGACCTGGACGGCACGCCGACGTTCGTCGTCGCGCGCAATCCCGCGAGCACGAAGGCCGCCCAACATGGCAGCGACCCGAGCGATCTCGATGCGCTCGCACGCAACGAACGCTGGCTCGTGATGCACGCGCCGGATGCGGTCGGCGGTTTCGGCGGGCAACTGGCCGATGCGCTGGCGCAGGCGGGCTATCCGGCCGATATCGTCGACCTCACGCACGCGGTCGATGCGATTGCGTCGTTGCCGGCCGGGCAGCCAGCGCACGTCGTGTTCTGCGCACCGGAAACGCCGCTCGCCGAGGCCGCGACGGGTGACGTCCTGATGGCCGCGCAGCGTCACGGCGCGATCGCGCTGGCGGCACTCGTGCGCGCGCTCGGCGCGCAGCCGAACGCGGCCACGCGGCTGACCGTCGTCACGCGCGGCGGCGCGCCGTTTGCCGGGGCCGCGAATGCGCACCCGGAGCAGGCGACGCTGTGGGGCCTCGGTCGCGTGCTCGCGAACGAGCATCCCGAACTCGCGTGCCGCCTGATCGACGTCGATCAAGCGGTGGACGGGATTCCCGATGCGCTGATTCGCGAGCTGACCGGCTCGGCGGTCGAGGAAGAAGTCGTCCTGAGCGCACACGGGCGGCGGGTGCCGCGCATGCTGACGGCCGTGCAGGCCGCGGCGCGCAGCGATGGCGCGATCGCGCGCGCGTCGGTGCTCGCGTTCGACGCGCCGGGCTCGTTGCGCAATCTCGAATGGTTTGCGTTGCCCGAAAGCCCGTTGGGCGAGGACGAGGTGGAAATCGAGCCGGTCGCCACCGGCCTGAATTTCCGCGACGTGATGTATGCGATGGGGCTCCTGTCCGATGAGGCGGTCGAAACCGGCTTCGCGGGCGCGTCTATCGGCATGGAGCTGTCCGGCCGTGTCGTCCGGGTCGGCCGCGCGGTGACGGCATTTGCGCCGGGCGACGCGGTGCTCGGCTTCGCGCCGGCATCGTTCGCGACGCGCGTCAGGACGCGTACGCAAGCGATCGCGCCGAAGCCCGAACGCCTGTCGTTCGAGGAAGCGGCGACCGTGCCGACCACGTTCTTCACCGCGTATTACGCGCTCGTCGAACTCGCGCGGCTGCGCCGCGGCGAACGCGTGCTCGTGCACGGCGGCGCGGGCGGTGTCGGGATCGCCGCGATCCAGCTCGCGCGCCACTTCGGCGCGGAAGTGTTCGCGACGGCCGGCAGCGACGAGAAGCGCGAATTCGTGCGCCTGCTTGGCGCCGATCACGTGCTCGATTCGCGCAGTCTCGCGTTCGCGGACGAGATCCGCGCGATGACGGGCGGGCAGGGCATCGACATCGTGCTGAACTCGCTGGCCGGCGAAGCGATGGTGCGCAGCATCGACACGCTGCGTCCGTTCGGTCGTTTCCTCGAGCTCGGCAAGCGCGATTTCTACGAAAACAGCCATATCGGGCTGCGGCCGTTCCGCAACAACATCAGCTATTTCGGCATCGATGCCGACCAGTTGATGGGCGCGTTGCCGGAGCTGACCGAACGCCTGTTCGGCGAAGTGATGGCGCTGTTCGCGGCAGGCGTGCTGCATCCGCTGCCGTATCGCGCGTTCCCCGCCGAACGGGCCGAGGATGCGTTCCGCTACATGCAGCAGGCGCGCCAGATCGGCAAGGTGCTCGTGACCTATCCGTCCGGCACGCCGGCGCCGACGCGCGGTGTGACGGGCGCGGGCTCGCTCGCACTCGATCCGCGGGGCGCGTACCTGGTGGTCGGCGGCACGGGCGGGCTCGGCTTCGCGAGCGCGCGCTGGATGGTCGAGCGCGGCGCGCGCCGGATCACGCTGGCGAGCCGCTCCGGCGAACTCGCCGCCGCGGCGCGCGACGAGGTCGCGTGCTGGCGCGACACGCTGGGCGTCACCGTCGATGTCGTGTCGTGCGACGTGACCGATGCCGCGGCGGTCGACGCGATGATCGCCGCGATCGTCCGGCGCGACGTGCCGCTGAAGGGCGTGCTGCATTCCGCGATGTCGATCGACGATGGTCTCGTGCGCAATCTCGACGATGCACGCATGGCCGCGGTGCTCGCACCGAAGGTGGCCGGCGCGTGGAACCTGCATCGCGCGACGCGCGCGCTGCCGCTCGACCTGTTCGTGGTCTATTCGTCGGCGACGACCTATCTCGGCAATCCGGGGCAATCGAACTACGTCGCGGCCAACACCTTCCTGGAAGCGCTGGTCGAACATCGCCGCGCGGCAGGGTTGCCGGGCACGTTCATGGCCTGGGGGCCGCTCGAGGACGTCGGTTTCCTCGCGCGCCACGCCGATACGCGCGAAGCGTTGCAGTCGCGGATCGGCGGTGCGTCGATCACGTCCGACGAGGCGATGGTCGCGCTCGAGCGCACGCTGGTTGCAGGCGCGGCCGGCGAAGCCGTGGTCCGGCTCGACTGGCACGCGGTGGCGCGCGGGATGCCGGCCGCGAAGGCGCGCCGGTATGCGCTGCTGCAATCGCACGCGAGCGGCGGCGATGCGCGCGACGGCGGCACGCAGCTGCGCGAAGAGGTGCTCGCGTTGCCGCGCGACGAAGCGATCGCGCTGGTGGCGCGGACGCTGCAGGCGCAGATTGCGCGGATTCTGCACATGACGCCCGACCGCATCGCGCTCGACAAGTCGGTGCTCGACATGGGCATGGATTCGCTGATGGGGATGGAGCTCGGCCTTGCGGTCGAGGAAGCGTTCGAGGTCAAGCTGTCAGTGATGGCGATTGCCGAAGGCGCGTCGGTGACGACGCTGGCCGGGCGCATCGTCGATTCGATCGGCGCGTCGGCCGATGCCGACGCAGGCTCCGCGACCGATGCCGCGCAGGAGGCCGTCGCGGCGCTTGCCGCGAAGCATGCGATCGACGGCGAAGCGCGCGCGATGCTCGACACCGGGCCGGCGGCCGTCGCCGGTCATGCGTCGCCGCCGCTGGAGGTTGTCCGATGAGCGCACCGGCAGGCTGGGCGACGCGCCAGGGTACGCTGGCACAGCCGCTGACGATCGACGGGCACGGGCTGCACACGGGGCGCCGGGTGGGCGTGCGGATCCTGCCCGGACGCCCGGAAGACGGCGTGACGGGCATTGCGTTCCGCCGCGTCGCGCACGGGCGCACACTCGCGACGCTGCCGGTCGATCCCGCGCTGCGCCGCGCGCAGCCGCTCTGCACGATGCTGCGCAATGCCGACGGCGTCGGCGTGCGCACCGTCGAGCATCTGCTTGCGTCGCTGCTCGCGTGCGAAATCGATCACGCGATCGTCGAGCTCGACGCGGAGGAGGTGCCGATTCTCGACGGCAGCGCAACGCCGTGGGTCGATGCGATCCGCGCATGCGGCCGCGTCGCGCTCGATGCGCCGAAACGCTTCATCCGGGTGCTGCGGCCCGTCGTCGTCACGGATGGCGAGGGCGGCCAGCGGCGTGAAATGCGGATCGAGCCGGCGTCGCGCTATGAACTGAGCGTACGCAACGACCTGCGCGGCTTCGGCGACATGCACTGGGACGGCGCGCTGACGCCGGCCGCATTCGCGACCGAAATCGCGCCGTCGCGCTCGTACGGGCGCGTGAAGTGGGCCGTGCCGGCGATCGTCGCCGGGTATCTGCGCGGCGTGCCGATCCTGCGCGGCGCGCGGCCGTCGTGTACCGCGTCCATCGTCGGCAATCGCGTGCTGGGCGGGATGCGGCTGCCGGAAGAGTTCGTCCGGCATCGCGTGCTCGATCTGGTCGGCGATCTCGCGCTGGCCGGTGCGCCGCTGCTGGCGCGCGTGAGCGCGCTGCGGCCGAGCCACGAAATGAACTTCCGGCTGGTCGATGCGCTGCTCGCTACGCCCGATGCGTGGCAGTGGGCCGACTTTTCCGAGACTTGAAACCACGCTTTTTCAAAATACGCGGCGTAACATAGCGTCTTTTCGAGATAAAGCGAAGGAAGCGATGGCACTGGGAGAGCATCTTCGCCAGCAACTGGCGGCGAAAGCCCTGAAACGGCAACTGGAACGCGCGACCGATGCCGCGGCGGCGCCCGGCGTGCCCGGCACGCCGGCTGCGCAGACCGCGTCGGCGCGCAGCCGCTTCGAATCGATGCCGCAGTATCAGCAGGTCCGGATCATGCGCGAGATGGGCGAGAAGCTGCGCGTCGACTCGCCGTTTTTCCGCGTGCACGACGGCGTCGCCGGTGCGACGACGCAGATCGGCGGCCGCGAATACCTGAACTTCGCGAACTACAATTACCTCGGCCTGGCCGGTGACCCGGACGTGTCCGCGCGTGCGAAAGCCGCGATCGACCGCTACGGCACGTCGGCATCGGCAAGCCGCATGGTCGCGGGCGAACGCCCGGTGCAGCGCGACCTCGAACGCGCGCTGGCCGCGTTCTACGAGACCGACGACTGCGTTGCGTTCGTGAGTGGCCACGCGACCAACGTGACCGTGATCGGCGCGCTGTTCGGCCCGGGCGACCTGGTCGTCCACGATGCGCTCGCGCACAACAGCATCGTGCAGGGCGCGCAGCTGAGCGGCGCGAAGCGGTTGAGCTTCCCGCACAACGACTGGCAGGCGCTCGACGAACTGCTGTCGCGCGTGCGCCGCGAATATCGGCACGTTCTGATCGCGATCGAAGGGCTGTACAGCATGGACGGCGATTTCCCCGACCTGCAGCGCTTCGTCGACGTGAAGACGCGCCACGGCGCGTTCCTGCTGGTCGACGAGGCTCACTCGCTCGGCGTGCTTGGCGCGACCGGCAAGGGTATCCGCGAGCATTGCGGCGTCGCCCCCGATCAGGTCGACATGTGGATGGGCACGATGAGCAAGACGCTGGCCGGCTGCGGAGGTTTCATCGCCGGCTGCCAGCCGCTCGTCGACATGCTGCGTCATCTGGCGCCGGGTTTTCTGTACAGCGTCGGACTCGCACCGACGCTCGCCGAAGCGTCGCTGGCCGCGCTCGAACGCCTGCAGGCGGAGCCGGCGCGCGTCGCGCAACTGCAGGCGCGCGGGCGGCAGTTCCTGACCGAGGCGCGCGCCGCCGGGCTGAATACGGGCACGAGTGCGGGTTATGCGGTCGTGCCGGTGATTACCGGGAGTTCGCTGAAGGCCGCGCAATGGGCGAATGCGATGTTCGACGAAGGGATCAACGTGCAGCCGATCTTCTATCCGGCCGTCGAGGAAAAGGCGGCGCGGTTGCGTTTCTTCATCTGCTCGACGCACGAACCGGAGCAGATCAGCCGGACGGTGGGCGTGTTGTCGCGGCTGGCGGGGCGGAGCGCATGACGCAGGCCGCCGCGTTCCCGCGGGCGGTTCCGCGCGCCGGCGAGCCCGTGCGGTTTCGCGCGGCCGATGCGGATGATGCGGCGGCGTGCGGGCCGCTCGTGTTCGCGTCCGGCGTGGCCGAATTCGGGTTCTTTCTCGGCGAAAGCGACGCGCGCTGCATCGCGTTCCTGCAGCGGGCATTCCGCTCGCGTCACGGGCGCTTCTCGTGGCGCCGGCACCGCGTCGCGGTTGCGCAAGACGGCTCCGTGCTTGCGGTAATGGCGATTCACGACGGGCATCGGACGATGTTCGACGACGTGCATGTCGTGTGGGCCCTCGCGCGTTTCTTCGGCGTGCGCCGCACGATCGGCCAGTTGCTGCGCGGGCTGATCCTCGAAACGGAACTCCCGGCGCCGAAGCGTTCGCAGATCCTCGTCGCGCATTGCGCGACCGACGAGCGGCAGCGCGGCACGGGTATCTTCAGTGCGTTGTTCCGCGATGCGCTGGACGCCGGTGCGTTGCCGGCCGACGGCAGCCGCGAGGTCGTGCTCGACGTGCTGACCCGCAACGGGCGCGCCCGGGCGCTGTACGAGCGGCTGGGGTTCGCCGCGCTGCCGCGGCGGCGCGAGCGTTCGCGCCGGCTGCCGGCCGAGCTCGATTCGATCCGGATGCGGTTCTCGCGCCGCGGCTGACGGCGCGCACGGCGCCGCCCGCTACTTGTGCCGCGGCGCGAACGGCTGCTGCAGCACATCCGCGCCATGCGCGACAATCGCCATCCCCTCCGGCACTTCCTCCCATGCACCGCGCAGGTCGACGAGCGGTTCCGACACGACCATGAACGCGTCGTCGCCGGCTTCGGCGATGCGCGGGTTATGCGGATACAGTTCGTGCAGGTGCTTGAACGACGTGCTGTGGAACAGCGAGCGCGATTGCCGTTCGCTCGAATAGCGCACCGCGATGATCCGGTCGCCGTCGGTCGCGCAGACCGTCATGTTGAGCGGATCGGCCACGCGATGCCGCGTGGCGGTTTCCTCGACCACGCCGACCATTCGTTCGAGTGCCGGCAGCGGCGTCTGTTCGAGGCCGTAAGTCAGCGCCAGGCGGAACATCAGCTCCGAATCGGTCGAGCCTTCGAGCGTCGGGAACAGCGCGGGATCGACCTTCATCGTCAGGTCGCGGCGCAGCTTGTGGAAGTCGCGGATCAACCCGTTGTGCGCGAACAGCCAGCGGCCGTGGCGGAACGGGTGGCAGTTGGTTTCCTGTACCGGCGTGTCGGTCGCCGCGCGGATATGTGCGACGAACATTCGCGAGCGGATCGCGCGCGCGGCTTCGCGCAGGTTGCGGTCGTTCCATGCCGGATGGACGGACCGGTAACGGAACGGGAGCTCGTCGGGGCGCCCGTACCAGCCGATGCCGAAGCCGTCGCCATTGGTGGTCGTGGCGCCGAGTTCCGAATGCAGGCTCTGGTCGATCAGCGAATGCTTCGCGCGGAACAGCACGGTTTCCAGATGGATCGGATTACCCGTATAGGCGAGCCAGCGGCACATGGAATGCTCCTTTACGATGGATCGTTCGCGCATGGTAGCCGACTTCGCGGCATGCCCGCGCCTGCGCGCGGCGCAGCGGCGGCTGCCGGCGCGAGAACGCCGGCCAATCTTCAACCATCGCGAGGTGCGTGGCCACCCGGCCGGACGGCCGGGCGCCACGCAGCAGGGTGGCCCGCGACGGCACTGCGGTGACGGTCAGTCGCCGAGCGCGTCCATCACGCGCGCCGAATAGACGAGCGCCGCGCCTGCATTCAGTGCGATCGCGACGCCGAGCGCTTCCGCCACTTCCTCCTTGGTTGCGCCGTGCTTCGTCGCCTCGGCGGTGTGAACGGCAATACAGCCGTCGCAGCGCGTCGTGACGGCCACCGCGAGCGCGATCAGCTCGCGCGTCTTCGCGTCGAGATGGCCGGTCTTGGCGCCTGCGCCGGACAGCGCCTTGTACCCGGCCAGCGTATCGGGCGACAGCTTGGCGATGTCGCCGATGCGCGTCGAGAGTTCCTTCCGGTATTCGTTCCAGTTCAGCATGATGCGTCCTTTTCGAGAAGAGGTGAGGAGGGCGGCGGCCGCCGCGATCTCGGGCGATGCAGACCTATTCTGATCGTTCGCGCTGAGGGTTTCGATACGCTAGAGTGTCAATTTTTAGCGCAATCGTCTCATGGATGCCTTGAGTCAACTGCTGTCGCTGGGGCGCAGCCATGTCGAGCTCGACGTGCGATGCCTGCTCGACGGGCCATTCGCGATGCCGCACGACCCGCTGCCGCCCGGCGAGGCGGCGTTCCATCTGGTGCTGACCGGCACGTGCCGGCTGCGCACGGCCGACGGGCGCATGCTGCAGCTCGCCGAAGGCGATTTCCTGCTGTTGCCAGCCGGCGGCGCACACGACTTGCTCGACACGGGGCGCGACCGGTCGCAGCCGGTCGTGCCGCTACGCGATTCGGGTGCCGGCGACGGCGCGGTGCTGCCGGTCAAGTCGAATCTCGATCCGGCCGCGCCGCACAGCGCGAGTGTGGACCTGCTGTGCGGACGGTTCGTCTACGCGCGTGGTGCAGGCGAATTGCTGATGCGCGCGTTGCCGCAGGTGCTGCACGTCGGATTGCGTGAGGCCTCGGGGTTCGAGCCGCTCCAACTGCTGACGAGCGTGCTGCGCACCGAGGCGTCGAACGTGCAGCCGGGCGCCGGCGCGATCGTGAACGCGCTCGGCCAGGCGCTGCTCGCGTATGCGCTGCGTGCCTATGGCCGCGGCGCGAGCGTGCCGTCCGGCTGGCTCGCGCTCGCGGCCGACGCGCGGCTCGGCCCGTCGGTCCAGGCCGTGCTGCGGGCGCCGGAGCAGCCGTGGACGGTCGAGTCGCTTGGCGACGCGGCGGCCATGTCGCGCGCGACGTATGCGCGGCATTTCCGCGAGAAAGCCGGGATGAGTGTCGGCGCGTTCGTCGCGCAGATCCGGATGATGCATGCATGCGCGTTGCTGCAGGACACGCAGCGCGGTCAGGCGGAGATCGGGCAGGCGGTCGGTTACCAGTCCGAGGCTGCCTTCGGCAAGGCGTTTCGCGCGGTGCTCGGCATGACGCCCGGGCGCTGGCGCCGCGCGCAGCGCGGCATGTAAGACTGCACCGGCGGCTGTCGTCTCGCGGACCAAAGCTGCTACCATGCGCAAAACGCAGTTCAACGAAAACGATTTCGAACAAGAAGAGAGAGAGGGCAAAGCAATGAACCAGACCACCATCCATCAGCCGTCGTTCGCGTTCGTGGCAGCATCGTGGGCCGCGCTGCTCGCCGGCTTCGCGGCGTTCCTGATCGGCCTCTGGAACGCCGGCATGCAGCTCAACGAGAAGGGTTACTACTTCACCGTGCTGGTATTCGGCCTTTACGCGGCGATCTCGCTGCAGAAGAGCGTGCGCGACCGCGCGGAAGGTATTCCCGTCACCGGCATCTACTACGGCCTCAGCTGGATCGCGCTGCTGCTGTCGATCGCGTTGCTGATCGTCGGCCTGTTCAATGCCACGCTGCAACTGAGCGAAAAGGGTTTCTACGCGATGTCGTTCGTGCTCGCGCTGTTCGGCTCGGTGGCCGTGCAAAAGAACACGCGCGACCTGCAGAACGCGAAGCCGCGTTTTGCCGACGCAGAGTCCGCGCCGTCGATCCAGGAGTGATGCTGCGCACGGCGGGCGCCTGATCGGGCCGCCCGCTTCGCGACGAGGGTCGCGGCGGCCCGCTTTCGTCGGCGTGCCACAAGCCTCCTTACTGTCGGTTCATCCATACCGCTGCGCATGACGGCGGAGATATTCCGGATGCCTAACTTCAATGAAGCCGCACCGCGGCCGCTCGTTCCGTGGCGGCGAAGACCGCGCTCGTGCTGGAGACGAACAGCCTGCGTGGCGGCGCGGGCATGGCGCAGACCGTCGACAGCCTGAAGCGCCTCGTGTCTGCGCTGTTGCAACAGACCGTGCCGTCAGCGGCACTGGTGCAATGGGTCATCACGCACCACGGCTTGCCGGCGGATGCATGCGCCGAAATCACCGCGCTGGCCGGCCGCCCGATCGACTTCGTCGAGATCGGCGCAAATACCGCTAACTACGATGCGAAGAACGGCCGCTTGCTCGCTTTTGCGTGCGGGATCGGCTGTGTGACGAGCGTCGTGAAGCTTGCGCGCAGCAAGTTCGCGCATGTGTTGCCGAAGGCCGGAAATTCGCGCGCGTATGCGGCGTGAGAGGTGGCGTTGATGCTGGCCTGCGATGGCTTGCTGTTCGGCGCGCTCGCGTTCGCCGGACGCCCGCTGCTGTATATCGCATTGTGGATCGTGCCGTTCGTCACGCTGGTGTCGCTTGCCGGGCGGGTGCGCGCGATCTTCGAGCGCGCGAGGTTGCCGGCTGGCGAAGGCCGGAGCTGCAACGCGCGCACGATCGTCGAGCGTTCGTGGCAGACGTTCCTGTTCGGCCCGCATGTACGATTCATTTTCATATCGAACGTCACTGTTCGCGCGGATGCAGTTTCATTGCCTGCACGATCGTGCATCGGCAACTCTCGCAGCGGCTGCTGCTGCCTGAGGGCATCTGTGCACGGGATATGGGGTGGGCTGCGGGACGTGAGTGAGCGCTGACGTTTTGTTCGGCAAACTCGTTTCTACTCAAAAAAGCGCGCGAGTCGATTTCGAGTGACGGGTACTGAAGCCGGCGCTACTTTCGTTGACGCCTGGGATGAGAGTAGCGGGGCGTGCCTGTCCGCATCCGGCCTAATGCGAGCGGCGGCGCATGCACAAGCGACGGCAGCAATCATTGACATTTGCAGATCGATACGCGGAGCAATGCGTGATGACCATAGAGCAGCAGGGGGGGCGGCATTTTGTGTTACCGAAGCGCTGGATCGTCCGAATGGATTGTCGTCGCGCAGCAGGCGAACTGCTTGTCGGAACCGGAAAGAAGCAAGTCTTGCTATCGCGCGCGAGCCTGGAGCGCCGGCAGCACAGGTGCCGGTTGCGGTGATAGAACTGGAGTCCGCAATGACCGCGGGCGCATGCAGTAGCTTGTGGACTGCCCGTGTTGGCTGTTCCAGTGATTCTGCTTTGAACATAGGCCGATTTTTCGTAACCGTCGCTGCCTCAGTGTGAAGCGTGCATTTGCCCCTTTTTCCTTGATGGCTTGTTGCCCGTCCAATTTCGTCAGCGGATATTCGACCTGCCGAATGGATGAATTTCGTGGAGAAGTGCAAGGAAAGGCAGTAAGATTGCGGTAAGCAAGCGTGTTGGTTTCAGTGCGCGAATATTTACATTGAGAATTCGAATTTGGTTGTTGCAAACCATCGCGAGTGAGGCGGCCTCAGCTTACCCGGGGAGGTGGGTTGATAAAAGGCATGAAATTGAAGAAATTTTCATTGATGTACGGATATTTTATTTCGGCGGGAAGTGGGTCGCAATTCGCGCAACTCAAGTCGATCTGAGTCGGTTATAAAAACATGAAATCTACATTGTTCTTGCATGCGGGTGGCCCTAAAACAGGATCGTCTGCGCTGCAGAGTTTTCTTGAATTCAACTCCGAAAAGCTCGCTGCGCGCGACATAGGGTATCTGAATAAAACCGGGATGGCGTTCGAACATCAGATTTCGAGCGGAAATGGTGAGATGTTGCGTGAGGCCATTTGCGATGAAAGAAATGATGTTTCGATAATTGCTGCTGTAATTAGGTCTTATTTTGGTGAGTATTCAAACGCGATTTGTTCATCTGAATTGTTCAGTGAATTTTCTTCCGAAAATTGGCGTTTGTTAGCCGATGTTTGTCGAGGAGAGGGCATTCGTCTGCGTGTGGTTTTCTACGTGCGAAACGTGATCCCGTTCATGAAGTCAGTCTATGATCAGCTCATCAAGCGTCACGGATTGTGTGAGGATTTCGAGGTATGGGTCGATACGGCTGAATGGTTGCATATATCCACACTCAGATCCCTCTCCGAAGTGTTATCCAGCGATGAAGTAACTGTCGTCAGCTACGAGGCAATCAAAAAGCGGGTGGTTGATTCCTTTGTTGACCTGATTGGAGTTTCTACCCTTGAGAATCAGGATCGAATTGTCAATCGATCCCTGACTGGCGTGGAGCGTAGCCTTCTTCGTAGAATTAATCGGGAGTTTGGTGCTTCGTTCTCCGAGGAAGTTTCGGATCGAATGATTTATGCGGAGCCGTTTGCCAAATCAGAGTCTGTCGAGATGACTGACGAGGTCGAGGGAGGGCTCGAGAAGCGGTATAGGGCCGATATCGACTGGGTCAATAGTCATTTCTTTGGTGGCGCTGATGTTGTTTCGCTTTCCGGCGAGCGTAACAAGACCGATCGCCAAGCCTTAGCCGTTGAGACCTCGCTGAGTATAGAAGGCGAGATGGTCGGCCACGAGGCACGCGTGCGCGATCTGGTGCTGAACTGGGCGTTGGAAAAAATTGCGCTGACTCAGCAGTCCGGCGCCTCGCACGTAGCGAGTGCCTTGTTGAACATCGATTGGCATCTGGCAAATGATCCGTTGATCCCGCAGGATTTTGATCCAATTGCTTACTTGCTTAATAACACCGACATTCTTGCGGCGGGTACGCCCCCCTATGCCCATTTCATTGCCCATGGCCGGTACGAGACAGGACGGATCTGGATGGCAGGGGCGAATGGTGGCTGGTCGAAAGCCAAAGAGGGATTTGCAGAGAAGTCGCAGGAGTTGAATGAACTCAAGGAAGAGTTGGCTCGCGAACGTATCAAATCGGACGCAGAGTGCGCGAAGGTAACGGTGAGCATCCGCGGCGAGGTCGAAGCATTGCTGCGGCAGCAGGCGGAAAGAGAGCGAAAGTACGCAGAGGAACTTGCTCATGCACATTCGAGAATCGATCGAGAGCGCCTTGCTTCGATCGAGGCCGCCGAGAAAACGTACACGCCGCTGATTGAAGAGCATGTGAGGCGCACGAGTGCCCTGGAGAAGCGTCTGCTGGATGCGCAGGACCAGTTGCATAAAGCGCGTCAGGAGATTGAGCTGCTGCTTCGTCAGCAACTGGAGCGCTCGCAAGCCCACGCAGAGCAGATTGCGCGGTTGCATTTGGGTATGGATGAGGCGCGTGCCGTAATGATCGACGCCGCCAATAAGAAGCAGTCGATCTTGGTGGATGAGTTTGAACAGCGGGCCAGCATCCTTGAAAGCGAACTTTCAAGGATGCGAAGTCAATTCGAAGCGTCACGGAGCGAGATCGAGGCGCTGTTACGTAGAACGGCGGACCTTGAGCGGCAATCGACCCATGAATAGACGACGGCCTTGAGTGCCGGATCTGAGTGCCGAGACGCGTTTTAGGGCGTCTCGCGCTCTTGCTATCGAGAATGATCGGCGACCTGCTCGGGGTCGTGTTTGGCCAACGCGGGTTAGGTGGTTCGGGATATGTCAGTGCCGATCGGATCTGGCGGCCCGAGAGGTCGCTCGCCAGCTGATTCGCCGTTGAGCGTAACTAGGTGCTGGATTTTTTACCTCAGGGAATTTGCTGGCGCGGCGAGCGCGGGCTTGCTGATCTCGATAGCCTTTGATACGGCAGTCTTCAAGCGAAAATCGCGTGCATGCGAGCACCGACTTGAAATGAACTGGCGGGCGGCGGAGCTAACCCCTGAGTGGGGCGCGCGTGGCTCGAACGCGCACTCCGCGCAGGTAAGCAGAAATGTCGGATTCGGCACAGGAGCGACAGACGCAAAAAAGCCTCCACGCGGGAGGCTTGAATGCACTATCAAAGATAGTTGGTAGGGTGGGAGGGACTCGAACCCTCGACTCTCTGATTAAAAGTCAGATACTCTAACCAACTGAGTTACCACCCCACGTTCTTGAAACCTGTTGGTTCGTTGCTTTAACAACTTGGCAAGCGACCCAAAGAGCAAAAGATTATAGCGGCGGATTGATGGGGTGTCAACAACCCGCCGCGATAATTATTTGATCGTTTCGAGCTTGCCCTGCGCCGTCTGCGCCGCGTTCGACCCGGCGTACTGCGACACGACTTGCTCGAACGTCTTCTTCGCGGCCGCCTTCTGGCCTTGTTCGAGCTGGTTCGTCCCGATCGCCACGAGGGCATCGGCCGCGCGCGGGTGCTGCGGGAACTTGCTGACGATCCCTTGCCACGTCGCGGTCGAACCGCGGTAGTCGCGCAGCGCGTATTGCGCATTGCCGTACCAGTACTGCGCGGTCGGCTGGTAGGGGCTCTGCGGATACTTCGCGATGAACGCGCGGAACGAAGCCGCGGCCGCCTTGAAGTTGCCGTTGCGGAACTGCTGTTGCGCCGCATTGAGCGCATCCGTTTCACCCGGCTGCACGGTGCCTTCGACACCATCGATCGTCGCCTGCTGCGGCTCGAACTTCTTGAGCCGCGTGTCGAGATCCTGGTAGTACTCCTTCTGCTGCCGCTCGAGCGTCGTCAGCCGGTTCGTCAGATCCTCGTTCTCGCCGCGCAGCGTCGCGACCTGCTGGTTCAGCTGGTCGAGACGGCCGGATTGATCGAGGATCGTACGCTGGGCGGCCGACAACTGGTTCGCCAGGTTGTCGGTTTTGCTACGCAGGTCGAGCACGGCACGGCGCGCTTCGTTGTCGTCGAACACGCCGGCGTGCGCTGGCGCGGCCGACCACGCCGCGCCGGCGACGCAGAGAGCTGCGGCTGCACGCAGCCAGGTTACACGGTGCGTCATACGGCGATTCTTCCGTTACTTACTGTTGGTAGACGAGGTCGGCGCGACGGTTCTGCGCCCACGATGCTTCGTCGTGGCCCGTTGCCTGCGGCTTTTCCTTGCCGAGGCTCACGGCTTCCATTTGCGAGTCGTTCACGCCGAGCAGTGCCATCGCGCGGCGGACGGCTTCCGCACGCTTCTGGCCCAGCGCGAGGTTGTACTCGCTCGTGCCGCGTTCGTCGGTGTTGCCCTGGATCAGCACGTGACGCTGCGGGTGGCTCTTCAGGTACTGAGCGTGCTGCTGCAGCAGCGGCTGGTACTCGTCCTTCACCGAATAGCTGTCGAAGTCGAAGTAGATGCTGCGCTTCGCGAGCGGGCTGTTCGGGTCGTTCAGCGGGTCGACGTTCACTTGCGCGACGTTGTCGGCGCTCGGTTGCGTGCTGACGGCACCCGCGTTGTTCGCCTTGTCGTCGAGCTTCACGCCCGACTTACATGCGGCGAGCGCGCTGATCATCATCACGGCCAGGGCCAGACGAGCTTTATTCGACATCATGGTTACTCTCCTTGTGGTCATTGCATGAAGGGCCCCCACGACGGCTCGCGAACGGAGCCGCCCTGGACGGACAGGATTTGCGGCGGCGCGCTGCCGTCGGAAGGCACTGCGGCCAGAACATTGCGACCACCCGACTGGGTAGCGTACAGAACGTACTGGCCGTTTGCCGCGAAGCTCGGCGATTCGTCGCGATTGGTATTCGTGATGGCGTTCGCCGCGCCGGATTGCAGATCCTGAACGTACAGCTTGAAGCCCCCGCCCGTGCGGGAGATGTAAGCGAGCAGCTTGCCGTCCGGGCTGATCCGCGGACTCGTGTTGTAGCTGCCGGTGAAGGTCACGCGCTGCGCGGCACCGGCGCTTTCGCCCTGTGCGGGCATCCGGTAGATTTGCGGCGCGCCGCCGCGATCGCTCGTGAAGTAGATCCAGCGGCCGTCCGGCGAGTAGAACGGCTCGGTATCGATCGAGCTGCTCTGCGTGAGACGGCGCAGGCCGCCGCCATTCGCGTTGACCGTGTAGATTTGCGTATTGCCCGTCAGCGACAGCGCGACGGCGAGCGTGTTGCCGTCCGGCGACCACGCCGGCGCACTGTTGTTGCCCTTCTGGTCGGAGACCATGTAGCGGCGGCCGGTCGGCAGGTCATGGATGTAGACGATCGGCTTCTTGCGCTCGAACGACACGTACGCGACCTTCGTCCCGCTCGGCGACCACGCCGGCGAGATGATCGGCTCGGTGCTCGACAGCGCGATGCGCGCGTTCTGGCCATCCGAATCGGAGATCTGCAACTGGTAGCGATTACCGGTCTTGATCACGTACGACAGGCGCGTGGCGAATACGCCGCGCACGCCGAGCAGCTTCTGGTAGATGTAGTCGGCGATCTTGTGGCCGGCCGTGCGCAGCGTGGTGTCGGTCGCCGTCAGCGACAGGCCGCCGAGGCTTTGCTGCTTCACGGTGTCGTACAGGATGAAGTTGACCTTGTACTGGCCGTTCGCGTCGCGGTTCACGCTGCCGGCGACGAACGCGTTCGCGCCCTTGGCCTTCCATGCGCCGAGATCGACCGACGCGGTCTCGGGCACGGGCGTGCTGCCGGCGTCGATGTTGGTGAACTTGCCGCTGCGGGCGAGGTCGGCACGAACGATCGACGTGACCTGTTGCGGCAGGCTCGCCTCGTTCGTGAAATTCGCGGTGGCGATGGGGAACTGGGTCGACCCGACACCGGTGATCAGCACGTTGACCTGGGCGTTAGCGGCGCTGCCCGCCGTAATCAGACACGAGGCCACGAGTGCCCTGAAACCTAGCTTTGTCATCAAACTCATGCTTCTGCTTCCCATGTGACTTGGATCGCTGCGCAACCGCAGAGACAGTAAAAATACCCGATTCGTTCCCGTCCGGCAGCGACGCACGGAGTTTAAGCGCATTTGCGCTCACTCCGCCGCCTTGAAGGTAATCGTAATGCTCGACGGGGTATGACCGTCAGTATCGGGCGGTAACGGAACCGACGCCTGGATCGCATTGACGACCGCCTGATCCCACCCGGAATTGCCGCTCGATCGCGAGACCGACACGCTCAGCAGGTCGCCCGAGGGCGTACAGCGGATCTTGACGATGGTCGTGAGCCCCGCGCGCTCGCCGCCCCAGACGATGTTCGGCTTCACGCGGCGGCGCACCTTGTCGGCGTAGCCGGGCGATGCGGCGTTGCCGCCGGAACCCGTGCCGGTGCCGCTTTTCGCGAGGCCCTGGCCGCCGCCTTCACCGGCACCCGCGAGGCCCTGCATCTGCGCGAGGCGCGCATTTCGTTCCCGGTCGAGCTTCGCCTTGGCGGCCGCGTCGGCCTTCGCGTGCGCAGCCGCTTCGGCCTTTGCCTTCGCCTGCGCTTCCGCCTTCGCTTTCGCGGCGGCGTCCGCCTTGGCCTTCGCTGCCTGCTGTGCTTCGAGCTGCGCCTGCTTCTGCTGTTGCAGTTTTTGCTGCTCGAGCTTCTGCTGTTCGAGCTTTTGCTGCTCGGCGAGCTGCTGTTGCTTCAGTTTCGCCGCCTGCTTCTGCTTGTCGCGTTCGGCGGCCCTTTCCGCGGCGAGCGCGGCGGCCTGCTGCGCGGCGAGTTGCGCGCGGCGCGCTTCCTCTTCCTGTTGCTTCAACTGCTGCGCGCGGCGCTGCTGCTCGAGCAGCGCTTCGCGCGCGGCCGCTTCCTGCTGACGTTTCTTCTGTTGCAGCGCGATGTCGGCCTGCTCGTCGCGCACCGGCGGAGCGGGGGGGGCGACCTTCGCGGGCGGCGCGGGCGTGACGACGGGCCGCGGCGCGGGCACGTCGGGCACCTCGGTCCACAGTTCGGCTTCGGCGCCGGCCGGCGTGCTGTTCTGCCACTGCACGCCGTGATAGAGGAACAGCGCGAGCAGCACGTGCATCAGCGCGGCGAGCGCGAACGCGCGCCAGGTGCCGCGCTCGCGGGGAGGCTGAGGCGGGTAGGCGGCGCTGCGCGTGGATTGCTGCCGGTTCATTGCGATTTGACGAGGAGACCGACGCGCTTGACGCCGCGCGCCTTCAGATCCGACATCACGGTCATGACGGCATCGTACTGCACGGTCTTGTCGGCCGCGATCACGACCGGCTGGTCAGGGTGATCGGCCTGCCGGGCCGAGATGAAGCTGTCGAGCTCGGCCTTCGTCATCGTGTCTTCCTGGGTCGCGCCCGAGTCGCCCTTGTACTTGACGCTCATCGTGCGGTCGGCCTTGATGTTGACGACGACGGGCGGCGTCTGCTCCTGCGGCGCGGCATTGCCGACGGTCGGCAGGTTGATGATCGACGGGGCGACGAGCGGTGCGGTGACCATGAAGATCACGAGCAGCACCAGCATCACGTCGATGTACGGCACGACGTTGATGTCGGCCATCGCACGGCGCGAGCGGCCGCCGCGCATGCTGGATCGGATGGGACTTCCTGCCATGGCGCGCTCCTTACTGGGCCTGACGCTGCAGGATGTTCGAGAACTCTTCGATGAAGGTCTCGAAGCGGATCGCGAGGCGGTCGATGTCGTGCGCGTAGCGGTTGTACGCGACCACCGCCGGAATCGCGGCGAACAGGCCGATCGCGGTGGCGACGAGTGCCTCGGCGATGCCCGGTGCGACGTTCGCGAGGGTCGCCTGCTGCACGTTCGCGAGGCCGCGGAACGAGTTCATGATCCCCCAGACGGTGCCGAACAGGCCGATGTACGGGCTGACCGAGCCGACCGACGCGAGGAACGCGAGGTTGGCTTCGAGCACGTCCATCTCACGCTGGAACGACGCGCGCATCGCGCGGCGCGCACCGTCGAGCACGAGGCCCGGATCGCTGATGCGCTTTTCCTTCGCCTTCAGGAATTCGCGCATCCCCGATTCGAAGATCCGCTCGAGCGCGCCGATCGTGTGGCGGTTGTTGGCCGCGCTCTGGTACAGCGCCTGCAGGTCGCCGCCCGACCAGAAATCCTTCTCGAAGCGTTCGGTCTGCGCGCGCGCGCGGCGGATCGCGAACCACTTGCGGAAGATGAAGGTCCACGACATCAGCGACAGCAACAGCAGCAGTCCCATCACGGCCTGGGCGAGCACGCTCGCATTGAGGACGAGGGAAATGATCGACAGGTCTTGAGAAGTGTTCATAGAGGTTTGAGTAACGGCCCTTCGGGGGCGCCCGGTATGCGTGCGGCGCGGCGCGCCGGCCATGCCTGACGCCGAACCTTGCTTAGTATCGAATCAGAACCGCAAGTTCATAGGCTTTGTCTAAACGGCGCTCATGCGAGCTTCGTTGACAATGGAGTGTGCCCGGCGTCGATGACGGGCCCGCGTTGCAGCGCGTCGAGCACAGCCGGCGGGATGGCCGCGGGCCGGATACCGTCGCGGTCGACGCAGCCGAGGCGAATGTGTCCGGCCACGAGCAGCGTGTCGCCGCACCAGGCTTCCTGCGTGAAATCCACCGACGCGCGGCCGATGCGTCCGGGCCGGCTCGTGATCGTCAGCGTGTCGTCGAGTCGCGCGGGCGCGCGGTAGTCGAGCGACGTGCTGCGGACGATGAAGATCGCGCCAGTATCGTCGGCGAGCTGGCGCTGGTCGATGCCGCACGCGCGCAGCCACTCGGTGCGGGCGCGCTCGAAGAACTTCAGGTAGTTGGCATAGAAGACGATGCCGCCTGCATCGGTATCCTCGTAGTACACGCGCACCGGCCAGGTGAAGCCGGACGGCGCTTCCGGGGAGCGGGTAGGCTGAGTCATGGCGCGCATTCTACCGGAAGGCAAAGGCCGGATTCGTAACCGTTTCGTAACGGAATGTAGTGCGTCGTGGCACACCGGGGCCGGCCGCGGGCGGGCCTGCGGCCGCGGGCGACGTGTCAGCCGCGATGGATCGTGAGGCCCGCCGGAGCTTGCGCGACCGGCATCATTTCGATCGTATTGATGTTGACGTGCGCGGGACGCGTGGCGATCCAGTAGATCGTATCGGCGATGTCCTCGGCCATGAGCGGCTGGACGTTCTCGTAGACGTTCGCCGCCTTTGCGTCGTCGCCGCGGAAGCGGACGTTCGAGAATTCCGTGCCGCCGCACAGGCCCGGCTCGATGTCGGTTACGCGCAACGGCGTGCCGATCAGATCGGTACGCAGGTTCAGACTGAATTGTCTGACGAAAGCCTTGGTTGCGCCGTATACGTTCCCGCCGGGATACGGATAGGTGCCGGCCACCGAGCCCAGATTGAAGATATGGCCACGACCGCGCGCGATCATGCCGGGCAGCAATGCGTGCGTGACGGTCACGAGGCCCGAGCAGTTCGTGTCGATCATGGTCTGCCACTCGTCGAGGCTGGCCTTCTGGGCCGGCTCGACGCCGAGCGCGAGGCCGGCGTTGTTGACGAGCACGTCGAGCGCCGCGAATTCGGCGGGGAGGGCGGCCGGCACGGCTTCGACGGCCGCGCGGTCGCGCACGTCAAGCTCGAACGGCAGCAGCGCGTCGCCGAGTTCGGCCGCGAGCGCGTCGAGGCGATCCTTGCGGCGCGCGGTGGCGACGACGCGATGGCCGCCCTTGACGAAGGCGCGGGAGATGGCGGCGCCGAAGCCGGCGGACGCACCTGTGACGAACACGATCATTGCTGCTCCTGGTCGGTAACGGAATAGCGGGTGGAATCCCGCAAGCCTACTGAGAATGCCGCACCGCGGCAAGACGGCGAAGTGTTTCGGCACGGGCGCGTAGAGTCTGGCCCTTATTGTTTGGAGGCCACTGCCGTGCGGTTGCCTAATCATGACGCATCCAATACACTAATGCGCTCATCACCCCTGCGTGACTGGCGATAGAACCCTTTCGGGGTCAAGGTGGAGCATCCCACCGTGAAGCGCGGGGCGCCGTTTTTGCCGTTCGCCTGGGCAGCCGTTGTGCGCCGTCGCGTGCATCGCCGGTGGCTGTCCTGCCTCGCGTCATACGGATTCTTCCGCCACGTCGAGCTGGTCCCGCCAGCAGCGCACCGTACTAGGCCGCCCCGGTCAACCTGTACACACTTAACGGAAACCGTATGTTTGACAGAGCCCAAAGCACCATCGCGAACGTCGATCCCGAAGTCTTTGCAGCGATCGAGCAGGAAAACCGCCGCCAGGAAGATCACATCGAGCTGATCGCGTCGGAAAACTACACGAGCCCGGCCGTGATGGCCGCGCAAGGCTCGCAGCTCACGAACAAGTACGCGGAAGGTTATCCGGGCAAGCGCTACTACGGCGGCTGCGAGTACGTCGACATCGTCGAGCAGCTCGCGATCGACCGCGTGAAGCAGCTGTTCGGCGCGGAAGCCGCGAACGTGCAGCCGAACTCGGGTTCGCAGGCGAACCAGGGCGTGTTCTTCGCGATGCTCAAGCCGGGCGACACGATCATGGGCATGAGCCTCGCGCACGGTGGTCACCTGACCCACGGCTCGCCGGTGAACATGTCGGGCAAGTGGTTCAACGTCGTGAGCTACGGCCTGAACGAAAACGAAGACATCGACTACGAAGCGGCCGAGAAGCTCGCGCAGGAACACAAGCCGAAGCTGATCGTCGCGGGCGCATCGGCATTCTCGCTGAAGATCGATTTCGAACGCCTCGCGAAGATCGCGAAGTCGGTGGGCGCGTACCTGATGGTCGACATGGCGCACTACGCAGGCCTGATCGCGGCCGGCGTGTACCCGAACCCGGTGCCGCACGCGGATTTCGTGACGACGACGACGCACAAGAGCCTGCGCGGCCCGCGCGGCGGCGTGATCCTGATGAAGGCCGAGTACGAGAAGCCGATCAACTCGGCGATCTTCCCGGGCATCCAGGGCGGCCCGCTGATGCACGTGATCGCGGCGAAGGCGGTGGCGTTCAAGGAAGCGCTGTCGCCGGAGTTCAAGGCATACCAGGAGAAGGTGGTCGAGAACGCACGCGTGCTGGCCGAGACGCTGGTGAAGCGCGGGCTGCGGATCGTGTCGGGCCGGACGGAAAGCCACGTGATGCTGGTGGACCTGCGTGCGAAGAACATCACGGGCAAGGCAGCGGAAGCGGCACTCGGCGCGGCACACATCACGGTGAACAAGAATGCGATCCCGAACGACCCGGAAAAGCCGTTCGTGACGAGCGGGATCCGTCTGGGCTCGCCGGCGATGACGACGCGTGGCTTCGGCCCGGCGGAAGCGGAGCAAGTGGGCAACCTGATCGCCGACGTGCTGGAGAACCCGGAAGATGCGGCGACGATCGAGCGCGTGCGTGCGCAGGTCGCCGAGCTGACCAAGCGTTTCCCGGTCTATCGCTGATCGACGATGCGCTGCCCGTTCTGCCGGCATGACGACACGCAGGTCGTAGACTCGCGCGTGTCCGAGGATGGCGCCGCGATTCGCCGGCGCCGTCGCTGCTCGGCTTGCGACAAGCGCTTCACGACGTACGAGCGGGTCGAGCTGTCGCTGCCGTTCGTCGTGAAGAAGGACGGCAGTCGCACCGAATTCGACCGTCGCAAGATCGTCGCCAGCATGCAACTCGCGCTGCGCAAGCGGCCGGTTGCTGCCGACGCGATCGACGCGGCGGTCGCTCGTATCGAATATCAACTGCTCGCGACAGGCGAGCGTGAAGTGCGTAGCGAGAAGCTCGGCGAACTCGTGATGAACGAGCTGCGCGGCCTCGATACGATCGCTTATGTCCGCTTCGCATCGGTGTATCGCCGCTTCGAGGACGTTTCCGAATTTGCCGACGTGATCGAAGAGTTCCGTCGCGCCTCTCCCGCCAAGACCCCGCGTAAGCGCTGACGCGCTGCGTCCGTTCATCGTTTCCTCCGTTGGTCCAGTTCGCGCCGATTGTGTCGGCCGCGATCGTTTGTCGCCAGTCGGCCGTTCGGCAAATGGCGCGCGTCCGCACGCGTCGCTACAGTCGTCGTCTCATCCTGGTGGAGGACGATTGCGATGGAACTGCGCGCTCATCCCTTTAAAAGTTCGGCGCGACTCGCGGGCGGGTTCACGCTCGTCGAGCTGATGGTCGCGCTCTCGCTGGCGGCCGGGCTCGCGCTCTACGCGGCGCCTGCATTCGACCAGTGGCGCATGCGCGAGCGCGTGGATGCACGCTCGCGTGCGCTGCTCGGCGCGCTGTCGTTTGCGCGTACCGAAGCGACGCGTCTTGGCACGCGTGTCACGCTGTGCCGGGCCGGGAACGACGGCACCTGCCTGCGTGCCGGTGAGCAGGGCGACGCGGCCGAATGGTCGTGCGACTGGATCGTCAGCGGGCAGGTCGACGGGCAGTCGCGCGTGCTGCGACGCTACCCGCGCGATGCCGAAGTGGTCGTCGCGGGCGCCGCGCACGATCTGGCTTTCGCACCGCCGGCCGGTCAGGCCATCGGCGGAATCCGGCGTTTCGAATTGCGACTGCGGCGCGGCGTGTCCGACGCGGAAGACGCACGCGTATCGCGTTGTGTACGGATTGCGGCAGGCGGCCGGGCGCGGGTCGTCGCCGGTCGCTGCGGCTCGGCATGAGCGCGCGGCGCAACGCCATGCGCGGCACGTCGCTGATCGAGGCGACGCTGGCCATCGCGCTGCTCGCGACCGTGATGCTGGCGGTGGCAGGCAGTCAGCTCGCGATGGCGCGCGCTCAGCGAGCGACGATCTGGCGCGAGCGTGCGTTGTGGCTGGCCGATGCGCGTATCGAGCGCTCGTACGCAGGCGCAGGGGCAAACGACGGCCTTGCGGCGCTGGCGGCTGCGTCGTTGCCCGGCGGCACGATGACACTCGACGCCGGGCCGGGCGGTGCCCGCTACGCGGTCGTCGGCTGGCGCAGCGGCAACACGGCTGCGTCGCCGCGTTGCGAAGCCGCGGGCGCGTCGGCGCAGCCGCCCTCGTGCGTCCGGATTCCATTTCGGGAGACTGATGCCGATGCACGCTGATCGTCGTATGCGCGCACACACCTTGCTCGAGGTGCTGATTGCGATGACCGTCGGTTTCCTCGTGCTGGCAGCGGCCGGCGCGCTCCATCATGCACAGCGCATTGCGCAACGGCGTGCGGAAGACGGATTTCGGATGCGCGATGCGGCAGGCACCGCGCTGTTGTTGATAGGCCAGCAGATCCAGATGGCGGGGTTCCGGCCGCTCGATACGGATGGTGCGTCATCGTTGCCGCCGGTGTTCGGCTGTTCGATGGCGCGTGTGCGGGGTGAGGGCGCACTGGCGCAGTGCGAGTCCGCGCGCGCTGCATCGGACGCCCTCCTGGTCCGGTATGTCGGCGATGCGGTGTCGACGTGGTCGACGGTGAGCGGCCAAGTGTCGGATTGTCTCGGGCAGGGCGTAGGCGCACCCGGCGAACGGCCGCAGGTGGAGAACCGTTTCGACGCGCATGTCAGTCCGTCGACGGGCGAGCCCGAGCTGTATTGCGAAGGTAGCGGCCGTCCGGGGACGCCGCAGCCCGTCGTGTCGGGCATCGATCAATTGCGCGTGCGCTATTTGCGTCGCGGCGGCGCGCAGTTTGTCGACGCAGACGCGATGCGTGTCGACGACTGGCGCGATGTCGTAGCCGTGCATGTCTGCGTGCGGGCACGCGGCGAACCGATGCGCGAGCCGGCCAGCCATGTCGACTGCAACGGTCGTATTGTCGTTGCCCGGGACGGCCGCGCAGGTTTGACGCTCGATCGCATCATCGCGTTGCGGAACGTCGCGCTCGGCTTCGACGCGGCGTTGCCAGATGCAGCGCACACGCGTGAGGTGTTGCGATGAGCGGAGCCGATCGATGCACGCGGGCAATAGCGCGATGCGTTGCAACAGGCAACGCGAATGGGTGTGTCGCCGCAAGCGGCGACGAACGAGGACAGGCTGCGTGCACCAGCGCCGTGGCCGCGAACGCGCACGAGCTACCGCGCATCCGCGTCCGATCAGCACACCGGTCCTGGCGTCGCGACGCAGGGCTCGCATTGCCGGCAGTCATTGCGGTCGGTGCGGCCATTGCAGCGCTGACAGGCACGTGGTTCGAAGCCGCGCTGACGGAAGCGCGCCGTACGCGATCGCTGTCCGATCGGCTGATCGCATTCCACGCAGCCGATGCCGCGCTGGCGGCGTGCACCGCGCGATTGCTCGGTGGCTCGGCACCCTATGTGAGGGAGCGCGAATCGCACGTGGAGCCGGACAGCTGGCGGCGCATGCCGCCGCTCGCGTCCGCCGAAGCATTCACGCCGTTCGCTGGATGGCCGATGGCCGCAGGGCCGCCGCGGTGTTTGATCGAGGCATGGCGCGGAGCTGGGCCGCCCGGTAGCCGTGCTTATCTCGTCACCGCGCGCGGCATCGGTGCGCACCCATCGAGCGCGGTCTGGTTGCAGCACCAGGTCGCGATACGCGACGCGCGTGTCGTCGCGCTGCGCTGGCGTCGGGTCGCGACTGTGCTGCAATGAACGGTCGCTCTATCGTCTTCCGATCGACGGGATTCACGCTGGTCGAGCTGATGATCGTGCTCGCGATCGTCGCGGTGCTGGCGGGATGGGCCGTCCCGTCGTATCGCGAGCATGTCGCGCGCGTTCATCGCGCGTCGGCGGTCGCCGCGCTGTACCGCGCGGCCCAGTATCTCGAAACGCTGCAGGGTTCTCCGCCTTCGGCGTTACCGGACGCGCTCGCGTTGGCACCGCCGGACGGGCGAGCCGTGTATCGCTTGACGCTGCGGCGGCCGGATGGCGACGATTCGCCGGTGAGCTACGAACTGGAGGCCAGCCCGTTGGACACGGGTCCGATGCACGACGATACCTGCGGTACCTTCACGCTGGATTCGGCCGGAACGAAAGGCAATGCGCGGCGCGATGACGTGGACGAACCGGGCACGGCGTGCTGGGGTGCGCGTTGACTCTGCAGGAACGGCGCGCGACGGCGCATGGCCGCGCGCGCGGGATGCCGGCGGTCAGTCGTCGTGCGTGTCGAGCCCGCGCTCGTCGCGGGACTGCTTCCAGATCCGGTAGACCTCCCATGCGGCGAAGCCGAGCGTGCCCCACTTCAGCGCGGGACCCGCGCTCGCGCGCAGCAGCGAGCGAACGGGCTTCGCCAGCACGAGCGACGCGAGCGAACTCAGCATCGGATACTGGTTGACGAGATTGCCGAGGCTCGCGTTCAGGTTCTTCGCGGACTGACTGAACTTGTTGGTGGAAAGGCCGGGGATGAACACCTTGAGCCAACTGAAGCGCGTGACGGCGTGGCGCATCTCGCCGGCGGCTTCCGCGAGTTCGAGTCGCTCGACGTCGGATCGCAGGATCAGCAATTCCTTGCGGAGCGCGCGATGCTGTGACGCACTCCAGTTCGATCGCGACGAATGGGAGCGGGGTGAATTGCCCGTGACGTTCTGGCTCATGGCGCGTCGGCGAAGTAGGTGGATGGGGCGAGCGCGATGGCGCTCACGGCTTGCCGCGGAACAGTTCGCGGTCTTTCTCGAGTTCGGCGAGCGTCGCCTCGAACACGGTCGGCGCATCGCGCAGGCCCGAGCGTGCCTTCAGCGCGCACGCGATGCCGCCAACGGCATACAGCGCGGTGATCGCCGCGAGCGCTTGCCAGCGATAGGTATCCCAGAACGCGATCGCGACCAGCACGGTCAGGCTGATGAGCGCCATCGTCGCGAGCATCATCGCGGCGAGCCCGAGGAACAGCACGCCCATCAGGCGCTCCTTCTCCTCGGCAAGCTCGATGCCCACCAGTTCGAGGCGCGTCTGCAGAAGTCCGATCGCGGAGCCGACGAGGCGGCGCAGCGGTCCTTGGCCGGACGGCTGCGAGGTGGTGTCTGTCGTCATGGATGAGGTGCGTGCGCGTGCAGTGAGCAGCTAGAACAAAACCGGCCGGCGGATTCCGCAGGCTGGCTTCGACGCCCGCGAGCCGCATGACGCGGCCCGCGGGACGAAACGGCGCAGAGCCCGTTACTTGCGGTTGATCAGCAGGCCGATCAGCACGCCGACGCCGGCGGCCACGCCGATCGACGTCCACGGGTGCTCGTGCACGTAATCGTCGGTGGCGCGTGCGGCCTTCTTGCCTTTCTCGACCACCACGACCTGGACGTCGGCTGCCTTTTCCTTGGCCTGCTTCAGGCGCGACATCGCCTTCTCGCGCAGCTCGGCCGCACGGTCGCCCGTGCTGCTCGCCGCTTGCTTGAGCAGGTCTTCGGCGTCCGAGAGAACGGTTTTGATATCCGACATCAGTTTCTCCTTGTTGATTTCCGACATTGCAACTCCCTTCATGCTGTCATGCTGCAGGTTCACATCGTAGCGAAACCCCTGCCTGCTGGCGAGCCGGGAAGACACACGGCGGCAGTGCAAGACTGCATGGTAAACGACTTGTAATCATGAACAGAGCGGCAAACGGGGTGAAAAGTTTCCCTCGCGGCCGACTGTCCCGCTCGACACCGGGTAAAAATGACAAAAAAGTATGTATATCAAACGGAATAATCGTTCGCACGGCCCATTGCTTCCCGTAAGCTGATGGACTGTCCCGCGCTGTCAGGCGCGTGGTTTCAACCAGCATCGTTCGAGGAGGGAACATCATGAGTCTGCGTCTTGGCGACATCGCACCGGATTTCGAGCAGGAATCGAGCCTGGGCACCATCAAGTTTCACGACTGGCTCGGCAACAGCTGGGGCGTCCTGTTCTCCCATCCGGCCGACTATACGCCGGTGTGCACGACGGAACTCGGGCTGACCTCGAAGCTGAAGGGCGAATTCGAGAAACGCAACGTGAAGGTGATCGCGCTGTCGGTCGACGGCGTCGAATCGCACAAGGGCTGGATCAACGACATCAACGAAACGCAGTCGACGGTCGTCGGCTTCCCGATCATCGCCGACGCGGACCGCAAGGTGTCGCAGCTGTACGACATGATCCATCCGAACGCGAACGAAACGCTGACGGTGCGCTCGCTGTTCGTGATCGACCCGAACAAGAAGGTGCGGCTCACGATCACCTATCCGGCCAGCACGGGGCGCAACTTCGACGAAGTGCTGCGCGTGATCGACTCGCTGCAGCTGACCGACAACTACAAGGTCGCGACGCCCGGTAACTGGAAGGACGGCGACGACGTCGTGATCGTGCCGTCGCTGCAGGATCCGGAAGAGCTGAAGAAGCGTTTCCCGAAGGGCTTCAACGCGGTGCGTCCGTATCTGCGCCTGACGCCGCAGCCGAACAAGTAAGCATCGGCGGCCCGCAACCGCGGTTCCGATGAACGACGGCCCGCCCGGCAGTGATGCCGGGCGGGCCGTTTGCTTGGGGAGCGCACACGCGGCACCGCTGCCGCGTGCGTCACGCCCGGATGATCAGAAGAATGCCTGGATGCCCGTCTGCGCGCGGCCGAGGATCAGCGCGTGGATGTCGTGCGTGCCCTCGTACGTGTTGACCACTTCGAGGTTCACGAGGTGGCGCGCGACGCCGAATTCGTCGGAGATGCCGTTGCCGCCGAGCATGTCGCGCGCGAGGCGGGCGATGTCGAGCGCCTTGCCGCACGAGTTGCGCTTCATGATCGACGTGATCTCGACGGCCGCCGTGCCTTCGTCCTTCATCCGGCCGAGGCGCAGCACGCCTTGCAGGCCGAGCGTGATTTCGGTCTGCATGTCGGCGAGCTTTTTCTGGATCAGCTGGTTCGCGGCGAGCGGCCGGCCGAACTGCTGGCGGTCGAGCACGTACTGGCGCGCGGTGTGCCAGCAGGACTCGGCGGCGCCGAGCGCACCCCACGCGATCCCGTAGCGTGCCGAGTTCAGGCACGTGAACGGGCCGCGCAGGCCGCTCACGTTCGGCATCAGGTTCTCCTCGGGCACGAACACCTCGTCGAGGACGATCTCGCCCGTGATCGACGCGCGCAGCCCGACCTTGCCGTGGATCGCGGGCGCCGACAGGCCCTTCCAGCCCTTCTCGAGGATGAAGCCGCGGATCGCGTCCTTGCCGTTCTCCTCGAGCTTGGCCCACACGACGAACACGTCCGCGATCGGCGAGTTCGTGATCCACATCTTCGCGCCGGACAGCGCGTAGCCGCCGGGCACCTTCTTCGCGCGGGTGACCATGCTACCCGGATCGGAGCCGTGGTTCGGCTCGGTCAGGCCGAAGCAGCCGATCCATTCGCCGGTCGCGAGCTTCGGCAGGTATTTCTGCTTCTGCGCGTCGGAGCCGAATTCGTGGATCGGCACCATCACGAGCGACGACTGCACGGACATCATCGACCGGTAGCCCGAATCGACGCGCTCGACTTCGCGCGCGATCAGTCCGTAGCTCACGTAATTGAGGCCGGGGCCGCCGTATTCCTCGGGAATCGTCGGGCCGAGCAGGCCGATTTCGCCCATCTCGCGGAAGATGGCGGCGTCGGTGCGCTCGTGGCGGAACGCTTCGGTGACGCGCGGCGCGAGCTTGTCCTGTGCGTACGCCTGCGCCGCGTCGCGGATCATCCGCTCTTCTTCGGTCAACTGCTGGTCGAGCAGCAGCGGATCGTCCCAGTGAAAAGTTGCAGCGGTCATCGTTTCATCTCCTGTTGGTCCGGTCTTCCAGCCGGGCCCCATGCCAAAAGTTCGCTTGACTGTAGTTCCGCTGTGCGGAACAATGTTTTGCAAATCGAACTCAGTGTAGCACCAGATGACACTTTCAACCATCGACGAAACCACGATCGACGAGCGCAAGTTCGTCGTCGCGCTCGCACGCGGGCTCGACCTGCTGCGCGCATTCCGGCCCGGCGAGACGATGCTCGGCAACCGCGACTTCGCGGAGCGCACGGGATTGCCGAAAGCGACCGTGAACCGGCTCGCCTACACGCTGACCGTGCTCGGTTACCTGCGCTACGACGAGACGCTCGGAAAGTATGCGCTCGACGCCGGCGTGCTGTCGCTCGGCTACGCGCTGCTGGCGGGTTCGGGGACGATCGACCTCGCACGCCCGCACATGCAGGCGCTCGCGCGCGAGATCGGCGCGGCCGTGTCGCTCGGCTGCCGCGACGGGCTCGACATGATCTATCTGGAGACGATCCGCAGCGAGACGGCGCTGACGCTCGGGCTTGCGCCCGGTTCGCGGCTGTCGATGCTGACGAGTTCGATGGGGCGTGCGTACCTGGCCGTGCAGCCGGAGGACGTGCGCCGCGCGCTGTACGCGGAACTGCACCGCGCGGCCGGCGGCGCGGCCGATGCCGATGCGCTCGTCGCGGCCGCGCAGCACGCGGTGGCCGAGTTCTCGGCGGGCGGGTGCTGTTATTCGTTCCGCGCGTGGCACATGGACGTGAACGCGGCGGCCGTTCCGTTTCGCGAGCCGCGCGAGGGGCGCTGGCTGATCCTGAGCTGCAGCGGCCCCGCGTCGTCGATGGGCGAGGACGTGTTCCGCACGCAGGTCGGGCCGAAGCTGAAGGCGCTCGCGCAGCGGCTCGGGCCGACGGCCTGAGCAACGCGGCGCGCGGCGATCGCCGCCGCCCCGCAAGCGCACCTTCCGCGTCGTGCGTGAGGGCGGGCGACGGCGCTGCCACTTGTACTGTGGCCGGAGCGCGCTCATCATCGTTCGCCTGCTTCCCGACGACGAGGTGTGCGATGCCCGACCCGGAACCGATGGAAGGCGGATGCGCGTGCGGGGCGATCCGCTACCGTATCGCCGACGTGCCGACCGATGCCGGTTTCTGCCATTGCCGGATCTGCCAGCGCACGACCGGTGCGGCGGTCGTCGCATCGGCATCGGTGCCGATCGGCGCGTTCGAATACCTGCAAGGCGAACCGACCGTCTACGCGTCGAGCGCGTGGGGCGAGCGACGCTTCTGCGGCCGGTGCGGCGCGCAACTCGAATACCGGCTCGCCGCGGCGCCGCAGACGGTCGAGATCAATTACGCGACGCTCGACGAGCCGGCGCGGCTGCGTCCGGCCTGGCACGTCTGGTATCGGGACCGTTTCCCGGGCATCGAGATCGACGACGCGTTGCCCAAGTACGACGATGATGGCGTGCCGTGAGCGGTAACCGTCGACACGGGCGGACAGGCGCGAGTCGACGGCGCGTGCCTGACGGCCTGTTTCTCCCCCGGCCCGTGCGCCACGCGACATCCGGGCCCGGCATCCCGCGCGCCGCTGCCCGCACGCGCGGTCCCCGCCTGCCGATCAGGCCGTCACGACCTTGGCGAACACCGGCCCCTGCATGAACCGCACGTCGTACTGGCGCAGCAGCTCGCACTGCGTCTCGTCGACGACGCCGTCGAAGATCAGCGGAATCCGCACGCGCTGCGCATAGGCGACGAGCGCCTTGACCATCCCGTCGCGCAACGCGATGCCCGCATCCATCTTGATGAAGTCGGGCCGCGCCATGTCCGATTCGACCGCGAGGATACGACCCGGATCGGGCAGCTTGTCCGCGACCTTGAAGCCGTGATGCTGGTAGCTGCGCGTCAGGTAGCCGAGGAAGGTCTTGTGCGCGACCGCGACCGCCGGCAGCTCGATCACGATCCGCTCCGGCGGCAGCCCGAAGCGCTGCAGCACCGACGAGAAGTGCTTGCCGTGGTCGTACTTCACGCTCTTCAGCAGCCGTTCGTGCACGCGCAGGAACAGCAGCCCGTGGCGCTGCGCGCCGAAAAAGTTGATTGCATGCAGCGCGCGCGACAGGCGGTCGATCGCGACCAGCGTCTGGTCGTCGACGGCCGAGTCGACCGGATCGTGCGCCGCCCCCGTGACGACGGTGACCGCCTGGAAGCCGAGTTCGTCGCCGTAGCGCTCGATCGCGTCGGCGAACGACGTCGATTGCGGCGCGCCGGGCATCGTCACGTCGTAGATCGGTTCGTACGCGCTGGCGAGCGTGCGCTCGGGCAGATTCGCGCACGCGGTGCCGCCTTCGGCCAGTGCGAGGTGTTCCCGCAGATACGGCAGTTGCCCGGCACGGGCGACCAGCTCGGGGATGGTGGGCGGAATCATCGGCGTGAAAAGGAAAAATGGCGGCCGAAAGGGCCGCCTCGTCTCTTGATATTAGCAGCGCGCGCCGCGCTCGGCTCGCCGTTTCATTCATATGGTTATCCCATCCCGGAGGCAGCGCCTAGGGTTTACGTTGATTTCACTATTCGTAATTGGTTTTACTATTCGTAAATTCAGAATTTGTCGCCGATCAAGAAATGCGGCATGCGGGCGCCGCGGGACGGCGCCGTTCGCGAATCAACAGGAAGCAAGGAGCGAGACGTGGCGGATGACAGCACAGGCGGGCGGGCACGCCGGCAGGAGACGAAAGGAACGACGGGCGCGCCGGTGCGCGCACGGCAGGGTTGACGAGCGGATGGCGACCATGAGCATCGATTACCAGACGCTGAAGTTCGAGTACCGCGCACGCGCCCATGACGCGGCCGTCCATCCGGTGATCGTCGTCGGCGCCGGCCCGGTGGGCCTCGCGGCCGCGATCGACCTCGCGCAGCAAGGCGTGCCCGTCGTGCTGCTCGACGACGACGACACGCTGTCGACCGGCTCGCGCGCGATCTGCTTCGCGAAGCGCACGCTCGAGATCTTCGACCGGCTCGGCTGCGGCGAGCGCTTCGTCGACAAGGGCGTGAGCTGGCACGTCGGCAAGGTGTTCCTGCAGGACGAGCAGCTGTATGCGTTCGACCTGCTGCCCGAGGAAGGGCATGCGCGCCCCGCGTTCATCAACCTGCAGCAGTACTACGTCGAAGGCTATCTGGCCGACCGCGCGTTCGAGCTGCCGAACATCGACATCCGCTGGAAGCACAAGGTGACGGGCATCGAGCAGTCGGCCGAACACGCGGTGCTGACGATCGAGACGCCGGACGGCGTCGCGACGCTGCGCGCGCGGTACGTGATCGCGGCCGACGGCTCGCGCAGCCCGATGCGCACGATGATGGGGCTCGAAAGCCGCGGCCGCACGTTCAAGGACCGCTTCCTGATCGCCGACGTGAAGATGAAGGCGGAGTTTCCGACCGAGCGCTGGTTCTGGTTCGATCCGCCGTTCCACCCGAACCAGTCGGTGCTGCTGCATCGCCAGCCGGACAACGTGTGGCGCATCGACTTCCAGCTCGGCTGGGACGCCGACCCCGTCGCCGAGAAGCAGCCGGAGCGGGTGATCCCGCGCGTGCGCGCGCTGCTCGGGCCGGATGCCGAGTTCGAACTCGAATGGGTGAGCGTCTATACGTTCCGCTGCCAGCGGATGGACACGTTTCGCCACGGGCGCGTGCTGTTCGCGGGCGATTCCGCGCACGGCGTGTCGCCGTTCGGCGCGCGCGGCGCGAACAGCGGCGTGCAGGACGCGGACAACCTCGCGTGGAAGCTGAAGCTCGTGCTCGACGGCCGCTCGGCCGACAGCCTGCTCGATACGTATGCGAGCGAACGCGAATTCGCGGCCGACGAGAACATCCGCAACTCGACGCGTTCGACCGACTTCATCACGCCGAAGAGCGCGGTGTCGCGCGTGTTCCGCGACGCGACGCTGAAGCTGGCGCGCGACTGCGAGTTCGCGCGCAAGCTCGTGAACAGCGGCCGCCTGTCGGTGCCGGCGGTGCTCGCCGATTCCCCGCTGAATACGCCCGATCGCGGCGGCGACGCGTTCGCGTGCGCGATGCGGCCGGGCGCGGCGGCAGCCGATGCGCCGGTGCGCGTGCAGGGCGCGCCGGGCTGGCTGCTGCAGCGACTGCGCGATGGCTTCACCGGCGTGCTGTTCGGGTTGCCGGGTGATGCGCCCGCGCTCGCGAAGGCCGTCGACGGCCTCGCGCTGCCGGTGCGGCCCGTGCTCGTCGTGCCGGCCGGGCATGCGCGGCCGGCGGCCGGCGTCGACGTCGTGGAGGACGTCGACGGGCTCGCCGCGCAACGCTACGACGCGCAGCCGGGCACCTTCTACCTGCTGCGTCCCGATCAGCACGTCTGCGCGCGCACGCGCACGCTCGACCGTCAGGCGATTGCCGACGCGCTGGCGCGCGCGACCTGCGCACGCTGAATACGATAAAGACACCGGAGACCCGTCATGCCTTCACTCGACACCCGCCCGCGCCTGACCGACCCCGACGCGTTCTATGAAGCGCTGATCGACATGCATCGCGACCTGTCCGACAGCGACAGCCAGCTCGTCAACGCAAAGCTGATCCTGCTGCTCGCGAACCAGATCGGCGATGCCGACGTGCTGCGCGAAGCGATGGCGCTCGCGCGCCAAGGCGTGACGCCGCCCGTGCACCCGGCCGCCGAGGTGGCGCAATGAGCGCGGCGCCGGCCGACGCGCGCGTGCTCGAAGTCGAGCGCGTGATCGACGAGACCCATCGCCCGGGCTTTCACTGGATGCTGCTCGCGTTGTGCGGGCTGTGCCTCGTGATCGACGGTTTCGATGCGCAGGCGATGGGCTACGTGGCGCCGAGCGTGATCGCCGAATGGGGCGTGCCGAAGCAGGCGCTCGGCCCGGTGTTCAGCGCGAGCCTGTTCGGGATGCTGCTCGGCGCGCTCGGGCTGTCGGTGCTGGCCGACCGGATCGGGCGCCGCCCGGTGCTGATCGGCTCGACGCTGTTCTTCGCGGTGACGATGCTCGCGACGCCGTTTGCGGGTTCGATCCCGGTGCTGATGGCGCTGCGCTTCGTGACCGGGCTCGGCCTCGGCTGCATCATGCCGAACGCAATGGCGCTGGTCGGCGAGTTCAGCCCGGCCGCGCATCGCGTGAAGCGGATGATGATCGTGTCGTGCGGCTTCACGCTCGGTGCGGCGCTCGGCGGCTTCATCAGCGCCGCGCTGATTCCGGCGTTCGGCTGGCGTTCGGTGTTCTTCGTCGGCGGCGCGGTGCCGCTCGTGCTGACGATCGCGATGCTCGCGCGGCTGCCCGAGTCGCTGCAGTTCCTGGTGCTGAAAGGGCGCGTCGCGCAGGCGCGCGGCTGGCTCGCCCGATTCGCGCCGCAGGCCGGCATCGACGCGAACACGCGGCTCATCGTGCGCGAGCGCGCGGCGAGCGGCGCACCGGTCGCCGAACTGTTCAGCCACGGCCGCCTGCCGGTCACGCTGCTGCTGTGGGCGATCAGCTTCATGAACCTGATCGATCTGTATTTCCTGTCGAACTGGCTGCCGACCGTGATGCGCGACGCCGGTTATTCGCCGGGCACCGCGGTGATCGTCGGCACGGTGCTGCAGACAGGCGGCGTGATCGGCACGCTGTCGCTCGGCTGGTTCATCGAACGTCACGGCTTCGTGCGCGTGCTGTTCGTGTGCTTCGCCTGCGCGGCCGTGTCGGTGGGGCTGATCGGCTCGGTCGCGCACGCGCTGCCATGGCTGCTGGTCGTCGTGTTCGCGGGCGGGTTCTGCGTGGTCGGCGGGCAGCCGGCCGTGAACGCGCTCGCGGGCCAGTATTACCCGACGTCGCTGCGCTCGACGGGCATCGGCTGGAGCCTCGGCATCGGCCGGATCGGCTCGGTGCTCGGGCCGCTCGTCGGCGGACAACTGATTGCGCTCAACTGGTCGAATGGCGCGCTGTTCCACGCGGCCGCGGTGCCCGTGCTGTGCTCGGCGCTGTTCGTCCTCGGGCTCGCGGGCGTAACGCGGCGCAACGGCGTGCAGGCGCCGACCGCCGCCACGAATTGAGGGAGAAAGGAAACGATGACGCTTGACCTGTCGAAACCGGCGAACGCCGGCTACCTGAGCGGTTTCGGGAACGAATTCGCCACCGAGGCACTGCCTGGCGCGTTGCCGCACGGCCGCAACTCGCCGCAGCGCGCGCCGTACGGGCTGTATGCGGAGCAACTGTCGGGCACCGCGTTTACCGCGCCGCGCGGCCACAACCGCCGTTCGTGGCTGTACCGCATCCGCCCGGCGGCCGTGCACCGGCCGTTCGAGCCGTACGCGGGCCCGCAGCGGCTCGTGGCGGAATTCGGCGATTCGGCCGACGTGCCGCCGACGCCGCCGAACCAGTTGCGCTGGGATCCGCTGCCGATGCCGGTCGAGCCGACCGATTTCGTCGACGGGCTCGTGACGATGGCCGGCAACGGCTCGGCCGCCGCGATGAACGGTTGCGCGATCCACCTGTACGCGGCGAACCGCTCGATGCGGGACCGCTTCTTCTACAGCGCGGACGGCGAGCTGCTGATCGTGCCGCAGCAGGGGCGGCTGCATATCGCGACCGAATTCGGCCGGGTCGACGTCGAGCCGTTCGAGATCGCGGTGATCCCGCGCGGCGTGCGTTTTTCCGTCGCGCTGCCGGACGGCGACGCGCGCGGCTATATCTGCGAGAACTTCGGCGCGCAACTGCGCCTGCCGGATCTCGGCCCGATCGGCTCGAACGGGCTCGCGAACCCGCGCGACTTCCTGACGCCGCAAGCCGCGTACGAAGACCGCGAAGGGGCGTTCGAACTGATCGCGAAGCTGAACGGCCGCCTGTGGCGCGCGGACATCGGCCATTCGCCGCTCGACGTCGTCGCGTGGCACGGCAACTACGCGCCGTACAAGTACGATCTGCGCCTGTTCAACACGATCGGCTCGATCAGCTTCGACCATCCCGATCCGTCGATCTTCCTCGTGCTGCAGGCGCAAAGCGACACGCCGGGCGTCGACACGATCGACTTCGTGATCTTCCCGCCGCGCTGGCTCGCGGCCGAGGATACGTTCCGCCCGCCCTGGTTCCACCGCAACGTCGCGAGCGAGTTCATGGGACTCGTGCACGGCGCGTACGACGCGAAGGCCGAAGGCTTCGTGCCGGGCGGCGCGAGCCTGCACAACTGCATGTCGGGCCACGGGCCCGACGCGGACACGTTCGAGAAGGCGTCCGCGAGCGACACGACGAAACCGCACAAGGTCGACGCGACGATGGCGTTCATGTTCGAAACCCGCACGCTGATCCGGCCGACGCGTTACGCGCTCGACACCGCGCAACTGCAGGCCGACTACTTCGAATGCTGGCAAGGCATCAAGAAACACTTCAATCCGGAGCAACGATGAGCGACACCCAAGACTGGCGCGCGACGCTCGACCCGGCTCGCAAGAGCTGGCTCGACACCGCGAACGATCCCGCCTGCGATTTCCCGATCCAGAACCTGCCGTTCGGGATCTTCAGCGATGCGCAGCAGCCGGCGCGTCGCGCGGGCGTGGCGCTCGGCGACCAGATCGTCGATCTCGCGGCGCTCGCGCGCGCGGGCCTCGTGACGCTGCCGGCCGGCGCCGACGCGTTCGCCGCGCCGACGCTCAATGCGTTCATCGCGCTCGGCCGCGACGCCTGGCGCGGCGTGCGCGTGCAGCTGTCGGGCCTGTTCTCGCGCGACAACGCGACGCTGCGAGACGATGCGGCGCTGCGCGCGCAGGTGCTCGTCGCGCAGCGCGACGCGACGCTGCATCTGCCGGTCGAGATTCCCGGCTACACCGATTTCTATTCGTCGAAGGAGCATGCGACCAACGTCGGCTCGATGTTCCGCGATCCGAAGAATGCATTGCTGCCGAACTGGTCGGAGATGCCGATCGGCTACAACGGCCGTGCGTCGTCGGTGGTCGTGAGCGGCACGCCGGTGCGGCGGCCGAACGGGCAACTGAAGCTGCCCGACCAGGAACGCCCGGTGTTCGGTGCCTGCCGCAAGCTCGACATCGAGCTGGAGACGGGCTTCATCGTCGGCCAGGGCAACGCGCTCGGCGAGCCGATCGCGTGCGAGGATGCGGAAGCGCATATCTTCGGGATGGTGCTGCTGAACGACTGGAGCGCGCGCGACATCCAGCAGTGGGAATACGTGCCGCTCGGTCCGTTCAACTCGAAGGGGTTCGCGACGACGATCTCGCCGTGGATCGTCACGCTCGACGCGCTCGAACCGTTCCGCACCGCGCAGCCCGAACAGTCGCCGCAGCCGCTCGCGTATCTGCGGCACGCGGGCCGGCATGCGTTCGACATCGCGCTCGAAGTGACGCTGCGTGCCGAAGGCGCGGCCGCCGCGACGTCGATCTGCCGCACCAACTTCAAGCACATGTACTGGACGATGGCGCAGCAGCTCGCGCATCACACGGTCGCGGGCTGCAACACGCGCGTGGGCGACCTGATGGGCTCGGGCACGATCAGCGGGCCGACCAAGGATTCGTTCGGCAGTCTGCTCGAACTGACGTGGAACGGCAAGGAGCCGGTCGCGCTGAACGGCGGCGGCAGCCGGACGTACCTCGAGGACGGCGACGAGCTCACGCTCGCCGGCTGGTGCCAGGGCGACGGTTATCGCGTCGGCTTCGGCACGTGCGCCGGGAAGATCCTGCCGGCGCGCCACGCGTAACGCATCGCACGGCAAGACCGAACGGCCCGCATCGTGCGGGCCGTTGTCGTTTCGTCGATACGGATCAGACCGCGCGTTGCAACGCGGCGCGGCGTTCCCACAGCGCGGCCGCGACGAACGCCGCGACGCAGGCGAGCAGCACGCCGACCAGCGCATGGCTGCCCAGTTGCTCCATCAGCGCGCCGGCCACCAGCGGGCCACCGAAGCTCGCGGCGCTCCACGATGCCGACACGAGCGAGCTCGCGGTGACGAGCGCCGCGCCGCGGAAGCGTTCGCCGCACGCGACGAGCGACAGCGTATAGATGCTGCCGGCCGCCGCGCCGAGCACGAACAGCAGCGGCCAGCACAGCCACGGATTCGCGATGACGAACGGCAGCAGCGGCAGGCCGGCCAGCACGATCCAGCCGGCGCCGAGGTGCACGCGTTCGCGGCCGAGCCTGTCCGCGAGCCAGCCGATCGGGAACTGCATCGCGGTATCGCCGAACAGCATGATCGACGCGAGCAGCACGGCGGTCGCGCTCGCGACGCCGTGATCCATCGCATAGAGCGGCAGCAGCGACAGCGCGAGCGTGTCGAACAGCGCGAAGAAGCCGGTGCCGATGATCAGTGCGGGCATGCGCGGCAGCACGTCGAGCCAGCGGCCGTGCGCTGCGTGATGCGCGTCGTCGCCGGCGAGCGGTGCGCGCCGGATCGTCGCGAGCGTGGGCAGCGCGAGCAGGAACAGCGCGCCGCACAGCGCGAAGCGGATGCGCGTCGCGCCGGCGATCTGGCTCACGAGCACGGGGCCCGCCATCTGGAACAGCGTGAAATTGGTGGCGTAGATCGCGACGACGCGGCCCCGCGTCGCATCGTCGGCGAGCTGGTTGACCCACGCTTCGCCGATCGTGAACAGCAGCATCAGCGCGGCGCCGCACAGCACGCGCAGCGCGCCCCACACGATCAGGTTCGACGTGAACTGCATCAGCGCGGTGGCGGCCGCGAGCAGCACGACCGACACGACGATCGCGCGCCGCGAGCCGATATGCCGCGCGAGCGCGGTGACGAACGGGACGATCGCGAGGCCGCCGAGCGCCTGCGCGGCCGTCAGCATGCCGACGACGTTGGTGCCGTGCCCGGCTTCGGTCAGTGCGAGTGCGGTGAGCGGCAGCGTGGCGCCGGTGCCGAGGCCGACGACCGCGACGCTCAGGATCAGCGCGAGGAAATCGCGATTGAGAATGGCTTTCATCGGCCGGGATGCTACACCGCGGCCCTTGAAAGGTCCATGAAGGCCATCAGGATCGAATGGGGTTGTGTCCGCAACGATTGCGGCAGGGTTGCGTTATACGTAGTGGGTCGGCACCGCCACGGGGCGGCGTTCGAGCGATGCCGACCACAGCGTGAGCGCGAGCGCCGCGACGGCCATCGCGACCCCGACCCACGGCAGGTTCACGAGCGAGACGCCGGAGCCGATCGCCATCCCGCCGAGCCATGCGCCGGTCGCGTTGCCGAGGTTGAACGCCCCCTGGTTCAACGTCGACGCGAGATTCGGCGCGTCGCTCGCGCGATCGACGATCATGATCTGCAGCGGCGGCACGATCGCGAACGCGAGGATGCCCCACACGAAGATCGTCGCGAGCGCGGCGAACGGCACGTGCATCGTGCCCGCGAACAGCGCGAGGACGATGCCGATCAGCGCGAGCGTCGCGATCAGCGACGGCATCCGGCGCCAGTCGGCGAGCTTGCCGCCGAGCGTGCCGCCGACCGTCAGGCCGAGACCGAACAGCAGCAGCACGTAGGTGACCTGATGCGGCGAGAAGCCCGTCACGTCCTCGAGGATCGGCGTGATGTACGTGAACACGCTGAACAGGCTCGCGGATGCGAGCACGCTGATGCCGAGCACCATCAGCACCTGCGGGTGCTTCAGCACGCTGAATTCGCGCGTGATGCTGGTGTCGGGCATCGCGAGGTGCTTCGGCAGGCACACCGCGAGCGCGGCGGCCGCGACGATGCCGATGCCGGTGACGGCCCAGAACGTCGCGCGCCAGCCGAATGCCTGGCCGAGCGCGGTGCCGAGCGGCACGCCGAGCACGTTCGCGAGCGTGAGGCCGGTGAACATCAGCGCGATCGCCTGCGCGCGGCGGTTCGGCGCGACGAGGCTGCTCGCGACGACCGAGCCGATCCCGAAGAACGCGCCGTGGCAGAACGCGGTGACGACCCGCGCGGCCATCAGCACCGCATAGCCCGGCGCGATCGCGCAGAACAGGTTGCCGGCGATGAACAGCCCGATCAGGCCCATCAGCGCGCGCTTGCGCGGCATCTTCGCGGTGACGACCGCGAGGATCGGCGCGCCGATCGTCACGCCGAGCGCGTAGCCCGACACGAGCATCCCGGCGGCCGGAATCGACACACCGAGATCGCGCGCGACATTGGGCAGCAGCCCCATGATCACGAATTCAGTGGTACCGATTCCAAAGGCGGCGACGGCAAGGGCGAAAAGAGGCAAGGGCATCGCGGTAGGCTCGGGAAAAGCCGCCGCTCATGCCGGGCGCGGGATGCGCGGGACGGGCGGACGGTAAGACGGTCGACAGCCGCGATTCTACTTCAGTGAAAACCCCTACGCTCGGGGCCAAAATGGTTGTTGCCGGCGTGCGACGGGGCGCGATGCCGAAAGCTCACAGTGTGGGATCGGGCGGCGATTTTCCGCGTCGGGCCGTATCGGGGCCAGAGCGTAGGCAATTGCGAGGCGCCGCCGTCACGCGATGCGTTCGGGCGCGCCGCCGGGGAGGGCATCGGACGTGTTCGTCACGTCGGCATCCGATTCCGCATTCACGGGAGACGAGGCTGCGCGGGCGCCGTCGATGGCAGCCGGGTCGTCCCAGCCGTTCTCGAACAGGCACGCCTCGATCGGCATCCGCGCGGCCCAGCGCTCCTGTTCGAGCATCGGTTTCGCGTAGAACGCGTCGACGTGCCCGATGCACAGCACGGCGATCGGCTTCGCGCCGTCGGGCATGCGCAGCAGCATGCGCAGCGCATCGACGTCGAACAGCGATACCCAGCCCATCCCGAGCCCTTCCGCGCGTGCCGCGAGCCACATGTTCTGGATCGCGCATGCGGCGGATGCCAGATCCATCTCCGGCAGCGTGCGGCGGCCGAACACGTGGCGCTCGCGGCCGTCGGCGAGCGCCACGATCAGCAGCTCGCCGCATTCGCGCACGCCCTCGACCTTCAGCCGCATGAATGCGTCCTGGCGTTCGCCGAGCGCATCGGCGGTCGCGCGCCGCTCGGCCTCGACCAGTGCGTGGATCGCGGTGCGCAGCGCGGGATCGGTGATGCGGATGAAGCGCCAGGGCTGCATGAAGCCGACGCTCGGCGCATGGTGGGCCGCGCGCAGCAAGCGCGCGAGCACGGCTGGATCGACGGGCGCCGGCGTGAAGTGGCGCATGTCGCGCCGTTCGAAAATGGCGCGGTAGACCGCGGCGATGTCGGAGTCGTCGAAACGCATGAGCGGCAGGAGCAGGGAAGGACGTCGGCGCAACGATAGCAGACCGCGCACGTGCCGCGTTACGTCAGTCGAAACAAAAGGCGGGATTGTTGAGGGAATGCGTGCGATGCGTCAGCGATTCGCGCTCACGACGTTCGCGGGCGTGCCCGCGTGCCACGCCTCGATGTTCAGCAGCGTCGTATGCGCGATCTCGGCCAGCGCCTCGCGCGTGAAAAACGCCTGGTGCGACGTGACGATCACGTTCGGGAACGTCAGCAGGCGCGCGAGCACGTCGTCCTGCAGCGGCAGGTCGGAGTGATCCTCGAAGAACAGCCCGCTTTCCTCTTCGTACACGTCGAGCCCGAGGTGGCCGAGCTGGCCGCTCTTGAGCGCGTCGACGAGCGCCTGTGCATCGACGAGGCCGCCGCGGCCGGTGTTGATCAGCATCGCGCCGTGCTTCATGCGCGCGAGCGTCTGCCCGTTGATCAGATGGTGCGTCGACGGCAGCAGCGGGCAGTGCAGGCTGACGATATCGGCGTGGCGCAGCAGCTCGTCGAGCTCGACGTAGCGCGCGCCGAACGCGATCAGCTCGTCGTTGTACGGCGGCACGGAGTGCGCGAGCACGTGCATTCCGAAGCCCATCATGATCTTCGCGAACACGCTGCCGATGATGCCGGTGCCGATCACGCCGACGGTCTTGCCGTGCAGGTCGAAGCCGAGCAGGCCGTTCAGCGAGAAGTCGCCCTCGCGGGTGCGCGCGACCGCGCGCGGCAGCCGGCGATTGAGCGCGAGGATCAGCGCGACCGCGTGCTCGGCAACCGCATGCGGCGAATACGCGGGCACGCGCACGACCGTGATGCCGAGCCGCGCGGCGGCCGCGAGGTCGACATGATTGAAACCGGCCGAGCGCAGCGCGATCAGCCGCGTGCCGCCGTCGGCGAGCCGTTCGAGCACGGCCGCGTCGACGGTGTCGTTGACGAACGGGCACACGACTTCATAGCCGTGCGCGAGGATCGCGGTTTCCGCGTCGAGGTGCGACGGCTGGAAATGCAGCCGATAGCCGAACCGCCGGTTGGCGGCGGTAAACGAATCGTCGTCGTACTGCCGGCTGCTGAACAGGATCACGCGCACGCTGCACCTCCGATGGCTGACGCGCGCAGTTTACTGCAGCCCCGTGACGATGTCGGGCCGCTCGGGCCCGCGCGGCGGCCGCAGGAAGCCGTAGTCCGTCCGGTCGCGGGGCGTCGGTGCGCTGAAGTGGTCGAGCGCGTGCTCGACGAAGCTGCGCGTGCGGGCCGGCACGTACTGGCGGTTCGGGTAGACGAGCGACAGTTGCGTGTCGGGATCGTCGATCCGGTAGCCGGCCAGCAGGCGCACGAGGGTGCCGCTGTTGAGCGCGTCGGCGACGCACGGCTCGGGCAGCACCGCGATGCCCGCGCCGGCCACGGCGGCGGCCTGCACCAGCGCGAGCTGGTTGACCGTGCATGCCGGGCGCACCGTGACCGAATGCGCGACGCCGTCGTGGCCGACCAGTTGCCACGATGGCGCATGCTGGTGCGGCGCGAGCGTGACCCAGTCGTGGCCTGGCAGGTCGTCGGGCGCGCGCGGCTCGCCGCGCCGGTCGAGATAGGCCGGCGCCGCGCATGCGACGAACGGGTTCGGCGCGAGCGCATGGCCGATCAGCGACGGATTGCCGTCGAACCGGTTGCCCGTGACGATGCCGACGTCGTACCCCGAATCGAGCACGTCGAGCGGCCCCTCGGCGACGGTCAGCTGTACGCGCAGCTCGGGGTAGCGGAGCCGGAAGCTGCTGACGAGCGGCGTCAGCGCCAGCGGCGACAGCAGCCCCGATGCCACGACGCGCAGCGTGCCGGCCGGCTCGCGCACGGCATGCGTGACGGACGACTCGAGGTGGTCGAATTCCTCGAGCAGCGCGCGGCAGCCGTCGAGGTAGCGCACGCCGGCCTCGGTGAGCGACAGGTTGCGCGTGGTGCGGTGGATCAGCCGTGTGTTCAGGTGGCCCTCGAGCATCGCGATCGAACGCGTGACGAGTGCATTGGACACGCCGAGATGGTGCGCCGCGCGCCGGAAGCTTTGCTGCTCGGCGACGCAGACGAATACACGCATGGTCTGAATCTGGTTCATGGCTTGCGTATTTCTGGCCCGGTTGATTGATTATGGTTGTGATTTTTCGCCATGCGACCTCGAAAGCCCATCGCACGACCCCAGTTCTCCCTCGTATCGAAAAATCGTTTTTTTCGATTCCGCAGACGATTGTTCAATACTGAACCTATATTCGTCAACCTGAGAAAATGGGCGGGTTGCGGAAAATCGAAATCACGGGTAACGGTTAAACGTTGCAATGCAGCATTTGCGTACCGCGCAAAACTGACGCGGTATTGGAATATGCGCCAAGGTGGCGAATATTATCTATGTTAATCAATGGCTTGTCGGGTGATAAGGTGGCCTGGTTTCGTTAATTTGCGGAGTCGTTCCCCAATACATGCTGCGGTAATGGATGTTTTTCGGGTGGGGGCGATATTGCATGCCGCATTCCGAGCGGCGGTTTTTATCGGGCAGCCGGTCTATTTCGACTGACGCGAAAGTCGTCGCATGGCACCGGTATCGGCGAATCGCGACGTTATTGGCGAAGAAAATCACGCGAGGCGGAAGCCGAATGGAACCGTTTCACGACCGGCCCGCCATCCCTTTTCAATCGGGATGGCCATCGCGCGACACGCACGCGGGCGGCTGGCCCGGTCCGGCGACCGGGCCACCGTCGCGCTGTCCGGCCGCGCGTGCCTCTTGCGCGAGGCCGCGGAACGCGGAATGATCGATCAGTTCGCCATGCCGTGCGGCGAGCGTCCGAGCATGTCCTTTCCTCACCTCTTGCCAGCCATGTCCATCGATTACTCGCCGATTCCCTGTCCCGTCGTCGTGCCGCTCGACGCGATCCTGCCCGAAGAACCGCTGCTGATGATGGGGGCCGGCCCGGTTCCGATTCCGGCCGCCGTCGCGAAGGCGAACACGATCGTGATCAACCACCTCGGCGCGACGATGGCGAAGATCATCGAGCAGGTGAAGGAGATGGCGCGCTACGTGTTCCAGACCCGCACGAAGTGGGTGCTCGGCGTCGCGGGCCCCGGTTCGGCGGCGATGGAGATGGCGATCTCGAACCTCGCGTGGCGCGGCACGCGCGTGCTGTCGATCCGCAACGGCTTCTTCAGCGCGCGGATGGCCGAGATGGCCACGCGCGTCGGCGCCGACGTCGCGACGCTCGAGGTGGCCGACCGTGCGGTCGCGAGCCTCGACGAGATCGCGGATGCGATCGCGCGCGAGCGGCCCGAGATCGTCACGATCGTGCAGGGCGAGACGTCGAACACGGTATGGAACCGCGACCTGCGCGAAATCGCGGCGCTCGCGAAGGCGGCCGGCGCGCTGGTCGTCGTCGACGCGGTGTGCACGTTGTCGACGATGCCGCTCGAGATGGACGCGTGGGGCATCGACGCGGTGATCACAGGCGGCCAGAAGGGGCTGTCGTCGATCCCGGGCGTGTCGCTGATCGCCTTCTCCGACGCCGCGTGGGAGCGCATGAAGCATCGCCCCGAGCCGAACGCGCACTGGTGCCTCGACATGGCGCTCGCGGAGAACTTCTGGCACAACGCCGGCTATCACTACACGGCGCCCGTGTCCGGCGTGCTGGCGCTGCACGAGGCGCTGCGGCTCGTCTGCGCGGAGACGCTCGAAAGCCGCTTTGCGCGCCATCTGCGCTGCTCGCTCGCGCTGCAGGCGGGCGTCGAGTCGATGGGGCTCAGGCTCTACGCGCCGAAGGACTGCCGGCTCAATTCGGTGGTCGGGATCGAGACGCCGGAAGGGCTGACGCCCGGCATGGTCTGCGGCCATATCTCGAAGCAGTATCAGGTCGAGATCTCGGGCTCGTTCGGGTTGCCGATCGTACGGATCGGGCAGATGGGCGAGCAGTGCCGCGAACACAACCTGTTCCGCACGCTGCATGCGTTCGGCCGCACGATGGTCGACCTGAAGGTGCCGGTCGACCTGCCGGCCGGTGTGGCGGCGCTCGAGCAGGAACTGTCCCGGCGCGGCGCGTAAGCGGGAAAGCGTGAAAACGGGCCGCGCTCAGCGGCCCTGCATCGCGCGCCGGTACGTATTCGGCGTCGTGCCGTGCGCGTCGCGAAAGCGGTGGCTGAAGTGGCCGGCGTTCGCGTAGCCGCAGTCGGCCGCGACCTGCGCGAGCGGCAATGCCGTCGTGCGCAGCAGCTCGCGCGCCCGTGCGAGGCGCTGCTCGGCCACCCACGCGTGCGGCGCGCGGCCGAACGACAGCCGGAACATCCGCGAGAAGTGGTATTCGGACAGCGCGGCGACCTCGGCCAGTTCGCCGAGCGTCAGCGGTTGCGTGAGATACGTGTCGATGTAGTCGCGCACGCGGCGGCGCACGGCCGGCGCGAGCCCGCCGCGGAACGTCGTGTCGGTGCGCGTCGTGCTCTGCCCGCGCAGCAGCAGGCTCAGCACCTCGTGCGCGGTCTCGTTCACGCGCAGCCGCTCGTCGGCGTCGTCCCAGCCGTCGAGCGCGAGCGAGCGCAGCAGCGCGGCGACGCGCGCATCCTCGAAATAGGTGCGATCGGCGAGCTTCAGCTCGCGCGGCTCGCGGTCGAGTTCGCGGATCGCGCGCTGCGTGAAGTGCTCGGGCAGGAAATACAGGTGGACGAAGTGCATCTCGCCGCGCACCCACCAGCGCGATTCATGGTCGCCCGGCAGCGCGCACAGCAGGCTCGGCGCGCCGTAGCGCGGCACGCGCTGGCGCTCGGTCCGGTAGCCGCCGTCGAGGTAGCACGACAGCGTGTGGTGGCCGGGCTGCTCGTAGACCGTCTCGCTTTCGTCGGTGATCCGCGTCCATTCGGCGATCGCGAGGTGGTCGCCGAGCCACGCGAAGCGCTCGAGCGTCGCGTTCGCCTCGGCGAGGGTGCGGCAGACCGACTGCAGGCCGAACGGCAGATCGCCGCCGGCCAGGGCGGCGGCGTGGTCGACGGGTGGGGCGGAGAGGGAGAGGCTCATGATGGGCCGAGTATAAGCGGGCGCGCGGCAGCGCGTGCGGCGTCCCGAAAAAGACCGCAATTCCGGACAATCGTCCCACCCCGCGCGGCGGCATAGTCGGGATCCCGATTCACCCGATTTTCCGGATTGCCGCCATGAACCTGTCGCTTTATTTCGTCACCGTGCTGATCTGGGGCACCACCTGGATCGCGATCAAGTGGCAGCTCGGCTCGGTGCCGCCGCCCGTGTCGATCGCATGGCGCTTCTGGCTCGCGGCCGTCGTGCTGTTCGCGCTGCTGCGCGTGATGCGCCGGCCGGTGCGCCCGCCGCGCGACGCGTGGCGTTTCCTCGTCGCGCAGGGTTTCGCGCTGTTCTGCGTGAACTTCCTGTGCTTCTACTATGCGGAGCAGGTCGTGCCGAGCGGCCTCGTCGCGGTGATCTTCTCGACCGCGCCGCTCTTGAATTCGATCAACGGCCGGCTGTTCATGGGCCGCCCGCTGCGGCCGTCGGCGATCGCCGGCGCGTTGCTCGGGCTGACCGGCATCGCGTGCCTGTTCTGGCAGCAGATGGCCGGCCATCTCGACGATCATGCGACCTGGACGGGGCTCGCGATCGCGTTCGCGGGCACGATGTGCTTCTCGATCGGCAACCTGCTGTCGAGCCGGATGCAGTCGATGGGGCTGCACCCGCTCGTGACCAACGGCTGGGCGATGCTGATCGGCGCGGCGATCCTGACCGTCGGCAGCGTGGCGGCCGGGATGCCGTTCACGCTCGATACGAGCCCGCGCTATCTGGGGGCGCTCGTCTACCTCGCCGTGCCGGGCTCGGTGATCGGTTTCACCGCGTACCTGACGCTCGTCGGCCGGATCGGGCCGGAACGCGCCGCGTACTGCACGGTGCTGTTCCCGATCGTCGCGCTGGCCGTGTCGACGGTGTTCGAGGGGTACCAGTGGTCGCCGCTCGCGGTGATCGGGCTGCTGCTCGTGGTGGCCGGCAATCTCGTCGCGTTCGACCTGACGCGCCGGCTGTTCTTGCGGACGGCCTGAGCGTCGCGGTCGCCGACGAATAAAAAACGCCTGCGTGATGCAGGCGTTTTTCGTGAGGCGCCGGCGGCGCGACGGGCGCGACCGGCTGCCGTCCGACGCACGACATGGTCAGGCCGCGGCGCCGCTGCCCGCCACGCGCCCCTGCCGCTGGTACAGCATCATCGACAGGGCGACGCCCGCGGCGGCGGCCACCGCCGCGAACAGGAACACCTGCGGATAGCCGAACGCGCCCGCGACATAGCCCGCGAGCGGGCCCGTGATGCCGAGCGACAGGTCGAGGAACACCGAATACGCGGACAGCGCCGCGCCGCGGCTCGCGGGCGGCACGAGCGCGACGGCCTCGACGCCGAGCGCCGGGAAGATCAGCGCGAAGCCGAAACCCGTCAGCGCGGCGCCGACGAGCGCGATGTGCGGCACCGGCGCGAGCCACAGCAGCAGCAGGCCCGAACATTCGAAGGCGAACGACACGATCGCGACGCGGAAGCCGCCGTAGGTCTTGATCGTGTTCGCGAACAGCAGCCGCGCGCCGATGAACAGCGTGCCGAACACGGTCAGCGACAGCGCGGCGTTCGGCCAGTGGCGCGCCGCGTAGTACAGCGTGACGAAGGTCGCGATCGAGCCGAAGCCGGCCGAACCGAGCGCCAGGCCGAGGCCGTGCGGCAGCACGCGCGTGAACACGCTCGCATACGACATCCGCTCGCCGTGCACGAGCGGCACCGGGGCGATCAGGCGCGCGAGGTAGAAGCCGCTCGCGGCCAGCGCGATCACGATCACGCCGATCAGCGCCGGATTCAGCGTATTCGCGATCGCGACGCCGACCGGCGCGCCGAGCGCGAGCGCGCCGTAGGTCGCGATGCCGTTCCACGAGATCACCTTCGCGTTGTGCGCGACGCCGACGCGGCCGATGCCCCACAGGATCGCGCCGGTGCCGCACAGGCTTTCGCCGACGCCGAGCACGAGCCGGCTCGCGACCAGCAGCACGAGGCTCGCGACCGGCCAGCGCGCGAGCAGCAGCGCGACGAGCAGCAGCACGCCCGACGCGCCGCAGCCGATCAGCCCGCGCAGCACCGTCTGCTTCGGGCCGAGCGTATCGGCCAGGCGCCCGGCGAGCGGCCGCGACGCGAGCGTCGCGAAGTACTGGACGCTGATCGCGCCGCCCGCGACGATCGCGGAAAAGCCGAGGTCGCCATGGACGAAGCCCGGCAGCACCGCGAGCGGCAGGCCGATGGTCAGATAGCAGATGAACGTGAAGCAAACGACGGACACGATTTGCAGCGTGACCGCGAACCCGCTGCGCGGCGGTGTGGCGGAATCGGAGGACATGGGGTCGGAACGAATGAACGAAGCAGACGGAAGACGGCGAAAAAGGGAATCGGGATTTTCCCATGGAACCGGTTTTCCCGCAGGTACCATTTAGTTCATCGCGACCTGTTTTCGGCGATGGCGGATGGCTGCGGGCGCGTCGGGCACGGGCGCGGAGTACCGTGCGGAAAGGGCCGCGGGCGGCCCCGGCGCTCATATCGCGGCAGTTATATGGGCCCCATGCGTGATGGGCTATGGGTTGCGAAATTTGATGGTGATAGCGTGCAAACTGTCAGAAAAACGTCGGTCGGGCGCTCCGCGCAGGCCGCCTTGCCCCCCAATTGAAGAACCATCGAGACATGAGTGAGCCGATCCGCTTCTACCATCGTCACGCGATCCGCGAAGTCAGCGGCGCGGACGTCACCCGCACCGTGCTGCAGTACCTGCGCGAGGACGCGCATTGCACCGGCACCAAGGAAGGCTGCGCGGAAGGCGACTGCGGCGCGTGCACGGTCGTCGTCGGCGAACTGAACGACGCCGGCGCGGTCGAGTTCAAGGCCGTCAATGCCTGCATCCAGTTCCTGCCGACGCTCGACGGCAAGGCGCTGCTCACGGTCGAGGACCTGCGCCAGCCGGACGGTGCGCTGCACCCGGTGCAGCAGGCGATGGTCGACTGCCACGGTTCGCAATGCGGGTTCTGCACGCCCGGCTTCGTGATGTCAATGTGGGCGCTGTACGAGAAGCATGGCCACGAAGGCTGTGCCGGCGCGTGCACGAAGGCGAAGGACGTGCCGACGCGCACCGAGATCGCCGATGCGCTGACCGGCAACCTGTGCCGCTGCACCGGTTATCGCCCGATCGTCGATGCGGCCGTGCAGATGTTCGATGCGCCGGCGCCGTCGGCACCGGTCGACACGGCCGCGTTGGCCCGCACGCTCGCGTCGCTCAAGCGCGACGACACGTTCGACTACACGACGAGCGACGGCGCGCGCTTCGCGGCGCCGCGCACGCTCGACGCGCTGGCCGCGTTGAAGGCCGAGCGTCCCGACGCGCGCATCCTCGCGGGCAGTACCGACATCGGCCTGTGGGTCACCAAGCAGATGCGCCGGCTCGACGACCTGATCTACGTCGGCCGGATCGCCGAGTTGCAGCGCCTCGCCGAACGCGGCGACTGGATCGAGATCGGCGCGGGCGTGACGGTCGAGAAGGCCTATGCGGCACTGGCCGGCACGTACCCGGAACTGACCGAGATGTGGAAGCGCTTCGCGTCGCTGCCGATCCGCAACGCGGGCACGATCGGCGGCAACGTCGCGAACGGCTCGCCGATCGGCGATTCGATGCCGGGCCTGATCGCGCTCGGCGCGCGCGTCGTGCTGCGCGGCGGCGACACGGTGCGCGAGCTGCCGCTCGAAGCGCTGTACACGGGGTACCAGCAGAAGGACATGGCGCCGCACGAATTCGTCGTCGGCCTGAAGGTGCCGACCCGCACCGGCGCCCGCGAGAAGCTGCAGTTCCGCACGTACAAGCTGTCGAAGCGGTTCGACTCCGACATCTCGGCCGTGTGCGCGGCCTTCGCGTTCATCGCGGACGGCGACACGATCCGCGAGCCGCGCATCGCGTTCGGCGGGATGGCCGCGACGCCGAAGCGGGCGACCCACACCGAAGCCGTGCTCGACGGCGCGCAATGGCACGAAGCCACCGCGCAGGCCGCGATGCAGGCGCTCGAGCGCGACTACCAGCCGCTGTCCGACATGCGCGCGACGAGCACGTACCGCCTCGATACCGCGAAGAACCTGATGTACCGATTCTGGCTGGAGACGCGCCCGCACGACCCGCTGCCGCCGCAAGCCCTGAATGTGCGTGAAGTGGCCGCCGAAGCTGGCGCCGGCGCGGCGCGCGTCTGAAGACGGAGAACCCCGACAATGAACCAGCAAGCAGAACCGTTCCTGAGCACCCTCGACCCGCAAGCCGACGCCGCGCAGGTCCACGTGTCGCGCGCGCACGAATCCGCGCACCTGCACGTCAGCGGACGCGCCACCTACACCGACGACATTCCGGTCGTCGCGGGCACGCTGCACGCGGCGCTCGGCCTGTCGGCGAAGCCGCACGCGAGGATCGTGTCGATGAACTTCGACGCGGTGCGCGCGACGCCGGGCGTGGTCGCCGTGTTCACGGCCGACGATATTCCCGGCGTCAACGATTGCGGCCCGATCATCCACGACGACCCGGTGCTCGCGAAGGGCATCGTGCAGTTCGTCGGCCAGCCGATGTTCATCGTCGTCGCGACGTCGCACGAAATCGCGCGGCTCGCCGCGCGCCGCGCGCAGGTCGACTACGAGGAGCTGCCGGCGATCCTGACCGCGCAGGAGGCGCGCGCGGCCGAAACCTACGTGATCCCGCCGCTGAAGCTCGCGCGCGGCGACGCGGCCGCGCGGCTCGCCGTCGCGCCGCACCGCGAGTCGGGCGAGATGCTGCTCGGCGGCCAGGAGCAGTTCTATCTCGAAGGCCAGATCGCCTACGCGGTGCCGAAGGACGACGACGGGATGCACGTGTACTGCTCGACGCAGCACCCGAGCGAGATGCAGCACCTCGTCGCGCATGTGCTCGGCGTCGCGTCGCACAACGTGCTCGTCGAATGCCGCCGGATGGGCGGCGGGTTCGGCGGCAAGGAATCGCAGTCGGGCCTGTTCGCGTGCTGCGCGGCGCTCGCCGCGTGGAAGCTGCTGTGCCCGGTGAAGCTGCGTCCGGACCGCGACGACGACATGATGATCACCGGCAAGCGGCACGACTTCCATTACCGCTTCGACGTCGGCTACGACGACGACGGCCGCATCGACGGCGTGGCGCTCGACATGACGTCGCGCTGCGGTTTCTCGGCCGACCTGTCGGGCCCGGTGATGACGCGCGCGGTATGCCACTTCGACAACGCGTACTGGCTCGGCGACGTCGCCATCGCCGGCTACTGCGGCAGGACCAACACGCAGTCGAACACCGCGTTCCGCGGCTTCGGCGGCCCGCAGGGCGCGTTCGCGATCGAGTACATCCTCGACGACGTCGCGCGTTCGCTCGGCCGCGATCCGCTCGACGTGCGCTACGCGAACCTGTACGGCAAGACCGAACGCAACGTGACGCCGTACGGGCAGACGGTCGAGGACAACGTGCTGCAGGAACTGCTCGGCGAACTCGAGGCGACGAGCGACTACCGCGCGCGGCGCGCGGGCGTGCGCGAATTCAACGCGCGCAACGCGGTGCTGAAGAAGGGCATCGCGATCACGCCGGTGAAGTTCGGCATCGCCTTCAACGTCACGCACTTCAACCAGGCCGGCGCGCTGGTGCACATCTACACCGACGGCTCGGTGCTCGTGAACCACGGCGGCACGGAGATGGGGCAGGGGCTCAACACGAAGGTCGCGCAGGTCGTCGCTCACGAGCTCGGCATCCGTTTCGGCCGGATCCGCGTGACGGCGACCGACACGAGCAAGGTCGCGAACACGTCCGCGACGGCCGCGTCGACGGGCTCCGACCTGAACGGCAAGGCCGCGCAGGATGCGGCGCGCCAACTGCGCGAGCGGCTCGCGGTGTTCGCGGCGAAGCAGTTCGGCGACGGCAAGGTCGAGGCGGCCGACGTGACGTTCGGCAACGACGTCGTGTCGGTCGGCGGCCACAACGTGCCGTTCGGCGAAGTGATCGCGAAGGCGTACCTCGCGCGCGTGCAGCTGTGGTCCGACGGCTTCTACGCGACGCCGAAGCTGTACTGGGACCAGTCGAAGCTGCAGGGCCGGCCGTTCTACTACTACTCGTATGGCGCGGCCGTGTCGGAAGTCGTGATCGACACGCTGACGGGCGAGATGCGCACGCTGCGCGTCGACGCGCTGCACGACGTGGGCGCGTCGCTGAACCCGGCGCTCGACGTCGGCCAGGTCGAAGGCGCGTTCATCCAGGGGATGGGCTGGCTCACGACCGAGGAGCTGTGGTGGAACAAGGGCGGCAAGCTGATGACGCACGCGCCGTCGACGTACAAGATCCCGACGGTGAACGACACGCCGCCCGAGTTCAACGTGCGGCTGTTCCGGAACCGCAACATCGAGGACAGCATCCACCGTTCGAAGGCCGTCGGCGAGCCGCCGCTGCTGCTGCCGTTCTCGGTGTTCTTCGCGGTGCGCGACGCGGTGGCGGCCGTGGGCGACTACCAGGTGAACCCGCCGCTCGACGCGCCGGCCACCGGCGAGTCGATCCTGCGCGCGATCACGGCAGTGCGTGCGGCCCGCGCCACGCAGGCAGGCTGACATGAACGGCCCCGCACGTTCGCTTCGCACCGCGCCGGCCCCGGCGTTCGCGCAGGGCACCGGCCAGCGCAACCGCGCGAGCGGCGCGCCGGCGCCGATGCACATCGTGCTGTTCGGCGCCGGGCACGTCGGTCACGCGCTCGTCACGCTGCTCGGCGCGCTGCCGTGCGTCGTGCAGTGGGTCGACACGCGCGACGAGCTGTTCCCGGACGAATGTCCGCCGAACGTGCAGCCGGAGCCGACCGACACGCCGGAGGCCGTCGTCGACGCGGCGCCGCCGGGCGCGTACTTCCTCGTGATGACGCACAACCACGCGCTCGACTTCTCGCTCGCCGCGCGGATCATGCGGCGGCGCGACTACGCGTACTTCGGGATGATCGGCTCGCGCACCAAGCGCGTGAAGTTCGAGCGCCGGCTCGCCGCGCGCGGCGTCGATCCGGCGCGGCTCGTGGAGATGGTGTGCCCGATCGGCGTCGCGGGTATCGTCGACAAGGCGCCGGGCGCGATCGCGGTGGCCGTGTGCGCGGAGCTGCTGCAGGCGCGCTCGGGCATGCCGGTGGCCGACGCGAAGGCGCTGGCGGCCGGCCGCGCATGCGACGAGGTGTCCTGCTCGCGGTAGCACCGCGCGGCCGGCGCAGGGCCGCGCGTTTTTGCATACACTGCACGGCAACGCGCGGCATCGGGCTGCGCATCCCGTCACCGTGCACATGCCATGTCCGATCACCCGATCTATCTCGACGCGCTCGATGCGAGCGTCGCCGCCATCGAGCGCTGGCTGTCCGGCATCGACACCGCGCCCGCGGCGCTTGACGCGCTGCTCGCCGCGTTTTCCCCCGGCTTCACGATGATCCTGACCGATGGGCGCGTGGTCGACCGTGACGGCACGCGCGCGCTGTTCGCGAAGCTCGTCGGCGCGAAGCCGGGGCTGCGCATCACGCTGTCGGAGATCCGCGTGCTCGCGGCCGACGCATCGCATGCGGTGATCACCTATCTCGAAGCGCAGCACGCGGCGGCGGGCGCGCTGCCTGCGCGCCGCGCGACGGCCGTGTTCGAGCGCGACGCGGCGGGCGTCGTGCGCTGGACCCATCTGCAGGAAACCTTCTGCACGGCCTGAGCGGCCGCGTATCAGCGCTTGCGCGTGCGGGCGACCGTCAATTCGTCGGACACGCTCTGCATCAACGCGCCCAGCCACGCGATGTCGGTCGGCCGGTCGGGCTGCGGATGCGTGAGCAGGTAGCTCTTGATGCGCGGGAACGGCACGGGCGGCGTGACGACGACGAGCGGCAGCAACTGCGCATAGTGCGTCGCGAAGCGGCGCGTCGTCGTGAAGATCAGGTCCGACTGCAGCAGCACCTGCGGCACGATCCCGAAGTACGGCAGCGTCGTCACGATGCGCCGCGTGAGGCGCGCACGAGCGAGGCCGATCTCGATCGCGTTGCGCTTGTCGCCGGTGTACGGCGTCGGCGCGACGTGCGCGGCCGACGCATACGCTTCGCGCGTGAGCGGCACGTGCGCGAGCGGATGCGTATCGCGCATCAGGCACACGATCGTGTCGGAGAAGAGATCCTGGCGCACGAACCGCGGGTCGGGCTTCGGCCAGTTGCCGATCACGAGGTCGAGCGCGCCCGATTCGAGCGCGCCCGCGTGGTCGAGCGCGGGATTCAGCGAGTCGATTTCCAGATGCGCATGCGGCGCCGCGTCGCGAAAGCGCTCGATCAGCGTCGGCATGAAGAAATCGTTCAGGTAGTCGGGCGCCGCGACGCGGAACGTGCGCCGCGCGGACGACGGATCGAAGTCGCCGTGCGGCGTCGCGATGAAGTCGACCTCGCGCAGCGCGCGCGACGCGGCCTCGAGCAGCGATGCGCCGTATTCGGTCGGCACCATGCCGGATTTGCCGCGCACGAGGATCGGGTCGTTCAGCGTCTCGCGCAGCTTGCGCAGCGCGGTGCTGATCGCGGGCTGGGTCTGGTTCAGCCGCAGCGCGGCCTGCGTGACGCTGCGCTCGAGCAGCAGCGTGCGCAACACGCGCACGAGCCAGATATCGAGCGAGGCGGTACGGTCGTCGTCTTCCATCGGATGGGGGTGATTCGGGTGACGCGTAACCTTACCGCAGCCGCGCGTTGGCGTGCGTGATACCGGCCATCACGCGCGACCCTTCGGCAGCGCACTGATCCGCTTGACCTCGCGCGATTCGAGCCAGTTCGGCGTGCGTGCGCAGTACAGCACCATCGGCAGCGCATCCTCGCCCCAGAACAACTGCTTGTTCATCCAGAACGTCGGCACGCCGAACACGCCGAGCGCGATCGCATCGGCGTTGTTGCGGGCCAGTTGCGCGCTCGTTTCCTCGAATTCGATCAGCGCATCGCCATGGCCGACGCCGACGCGCTCGCACAGCGCCGCGAAGCCTTCCGGCGTCGACGGATCGTTGCCCTCGCGCCAGATGAAGCGGAACATTTCCAGCACGGTCGCGATGTCGGCGCGCAGCGCGATCGCGAGGCGCAGCAGCTTGTCGGAATCGAACGGGTGCGCGGGCGGCATCTTGAAGCGAATGCCGAGCTGTTCCGCGCGAAACAGCGCGTGACGGTACGTGAACACGCGCTTGGCCGGCACGTCGGCGCTCGGGCGCTGCCCCCAGTGGCGCTGCAGGTCGAGCAGCGAGACGGCGACGGGTTCGAACGGCACGTCCGGCCATTTGTCGTGCTGCTCGAGCAGCAGATACGAGAACGGCGACACGAAGTCGAAGAACCAGGCAGGTTGGGCGGTATCGAGGCCGGTTGTCATGTCGTTCTCCAGAGGGTGGGGCGTGCGGCGCCTGGCGGCGGCCTCCATGTTACGCGGCGGCACGCGCATGCAGCAATGATCGCGGATCGTCCGCTCACGCGGAACCGGGAGTCGCCCGGGGGGCGCCGTCGGCCGGCGGCGGCGCGGCTTCGGCGCGTGCCGGCGGCGGCCCGCCCGCGCCGGGCGGGGCCGTCGGCGTATCCGGGTCGTGCGACGTGAGCCGCTCGCGCACGAAGCCGATGTGCTCGCGCAGCACGTAGAACTGCCCGGCGTACGCGAGCGGCATCTTCATCCGGTTCACGGCTTCCTCGATGTCGTCCAGTTGGTCGAGCAGCTGGACGCGTTCCTCGGCGGTGTGCTCGCCGAGCGCGCTGCGCTCGAGCGCGATCAGCGCGCCGTACCAGCGGTAGATGCGCGAGCGCACGCGCCAGCCATACAGCGACGGCACGAGCCGCAGCCCGGGAATCAGGACGACGATCAGCGGCACGACCACCACCAGCAGCCGGTCGACCAGACTCGCGACCCAGAACGGCAGCCGCCGGTACAGGAAGGTCTTGCCCGACTTGTAGTAGCGCGCGGCGTCGTCGGACAGCGGGAACCCGCGCGTGACGGACGACGGGAACTCGCCCGCGTGCTGCAGGATCGTCGCGTGGCCGTGCACCTCGCGCGCGGCCTCGATCAGCAGGTCCGACAGCGCGGGGTGCAGCGAATCGCGCGCGACGAGTTCGATCGTCGGTGCAACCGTGTGGATGTCGGCCGGCGGCAGGTTGCGGCCGAGATCGTAGACGCCCATCGGCAGCGTGATCGCGGTCAGGTAAGGAAAGCGCCGTGCGTACGCCTCGGCCTGCGTGAACGAGTACACGTGCACGCCCGGCGCACGGAACAGTTTCGCCATCACCGGGATCTGCGTCGAGTCGCCGGACAGGAACGCCGCGTCGATCTTGCCGTCGAGCAGCGCGGTTGCCGCGTCCTCGCCGGCGGTCGGCAGCAGCTCGGTCGAGCCGCCCGGCACGATGCCGTTCATCTTCAGCAGCGCGAGGCTCAGCTCGCGCGCGCCGCTGCCTTCCGCGCCGAGCGCGAGCCGCTTGCCCTTGAAGTCGGACAGGCGCGCGACCACCGGGCCGCGGTACATGATCGCGAGCGGCACGTAACCGATGCTGCCGAGCGACACGAGGTGCTCGTCGCGCTCCTTCGGGCCGATGCCGCTCTGCACGAAACCGACGTCGACCGGCGCGTTCGGGTTGGACAGCCGCGCGAGGTTCTGCGCGGATCCTTCAGACGACTGGACGTCGAGCGTGACGCCGTTCTTCGCGAGGATCGTCTTGTACTTCTGCGCGGCGTTCCAGTACGTGCTGCCGGGCGGGCCGGACGAGATCACGAGCGTGGACGGCGGCGCCGGCTGGATCAGCCTGACGGCGAGCCAGACGGCCGCGGCCGCGAGCAGGACGGTCGGGCCGATCGACAGCGCGAGGTCGCGCCACGACACCGCGACGAAGCGGGCGAGGATGCGACGAGGCGGACGAGGGCGGGCAGGCTTCATGGGGTCGGCGGATGACGCTGGCGTGACGCATCGATGACGGTCGGGCGATTGTCGCGGGCGATGCGGATGCTCGCGGCGATGGTACCCGGTTTCACCGTGCGTGCGCGAATCGGGCAGCCCGGCGCGGCGCGGCGGCGACAGCGGCGGGCGGCCCCGCGTCAAAAGCTTTGCGCTTCCGCGGGCGCTGGATTACATTGTGCGACGCAGCCGCGCCCGATTCGCGCGCGACCCGGCACGCAATGAGACCGGGCGCGTCCGGCCGGCGGCTGTCCGGCCCGGCCGGCCCGCTATCAGCGTGCGCCGGCCGCCGGCCCGTGTCGCCTCTCTCGTATCGCCGTGGAAAACACCGGCTGTCCCGCCCGTTCGCGCGCGGGCCGGCTGTTTTTGGGGGTATCCGGCCGTACTGTGCACGGCCGTTCCGGAGTGATAAGGAGATAGCATGAAGTCGATCGTGTTGAGAGCGTTGGGCGTTGCCGCCGTGGCGGCCTGCCTGTCGGGCAGCGTGTATGCGCAGTCGAGCGACGCAGCGGCAACGGAAGCGCCGGCGGCCGCGACCAGCGCGCCGAAGGCCGCCGCGAAAACCGCGAAGAAGGCCAACCGCAAGCTCGGCTACGCGGTGCGCAAGGCCATTTCGAAGGAACAGGGCGTGAACGTGTCGAACCTCGTCGTTCGTTCGAAGGGCGGCGCGATCACGCTGGAAGGCACGATGCCGGCCCAGGACCAGATCGACAAGGCCGAAGCCGCGGCGAAGGACGTGAAGGGCGTGACGTCGGTCACGAACAAGCTGACGGTTCAGCAGCAGTGATGCCGGGCGGCGGCGCGCGAGCGCCGCGCGCGCCCGTTTCCAGGCGGGCCCCGGCATGCCGGGGCCCGTTTGCGCTTCAGAGGCCGCGGGCCGCGCGCGACGCGGCGGCGGACCGATAACGAAATCGAGGGGGCGGCGATGACGAGACTCGGGTGGGGCAGGCGGATGGGGTGGGGCGCGGTGCTGGCAGCGCTCGCGATGCTCGGTGCGTGCAACGGCGACGATACGGCCGAGCGCAACCGGCTGCCCGGCTTCGTGTCCGGCAGCGTGCGCACGACGGCCTACGACGGCGCGAGCGACGACCTGCTGACGGCCGGCCTCGGCAAGACGGGGCTGGCGGCGGCGAGTGCGCCCGGCTTCGCGAATCCGGCGCGGCCGACGAGCGCCGAGTTGCGCCGCCTCGCGATCTGGTCGAACTACCGTGCGCTCGTCGACATGAGCGCGAACGGCGGTTACGGCCGCTTCTGGGGGCCGAACGTCGATCTCGACGGCAATGACACGCTCGGCGAAGGCAAGATCCCCGGCACCGAATACCTCGCGTACTCCGACGACGGCAGCGGCACCAGGAACGTGACGCTGCTCGTGCAGGTTCCCGCCCGCTTCAATCCCGCGCAGCCATGTATCGTCACCGCGACGTCGTCGGGCTCGCGCGGCGTGTACGGCGCGATCTCCGCGGCCGGCGAGTGGGCGCTCAAGCGCGGCTGCGCGGTGGCCTACAACGACAAGGGCGGCGGCAACGGCGCGCACGAGCTCGGTACCGACACCGTCACGCTGATCGACGGCACGCTCGCCAACGCGGTGCTGGCCGGCACCGCGAGCCTGTTCACCGCGAACGTGACGAGCGGCGATCTCGCCGCGTTCAACAACCGCTTTCCGAACCGCTACGCGTTCAAGCATGCGCATTCGCAGCAGAATCCCGAGCAGGACTGGGGACGCGTGACGCTGCAGTCGGTCGAGTTCGCGTATTGGGCGCTCAACGAGCAGTTCGGGCCGCTGATCGACGGTTCGCATCACGGCGTGCGCTATCGCGCGGGCGACATCACGACGATCGCCGCGTCGGTCAGCAACGGCGGCGGCGCGTCGCTCGCGGCGGCCGAGCAGGACAGCCGCGGCTGGATCACCGCGGTCGTGGTCGGCGAGCCTCAGATCAACGTGCGGATGTCGCCGAATGCGGTCGTGCGCACGGGCGGCCAGCCGGTGCCGTCGTTCGGCCGGCCGCTGGCCGACTACGCGACGCTCGCGAACCTGCTGCAGCCGTGCGCGGCCGCGTCGGCGTCGCTCGCCGGCGCGCCGTACCTGAGCGCGCTGCCGGTCGCGACCACGCAGTCGATCCGCACCCAGCGCTGCGCGACGCTCGCCGCGGCCGGGCTCGTGTCGGGGGCCGACACGCAGAGCCAGGCGGCCGACGCGCTCGCGCAGCTCCACGCGGCCGGTTATCTGGCCGATTCCGACCTGCTGCAGGCGCCGATGTGGGATTCGCAGGCGATTCCGGCGATCGCGGTCACCTACGCGAATGCGTACACGCGCTCGCGCGTCACCGACAACCTGTGCAACTTCAGCTTCGCGACGACCGATCCGGCGACGGGCGCGGTCGCGGCGCCGGCTGCCTCGCCGATGCCGGCCGTGTTCGGCGTCGGCAACGGCGTGCCGCCGACGGCCGGCATCAACCTCGTGTTCAACAACGGCGCGGGTGTCGACCACCGGCTCGCGACGCCCGATGCGAGCTTCGCGGGCGCGCTGTGCCTGCGCCAGCTGTGGACGAACGGGATGCTCGGGATGCCCGCGAACGTCGATGCGGTACGCGTGAACGCGAACCTGCACGGCAAGCCGGCGATCATCGTGCAGGGCCGCAGCGACGCGCTCGTGCCGGTGAACCACGCGTCGCGCGCATACGTCGCGCAGAACGGCATCAGCGAAGCCGGGCGCGGCCAGCTCGTGTTCTACGAGGTGACGAACGGCCAGCACTTCGACGCGTTCCTGCCGGTTGCGGGCTTCGACACGCGCTTCGTGCCGGTCCACTACTACAACCTGCAGGCGCTGAACCTGATGTGGCAGCACCTGAAGAACGGCGCGCCGCTGCCGCCGTCGCAGGTGATCCGCACGGTGCCGCGCGGCGGCAGCCCGGGCGCCGCGCCGGCGCTGACGAGCGCGAACCTGCCGCCGATCTCGGCCGCGCCGGGCGCGAACGCGATCACGACCGGCGCCGGCGCGATCGACGTGCCGCTCTGACGGCCGCCGCCGCGCCGCCCCCGCCAGGCCGGACAGTCGTCCGGCTTTTTTCTTTTCGTCGTCTGGAATCGGTCCCGTATAGCCTTTTATCGGATTGGCGAGCGCCGTAACAAATTGTTACTTTACGGCGGAAAATCCGGAACCTATTATGCGCCGGTATTTTCACTTAATTTAATAAATTCCAGATACGAGAATATTCCTTTCCGTTTAGTTAATCGATCCTTTCGATTTTGTTAAATCGGCTCGGGCTGCGCTTGGTCGCCGTTTGGCGATTAATCTGCATCTCGCCGAGGGGGTTTGTTCGTCTATCTGAAGCGAAGGTGCCTTGCCGGGCATGCTTTGCGGGGTGTCTTATTGCCGTCGATTTTGTGCAAATGCGGATTGGCGGAATGAATCCGAATTGCTGCGGATTATTGAATTGTCGTTTGCAATGGAATTGCTTCCATTGTGCAGTCGCAAAAAATGGGTGGGGTAAATCATGCCGGTCGATATTCGTCGACCCGGTAAAAAACTCGGAGTGCGTCGCATAACGAATGCATTCCCGGTGCGGAGCGCCGGCGCAAATGATCCTTTGCGGCCGGCGGTATTTATCGTTCTGTTCGAGAGGCAATAATGACGACACGGAAGTCCTTGAAAGACGGTTTCGCGCTATTCGGAACGACCTTGAGCGTGCCGCTCGCCGCCGCAGCGGCCGCGGCGCTGCTCGTCACGGGGTGCGGCGGCGACGACGGGCCGAGCCCGACTGCTTCGGCCGCCGCGGCGGCCGCGACGTCCAGCGGCAGCACGCAGGCCAACACCAATGCGACGGCCGCCGCCGCGGCCGACCAGCCGTACGTCGACACCGACGTGTACGGCACCGGGCCGAACGACGCGGTCACGGATTCGACCGAAGGCGCGGCGGTCGTGCACCGCCAGGTCACGATCGGCGGCAAGACGATCAAGTACACGGCCACCACGGGCCACCTGACGACGATCGATCCGGTCACGTCGGCGCCGAACGCGAAGATGTTCTACGTCGCGTACACGCAGGACAACCCGGATCCGTCGAAGCCGCGCCCGGTCACGTTCTTCTACAACGGCGGCCCCGGCTCGTCGTCGGTCTACCTGCTGCTCGGCTCGTACGGGCCGAAGCGCCTGCAGTCGTCGTTCCCGAACTTCACGCCGCCCGCGCCGTACAAGCTGCTCGACAACCCGGACAGCCTGCTCGACCGCACCGACCTTGTGTTCATCAACCCGGTCGGCACCGGATATTCGACGGCGATCGCCCCGGCGAAGAACAAGGATTTCTGGGGCACCGACCAGGACGCCCACTCGATCGACCGCTTCATCCAGCGCTACCTGACCAAGTACTCGCGCTGGAATTCGCCGAAGTTCCTGTACGGCGAGTCGTACGGCACCGCGCGCAGCGCGGTCGTGTCATGGGTGCTGCACGAGGACGGCATCGACCTGAACGGGATCACGCTGCAGTCGTCGATCCTCGACTATGCGAACGCGCTGTCCGCGCCGGGCACGTTCCCGACGCTCGCGGCCGATGCGTTCTACTGGAAGAAGACGACGCTCAACCCGACGCCGACCGATCTCGACGCGTACATGATCCAGGCCCGCAACTACGCGGACAACACGCTCGCGCCGCTCGCGCAGAAGCCGAACCCGCAGGACGGCGGCTTCGTCAACGTGCGGCTGAACCTGAACCTGCAGACCGCGCAGCAGATGGGCGCGTACATCGGCACGGATCCGACGTCGCTGATCCAGACGTTCGGCAACCCGGCCGCGCTCGGCAACGTGCCGTCGTCGGACGACAACCCGCCGTACACGTTCTTCCTGACGCTCGTGCCGGGCACGCAGATCGGCCAGTACGACGGCCGCGCGAACTTCACGGGCAAGGGCATCGCGCCGTACATCCTGCCGAACTCGGGCAGCAACGATCCGTCGATTACGAACGTCGGCGGCGCGTACACGGTGCTGTGGAACAGCTACATCAACACCGACCTCAAGTACACGTCGACGTCGTCGTTCGTGGACCTGAACGACCAGGTCTTCAACAACTGGGATTTCAGTCACATCGACCCGACCGGCGCGAGCAAGGGCGGCGGCAATACGCTGTACACGGCCGGCGACCTCGCGTCGACGATGAGCGTAAACCCGGACCTGAAGGTGCTGTCGGCGAACGGCTATTTCGACGCCGTCACGCCGTTCCACCAGACGGAGCTGACGCTCGCGCAGATGCCGCTCGATCCGACGCTCAAGGCGCAGAACCTGACGATCAAGAACTACCCGTCGGGCCACATGATCTACCTGAACGACGCGTCGCGGACCGCGCTGAAGGGCGATCTCGCCAACTTCTACGACGGCATCCTCGCGAACCGTACCGCACTGCAGCGCGTGCTGAAACTGCAGGCGCGCACGCAGCAGCTCAAGCAGCAGAAACTGCAGCAGCAGGGGCAGTAAGCGGCGCGGGCGGCACGTCGCCGCCCCGGATGGACGACAGCCCGATCGGCGCAGGCCGGCCGGGCTGTTTTTTCCTGGGTCGCGGAGGATGGGCGGCGTATCGGAGGCGCCCGCCGGGAAAAGGCGCAACCGCGAGGGAAGGGCGACGCCGGAACCGCTTACGCGAGCACGAGCCTGACGCCGACCGCGACGAGCGTCGCGGCGAGCAGGTTGCGCAGCAGCCGCTCGGGCGCGCGCGCCGACAGCAGGCTGCCGATCACGATGCCCGGCAGCGAGCCGAGCAGCAGCGACAGCAGCATCGACCAGTCGACCGAGCCGAGCAGCCAGTGGCCCATGCCGGCGACCAGCGTGAGCGGTACCGCGTGCGCGATGTCGGAACCGACGATGCGGGTCGTCGCGAGCAGCGGATACAGCAGCAGGAGCACGGTGACGCCGATCGCGCCGGCGCCGACCGACGTCATCGACACGAGCACGCCGAGCACGGCGCCCGTCAGCACGGTCGACCACAGCGTGCGCGCGGGGCTCGGCGCGAGCGGGTTGCGCGCGGCGAACGCGGTGAGTTGCGGCCGGAAGATCAGCGCGATCGACGTGAGCAGCAGCGCGATGCCGAGCACGAGCTGGATCATCCGCGCGGTGCCGGGCGCATTCATCCCGTGCGTATGCAGCCACCACAACGTGATGGCCGCGGCCGGCACGCTGCCCACCGCGAGCCGGCCGGTGATGCGCCAGTCGATCGACCCTTTCAGGCCGTGGACGAGCGTGCCGGTGGCCTTGGTCGCGGCCGCGTACAGCAGATCGGTGCCGACCGCCGTCGCGGGGTGCACGCCGAACAGCAGCACGAGGATCGGCGTCATCAACGAACCGCCGCCGACGCCCGTCAAGCCGACGAGAATGCCGACGAACAGGCCGGACAGGGAGTACAGCAGATCGATATGGGGAAGCGACATCGGAAGCAGGCGGTTATGCGGCGTTCTGCGGCGGCGCGTGGCTGCGGCGCGCGCATCAAAGTCCGCCATTGTCGCAAATGTGGCGCGTCAGCGTACGACTGCGTTAAAAATGGGCCGGGAAAGCCCGCGCGACGGGACGGCGGGCGGCGGGCGGCGGGCGGCGGACGGCGGACGGCGGACGGCGGACGGCGGACGGCGGACGGCGGGGGCGCGGTCGTTCGGACGGGCGGTGCGGCCGATCGTGTGCGATCGGGCCAAACGCATGACGAATCCGGCGCGTGCCGCGCCCGGCATGCGTAAAAAAGGGCGCGACAGTGCGCGCCCCGGTTCGATGGCGGCGGCCGCCGCTCAGTGCATCGCGGGGCCGGTGCTTTCGACGGCTTCCTGCCGCCGGATGCGCAGCGCGAAGCCGATCAGCGCGGCCACGGCGGCGAACACCGCGCCGAATGCGAATGCCGCGTGGTAGCCGCCGTTCAGCGCGGCGAGCGGCGCGGCCTGCGCGGCCGCGAGCACATCGGTGCGGGCGGCCGCGAGGCTCGCGAGCACCGCGAGGCCGAGCGCGCCGCCCATCATGAACGCGGTATTGACGATCCCCGACGCCAGCCCCGAATCGGCCGGATCGACGTCGCTCATCGCGGCGAGCAGCATCGGGTTGAACGCGACGCCCGCGCCGATGCCGAGCAGCGTCATGCCGGGCAGCACGTGCAACACGAAGCCGCCGTCGACCGGCGCGCGCGAGAACAGCGCGAGGCCGCAGGCCGCGATCAGCAGGCCGGCCGCGATCGGGCCACGGATCCCGAAGCGCATCACGATCCGCGCCGACAGCCCGAGCGAGAACGCGGCCATGATCAGGTTCGCCGGCAGGAACGCGAGCCCGACCTGCAGCGGCCCGTATTGCAGCACGCGCTGCATGTACAGCGCCGACAGGAAGAACCACGCGAACATCGCGGCCGCCCATAGCACGGCGATCACGTTCGCGAGCGCGACGTTGCGCGCGGCGAACAGCGAGAGCGGCATCAGCGGATGCGCGCTGCGCGCCTCGATCGCGATGAACAGCGCGAGCAGCATGGCGGCCGCGCCGATCAGCGCGACGGTCTGCGTCGACAGCCAGCCGGCCTCGTTGCCGCCGACGATCCCGTAGACGGCCAGCATCAGGGAAGCGGTCACGGTGATCGCGCCCGCGACGTCGAGCCGCGCGGCGCCGGCCGGCGCACGCCTGCGCGGCAGCAGCGCCGCGCTCATCGCATAAACCGCGATGCCGATCGGCAGGTTGACGAGGAAGATCCAGTGCCACGACAGCGAACTCGTCAGCAGCCCGCCGAGCAGCACGCCGATGCTGCCGCCGCCCGCGCAGACGAAGCCGTAGACGCCCATCGCGCGTGCGCGCTCGCCGGGCTCGGTGAAGAGATTCATGATCAGCGACAGCGAGACGGCCGACACCACCGCGCCGCCGAGCCCCTGCACCGCGCGCGCGGCGATCAGCATCGTCTGCGATTGCGCGAGGCCGCATGCGAGCGACGCGAGCGTGAACGCGACGAGGCCCGTGAGAAACATGCGCCGCTGGCCGTACAGGTCGCCGAGCCGGCCGCCGAGCAGCAGGCAGCCGCCGAACGTCAGCAGGTACGCGTTGACGACCCACACGAGGGCCGTTTCGGTGAAATGGAGGTCGGTGCTGATCGACGGCAGCGCAACGTTCACGATCGTGCTGTCGAGCACGATCATCAGCACGCCGAGACAGAGAACGATCAGCGCGTACCAGCGTTTCTCGCCGTGGATCCCGTGAGTCATGGGCTCGCAGCCTTCTGACAGTTATTTGAAGGGATGCATTGTAGACGTCATCGGTGCGCGCTTCCTGCCGGTTTGTGGCAGGAGCGTCGCGTAGTGGCACGCATCCGCGGACGGGCGGGCCGGACGCATCGACGCGCGTTACGCGCGCGCCGGCAGTGCGCAGCCGTCGGGGCCGCAGGCGGCCGCGCCGGCGCCGTCGAGTTCGACGATGCCGTCGCGCCACGCCTGGTCGAGCGCCTGCGCGAAGGCGTCGGCCGGCTGCGCGCCCGACACCGCGTAGCGGCCGCCGAACACGAACAGCGGCACGCCGCGCCCGCCGATCTGCGCGGCGCGCGCGATGTCGGCTTCGACTTCGTCGCGGTACGCATCGCTGCGCAGCACGGCTTCGACGGCCGCGCGTTCGAGCCCCGCCTCGACCGCGAATTCGGTCAGCGCCGCGTGATCGAACAGCGAGCCGTGTTCGCAGAAATACGCGCGGTACAGCCGTTCGGTCAGTGCGTGCGCGCGGCCCGTCGCTTCCGCGAGCTTCACGAGCCGGTGGCCGTCGAGCGTATCGCCGACGAGCGTGCCGGGCAGGTCGTAGCGCAGTCCGACGCTCGCGGCCGCATCGGTCACCTGGCGCAGCATCTGGTCGACCTGCGCGGGCGACATCCGGTATTTGCCCGCGAGCATGACCTCGACCGGCTCGACCGGCTGGCCGGGCATCAGCCGGTACGCGCGCAGCACGACGTCGACGCGATCGGCGTGCGCGAACGCGGCGAGCGCCTCGTCGAAGCGGCGCTTGCCGATCCAGCACCACGGGCAGATCAGGTCGGACCAGATTTCGACAGTCAGGGTCGGGCGGGCAGTCGGGGCGGGAGCAGTCGTCATGGGCGGTTCCGGGCGGCAATGAAATGTAACCGTGATTGTATCATTTCGCGCTTCGACACCGCCGGTCGCGCGAAGCTTCGTGTGGAGCGGGGGCGCGCCCGGCGTACCACGAAGCATAGACAGGGAAACGGCATCCCGATAGCGATGACCGAGGCGGCCGTCGTGCGCCCGCCGCAGGGCGCTTACGCGTCGCCCTGCGTTTCCTTCAGGTGCTTGAGGTGTTTGTAGACCGTCGCGCGCCCCATCCCGAGGACGTTCGCGACGTAGTTGGCCGCGCTCTTGCCGCGGAACGCGCCTTCCGCGTGCAGCGCCTCGACGAGCTCGCGCCGGTGCTCGCGCGTGAGCCCGTTCAGCCCGACCTGCCGCTCGCGCAGCCAGCCGTGCAGGAACGTGTTGATGCGCTCCTGCCAGTCGTCGCGGAACAGCTCGTCGGGCTGAGCGACGACGCCCGCGCCCTTGATGAACAGGTCGAGCGTCGCGCGCACCTCGTCGAACACCGCGATGTTGAAGTTGATGCACATCATCCCGGCCGGGCGGCCTTCGTCGTCGAACAGCACGTTGCTGACGCAGCGCATCCGCCGGCCGTCCCAGTTCAGCTTCTCGTACGGGCCGATCACGCGTTCGCGCGCGGAATGATCGATTTCCTCGAGCGCGGAATCGTCGCCGACCTCGCGCTTGGACAGGTTGTTCGCGAGATACAGCACGGTCTGGTCGTGCAGGTCGTGGATCACGACTTCCGCGTACGGGAAGAACAGCGCGGCGATACCGTCGGCGATCGGCGCATAGCGGGTGAGCAGCAGGTCTTTGACGGGGGATTTCTTCTTGCGCATCGGTGTCGCCATCTCGGGTGGGCGGGGGCCGGGCAGCGCATCGGGCCGGCGCACGGGCATACCGGTGGCCGGCATGCCCGTGCGCCCGCGCGCGGCCGCCGCGGCGGTTGCGCCATTGTATCGGCCCCGCGCGCGCGCGCCGCTCATGCGTGCGTCAGGTGCGTGTACAGCGCATGCGCGATCGCGATGTCCTCGAGCCCGAGGCCGATCGAGCGGAAGAACGCGTGACGCGTGCGCGACGGCGCCGCGCAGGTGCCGGCGACGAGCGCGGGCAGGTCGCCGACGATCCGCCCGGCATCCCAGCCGTGATCGGCCGTCGCGATCTGCATTTCGCCGGCGCTGGCGGGCGTCGTGTGCCGGTAGTCGCAGTAGACGTCCATGTCGGGCAGCCAGGCGGGCGGGATTTCGTGCGCGCGCGCGACGTTCGTGCTGATCGACGTGACGAGCGCCGGGCGCGTGAGCATCCCGTCGCCGAGCACGGGCGTGCCCGACGACGTGCACAGCATCACCACGTCCGCGTCGCGCACGCAGGCTGCGACGCTCGCCGCCGCACGGGCGCGCGGGTCGAGTTCGGCGAGCGTGGCCTGCAGCGCCGCGTTGCCGGCCAGCGCCGGCGAGTACACGCGAATCGCTTCCCAGTCGCGCAGCGCCGCCGTGTGCCGCAGATGCGCGAGACCGACCGCGCCCGCGCCGACGATCGCGAGACGGCGTGCGTCGCGCGTCGCGAGGCAGTCGACCGCCAGCGCCGTCGTGCCGGCCGTGCGTTCGACCGTCAGCAACCCCGCGTCGCACCACATCAGCGGCTGGCCGGTCTGCATCGACATCAGCGCGGTCCAGGCCGTGACGATCGGTTTGCCGCCCGTCACGACGTACGGCGACAACTTCGCGCCGAACACCTGCGCATCGGCGAGCGCGCCGAGATACGTGATGAAGTCGCCGGCCTGGTCGGGAAACAGCGTGAGCGTCTGCGGCGGCTGCACCGCGCGCGCCGCGGCGAGCGACGCGAACATGCGGCGCAACGTGCCGAGCACGTCGAGCGACGGCAGGGCCGCGCGCACCGCGGCTTCGTCGACGGTCAGTGGCGGGGTCGGGGCGGTTTGCGTCATGGGGACATCTCCGGTCGGGGCCGGACAGGACGGTCTCGAAAGACGGTGTCCGGCGGTGTTCGTGATGGACGAAAAGTCTAATATAGACAAACAAGATCTGGAGAATTTTTCTTTTCGAGACCGTGTTTCGCCGTGGTTTTCCGGGAAAACATAGGTAAATCAACGGTGTTCGTCGTGGCAGGCACATGCGGGGAGGTCACGCGACGACGCACGATCATCGTATCCCCTATAGTCTATAGTAGACTTTGAGTCTATATTTCGGCTGCGGGACACGGCACGTCGTGTTGCGGCGGCCGCCTGCATCGAATGCCGATCCGGCGCCTGTCCGACGGCGTCGTGCGACCGATCTTCCTCGCCTCAATCCGGAACAGAAGGACCGTCATGAACTGGAAGCTTTCCCTTTGCGCCGCTGCGGCGCTCGCGTGCGCGGCCGTCACGGCCCATGCGGAACAGACCACGCTGCGTTTCGGCATCGAAGCCGCCTATCCGCCGTTCGAGAGCAAGACGCCGGCCGGCCAGCTGCAGGGGTTCGACGTCGACCTCGGCAACGCGGTGTGCGCGAAGCTGAACGTGAAATGCGTGTGGGTCGAGAACGCGTTCGACGGGCTGATCCCGGCGCTGCAGGCGCGCAAGTTCGATGCGATCAATTCGGCGATGAACATCACCGCGAAGCGCAAGCAGAGCATCGATTTCACGCCGCCGATCTACGTGGTGCCGATCGTGATGGTCGCGAAGCGCGGCTCGCCGCTGCGGCCCGACGTCGCGAGCCTGCGCGGCAAGCACGTCGGCGTGCTGCAGGGTTCGTCGCAGGAGGATTTCCTGAAGGCGCACTGGGCCAATGCGGGCGTGGCCGTGGTGTCGTACCAGGATCAGGACCAGATCTACGCCGATCTCGTCGCGGGGCGGCTCGACGCGGCCGTCCAGGAAGCGCAGACCGCGCAGGACGGGTTCCTCGACAAGCCGGCCGGCCGCGACTACCAGATCGTCGGCGACGCGCTGAAGGATCCGGCGACGCTCGGCGAAGGCACGGGCTTCGGGATGCGCAAGGGCGACAAGGCGCTGCAGGCGAAGATCGTCGGCGCGCTCGATGCGCTGAAGAAGGACGGTACGCTGAGCGCGCTGTCGCAGAAGTACTTCAAGCGCGACATCATCGCGAAATAAGCGCCGCCGCGCGCCGGCCGCGGTGCCGGCGCGAGGCGCATCGAATCTCGACGCAGGACGGGGAACCATGGATTTCGACGTCATCGTTCTGGGGGCCGGCATCGTCGGCGTGTCGTCGGCGCTGCACCTGCAGGATCGCGGGCTGCGCGTCGCGCTCGTCGATCGGCGCGCGCCCGGCGAGGAAACCAGCCACGGCAATGCCGGGCTGATCGAACGCTCGTCGGTCGTGCCGTACGCGTTTCCGCGCCGGCTCGGCACGCTGCTGCGCTACGCGCGCAACCGTTCGGTCGATCTGTACTGGGACTACCGCGCGCTGCCCGCTTATGCGGGCTGGCTCGCGCGGTTCTGGCGCGAATCGTCGCCGCAGCGGCTCGCGGCCGCCGCACGCGACCTGCTGCCGCTCGTCGCGGCGAGCGTCGTCGAGCACGACGCGCTGCTCGCGCGTACCGATGCCCAGCCGCTCGTGCACGACGGCGGGTGGATCGAGGCGTTCCGCTCGCCCGCGCTGTTCGATGCCGAAGCGCGCGCGCAGCAACGCGTGGCTGCCGCGCACGGCCTGCGGATGGCCGTGCTCGACGCGCGTGCGCTGCGCGAGCGCGAGCCCGGCATCGGCGACGCATTCTGCGGCGCCTTCCACTGGCAGGACCCGAAGACCGTGTCGAGCCCGGGCGGACTGACCAAGGCCTACGCGCGGCTGTTCGAGCGCGACGGCGGCACGTTCGCGCTCGGCGACGCGAGGACGCTCGCGCAGGTGGACGGCGGCTGGCGGGTCGGGTCCGAACACGGGCCGATTTCGGCACGTTCGGCCGTGGTCGCGCTCGGACCGTGGTCCGATCATGTGTTCGCGCCGCTCGGCTACCGCATTCCGCTGCGCGCGAAGCGCGGCTATCACATGCATTACCGGCCGACGCGCACGCCGCTGAACGTGCCCGTGTGCGATACCGAGGAAGGATTCGTCGTCGCGCCGATGGAGGGCGGCCGTCTGCGGCTCACGACCGGCGTCGAGATTGCGCTGCGCGGTGCGCCGCCGACCGGCGTGCAGCTCGCGCGCGCCGAACCGCTGGCGCGCGACGCGTTCGGCATCGGCGAGCGGCTCGATCCCGAGCCGTGGCTCGGGATGCGGCCGTGCACGCCCGACATGCGGCCGGTGATCGGGCCCGCGCCGCGCCATCGCCATCTGTGGTTCGCGTTCGGTCATTGCCACCACGGGCTCACGCTCGGCCCCGCGACCGGGCGCCTGCTCGCCGAAATGATGACCGGCGCGCCGACCTACATCGATCCCCGTCCATACCGGCCCGCGCGCTTCGGTTGACCGGCGACGCTACGCGGCGAAGCGGCGCCTGCCGCCGCCGTGCGTCGCGTCACGCGCGCCGATCGCGAGAGGGCATTCACAGTATTTCATTCTGCTGTCCGGATAATCGAGAGCCGCGTGATCGAAAATGATCTGCGTAATCGTCAAGAAAGAAAATCGCGAATCAAAAAATTAGTAAATCAGCGATTTATCAATGCATTTTCATATCGGTGAAATGCGTAATGGGCAGCCGTCCATGACGGTATCGGGCACCATCGCGACCGGCTGTTCCGGCGCCGCGTGGAATGTACCGGAACACGTTACTGCGGGGCTCGCAAACGTTACGTTACATCCACGCCCTGTCCGCCTTTTTCATCAGACGATTGATGCCCGTCAATCCTTGGGCAACCCCTGAATTTCGTCTGAAATCGATTAAAAAATTGTTATTGCCGGTCAATAGGCTGACGAATCCGTCCTTTTTTTGAATTGGCACGCTTCGTGCAATCCGTCCCCATGCTTTATCAACGTAGTGCCAACCGAGATAGGGAAAATAACGATGGGACACAATCTTAAATTGACGGGTGTGGCGCTGTCGGTCGCGACGGTGTTCGGGGTACTGGCTTCGGGTTCCGCAGTGGCGGGTGCCCTCGATTCGCTGCCGATCCCGCAAGTGATCGTCAACCCGCCGACGAACAGCGTGTCGGTCGGGCTGGTCGCCACGGGCACGTCGCCGCTGGGCTCGGTCACCGTGACCGCGGGCGGGTCGGGCGCGATCCAGACGTCGCTCGGCGATCCGGGACAAGTGCTGTCGGGAGCCGTGGGGGCGGTGACGGGCGCACTCGGCGGCGGCACGGTGCAGCCGCTCGCACCGGTCCAGGGTGTGTTGAACCAGGTGACCGGGGCGCTGAATGGCGGCAACCCGGCAAGCGCGCTGACCGGTGCGTTGAATACGGCGACGGGGACGCTGAGCAATGCGGTTGGCACCGTAACGGGCGCATTGGGGAATGTCGGCGGCGGTTCGAACCCGCTGGCGCCGGTGCAGGGTGTGGTGAACGGGCTTACGGGGTCGATTGGTGGCGGCGATCCGGCTGGCGCACTCACGGGTGTCGTCAACACGGTGACGGGGGCGCTAGGTAATCTCGGCAGCGGCTCGAACCCGCTGGCGCCGGTGCAAGGCGTCGTGAACGGTGTCACGGGCGTACTCGGTAGCGGGAACCCGGCAGGTGCCTTGACCGGCGCACTCGGTACGGTCACTGGGGCACTGGGCGGAATCGGCGGCGGCACGAATCCGCTGGCGCCCGTTCAAGGTGCGGTGAATCAGGTGACGGGCGCGCTCGGCGGCGGCAACCCGGCTGGCGCGCTGACCGGCGCCCTCGGTACGGTCACGGGCGCACTGGGCGGCATCGGCGGCGGCACGAATCCGATTACCCCGATCCAGAACATCGTCAACCAGGTCACGGGTACGCTTGGCGGCGGCAATCCGGCCGGCACGCTGAGCAACGCGGTCAACACGATCACGGGCTCGCTCGGCAACCTCGGCGGCGCCGGGAGCCCGCTGGCACCGGTGCAAGGCGTCGTGACGCAACTCGCGGGCACGCTCGGCAACGGCAATCCGGCCGGCGAGCTGACGAACGCGCTGAACGCCGTGACGGGTGCGCTCGGCGGCGCGAATCCGCTGGCGCCGGTGCAGGGCGTCGTGAACCAGGTCGTCGGCACGCTGTCGGGTGCGGGCGGCGGCAGCCCGATCGCGCCGATCACGAACCTCGTCAACGGCCTGCAGAACGCGCTGCCGGGTGGCAATCCGGCCGGTGCGCTGACCGGCGCACTGGGTTCGGTCACGGGCGCCCTCGGCAACCTCGGCGGCGCGAACCCGCTGGCGCCGGTGCAAGGTGTCGTCAACCAGGTCGTCGGCACGCTCGGCGGGAGCAATCCGGCCGGCACGTTGAGCAACGCGGTCGGGACGGCCACGGGCGCCCTCGGCAACGCGGTCGGCTCGGTTGCGGGTGCGCTCGGCGCGCTGGGCGGCACGAACCCGCTGGCGCCGGTACAGGGTGTCGTCAACCAGGTCGTCGGGACGCTCGGCAACCTCGGCGGCACGAACCCGCTGGCGCCGGTGCAAGGCGTCGTGAACCAGGTCGTCGGCGCGTTGTCGGGCGCGGCGGGCAGCAGCCCGATCGCCCCGATCACGAACCTCGTGAACGGCCTGACGGGCGGCGGCAACCCGGCCGGCGCACTGACCGGTGCGCTCGGCTCGGCGACGGGCGCACTCGCGAACGGCCCGGCAGCCCTCGGCCAGGCGGCCGGTGCGCTGTCGGGCGCGGCCGGTTCGACGGCAGCGGCGGGCGGCAGCCTGCTCGGCTCGGGCGCGAACGCGGCCGGCGGCACGGCGGGTGCAGTCGGCTCGCTGCTGACGACGGGCGCCAACGCGACGGCGACGGTCGTCAATGCGGCCGGCACGTCGGTGGGTACGGCGCTCGGTTCCGCGCCGAGCCTGTCGGTGACGCCGCATTCGGGCAATAGCGCGCCGAACAACCCGCTCGCGCCGGTGACGTCGCTGCTCCAGTCGCTGACCGGCGCACTGCCGAAGTAAGGGCCGGATCCGCACGGCGGCGCCGCATGGCCGCCGTGCGCCGCGCTCGCGCAACGCGGCATGACAGCGATGTCATGCCGCGTTGTCTTTTCGGGCTTCCCGCTGTCTTGCGTCGCATGAGCAACCGCCGCCGACTATTTCAACGCGGCATGGAATAACCGGTTCCCGCCGTCCGTTTACCTACCGAGTTCCGGCCCGGCCCGCCGGCGGGATAATGGTCGCAACGAAACCGATCGTCCCGTCCGGCGGCGCCGTGCCGCCAGGCCCTGCCAAGGAGAACGGGAATGAAACGGATGCTCTTTGCCGCCGCGCTGACGGCGGCGATCGTGCGGCCGGCGGCCGCGGAACCGCCTCAGGTGAGCGACGGGAAACTGGTCGACGAGGCACACATGACGCTGTACGTGTTCGATCGCGATGCGCCCGGCAAGAGCGCGTGCGACAGCGCGTGTGCGGCCAACTGGCCGCCCGCGATCGCGGACGCGTACGACAAGGCATCGGGCGCACTGAGTCTCGTCGCGCGGGACGATGGCAAGAAGCAATGGGCGTACCGCGGCCGCCCGCTGTATCGCTGGAAGATGGACCGCAAGGCGGGCGACGCGGGCGGCGACGGGATCGGCGGCATGTGGCACGTCGCGCACCCGTGACCGCGCGGCGATGCGGATGCGCAAGGCTTCCTGATGAGCTACGAATCGGATCTGCTGGTGTGGCTGCCGCGTCTCACGCGCTATGCGCGTGCGCTGACGGGCGACCGCGCGTGGGCGGACGATCTCGTGCAGGACACGCTCGAGCGTGCGCTGAACCGGCCGCCGCGCGACGGCGGCAACCTGCGCGCGTGGCTGCTGACGCTGTTGCGGCACCGTTTCATCGACCAGTTGCGCGCGCGGCGCGAGATCGCGGTCGACGACGCGAACGCGCCGTGGCAGACGATGGCCGCGCCGGCCGGCGAGATCGGTGGGCTGGTGCTGCGCGACGTGCAGCGCGCGTTGTACCGGTTGCCGGTCGAGCAGCGCGAGGTGCTGCTGCTGGTCGCGCTTGAAGAATTGAGCTATCGCGACGCCGCGCAGGTACTCGGCGTACCGGTGGGCACGGTGATGTCGCGGCTCGCGCGGGCGCGCGCACAGATGCGCGCATTGCTGTCGGACGAGCCGTCGGCGCACGGCACGGCCGCGTTACGGGTGATCGGGAAAACATGATGGACGATCCGCACAAGCCTTCGAACGGGCGGGACGAGGACGCGTCGGCGCAACTGCTGTCCGCGTTGCTGGACGGCGAGCTGTCCGGGAGCGAGCGGCGCGAGATGCTCGAGCGCCTGCAGTCCGATCCGGAGGAGGCCGAACGATTCGCGCATTACCGCGCGCAGCGCGACGCGCTGAAGGCGCTGTTCCCGCTGCCGGGCCCGGCCCCCGCGCTGTTCGTGCAGCGTCGCGCGCCGCGCCGTCGTGCCTTCGCGTATGCGTTCGCGGGGCTGGCCGCCGGGCTGCTGATCGGCGTTGCGCTGCCTGCGGGCTGGCTGGCAATCGGCCGCGACCCGGCGTTCGCCGCGCGCGCCGATGTCGCGTATGCCGTGTACGCAGCCGATCGCGACCATCCGGTCGAGGTCGGCGCGGGCGATCCCGCGCATCTCGCCGCGTGGTTGTCGGCGCGCGTCGGACGGCCCGTGCGCGCCCCGTCGCTCGACGAATACGGCTACGTGCTGCTGGGCGGCCGGTTGCTCCCCGGCGATGGCGGGCCGGCCGCGCAGTTCATGTACCAGCGCGCGGACGGCGCACGCGTGACGCTTTACGTGACCGCCTACGATGCGCGGCATCTCGCGCCGCAGTCGATGTCGGCCGACGGCCGCTACACGTATTTCTGGTCGGATCGCGGCATGGGTTATGCGTTGTCCGGCCGCGGCGACGAACGGCGCCTGCGCGCGCTCGCGATCGAGGCGTGCGGCGCGCTCGGCGGCCCGACCGACGCGTGGAAGAGCTGACGCGTGCCACCGGCAGGGAGCAGGCGATGAAGACGACGATGACGAAGGTGCTCGTGGCGGCGGCGCTCGCCGCGGGTGCGACCCTCGCGCGGGCGGACGGCGACGCGCCCGTGCGCGTGCCGGTCGACGCCGACGGCGTGCAGCGGGTCGCCATCGTCGGCGGCAGCTATTTCTTCCGGCCGAACCATGTGATCGTGCGCGCGCACGTGCCGGTCGAGCTGACCGTGTCGGCGGAGCCGGGCGTCGTGCCGCACAGCTTCGAGATTGCTGCGCCGCCGCAAGCAGGCATGGCGGTGCGCACCGAGCTCGGCACGACGCCGAAGACGTTCCGCTTCACGCCGGCGCAGCCGGGCCGGTTCGCCTACTATTGCACGCATCGGCTGCTGTTTTTCAGGAGCCATCGCGAGCGCGGAATGGAAGGCGTGCTCGATGTCGAGGCGGCGCCGTGATCGCCGCGTTGCTGGCCGCGAGCCTGATAGGAGCGAGCATGACAGCCGACCCTGTGACCGTCGCCCAGGCGCATTTCGACCACGTCCGCTCGTATCGCGCGACGATCCGCTCGTCGGCGCGCGGTGGCGAACACACCGAAATCCGCTACGCCTACCTGAAACCGGGCTTCGTCCGGATGGATTTCGTGTCGCCGCATCGCGGCGCGGTGCTCGCGTACGATCCCGGCGACGGCAAGGTGCGGCTGCGCCCGTTCGGCGCGCACGCGCCGCCCGCGCTGACGCTGTCGCCGTCCAATCCGCTCGTGCGCGACCGCAGCGGCCACCGGGTCGACCGGTCGGACGTCGGCGAACTGCTGCGCAACGTGCATGCGCTGCAGCAGGGCGGCGCGACGGTGACCGAAGGCGAGGAGGCCGTCGGCGGCCGGACCGCGCTGCGCGTGTCGGTCACCGGCGCACCCGCGCACGCGGTCGACGGCGTGCATCGCTACCGGCTGTGGCTGGACGCCGGGGACGGCTTTCCGCTGAAGGTCGTCAGCTTCGCCGACGGCGACGACGTGCCGCTCGAAACCGTGACGCTCGACGACGTCGAAATCGACGTCGCGTTCCCCGAGCGTTTCTTCGCACCTTGACCGACGAGTGGGCGCGTGTCCGTGACGGACAGCCCGGAGGCTGCATGGCGGAATACCGGTTCTCGACGACTTGGCGCGTGGACGCGCCGCTCGCGGCGGTCTGGGACGCGATCTACCAGGTCGACCGCTGGCCCGACTGGTGGAAGGGCGCCGTGCGCACCGTCGAGATCGAGCATGGCGACGCGCGCGGCGTCGGGGCGCTGCACCGGTATACGTGGAAGGGCGCGTTGCCGTACCGGCTGACGTTCGACATGCGCGTGCGGCGCGTCGAGCGGCCGCATGCGCTCGAAGGCCGCGCAAGCGGCGCGATCGAAGGCGACGGGTGTTGGTCGTTCGCCGGCGACGGCGCGCACACCGTCGTGCGCTACGACTGGCACATTCGCACGCAGGTGCGCTGGATGAACTGGCTCGAGCCGCTCGCGCGCCCGCTGTTCCGCTGGAATCACGACGTCGTGATGCGCGAAGGCGCGAAGGGGCTCGCGCGATTGCTGGGGGCGGCCGTCGAGACGGATGGCCGGACCTTCCGGCCGCTGTCCGGCGCAGGCTGCGCCGATGCGTAGCAGCGCGTGAGGACGCGCGTCGCGTCGGTCAGCGCGCGTACGCCATCACCGCGCCGTCCACCGCCAGCGCGATGCGCTCGCCGACGGCCGGGCACCGGTGTCCCGGCACGCGGATACGCACGAGCACGTCGCGATCGGCATCGAGGCGTGCGAGCACGTCGGCATCCTGGCCCGCGAACTGCGCGGCTTCGACGCGCGCCGTCCGGCCGCGCGC
>NZ_JBVVNQ010000006.1:0-381804 GCF_055810675.1 Burkholderia sp. YHN3-13 | reverse complement strand
GGGTCGGCGGCGGCTCGGCCGGCCGGCGCCGCCGCTCGGCGGCAATCAGCAGGCCGCCGATCGCGAACGACGCGACGGCGAGCAGCGCCGGCACGAGCACCGGAAACCAGCGTTGCGCGAAATCGTCGATCAGGGCGGGGCGGTCGGGGTGGGCGGGGTCGAGCAGCACGTCGACGTTCTCGCCGATGTCGTACGCCGGGACGGTCGAGGCGGTATTGCCGGCAATTTCGCGGCGCTGGCCGTCGTTCGCGAGGTACGCGACGATCGGCCGGTACGCGCGCATCGCGTCGCTGTCCTGCACGATGCGCACGACCGTGCCCGGCGCGCGGATCAAGTGGCCGGTTGCGCGGCCGGCCGTGACGGCGAGCACGCCTGCGAGCACGAGCAGCGCGACGCCGAGTGCCAGCGCGACGAGCGCGTCCTTACCCGGCATGGTCCGATCCGGTTCGTGCGTCGCGCGGCGGATTCGGACGGGCTCGGGTGCGCGGCTCGACCGGACGGACAAGCCGATATCGGCGCAACCAGGCCCTCTGAATGGTCGCGTCTCGTTCACATGCTTCCATGTATGACGTCCCATGTTCTCTCAGTGCCGGCAGGCAAACGCCTGGGCCGGTCGTGTGATATTTGTCGGACGATTCTAGCGGAAACGTTGCGCGAGAGGCGCGCGGGTTGCATGCCGAGAAAGGTGTACAACCGTGAAATTCGGCGGCGGAAAAGGAAAAGGCCGGTCAGCTTGCGCTGACCGGCCTTTGAAATTCCTGGTGGGGCGTGAGTGACTCGAACACTCGACCTACGGATTAAGAGTCCGCTGCTCTACCAACTGAGCTAACGCCCCCAACAGAAGAAAGATTATGCCGGGGTTTTCAGGACATGGCAAGCCATTTGTGCAAATTTCCTGAAAATATTTCGTCACGCCGGCGGCCGGCGGCGGCGCGGTAACGAGCGATCGCAGTTTGCGCGCTCCCGGTATGATGACGCCACACGTGTTGCGCGGCGGTCGCGCAACGCTTTCTGGACAGTCGAAGATGGACGAAAACGCAGTCCGCGAATTGCTGGATCGCCTGCTGGCCCCGTGGGTCCGCTCGCTGGGTCTGGTCCCCGTGTCGATCGGCGACGACAGCGTCACGCTGCGCCTGCCGTTTTCCGGCGAATTCCGCCATTCGGGCGGCATCATCTGCGGCCAGGTGTTCACGGCGGCCGCCGATACCGCGATGGTGGTCGCGATCTCGTCCGCGCTCGGCGAGTTCCGGCCGATGACGACGGTATCGCTGAACACCAACTTCATGCGTCCCGTGCGCAAGGGCGACGTGCTTGTCACCGCGCGCGTGCTGCGGATGGGCCGCAACCTCGTGTTCGGCGAAGTCGAGCTGTTCGACGAGGACGGCAAGATGGCCGTCCATGCGACGTCGACCTACGCCCTCGTCAGCTGAGCGGCGCGATGTTCGACCAGATCGTTTTTGCGGGCGGCGGCAATCGCTGCTGGTGGCAAGCCGGCTTCTGGGACGTCGCGCAGCCGGCGCTCGGCCTGCGCCCGCGCGTGATCACCGGCATCTCGGCCGGCGCCGCGACCGCGTGCATGCTGTATACACGCGACGCCGCATGGGTGATGCGCTATTACGAAGAGGCGCTGCGCGACAACCGGAAGAACGCGTACTGGGGCAACCTGTTCGGGCGCGAGCCCGTGTTTCCGCATTACCGCATCTATCGCCAGGCGTTGCTCGACATCTACGGCGAGCCGTTCGCGAAGCTGGCCGACGCGCCGGAGATCCGCATCGGCGTGTCGCACGTGCCGCGCTGGCTCGGCGCGCGCAGCGCGGTCGCCGCCGGGCTCGTCGCGTACAACATCGAGAAATACGTGCGCAAGACGCTGCACCCGACGCTCGGGCGCACACTCGGCTTTCGGCCCGAATTCGTGCGGGCGCAGGCCTGCACGCGCGTCGACGAACTCGCCGACCTGATCCTGCAGTCGTCCTGCACGCCGCCGTTCACGCCGGTATTGCGCCGCGGCGGCCGGCCCGTGCTCGACGGCGGGATGGTCGACAACGTGCCCGTCGACGCGCTCGACCCGTCGCCCGGCGACGTGCTGGTGCTCGTCACGCGGCTGTATCCGCGTCCGCAGATGTTCACGGTCGCGCACGGCGATCAGCGGCGGCTGTACGTGCAGCCGTCGAGCAAGGTACCGATTTCGAGCTGGGATTACACGAGCCCGTCGCAGATGCGGCACGCGTACGATCTCGGGCGGCGCGACGGCGAGCATTTCCTCACGCGCGTCGGCGCGATGACGGGCGGCCGCGCGGCCGCCTGACGATCGGGAAGGGAGAAGCGGGGCCGCGCGGCGCGCGCAGCCCGTGCGATCAGCGCTTGCGGATCGGCGTCAGCGCTTCCGGGTTGGCGACGCTCGACATGTCGCCGTCGTCGAACGCGAGGATGTTGCGGAACGCCGCGCTGAAGTAAAGCTCGTAGCTTTCGCGCTCGACGTAGCCGATGTGCGGCGTGCAGATCACGTTTTCCATCCGCAGCAGGCTGTAGCCCTGCAGGATCGGCTCGCTCTCGAACACGTCGATCGCGACCATCCCCGGACGGTTGTGCGACAGCGCGTTGACGAGCGCGTTTTCCTCCAGCAGCTCGGCGCGGCTCGTGTTGACGAGCAGCGACGTCGGCTTCATTCGCATCAGGTCTTCCTGCTTCACGATCCCGCGCGTGTCGTCGTGCAGGCGCAGGTGCAGCGACAGCACGTCGCTCTGCTCGAACAGCGCTTCGCGGCTCTCGGCCGCCGTGTAGCCGTCGGCGCGCGCGGCTTCGAGCGAATGCTCGCGGCCCCAGATCAGCACGTTCATCCCGAAGGCCTTGCCGTAGCCGGCGACGAGCCGGCCGATCTTGCCGTAGCCCCAGATCCCGAGCGTCTGGCCGCGTAGCACCTGGCCGAGGCCGAAGTTCGGCGGCAGCGCCGACGTCTTCAGGCCCGACTGCTGCCAGGCGCCCTGCTTCAGGTTCGCGACGTATTGCGGAATGCGGCGCTGGGCGGCCATCACGAGCGCCCACGTCAGTTCGGCGGGCGCGATCGGCGAACCGGTGCCTTCGAGCACCGCGATGCCGCGGTCGGTACAGGCTTCCAGATCGATGTGGCTCGACACGCGGCCGGTCTGGCTGATCATGCGCAGGTTCGGCAGCTTGGCGAGCAGTTGCGACGTAATCGGGGTCCGTTCACGAATCAGCACGAGCGCCTCGACTTCCGCCAGGCGGCTTGCGAGCTGTCCCAGGCCGCGCACCGTATTGTTGAAGACCTTCACGTCGTGGCCGGCGAGCATCTCGAAGCAGTTCAGCTTGCGGACGGCGTCCTGGTAGTCGTCGAGGATGGCAATTTTCATGGTGAACGGGTGTCGCGCGTTGAAAGCGGCCGTGGCGGCGGCGCACGTTGCGCGCCCGTCCCGCCCGGCCGGGGCCGACATGATGCTACGTCGGCCGCCTGCGTGGTGTCTTTTTAACAGGTTGTTACGCTCCGCCGCAATTGGCGGGAGCCTGACCCGGCGCCGCTCGCGCGCAGTGTGGAAGGGTGCGCTGTTGTGTCGCATCAGACACGTCCTTCCTGATTCGGCTGCTTACTCGACGAGGTTCACCCAATTGTTGCTCCAATCAGAATAATTGGATCATCCATCCGCGTAAGGCGAGGATTTTTGACTATTTTTATCGTCAACCGGTGCCTTGTTGAGCAACTCTGCATCATTTCCGCTGTCGTAGGAGAATTACGCATTTGCTTCATCTTTTTGAAGTTGTACTAGCGGCAGGAGTCGTTTATGGATCATTTGCAGTCGATGCGCGTGTTCGTCAAGGTTGCAGATCTCGGCAGTTTCGCGCGGGCCGCGAGCGCAATGGATATCTCCAACGCGGTCGCGACGCGCCATGTCGCCGACCTGGAAGGCCGGCTTGGCACACGTTTGCTCAATCGCACCACGCGCAGCCTCTCCCTGACGGAGTCGGGTCAGGTCTATCTGGAGCGTGCCCGCCAGATCCTCGATGAGCTCGAGGACGTCGAGCAGATGGTCGTCGCGCGCAATCACGAGCCGGTCGGCACGCTGCGCATCGTCGCGCCGGTCGTGTTCGGCCTGCACAACCTCGCACCCGTGCTGCAGTCGTACACGGAGAATTTCCCGAAAGTGGTGCCGGATCTCACGCTGGTCGACCGGCAGGTCGATCTCGTCGAGGAAGGCTTCGACGTCGGTATCGTCGTCACGCGCCAGATGCGCAGCGCGAGCATCGTCACGCGGCGCCTGACCACCGGCTGCATGACCGTGTGCGCGACGCCGAGCTACCTGGAGAAGCACGGTGTGCCGACGCATCCGGAGCAGCTCGCCGAGCACCCGAGCCTGAGCCTGCCGACCGAATACTGGGGCGACGAGCGCGTGTTCACGGGGCCGGACGGCGAAGTGCGCGTGCGCCCGACCAACGTGATCGTCGCGAACAACACCGCGATGCTGCGCCAGTTCGCGCTGCTCGGCATGGGCGTCGCGATCCTGCCGAGCTACCTGATCGGCAGCGACATCGCGCGCGGCGCGCTGGTGCGGCTGCTGCCGGATTTCCGGCTGCCGCAGGTCGAGATCAACATCGCGTACCCGAGCCGGCGCCATCTGCCTGCGAAGGTTCGGACCTTCATCGACCACCTCGTCGAGCATTTCAGCCACTCGACCGACGCGATGATGGGGGAACAGTGGGCCGCGCAGAGTTCGGCGCTCGCGCCGATCGGCGTCGAGACGCGTGCCGAGCAGCCGGAAGCGGCCGACCCGAACCTGTCGCCGCGCCTGCCGCGTTCGCCGCGTACGCGCGTCGCGGCGCCGTCGCCGCTGTAACGGCGCGACGGCCGGGCGGCGGTTGCCGCCGGCACAAAAGAAAAACGCGGATCGAGCGATCGATCCGCGTTTTTTTCATGGCTGCCTGGCGCAGCCCGATACGCCGGGGAAGGCTCCCGGCTCCCGGCGGTCGGGCCGTTACGACCCCGTCTTGCGCGTCGTCGTCTTGCGGGCGGCGGTCTTGGTCGCCGTGGTCTTGGCGGCCGTCTTGCGGGCCGGTGCCGATTTCTCTTCGGCGCCTTCCGTCACGGTTTCGGCCTCCTTCGTCGCCGATTTTGCCGTCTTCTTCGCGGCGGCGGCCTTCGGTTCCTTCTTCTCGAACTCGAAACCGATCTTGCCGTCCGGCTGCTTCACGAGGAACGCCTTGAAGTTGCGGCCGGTACGCGACGACTTGAAGTTCGGCAGCAGATCCGTGCGGCCGTCGGCCAGCAGCTTGCCCATCTGCTCGCGCGTGATTTCCTGTTGCAGGATCACCTTGCCCGAGCGGAAGTCGCAGGTCTTCGGGTTCGCCACCGAGTGCTCGCACACGTAGCTCATCCCGTGCTCGAACACGCGGCCCTTGCACTTCGGGCACGCGCCGACCGGTTCCTGCGCGGAGAAGTCGGGCGCTTCGCCTTCCTCGCCGCCCTGGTCCTGGCCGAAATCGAACTCGAGCTTGTAGTTCTTCGTCTCGTCGTCGAAGGACAGCTTGAGGATCGCCGAGAACGGGCGGCCCATCTTGCTGCGGAAGCCGGACAGCGGCCCGATTTCCTTCTTCTGCAGCAATTCCTCGACTTCCGGGATCTCGAACTGCCGGCTGCCCGGGATCTTCGAGATCGAGAACTCGCACTTCGTGCACGCGAAGCGGCGGTAGTTTTCCTTCACCTGGCCGCCGCAGTTCGGGCATGGCGTCTCGAGCGTCGCGTAATCGCCGGGGATCGTGTCGGAATCGTATTCCTTCGCGCGCTTGACGATCTGCTGCGTCATGCGGGCGATTTCCTGCATGAACGCGTCCCGCCCGAGATTGCCGCGCTCCATCTGCGACAGCTTGTATTCCCATTCGCCGGTCAGCTCGGGCGCGGTCAGTTCCTTCACGCCGAGCCCGCGCAGCAGCGTCATCAGCTGGAATGCCTTCGCGGTCGGGATCAGCTCGCGGCCTTCGCGCAGCAGGTATTTCTCGCCGAGCAGGCCTTCGATGATCGCCGCACGCGTTGCCGGCGTGCCGAGACCCTTCGCGGCCATCGCCTCGCGCAGCTCGTCGTCCTCGACGAGCTTGCCCGCGCCTTCCATCGCCGACAGCAGCGTCGCTTCCGAATAGCGTGCGGGCGGCTTCGTCACGAGCGCGACGGCGGCGATTTCGTCCGTCTTCACCTTCTCGTCCTTCTGCACCGGCACGAGGTTCGCGTCCGCGCCTTCGGCGTCGCGGCCGTACACCTGCAGCCAGCCCGGCTCGACGAGCACCTTGCCTTCGGTCTTGAAGTGATGGCCGGCGACTTCGGTGATCCGCGTCGTGACGCGGAATTCGGCCGCCGGGAAGAACACGGCGAGGAAGCGCTTCACGACCATGTCGTACAGCTTCTGCTCCGGCTCGGACAGCGACTTCGGCGCCTGCAGCGTCGGGATGATTGCAAAGTGGTCGCTGATCTTCGAGTTGTCGAAGATCCGCTTGTTCGGCTTGACCCAGCCCTTGTCGAGCACCTGCTTTGCGTGCGGCAGGTAGTTGTTGCTCTCCTTGAGCATCTCGAGCGTGGACTCGACCGTCGACAGGTAGTCTTCCGGCAGCGCGCGCGCGTCGGTACGCGGGTAGGTCAGCACCTTGTGCTTTTCATACAGCGCCTGCGCGAGACCGAGCGTGTTCTTCGCGGAGAAGCCGAAGCGGCTGTTCGCCTCGCGCTGCAGGCTCGTCAGGTCGAACAGCAGCGGCGACAGTTGCGTTGACGGCTTCGATTCCTCGGAGACCGTGCCGATCTGGTCGCGGCACGCGGCGACGATCGTTTCGGCGGCCGGCAGGCTCCACAGGCGGGAGTCGCGCCTCTCCGGATCGAATTCGTCGCGCTTGAATTTCGGGTCGAACCACTTGCCTTCGTAGAAGCCGCCGGCGCACGCAAACTCGGCCTTCACTTCCCAGTAGTCGCGCGGAATGAAGCGGCGGATTTTCTCTTCACGTTCGACGACGATCGACAGCGTTGGCGTCTGAACGCGGCCGACGGTGGTCAGGAAGAAGCCGCCGCCCTTGCTGTTGAACGCGGTCATCGCGCGGGTACCGTTGATCCCGACGAGCCAGTCGGCTTCCGAGCGGCAGCGCGCGGCGTCGGCGAGCGGCTGCATGTCGGTGTCGCTGCGCAGGTTCGCGAAACCGTCGCGGATCGCCTGCGGCGTCATCGACTGCAGCCACAGGCGCTGGACCGGCTGCTTCGCCTTCGCGTGCTGCGCGATCAGGCGGAAAATCAGTTCGCCCTCGCGCCCCGCGTCACATGCGTTGATCAGGCGGTCGACGTCCTTGCGCTTCATCAGCTTCGTGAGCACCTTGAGGCGCGACTCGCTTTTTGCGATCGGGTTCAGGTCGAAATGCGGGGGGATGACGGGCAGATGCGCGAAGCTCCATTTCCCGCGCTTGACCTCGTACTCTTCCGGGGCGGCGATTTCCAGCAGGTGGCCGACAGCGGACGAAAGGACGAAATCGTCGCTCTCGTAATACTCGTCATGCTTGGTAAAGCCGCCCAAAGCGCGTGCGATGTCGTTCGCGACAGAAGGCTTTTCCGCAATGATCAGTGCTTTGGACATGACAGGTGTGTGTTGGTAGACCGGGTTCGCCGGTTGTGGGTCGCTTTTACGACCGCTTTATAGCACACGCCGCAGCGACGGCGGCTCGGCGTGTAAAAAGCGGCCCATCATAGAGGGGGGCTGCAACGGCGGCAAGCGCCTCGCCGCGGCGAGGCGCGCAAACACGCGCCCAACCGCTGCGCCGGCCGGCGAATTCAGGCTTCGACGATCAGGACGTTGCGCAATTTCGGTGCGTGCGGCGCGCCGGGTACCGCGCTCAGGTCGGACAGCATCCGCTCGACGATCGCCGCGTGCGGCAGCACCGTGCCGAAGAAACGTGCGGTGTTGGCGTCCTCGATCAGGATCGTCGGGAAGTTCTCGACGTCGAGATCGTCGAGCCGGTCGGCATGCGTTTCGATGTCGATCCAGGCGAAACAGGCGTTTGGATGCGCATCGGCGAGCTGGTCGAAGGCCGTCCGGTAGTCACGGCACGTGCCGCACCACTCGGCGCACAGGCAGGCGACGAGCAACGTGCCGGGATCGGCGAGGCGCTCGGCGATCCGATCCGCATCGGTGTCGAGGTTCAGCGCGGGCATGGAATTCCTTGGATATCGTCGGCGGCTTGGCCGCCTCTATGCCGGGGAATGTAGCACGCCGCGCGCGGCCGGGGTGGGCGCGGCGTCAAGCCGCGCGAAGCGTCCGCCGGGGAGGCTGGCGACGCGGCCGGCCAGCTCCAGCGCCAGCAGCGCGCCGTGCAGCACGTCGTCGGGCAGGCCGCTGTGTTCGGCGAGCCACTCGTAGGTAACGGGGCCGTATCCCAAGGCGGCAAGCACGGCTCGCTCCGGCGGGGAGCAGGGTGGCGGGCCGTCGATCCGGGCCGGCGCGATGGCCGCTGCGGCGGAATCCGCTGGTGCGATGGAGGCGGATTCGGGGGCGCGAATTTCGCCGTCTGTCGGGTCACGGCTGTCGGCGCGCGCGGCACCACCCGTCGCGCGCGCTGCCGGTTCACCCAACCCGTATTCCTCCAGCACGTCGAGCGGCGATGCGGTGAGCTTCGCGCCGTCGCGGATCAGCGCGTGGCAGCCCTGGGCAAGCGGTGCGTGGATCGAGCCCGGCACCGCGAACACGTCGCGCCCCAGTTCGTTCGCGAGCCGCGCGGTGATCAGCGAGCCGGAGCGCGGCGCGGCCTCGACGACGAGCGTGCCGATCGCCAGCGCGGCAATCAGCCGGTTGCGCCGCGGGAAATGCGCGGCACGGGCCGGCGTGCCGAGCGGCCATTCGGACACGATCGCGCCGCGCGCGGCGATCTCGTGCGCGAGTGCGCGATGCCGCGCCGGATAGACGAGATCGGCGCCCGTCGCGATGACGGCGACCGTGCCCGAGCGGCCGTCGAGCCCGCCGCGATGCGCGGCACCGTCGATCCCGAGCGCGAGGCCCGAGACGATCGAGAGCCCTGCGTCGGACAACGCGCGTGCGAAGCCCGTTGCGTCGGCGAGCCCCTGCGGCGTCGGGTGCCGGCTGCCGACCACGGCGAGGCCGCGTGCATGCAGCAGGTCGAGCCGGCCCTTTACATATAGCAGGGGCGGCGGATCGTGCAGGTCGCGCAGCCGCGGCGGGTAGGCCGGATCGTTGAGCGTGACCAGCACATTGCCCGGCGCGTCGAGCCACGCGAGCGCGGCGTCGGTGCACACGTCGAGATCGCCGCGCTCGCTTGCGCGGACGGCTTGCGCGGCGGCGGCGCTGCTCACCGCGGCAATGGCCGGGTCGGATGCGCGCAGCAGCGCGGCCGGCGAACCGAAGGTATCGAGCAGGATCTGCAGCACGGCCGGCGCGAGGCCGGGCGCATGCGCGAGCTGGAGCCACGCGCGCAGCGCGGACGGCGTCAGCGCTTGCGGCGACATGAGGCTGCCCTCGAATGCGGCGGCCAGCGAACCGCGTGGCGCCATGATAAAATTTTCATCATCCGAAATACTCGACAGGGCCGCGCGCACAAGCGCCCGGCCGATTGCAGGAGGCGCGATCCGCGGCGTTGATTCGCCACGCATCCGCCCCATCTTCATTGCATCCCGGCGGCGGCACCAGTCGGTCGGACGGCCGATGCGGCACGTCGCTCCACCGAATACCGAACACCATGGCTTTGCTCAATATTCTTCATTACCCCGACAAGCGGCTGCACAAGGTCGCCAAGCCCGTCGACAAGGTCGACGACCGGATCCGCAAGCTCGTCGCCGACATGGCCGAAACCATGTACGCGGCGCCCGGCATCGGCCTGGCGGCCACGCAGGTCGACGTGCACGAGCGCGTGATCGTGATCGACGTCTCCGAGGAGAAGAACGAGCTGCGCGCGTTCATCAACCCCGAGATCGTGTGGTCGAGCGACGCGAAGCAGATCTATGAAGAGGGCTGCCTGTCGGTGCCCGGCATCTACGACGAAGTCGAGCGGCCCGATCACGTGCGCGTGCGCGCGCTCAACGAGCAGGGCGAGACCTTCGAGCTCGACTGCGAAGGCCTGCTCGCCGTGTGCGTCCAGCACGAGATGGATCACCTGATGGGGCGCGTGTTCGTCGAATACCTGTCGCCGCTCAAGCAGACGCGCATCAAGACGAAGATGAAGAAACTCGAACGCGCGATGTAACGCGCGTTCCCCCTGCCCGACCCGAACGCTTTCATGACCCATACGTTGCGCGTGATTTTTGCCGGCACGCCGGAATTCGCCGCGGCTGCCCTTGCCGCGATCCACGAGGCCGGTTTCCCGGTGCCGCTCGTGCTCACCCAGCCCGATCGCCCTGCGGGGCGCGGGATGAAGCTGCAGGCGAGCGCCGTGAAGCGTTACGCCGTCGAGCACGGGATGCCGGTCGCGCAGCCGCCGTCGCTGCGCCGCGCGGGCAAGTACCCGGCCGAGGCGGCCGACGCGATCGAGCTGCTGCGCACGACGCCGCACGACGTGATGGTGGTGGCCGCGTACGGCCTGCTGCTGCCGCAGGAAGTGCTCGACATCCCGCGCGCCGGCTGCATCAACATCCATGCGTCGCTGCTGCCGCGCTGGCGCGGCGCCGCGCCGATCCATCGTGCGATCGAGGCCGGCGACGCCGAGACGGGCGTCACGCTGATGCAGATGGACGTCGGCCTCGACACCGGCGCGATGATCGAGGAAGCCCGTGTCGCCATCGCGGCCGACGATACGACCGCGACGCTGCACGACCGTCTGGCCGCCGACGGCGCGCGGCTGATCGTCGACGCGCTCGTGCGGCTCGAGCGCGACGGCACGCTGCCGGCGACGCCGCAGCCGGCCGACGGCGTGACCTATGCGGAAAAGATCGACAAGCACGAAGCGGCGCTCGACTGGCGCAAGCCTGCCGACGTGCTCGCGCGCCAGGTGCGTGCGTTCGATCCGTTTCCGGGCGGCGTCGCGACGCTCGACGGCGCGGCGATCAAGCTGTGGGCGGCCGAGCCCGTGGCGGCGCGCGGCGACGCGGCGCCCGGCACGATCGTCGAAGCCGCGCCGGAAGGCGTGGTCGTCGCGTGCGGCAGCGGCGCGCTGCGCGTCACGCAGTTGCAGAAGCCGGGCGGCAAGCGGTTGCCCGCGCGCGAATTCCTGGCCGGCTCGCCGCTCGCCGCGGGCCAGCGTTTCGCGTTGCCCGACGCGGCCTGAGCGCTATTCGATCCGACCTGCCCGCCCTGCGCAATCGGCCGAACGGCCGAGTCGCGCGGCGCGGCAGGCGCGCGTAGAATTTCCCTGCGCTCTCCGGTTTCGAGGTTTTCATGTTCGGCATCACCCATTTCGGTTTCTTCGTGCTGGCGGTTTTCTTGCTGAACGTCACGCCCGGCCCCGATACGGCCTACATCGTCGGCCGCAGCGTCGCGCAGGGCCGCGGCGCGGGGCTGATGTCGGCGTTCGGCATTTCGGCCGGCTGCTGCGTGCACGCGCTCGCGTGCGCATTCGGCCTGACCGCCCTGCTCGCGGCGTCGGCCACCGCGTTCACGGTGATCAAGCTGGTTGGCGCGGCCTACCTGATCTACCTCGGCGTGCGGATGATCGTCACGAAGCAGGCCGCCGCGCCGTCGGGCGCCGAAGCCGCGCAGGCCGCGGCCGTCAAGCCGCTGCGCCAGCTGTTCATGCAGGGCTTCTGGACCAACGTGCTGAACCCGAAGGTCGTGCTGTTCTTTGTGTCGTTCTTTCCGCAGTTCGTGTCGGCCGACAGCCCGCACAAGGCATGGGCGTTCCTGACCCTCGGCGCGGTGTTCGTCGCGATGAGCACGGTCTGGACCAGCCTCGTCGCATGGGTGGCGGGCAGCGTCACGCAGCGTTTTTCCGGCAAGCCGGGCGTCAGGAAATGGCTCGACCGCACGGTCGGCAGCGCGTTCGTCGGCCTCGGGCTGCGTCTTGCGGCATCGCAACGCTGAGATTGAATTTTTCCGGCAAGACCTTATCTAACAAATCGCTTACAATTTTCCGCCGTGCGCTGTGATGCGCGGCGGGTCCCCTGACGGATAAGGAGTGGGTATGTTCAATTGGGTCAAAACGGCGATGCTGATGGCCGCGATCACGGCCCTGTTCATCGTGATCGGCGGGATGATCGGCGGCTCGCGGGGCATGACGATCGCGCTGCTGTTCGCGCTCGCCATGAATTTCTTCTCGTACTGGTTCTCGGACAAGATGGTGCTGCGCATGTACAACGCGCAGGAAGTCGACGAGAACACGGCGCCGCAGTTCTACCGGATGGTGCGCGAGCTGGCCACGCGCGCGAACCTGCCGATGCCGCGCGTCTACCTGATCAACGAGGATGCACCGAACGCGTTTGCGACGGGCCGCAACCCCGAGCACGCGGCGGTTGCCGCGACGACGGGCATCCTGCGCGTGCTGTCGGAGCGCGAGATGCGCGGCGTGATGGCGCACGAGCTCGCGCACGTGAAGCACCGCGACATCCTGATCTCGACGATCACCGCGACGATGGCGGGCGCGATCTCCGCGCTCGCGAACTTCGCGATGTTCTTCGGCGGGCGCGACGAGAACGGCCGGCCGGCCAACCCGATCGCGGGTATCGCGGTCGCGCTGCTCGCGCCGATCGCCGGCGCGCTGATCCAGATGGCGATTTCGCGGGCCCGCGAGTTCGAGGCCGACCGCGGCGGCGCGCAGATTTCCGGCGATCCGCAGTCGCTCGCGACCGCGCTCGACAAGATCCATCGCTATGCGGCGGGTATCCCGTTCCAGGCGGCCGAGGCCCATCCGGCCACCGCGCAGATGATGATCATGAACCCGCTGCACGGCGGCGGCCTGCAGAACCTGTTCTCGACGCACCCGGCCACCGAGGAGCGCATCGCGCGCCTGATGGAGATGGCGCGTACCGGCCGCTTCGACTGAACCCCGGTGTACCGCGCGGCCGTTGCCGCGCGGGGGCCGTCACGCCACCCCGCACGCTTCGCGCTGCGGGGTGTTTCATTTGGGCGCGCCTTAAAGAGGTCAAAGGGGCCAAAGGGGCCGCGTGGTCGCACGCTACAATGCGCGGTTGGGGATCGCGGGGCCTCGCGGCCGCCGCGATCCTGCCGTTAGCCGTATTTGTTTGCCGCGCCTGATTGCCGATTCCGTACCGATGACACGAACCCGTTCTTCCGCTCCGTCTTCTTCCGGCCGCCCGGCGCGTCTGGCCGCGCTGCATCTGGCGCCCGATTCGCTCGGCTTCGCGCTCGACGCGGCCGCGCAGGCGGTCGATGCGGTACGGCGCGGCACCGCGCTGCCGGCAGCGTTGTCGGCGGTATTCGCGCAGATGGCGTCCGGCGCACAGGCGCTCGCGCGCGGTGCGACACAGGACGTCGCCTACCGGACGATGCGTCGCCTCGGCAGCGCGGACTGGCTGATCGGCAAACTCGTCAGCAAGGCGCCGCCCGCGCACGTGCATGCGGTGCTCGCCGGCGCGCTCGCGCTGCTGCTCGACCCGGCGGACGAGGCCGCGTATCCGGCGTTCACGGTGGTCGACCAGGCCGTCACCGTCATCGGCGCGCGGCGCGAATGCGCGTTCGCGAAGGGCATGGTCAACGCGGTGCTGCGCCGTTTCCTGCGCGAACGCGATGCGCTCGTCGCGGCAATGCAGGACGATCCGGTCGCACGCTGGAATTACCGCGCATGGTGGGTCGATGCGGTGAAGCGTGCAGCGCCCGATGCGTGGCCGGCGATCCTCGCGGCCGGCGAACGACAGGGGCCGCTGACGCTGCGCGTAAATGCGCGCCGCGCGAGCGTCGACGCGTATCTCGAGACGCTGCGTGCGAGCGGGATCGAAGCGACCGCAATCGGCCAGCACGCGGTGCGGCTTGCGTCGGCGCTGCCGGTCGAACGCATTCCGGGGTTCGCCGACGGCGTCGTGTCGGTGCAGGACGCCGGCGCGCAGCTCGCGGCCGAATGGCTCGACGCGCGCGACGGCATGCGCGTGCTCGATGCATGCGCGGCGCCCGGCGGCAAGACCGGCCATATTCTCGAACTCGCTGACGCGGAAGTCGTTGCGCTCGAAAGCGATGCGACGCGCGCGGCGCGCATCGGCGAGAATCTCGTGCGCCTGTCGCTCGAGGCGGACGTGCGCGTCGGCGATGCCGGCTCACCCGACGCGTGGTACGACGGGCGCCCGTTCGACCGGATCCTCGCCGACGTGCCGTGCTCGGCGTCCGGCATCGTGCGGCGGCACCCCGACATCCGCTGGCTGCGCCGCGAGGCCGACATTCCGGCGCTCGTCGCGGAGCAGCGCCGCATCCTGTCGGCGCTGTGGCCGCTCGTGAAGCCGGGCGGCGAACTGCTTTACGTGACCTGCTCGATCTTCCCGGAAGAAGGCGAAATGCAGGCCCGCTGGTTTGAAGCGGCCTGTGAAGATGCGGTACGATTGGACGCCCCCGGCCAGCTGCTGCCGGGCGGCGTGCAGGGACGGGCGGCCGCCGGCGCACTCGACCAGAACACCGATCACGACGGATTTTTCTACGCGCGGTTTCAGAAACGGTGACGATCAAACACCTTTTTCCCTTTCGGCTCGCGGCCGTCCTGCTGGTCGCGTTGATGCTGTGCCTGGCCGTCGTCCGGCCGGCGCATGCCGAATCGATCGCCGTGCAGCGCGCGTCGCTCCAGGCCGACGGAAGCGGCTGGAGCCTCGACGCGCGTTTCGACTTCGAGCTGAATCCGAACCTCGAGGATGCCGTCAACAAGGGCATCCCGCTTTACTTCACGACCGACTTCGAGCTGAGCCGCGCGCGCTGGTACTGGTTCGACGAGCAGCCGGTGGCGGTGACGCAGACGATCCGCCTGTCGTTCCAGCCGCTCACGCGCGAGTACCGCGTGTCGACGGGCGGCCTGCAGCTCGGCTTCCCGTCGCTGAAGGACGCGCTCGCCGTGATCCGGCACATCACGTCGTGGCACGTGATCGACCGCAACCAGGTGCGCGCGGGCGAGACCTACACGGCGTCGGTGCGGATGCAGCTCGACACGGCGCTGATGCCGAAGCCGTTCCAGGTCGATGCCGTGAACAACCGCGACTGGACACTCGGGTCCGACTGGAAGCGCTTCAACTTCACGGTGACCGAACGTGCTAAATAAAGTGCGCCGCGCGGCCAGCGGGAAGAGCTTCCTCATTCGCGTGATCGTCTCGACCGTCGCGCTGACCGCGTTGCTGCTGCTCGTGCTGCTCGCCGCCGCGAGCGCGAACACCGAGTTCTTCGATCGCTACTACTCGTGGCTGTACGCGACGAACATCGTCGTCGCGCTCGTGTTCCTGCTCGTGGTGCTCGGGCTGATCGGGATGATCGTCGTGCGCCTGAGGAAGGGCAAGTTCGGCACGCGGCTGCTCGCGAAACTCGCGGTGTTCTTCGCGCTCGTCGGCGTGGTGCCGGGCGGGATCATCTACATCGTGTCGTACCAGTTCGTGTCGCGCAGTATCGAGTCGTGGTTCGACGTGAACGTCGAGACGGCGCTGACGGCCGGCCTGAACCTCGGCCGCGGGATGCTCGATGCATCGCTGTCCGATCTGCAGACGAAGGCGCGGCTGATGTCCGACCAGCTCGCGAGCGTCGACGCGAACACGAACGGCACGACGCTCACGCTGCTGCGGCTGCGCGACCAGTTCGGCGTGCAGGACGCGACGATCGTCGAGCCGAGCCGCGGCGGCTCGGGCGCGGCGCCCGACCTGCACATTGTCGCGCAGGCGTCGGGCAATTTCGCGGCGCTGATTCCGGACGACCTGCCGACACCGCTGATGCTGAGCCAGGCGCGCGAACACGGCGCGTACGCGGCGATCGAGGGCGAGGTCGACGGCGACCCGCGCGCGCATGGCGCGAAGGGCGCGCTGCGGCTGCGCGTGGTGCGGCCGATTCCCGATGCGACGACGTCGCTGCTGCAGCCGGCGGAGCGCTTCCTGCAGCTCACGCAGCCGGTGCCGCCGACGCTCGCGCACAACGCGGACGCCGTGCAGCGCGCCTACCGCGAGTACCAGGAAAAGTCGCTCGGCCGCACGGGGCTGCGCAAGATGTACATCGGCACGCTGACGCTCGCGCTGTTCCTCGCGACCTTCATCGCGATGATGCTCGCGCTCGCGCTCGGCCAGCAGCTCGCGCGGCCGCTGTTCCTGCTCGCGCAGGGCACGAAGGAAATCACGGAAGGCGATTACACGCCGAAGCGCGAGATCAAGACGCGCGACGAGCTCGGCTTCCTCACGCAGTCGTTCAACGCGATGACACGGCAGTTGTCCGAGGCACGGCTCGCGGTCGAGAAGAACCGCATCGCGCTCGAGCATTCGAAGACGTATCTCGAGAGCATCCTCGCGAACCTGACGGCCGGCGTGTTCGTGCTCGACCGCCAGTTCCGGCTGACGACGGCCAATCGCGGCGCCGAGCGGATCTTCCGGCAGCCGTTCAACTCGATGATCGGCACGACGCTCGACCGGATCGGCGTGGCCGCGGGGTTCGGCGCGATGGTGCGCAAGGCGTTCGCCGATCGCGAGGCGGCGTCCGACGGCGGCAGCGGCGACCGCGGCCACTGGCAGCAGCAGTTCGCGATCGAGGTGCCGGGCGAAAGCGATCCGCTGACGCTGCTCGTGCGCGGCACGCGCCTCGTGTCGACGGTCGAAGGGCAGGCAGACGATCCGCAGACGTCCGGTTACGTCGTCGTGTTCGACGACATTTCCGACGTGATTTCCGCGCAGCGGTCGGTCGCGTGGGGCGAGGTCGCACGCCGGCTCGCGCACGAGATCAAGAATCCGCTGACGCCGATCCAGCTGTCGGCCGAGCGGCTGCAGATGAAGCTGTCCGACAAGCTCGCGCCGTCCGATGCGGACGTACTCAAGCGCGGCGCGACGATGATCGTGAACCAGGTCGCGGCGATGAAGCGGATGGTCGACGATTTCCGCGAATACGCGCGCACGCCGCCGGCGGTGCTCGCGAACCTGCAGTTGAACGAGCTGGCGAGCGAGGTGCTCGGGCTGTATGGTGTCGGCGAAGGCAAGAGCCCGATCGTCGCCGAGCTCGCGCCGTCGCTGCCGGTGATACGCGGAGACGCGACGCAACTGCGCCAGGTGATTCACAACCTGCTGCAGAATGCGCAGGATTCGGTCGCGGAGTCCGCTCATCCGCGTGTGTTGATCGAAACCAAGACAGTAGAATATGGCGATCCCGACGCCGAGGGTAAAACGCGCGTCGCGGTACGTCTTACCGTGTCCGACAACGGGCCCGGTTTTCCGGCACGCATCCTGACCCGCGCGTTCGAGCCTTATGTGACGACGAAGGCGAAGGGCACGGGGCTCGGGTTGGCCACGGTCAAGAAAATCGTCGACGAGCATGGCGCGCGGATCGATCTGCGCAATCGCATGCACGGCGAGACCGTTGAGGGTGCGCAGGTGTCGATCCTGTTCCTGCAGATGGCAAGCGATACGCCAGGCGCCGAACATCGCGCACAGGACGGGGCGACCCCCGCTAAGACAAAAGCAAGTGAGCAGACAAAGGCAGCGTAAATGGCAACCATCCTGGTGGTAGATGATGAAATGGGCATCCGGGAATTGCTCTCGGAGATCCTCAGCGATGAAGGACATGTCGTCGAGGCGGCGGAGAACGCGCAGGCTGCGCGGGAATACCGACTGAATCAGGCGCCCGATCTCGTGCTGCTCGATATCTGGATGCCCGATACCGACGGCGTGACCTTGCTCAAGGAGTGGGCGGCGCAAGGGCTGCTGACGATGCCCGTGATCATGATGTCCGGGCACGCGACGATCGATACGGCCGTCGAGGCGACGAAGATCGGCGCGCTCGATTTCCTCGAGAAGCCGATCGCGCTGCAGAAGCTGCTGAAGTCCGTCGAGCACGGCCTCGCCCGCGGCGCGGCGCCGGTGTCGGCGAACGCGGCGGCGAAGGCCGGCGCCGGACAGGCCGCAGGGCCCGCGGCGGTTGCGTCCGCGGCCGCGCTGCCGACGCTCGGCGACGACATGGCATCGGCACTCGGCCTGGCGGGCCAGACGGCCGCGATCCCGTTCGACATCCCGTTGCGCGAAGCGCGCGACGCGTTCGAGCGCGCCTACTTCGAATATCACCTCGCGCGCGAGAACGGCAGCATGACGCGCGTCGCGGAGAAGACGGGCCTCGAGCGCACGCACCTGTACCGCAAGCTCAAGCAGCTCGGCGTCGAGCTCGGCAAGAAGCCGACCGAAGGCGCCGTATAAAAATATTTTGTGAAAGCACTTGCTCAGGTACGAATAGCTCGATATACTTTCATTCTTCGTTGGCCCGGTAGCTCAGTTGGTAGAGCAGCGGATTGAAAATCCGCGTGTCGATGGTTCGATTCCGTCCCAGGCCACCAGCATTTAAAACCCCAAGAATCGGAAGGTTCTTGGGGTTTTTCGTTTGTGGTGGGTATCGCGTGTCGTGGGCGGCGTGGCCGGCAGCATTCGCAGGGGCATGATAAAATCCGTGCCCGCTCAATGACTTAGCGCATCGCTTCACGCGCACGGCAGGCTGCGAAGCGCACGCCGCCGCGGCATGCGGCAACGATGCTGCGCGATGGACGGTATAAGCGCGCCGCCGCGTTCGCGGCCGACCGCGCTGCCTATACTGGTCGAGCCGGCGCGGGCCGGCCGCGTCGGGCCGCCCGGCGGCAGCCGGCCCAGGGTCGGAGCGCGACGCGAGCCTACACATTCACGGAGTATCACGGTGACTCGGACAGACGCTAAAGACGGCGCGCTCGTGTTGTTTTCCGGCGGGCAGGACTCGGCCACGTGCGTGGCATGGGCCCTCGAACGCTACCAGACGGTCGAGACGCTCGGCTTCGATTACGGCCAGCGCCATATCGTCGAGCTCGAATGTCGCGAAGGCGTGCGCGAAGCGCTGAAGCGCGATTTTCCCGCATGGTCGGACCGGCTCGGCGACGATCACATGATCGACCTGTCGGTGCTCGGCGCGATCAGCGATACCGCGATGACGCGCACGATCGAGATCGAGACGACGGCGAACGGCCTGCCGAACACGTTCGTGCCGGGCCGCAACCTGATGTTCATGACGATCGCCGCGGCGATCGCCTATCGCCGCGGGCTGCGCGTACTGGTCGGCGGGATGTGCGAGACCGATTTCTCGGGCTATCCCGACTGCCGCGACGACACGATGAAGGCGCTGCAGGTTGCGCTGAATCTCGGGATGGATACGCGCATGGTGCTCGAGACGCCGCTGATGTGGCTCGACAAGGCGCAGACCTGGCAACTGGCCGAGCAGCTCGGCGGCGAAGCGCTCGTCGAACTGATCCGCGTCGAGACGCACACGTGCTACGTGGGCGAGCGCGCGGAACTGCACGACTGGGGCTTCGGCTGCGGCGAGTGCCCGGCCTGCAAGCTGCGCAAGCGCGGCTACGAGGCTTACCTGAAGGGCGAGCGGGTGACCGAAGCGCCGCTGTGACGCGGATGCGCCGGCAGCGCCGCATGAATAACGGATTCTGATCGATAACGAGCGGCGCGAGCCGGACGAAGCACGATGACTTACGCGGTCAAGGAAATTTTCTACACGTTGCAGGGCGAGGGCGCGAATGCGGGCCGGCCGGCCGTGTTCTGCCGGTTCGCCGGCTGCAACCTGTGGTCGGGCCGCGAAGAGGATCGTGCGGAGGCCGTGTGCCGCTTCTGCGATACCGACTTCGTCGGCACCGACGGCGAGAACGGCGGCAAGTTCAAGGACGCCGATGCGCTCGTCGAGACGATCGCCGGCCTGTGGCCGGAGGGCGAGGCGCACCGCTTCGTCGTCTGCACGGGCGGCGAGCCGATGCTGCAGCTCGACCAGCCGCTCGTCGACGCGCTGCACGCGGCCGGCTTCGAGATCGCGATCGAGACCAACGGCTCGCTGCCGGTGCTCGAATCGATCGACTGGATCTGCGTGAGCCCGAAGGCCGACGCGCCGCTCGTCGTCACGAAGGGCAACGAGCTGAAGGTCGTGATCCCGCAGGACAACCAGCGGCTGGCCGACTATGCGAAGCTCGACTTCGAGTACTTCCTGGTCCAGCCGATGGACGGCCCGTCGCGCGACCTCAATACGAAACTCGCGATCGACTGGTGCAAGCGTCATCCGCAGTGGCGGCTGTCGATGCAGACCCACAAATATCTGAACATTCCCTGAGCCCCGGCTTTTGACATCGTGCTGATTACCCGAAAACTCGAATTCGACGCGGGCCACCGCATCCCCGATCACCGCAGCCAGTGCAGGAACCTGCACGGCCATCGCTACGTGCTCGAAATCACGCTGCGCGGCGATCTCGTCGATACCGAGGGGGCGCCCGACCGCGGCATGGTGATGGATTTCGCCGACGTGAAGGCGCTCGCGATGGAGCACCTCGTCAGCAAGTGGGATCACGCGTTCCTGGTCTATGCGCGCGACGAGGTCGTGCGCTCGTTCCTCGAGCAGATGGCCGACCACAAGACCGTCGTGATCGACCGGATCCCGACCGTCGAGAACCTCGCCGCGATCGCGTTCGACCTCCTCGCGAACGTGTACGACGCGCACTACGGCGTGAACCTGCGCCTCGAGCGCGTGCGGCTGTACGAAACGCCGAACTGCTGGGCCGACGTCGAGCGCCAGCCCGGCCGCTGATTTTCCTTCCCGGCAGCCCGCGCCGGCCGGTGCGGGCTGCCCGTCACCGTGCCGTGCGGCTTCGACCCGCGCCGGCGCCGCATCCCGCCTGTTCCCACATTCCGCGTAACCGCGCGCTATGATCGTCGAGTGGCACCGGACACGATGCCCGTGCGCCGTCGTACGGCATGCGCTGTCAGATCGGCTGCCTGTCGCCGACTAACGATTCCAGGGGCGATCCTGGTGCCGCCGCCGTGCCGCACTGCACGACGGGTTGCGTCCCGCCTCGCCTGTTGCTTGTCCCGTTCGATTGCCGTTCCGTCCAGGAGGCCGTATCGATGAGCACGCTCACCAATTCCCTCAAACAACGCCTGCGTGATGGCGACGATCCGCTGTACGGCCTGTGGCTGTCGCTCGGCAGCGAGTCGGCCGCGGAAGCGCTTGCGCATGCCGGCTACGACTGGCTCTGCATCGACATGGAGCATGCGCCGAACGACAGCCGCGACGTGGCCTCGCAGCTGCGCGCGATCGCGGCCGCCCACCTGCCGAGCGAGCCCGTCGTGCGGGTGCCGGCGCGCGAGCCGTGGCTCGTGAAGCGCGCGCTCGACGCCGGCGCGCGCACGCTGATGTTCCCCGGCATCGAGACGCCCGACGAAGCCGCGCACGCGGTGCGGCTCACGCGCTATCCGTCGCCCGATTCGCCCGACGGGCTGCGCGGCGTCGCGGGCATGGTGCGCGCGGCGGCATTCGGCATGCGCCGCGATTACGTGCAGACGGCGAACGCGCAGGTCGCGGTGATCGTGCAGATCGAATCGGCGCGCGGTGTCGACGAAGTCGAGCGGATCGCGGCGACGCCGGGCATCGACTGCCTGTTCGTCGGCCCGGCCGATCTCGCGGCGAGCCTCGGGCATCTCGGCGACATCCGCCACCCGGACGTCGAAACCGCGATGGCGCGCGTGCTGGCGGCCGGCCGGCAGGCCGGCGTCGCGGTCGGCATCTTCGCCGGCGACACGGCGGCCGCGCGCCAGTACCGCGAGGCCGGCTACCGGATGATCACGGTGTCGGCCGACGTGAGCTGGCTGTTGCGCGCGACGCGGCAGGCATTGCAGGAGGTACGGTCATGAACGGCGGCAGCGGTGAATGCGGCGTGCGCGCGCGGATCGGCGTGATGGTCGGCCTGTGGGCCCTGTGTATCGCGGCGGCCGCGCAGGGCACGCCGCAAGCGAAGCCCGATCCGTCGCGCGAGACGCAGTCGGCGGTCGCGGACTACAACGCCGGCGACTATCGCGCGGCGCTGGTGCAGTTCCACGACGCGGCCGAGCGCGGCGATCGTCTCGCGCAATTCAACTACGCGATGATGCTGCTGACGGGCGAGGGCGTGACCGCGAACGTCGACGAAGGGTTGCGCTGGCTGAAGCGCGCGGCCGACGCGAACATGTCGCATGCGCAATACGTGTACGGCCGGATGTTCGACGACGGCGAGTTCGTCGCGCGCGACCCGGCCGAAGCGCATCGCTGGTTCCTGCGGGCGGCGAAGCAGGGGCACGTGCAGGCCGAGCTGTCGCTCGCGAACCAGTTCCTCGACGGGCGCGGCACGCCGCGCGACAACCGGCAGGCGTTCGGGTGGTACAAGCAGGCCGCCGACGCCGGCGAGCCGACCGCGCAGTACGTGACCGCGTCGTTCTACGAGCGCGGCGGCGACGGCGTCGCGCAGAACCTGAACATCGCGCGGGCGTATTACGCGGCGGCGGCCGCGCAGGGCGACGAGACGGCCGGGCTGAAATTCAAGGAGCTGAGCGCGCGGCTGAAGTCGCAGGGGCCGGCACCGGGCGGAGCGGCGGAGCCGGGCGGGCCGCACGCGCCGCCGCCATGAGCGCACGCGGCGTTGTGGTCCGCTCCATGAAAAACGGCGCCCCGGAGCGCCGTTTTCCTCGACCGCGGCGCAGGCCGCGCGGTCAGCTCTTCATCAGCCGCCGCTGCCGCCCGACGCTCATGATCATCCCGATCGCGATGCCGAGCGTCGTGAGCGCGGTGCCGCCGTAACTCATGAACGGCAGCGGCACGCCGACGACCGGCAGCACGCCGCTCACCATCCCGATGTTGACGAACGCGTAGACGAAGAACGCGAGCGTGAGCGAGCCCGCGAGCAGGCGGCCGAACAGCGTCGCGCCTTGCGCGGCGATGTAGAGCCCGCGCGCGATCAGCGCCATGTACAGCGTCAGCAGCACGAGCCCGCCGACGAGCCCCCATTCCTCCGAGAACACCGCGAAGATGAAGTCGGTGTGCTTTTCCGGAATGAATTCGAGGTGCGCCTGCGTGCCTTTCAGATAGCCCTTGCCGAGCACGCCGCCCGAGCCGATCGCGATCACGGCCTGGATCGTGTGGAAGCCCTTGCCCAGCGGGTCGGAGGTCGGGTCGAGCAGCGTGCACACGCGGTGCTTCTGGTAATCGTGCATCAGCGGCCACTGCACGTCCGGCTGGCAGATGCGCTCCTCGAACACCGCGATCGAGCCGACCGCGATCACGCCCGCGACGAGCACCGGCACGATCAGCTTGAACGACAGGCCGGCAAGGTAGATCACGAAGAAGCCGGCCGCGAACACGAGCAGGCCCGTGCCGAGGTCGGGCTGCTTCGCGATCAGCCCGACCGGCACCATCAGGATCCCGAACGCGGCGACGAAGTCGTACCAGCGCAGCCCGCCCTCGCGGCGCTGGTAGTACCACGCGAGCATCAGCGGTGTCGCGATCTTGAGGATTTCGGACGGCTGGATCACGACGCCGACGTTCAGCCAGCGCTTCGCGCCCTTCTTGGTCATCCCGAACAGCGCGACCGCAACCAGCAGCGCGACCCCGAACGTATAGAGCGGGACCGCGAAGCGCATCAGCGTGGTCGGCGGAATGTTGGCGATCACCCACATCAGCACGAAGGTCAGCAGGATGTTGCGCAGCTGATCCTCGACGCGGCCCGGCATGTCGATCGATGCGCTGTACAGCGTGACGATGCCGACGCACAGCAGCAGGAACACGATGAGGGCGAGCGGGCGGTCGAAGCCCGCGAACATCTGCTTGATCTTGTCGAGCCAGGCGCGCTTGTCGAATTGCATGCCTTTCTCCGTTAATGAGCGGTGCCGGCGTCCGCCGCTTTCGCGGGGGCCGTCGCACGGTGGTTGTCGTCCCGCGGCGCGGCGGCGAGCGGCTGCGCATCGCTGGCGGGCCGGCGCGGCCGGTGCGGGCGCCGGATCGGCGGCAGGCTCGCGGCCCTCGGCGCCGCGGCGCTCGCGTCGGCCGGCTGGGCCGCGCTGGCGGCTGCGTCCGATGCGGCGGCGGCCGAGGCAGCCGATGCCGCATCCGCCGCGCTGGCCGCGGTCGGCACGACCGGCTGCGGCAGCGCCTTGAAGCCGGCCGCGACGGCGGCGGGCTTGGTCGCATCGCCGATCACCGGTGCGCTGATGGGTTCGGTCGCCGACGCGGCGGCCGCCACGGCCGCCGCCTCGTTCTTCGGGTTCTGGCGCTCGACCAGGTAGTAGTCGAGCACGCGGCGCGCGATCGGGCCGGCGGCCTGCGCGCCCCAGCCGCCGTTCTCGACGACCAGCGCGATGGCGATCTGCGGGTGGTCGACCGGCGCGTACGCGATGAACAGCGCGTGGTCGCGCAGGTGCTCGGCGAGCAGGTGGCCCTTGTAGTTCGAGCCCTGCAGCGAGAACACCTGCGCGGTACCGGTCTTGCCGGCCGCGAGGTACGGCGCGCCGCGGAATACCTTGTACGCGGTGCCGGACGGGTTCTCGATCACGTTCTCCATCCCGCGCTTCACGACGTCGATGTCGGCCGCCTTGAGCGGGATCACCTCGCTTTCCTTCGGCACGGTCAGGTGGCGCGCGCGCGTGATCGGATCCTCGACTTCCTTCACGAGGTGAGGCTTCATCACGACGCCGTTGTTCGCGAGCGTCGCGGTCGCGTGAGCGAGCTGCAGGATCGTGAACGAGTTGTAGCCCTGGCCGATCCCGAGGCTGATCGTTTCGCCGTCGAACCACTTCTGCTGCGCGGCCTTCTTGAACGCCTTCTTCTTCCAGTCGGTCGACGGCAGGATCCCGCGCGCCTCGCCCTGGATGTCGATCCCGGTGATCTGGCCGAAGCCGAACGGCTTCATGAAGTTGGCGATCGCGTTCACGCCGAGGTCGCGCGCGAGCATGTAGAAGTAGGTGTCGTTCGACACCATGATCGCCTTGTTCATGTCGACCCAGCCCTGGCCCGAACGCACGTCGTTGCGGAACGTGTGGCCGCCGAACGTGAAGTAGCCGGGATCCTGGAAGCCCCAGCCCGGCGTGCGCTTGCCGAGCGTCAGGCCCGCGAGCGCCATGAACGGCTTGTAGGTCGAGCCGGGCGGGTAGGTGCCGTGCAGCGGGCGGTTCAGCAGCGGCTTGTCCGGCGAGTTGTTCAGCTCGTCCCAGGTCTGCTGGTCGATGCCGTCGACGAACGAGTTCGGGTCGAAGCTCGGCGACGACACGAACGCGAGCACGTCGCCCGTTTTCGGCTCGATCGCGACGAGCGCGCCGCGCTTGCCGGCGAACGCCTGCTCGGCGACCTGCTGCAGCCCGATGTCGAGGGACAGCACGAGGTTGTTGCCGGGCGTCGCCTGCGTGCGCGACAGCGTGCGCACCGGCCGGCCGCCGGCCGTCACCTCGACTTCCTCGAAGCCCGTCAGCCCGTGCAGCTCGGTCTCGTAGCTCTGCTCGACGCCGATCTTGCCGATGTAGTCGGTGCCCTTGTAGTTGTTCGCGTCGCGGCGCGGATCGTAGTTTTCCTGGTCGCTGTCGTTGTCGTCGCTCATCGCGTCGATGCGATCCTGGTCGCGCTTCGAGATCCGGCCGATGTAGCCGATCACGTGCGCGGCCGTCATGCCGAGCGGATATTGCCGGAACAGCCGCGCGCGCACGTCGACGCCGGGGAAGCGGAAGCGCTGCGCGGTGAAACGCGCGACTTCCGCGTCGGTGAGCCGCGTGCGGATCGGCAGGCTCTCGAAGTTCTTCGAGTCTTCCTGCAGCTTCTTGAAGCGGCGGCGGTCGCGCGCGTCGATCGGGACGATCTCGGACAGCTTGTCGATCGTGTTGTCGAGCGTGTCGTCGAGCTTCGACGGCGTGATCTCGAGCGTGTACGCCGAATAGTTCTTCGCGAGGATCACGCCGTTGCGGTCGGTGATGATCCCGCGGTTCGGCACGATCGGCGCGACCGAGATGCGGTTCTCCTCGGCCTGCAGCGCGTATTTGCCGTGCTGCATCAACTGCAGGTAGAAGAAGCGGCTCGCGAGCAGCCCGAAGCAGACGAACACGAACACGCCCGCCGCCGCGACGCGCAGGCGGAACTTCGAGAGCTGCTGTTGGGTGTCGTTGAATTCGGTCATGCGGTTAGGGGCGGTCTGGCCCGCGCGGGCGGGCGAGGTGCCGCCCCTGGGCGCAACGGGCGTGGGGGCGGCGGGTATTCAAGGTCGGTCCGGCTCAGATGGGGCGCGTGTCGTCCGGATCGACCGGGCGGCGTTGCGGCATCAGCAGCAGGTGGCTCGCGATCGGCCACAGCGCGGCTTCGACGAAGCCGTCGACGAGATAGCGCCAGCCCGGGAACGCCGCGCCCATCAGCAGACGGATCACGAACGGCACGAGCTGCGCGACGACGAGCAGTGGCGTCACATACAGCACCTGCACGCCGATCGGCATCCACAGCACGCGGCGGTGGATCGTGATCGCGCCGTACGACAGCAGCGTATAGGCGAGCGCGTGCTCGCCGAGCAGCCCCGCGTCGTGCACGTCCATCAGGATGCCGAGCGCGAACGCGACGCCCATCCCGACCTTGCGCGGCTGATGGATGTTCCAGAACAGCAGCACGAGCGCGACGAAGTCGGGCACGCCGGGCAGGCGGCCCCACGGCATCAGGTTCAGCAGGAACGCGGCGGCGAGGCTGAAGACGATGAAGTACGGATTGACCGGCTGCAGGATGTATTGCGGGCGGTTCATCGCTGGGCTCCTGGTTGCCCGGCCGCGGGCTTCGCGGGCGCGGCGGCCGGCTTGGCCGGAGCGGCGGGCGCCGCCGGTGCAGGCTTCGCGGCCGGCGGGGTCGCGGCGGCCGGCTTCGCGTTCGCGTCGGCCTTCTCGCCCTTCGCGGCGGCTTTCGCGCCCTTCTTGCCCTTCGCGTTCTTGTCGGCGGCCGGATCGGGCTCGGCCGGGCGCGGCGGGATGTCGTTCTGGTAATGCAGCACGAGCATCTGGCGCGCGCCGCGCACGGCGGCGATCGGCGCGCAGGTCACGCGTGCGAATGCGGTATCGGCGAGCTTGTCGACGCGCGCGACCTTCGCGACCGGCAGGCCGGGCGGATAGACGCCGTCGAGGCCGCTCGTGACGAGTTCGTCGCCGGCGACGAGATCCGCGCTCGTCGGCACGAAGCGCAGGTCGAGCGAATCGCCCTTCGGCGTGCCGTAGATCACGCTGCGCAGGCCGGTGCGCAGCACCTGCACGGGAATCGCGAGATCGCGGTCGGTGACCAGCGTGACTTCGGCCTGCAGCGGGAACACGCGCGTGACCTGGCCGATCACGCCGTCCTCGCTGACGACGGGCGAGCCGTTCTGGATGCCCTGTTGCGAGCCTTGTCCGATCACGATCTTCTGCGTGAACGGATCGCTCGTGTCGTACTGGATCTCGACCGGCGTCGATTGCGTCGCGATGTGCTGGCGCAGCTCGAGCACCGCGCGCAGGTGCGCGTTTTCCTGCGTGAGCACGGCGGCCTGGTTGGCCTGCGTGGACAACTGCAGGTTGCGTTTGCGCAGATCGTCGTTCTCGTGGCGCAGCGACGCGCCGGTGACGGCGATGTCGGCCGCGCCCATGAACAGGTCGCGCGGCACGAGTGCCGCGCGCTGCAGCGGATAGAGCACGGTGCCGAGCACGCCGCGCACGATTTCGAGCGTGCTGAAGCGCGCGTCCGACACGAGGAGCGCGATGGCGAGGGCAACGAAGAAGATGAGCCGCGCGAGCGCGGGCGGACCTTGCTTGAAGAGGGGCGGCGGACTGTATTCCATGGTCGGCGCCGGGCGCGTGTGATCGGTTAAATGATGCTCAGACGCGCAAACGGCGCGGCGGTTCGTTCTGAACGAGCGATCCGGCCACGCCGCGGGTGCGTCATGTCAGGGAACTGCCTAGACGATCACTCGTACGAGAAGATGCTGCCCAGCTTGTCCATGCGCTCGAGCGCCATGCCCGAACCGCGCACGACGCAGGTGAGCGGATCTTCGGCGACGAGCACCGGCAGGCCGGTTTCTTCCGCGAGCAGGCGATCGAGGTCGCGCAGCAGCGCGCCGCCGCCCGTCAGCATCATCCCGCGTTCGGCGATGTCGGCGCCGAGTTCCGGCGGCGTCTGCTCGAGCGCGATCTTCACCGACGACACGATCTGGTTCAGCGGATCGGTCAGCGCCTCGAGGATTTCGTTGCTCGAGATCGTGAAGCTGCGCGGAATGCCTTCCGACAGGTTGCGGCCCTTCACTTCCATTTCCTTGACTTCGGAGCCCGGGAACGCGGAGCCGATTTCCTTCTTGATCGCCTCGGCGGTCTGTTCGCCGATCAGCATCCCGTAGTTGCGGCGGATGTAGTTGACGATCGCCTCGTCGAACTTGTCGCCGCCGACGCGCACCGAACCCTTGTACACGATGCCGCCGAGCGAGATCACGCCGACTTCGGTCGTGCCGCCGCCGATGTCGACGACCATCGAGCCGGTGGCTTCCGACACCGGCAGGCCCGCGCCGATCGCGGCCGCCATCGGCTCCTCGATCAGGTAGACCTGCGATGCGCCGGCGCCGTGCGCGGCTTCCTTGATCGCGCGGCGCTCGACCTGGGTCGAGCCGCACGGCACGCAGATGATGATGCGCGGCGACGGCGAGAACATGCGCGATTCATGAGCGGTCTTGATGAACTGCTTGATCATCTGCTCGGTGACGGTGAAGTCGGCGATCACGCCGTCCTTCATCGGGCGGATCGCCTCGATGTTGCCCGGCACCTTGCCGAGCATCTGCTTGGCTTCCTTGCCGACCGCCTGGATCGTCTTCTTGCCGTTGGGGCCGCCTTCCTGGCGGATCGACACGACGGACGGCTCATCGAGGACGATGCCCTTGCCGCGCATGTAGATCAGGGTGTTTGCGGTGCCGAGGTCGATCGCAAGATCGTTGGAGAAGTAGCTGCGCAAAAAACCGAACATTCAGAATCCTGTTTCGCTCTGGGCCGGCCCTGCTTAGCGGACGCTGAGGGCGGCAGCGGAAAAAATAACAGCCTCGGGAAGCGTGGCGGAAGCGGCCGCCGCGGCGCACGAAGCTGCGAGTGATGTCTACCGGGGATCGCACGAAGCACGCACGGCTTGCCGAAGCGGGGCGAAACGGTGCGGGAAAAGGCTGCCGGGTTTGGGTCGAACGCGTAATGATACCTTATAATTTCACGGTATTTGAATCGAAACGGGCGGTATTTTTGCCGCTTCGGCCCCGATTTTTGAGGGTGGGATCGCACCCTCCAACCCCCCGCCGCAGCGCTGCTTTCGATGCGCTGCGCAGCCTTGTTTTTCCGGTGATCGCATGGCCCTGACCCTGACCGATGTGAAACGCATCGCGCACCTCGCGCGACTCGAAATGGCCGACGCCGACGCCGAGCACATGCTCGGCCAGCTCAATGAATTCTTCGGGCTCGTCGAGCAGATGCAGGCGGTCGACACCGCCGGCATCGCGCCGCTCGCCCACCCGATCGAACAGATCCAGCAAGTCGCGCAGCGCCTGCGCGACGACGCCGTGACGGAAGTCGTCAATCGCGACGACAACCAGCGTCCGGCGCCGGCCGTCCAGGACGGCCTCTACCTCGTGCCGAAGGTGATCGAGTAAGCATTCGATGACAAGCGCGCCGGCCGCCCTGCGCCGCGCGCCACCCAGAATTCCCAGGAAAACCACTCAATGCACGCAAAAAGCCTCACCGAACTGCGCGCCGCGCTCGCCGCCAAGGAGTGCTCGGCCGTCGAGCTCGCGCAGCTCTACCTGAAGCGGATCGACGCCGCACGCGACCTGAACGCGTTCGTCCAGGTCGACGCCGACCTGACCCTCGCGCAGGCGAAAGCCGCCGACGCGGAACTCGCGCGCGGCGCGGGCGGCGCGCTCACCGGCCTGCCGATCGCGCACAAGGACGTCTTCGTCACGCGCGGCTGGCGCTCGACCGCCGGCTCGAAGATGCTCGCGAACTACGAGAGCCCGTTCGACGCGACCGTCGTCGCCCGCCTGCAGGCGGCCGGCATGGTCACGCTCGGCAAGACCAACATGGACGAGTTCGCGATGGGCTCGTCGAACGAGAATTCCGCGTTCGGCGCGGTGAAGAACCCGTGGGACACGAACGCCGTGCCGGGCGGCAGCTCGGGCGGCAGCTCGGCCGCCGTCGCCGCGCGCCTCGCGCCGGCGGCAACCGGCACCGACACCGGCGGCTCGATCCGCCAGCCCGCGTCGTTCGCGGGCGTGACGGGCATCAAGCCGACCTACGGCCGCGTGTCGCGCTACGGGATGATCGCGTTCGCGTCGTCGCTCGACCAGGGCGGCCCGATGGCGCAGAGCGCGTCCGACTGCGCGCTGCTGCTGAACGGGATGGCCGGCTTCGACGAGCGCGACTCGACGAGCCTCGAGCGCGACGACGAGGATTTCACGCGCCACCTCGGCCAGCCGTGGGCGGCCGGCAACGATGCGGGCAAGCCGCTCGCGGGCCTGCGTATCGGCCTGCCGAACGAGTATTTCGGCGACGGCCTCGCCGACGACGTGCGCGCGGCGATCGACGCGGCGCTGAAGCAGTATGAGGCGCTCGGCGCGACGCTCGTGCCGGTGTCGCTGCCGAAGACGGAACTGTCGATCCCCGTGTACTACGTGATCGCGCCGGCGGAAGCGTCGTCGAACCTGTCGCGTTTCGACGGCGTGCGTTTCGGCCATCGTGCCGCGCAGTACGGCGACCTGCTCGACATGTACAAGAAGTCGCGTGCCGAAGGCTTCGGCCCCGAGGTGAAGCGCCGCATCCTGGTCGGCACGTACGTGCTGTCGCACGGCTACTACGACGCGTACTACCTGCAGGCGCAGAAGATCCGCCGCATCATCGCGAACGATTTCCAGGAAGCGTTCAAGACCTGCGACGTGATCATGGGCCCGGCGTCGCCGACGGTCGCATGGGATCTCGGCGCGAAGGGCGACGATCCGGTGCAGATGTATCTCGCGGACATCTACACGCTGTCGGTGAGCCTCGCCGGTCTTCCCGGCATGAGCGTGCCGTGCGGCTTCGGCGCGGGCGCGAACGCGAAGCGCCCGGTCGGCCTGCAGATCATCGGCAACTATTTCAACGAAGCCCGGATGCTGCAGGTCGCCGACGCGTTCCAGCGCGCGACCGACTGGCACAAGCAAGTTCCGGCAGGGGTGTAAGCAATGGCTACTCAATGGGAAGTCGTCATCGGTCTCGAGACGCACGCGCAACTGTCGACCGTCTCGAAGATTTTCTCGGGCGCGTCGACGCAGTTCGGCGCCGAGCCGAACACGCAGGCCTGCCCGGTCGACCTGGCGCTGCCGGGCGTGCTGCCGGTGCTGAACCGCGGTGCGGTCGAGCGGGCGATCCGCTTCGGCCTCGCGATCGGCTCGACCATCGCGCCGCGCAGCATCTTCGCGCGCAAGAATTATTTCTACCCCGATCTGCCGAAGGGTTATCAGATCAGCCAGTACGAGATTCCGGTCGTGCAGGGCGGCCGGATCACGATCCAGGTGCCCGCCAACGAGAAGGCCGGCAAGCCGGCCTACGAGAAGACGGTCAACCTGACCCGTGCGCATCTCGAGGAAGATGCGGGCAAGTCGCTGCATGAGGACTTCGCCGGGATGACGGGGATCGACCTGAACCGCGCGGGCACGCCGCTGCTCGAGATCGTCACCGAGCCGGAAATGCGCAGCGCGGCCGAGGCCGTCGCGTACGCGAAGGCGCTGCACGGGCTCGTCGTGTGGCTCGGCATCTGCGACGGCAACATGCAGGAAGGCTCGTTCCGCTGCGATGCGAACGTGTCGGTACGCCCGGTCGGCCAGGAGAAGTTCGGCACGCGCGCGGAAATCAAGAACCTGAACTCGTTCCGGTTCCTCGAGGAAGCGATCAACTATGAAGTGCGTCGCCAGATCGAGCTGATCGAGGACGGCGGCGAGGTCGTGCAGGAAACGCGCCTCTACGATCCGGACAAGCGCGAGACGCGTTCGATGCGCAGCAAGGAAGACGCGCACGACTACCGCTACTTCCCCGACCCCGACCTGATGCCGCTCGTGATCGGCCAGGACTGGATCGAGCGCGTGCAGTCCGGGATGCCCGAGCTGCCGGCCGCGATGCAGCAGCGCTTCGCCGACGAGTACGGCGTGTCCGCGTACGACGCGGGCGTGCTGACGTCGAGCAAGGCGATGGCCGCGTATTTCGAGTCGGTGGTCGCGAAGGCCGGCGCGGCGAACGCGAAGACCGTCGCGAACTGGCTGATGGGCGACGTGTCGTCGCAGCTGAACCGCGACGGCATCGAGATCGACGCGATCCCCGTGTCGGCCGCGCAGCTCGCGCTGTTGCTGCAGCGCATCGCCGACGGCACGATCTCGAACAAGATCGCGAAGGAAATCTTCGCGACGATCTGGGACGAGAAGGCGACCGACGAAGGTGCGGCCGACCGCATCATCGATGCGAAGGGGCTCAAGCAGATCTCCGACACCGGCGCGCTGGAAGCGATCATCGACGACGTGCTCGCGGCGAACGCGAAGTCGGTCGAGGAATTCCGCGCGGGCAAGGAAAAGGCGTTCAACGCGCTGATCGGCCAGGCGATGAAGGCGACCAAGGGCAAGGCCAATCCGCAGCAGGTCAACGAACTGCTGAAGAAGAAGCTCGGCTGAGCATGACCGCGCGCCTGAACCGCGCTTGACGACGGGCCGCCTCGAACCAGTTCGGGGCGGCCCGTTGCGTTTGGCGGATGCGTTATCGTATGCGCCACACCGTCCAACGGAGGAACGAATGGCGAAACAACCGTCTCTCGACGATTTCCGCGTGCCTGAATTCACGCGCGAGAAGGAAGCCGCCGCATTCAAGCTCGATGCGTTCGACCCGGCCGCGAAGCCGTTTTCGTCCGGCTCGAAGGACGCCGACCGCGAACGGCTGTCGGCCGTGTCGACCGAGCTCGACGTCCAGCAGGAGCGCCTGCACACGCAGCAGAAGAAGCGTGTGCTGCTCGTGCTGCAGGGGATGGACACCAGCGGCAAGGACGGCACCGTGCGCGCGGTGTTCCGCGAGGTCGACCCGCTCGGCCTGCGCGTCGTGTCGTTCAAGGCGCCCACGCCGATCGAGGCCGCGCACGATTTCCTGTGGCGCGTGCACGCGCAGGTGCCGGCCGCGGGCGAGCTCGCGATCTTCAACCGCAGCCACTACGAAGACGTGCTGGTGCCGCGCGTGCTCGACGCGATCGACGCGAAGGAGTGCGAGCGCCGCTACCGGCAGATCCGCGATTTCGAGACGATGCTGCACGAAAACGGCACGACGATCGTCAAGTGCTTCCTGCACATCTCGAAGGACGAGCAGCGCGCGCGGCTGCAGGCGCGCATCGACGATCCGACCAAGCACTGGAAGTTCGACATCGCCGATCTCGATGCGCGCAAGCATTGGGACGCCTACCAGTCCGCGTACCGCGACGCGCTCGCCGCGACGTCGGTCGAGCATGCGCCGTGGTACGTGATCCCCGCGAACTCGAAGACGCACCGCAACGTGATGATCGCCGAGCTGCTGCTGCGCACGATGACCGACATGAAGCTGGAATTCCCGCCGCCGAAGCCCGAGCTCGAAGGCGTGAAGATCCGTTAAGCTGCCACCCTGTAAAAACATCGAACTGAACGGAACCCGACATGATGCGAGTGATTACCGCCAACCTGAACGGCATCCGCTCCGCCGCGAAGAAGGGCTTCTTCGACTGGCTCGGCGAACAGAACGCCGATTGCGTGTGCGTGCAGGAAATCAAGGTATCGGCCGACGACCTGCCGGCCGAATTCGTCGAGCCGCACGGCTTCAAGAGCTATTTCCACCACGCCGAGAAGAAGGGCTACAGCGGCGCGGGCGTGTACAGTCGCCGCGAACCCGATGACGTGATCATCGGCTTTGGCAGCAGCGAATTCGATGCCGAAGGGCGCTACGTCGAGGCGCGCTACGGCAAGCTGTCGGTCGTGTCGGTGTACGTGCCGTCCGGTTCGAGCGGCGAGGAGCGCCAGCAGGCGAAGTACCGCTTCATGGACGAATTCATGCCGCACCTCGCGCAGCTCAAGAAGAAGCGCGAGGTGATCCTGTGCGGCGACGTGAACATCGTCCACAAGGAAATCGACATCAAGAACTGGAAGAGCAACCAGAAGAACTCGGGCTGCCTGCCGGAAGAGCGTGAATGGCTCACGAAGCTGTTCGACGACGTCGGTTATGTCGACGTGTTCCGCACGCTCGACCCGCGTCCCGAGCAGTACACGTGGTGGAGCAATCGCGGCCAGGCGTACGCGAAGAACGTCGGGTGGCGGATCGACTACCAGATCGCGACGCCGGGCGTGGCCGGTACCGCGAAACGCACGTCGATCTTCAAGGACATCAAGTTCAGCGATCACGCGCCGCTGACGATCGACTACGACTACGCGAAGTGATTGCCGGCGCTGCGCCGCGTGCGCAGTCGCCGAATGCGAAACGGGCCGCATGTCGAACATGCGGCCCGTTTCGTTTGAGGCGGGGTTTACTGCTTGATCGACGCCATGTCGATCACGAAGCGGTACTTCACGTCGCTCTTCAGCATCCGCTCGTAAGCGGCATTGATCTGCTGCATCGGAATCGTCTCGATATCCGACGTGATCCCGTGCTGCGCGCAGAAGTCGAGCATTTCCTGCGTTTCCGCGATCCCGCCGATCAGCGAGCCCGCGAGGCGGCGGCGCTTGAAGATCAGGTTGAACACCTGCGGCGACGGGTGATCGTGTTCCGGCGCGCCGACGAGCGTCATCGTGCCGTCGCGCTTCAGCAGGTGCAGGAACGGGTTCAGGTCGTGCTGCGCGGCGACCGTGTTCAGGATGAAGTCGAAGCTGTTCAGGTGCGCGTTCATCTGCGCTTCGTCCTTCGAGATCACGACTTCGTGCGCGCCGACGCGCTTGCCGTCCTCGATCTTCGACGGCGACGTCGTGAACAGCACGACGTGCGCGCCCATCGCGCGCGCCAGCTTCACGCCCATGTGGCCGAGGCCGCCGAGCCCGACGATGCCGACCTTCTTGCCGGGGCCGACGTTCCACTGCCGCAGCGGCGAGTAGGTCGTGATCCCCGCGCACAGGAGCGGCGCGGCGCCGGCCGGGTCGAGCGTGTCCGGCACGCGCAGCACGAACGCCTCGTCGACGACGAGTTGCGTCGAATAGCCGCCGTACGTGACGTCGCCCGTCACGCGATCCTGGCCGTTGTAGGTGCCGACGAAGCCGTTCTCGCAATACTGCTCGAGCCCTTCGGCGCAGCTCGGGCAGGTGCGGCACGAATCGACGAGGCAGCCGACGCCGACCAGCTCGCCGACCTTGAAGCGCGAGACCTGCGGGCCGGTCGCCGTCACGCGGCCGACGATCTCATGACCCGGCACGACCGGGTAGATCGTGTTGCGCCATTCGTTGCGCGCCTGGTGCAGGTCCGAGTGGCAGACGCCGCAGTAGAGGACGTCGATCTGGACGTCGAGGTCGCGCAGCGCGCGACGCTGGAATTCGAACGGGGCGAGCGGCGACTGCGAATCGGTCGCCGCGTAGGCATAGGTAGTGCTCATGCGATGGGCTCCTTGTCCGGAACGGATCCGGCGAAACAGACTGCCGTCGCATCATGTGGCGATGCGGCGAGGCAGGACGTCATCGTAAGGATCGCGGCGCGCCGGCGAAATACACGAAGGTCTCGAAGATTTGCCTATTCCTCTTGAACTGCACGCGAACAGCCGTCAAAACGCGTGCAGGCTGCTACATTGCAAGCCAGATTCTCTTGCCGCGCAGGACCACGCCGATGAGCTTCCAACCCCTTTTGGCCGACGCGGGCGACCGCGTGCAGCGCCGCATGATCGAGCTGCACACGCATCTCGCGCCGAACGAGGGCGATACGCTCGCGGCGCTCGACGGCGTGCGCCTGATCCGCGTGAGCCGTCCCGTGCCGCGCCTGCCCGTGCTGTACGAACCGAGCATCATCGTCGTGTGCCAGGGGCGCAAGCTCGGCTATCTCGGCGACCGCTCGTTCGTCTACGACGCGCAGCAGTACCTGGTGCTGTCGGTGCCGCTGCCGTTCGAATGCGAGACCTTCGCGAGCATGGACGAGCCGTTTCTCGCGATCTCGATCCGCGTCGACCTCGCGGTGATCGCCGAGCTCGCGATCTTGCTCGACGAGACGCTCGGCGCGGCCGTCAGCGAACCGCTCGGCGTCTATTCGACGCCGCTCGACGCGCCGCTGGCCGACGCGGTCGTGCGGCTGCTCGAAGCGCTTGCATCGCCGCACGACACGCGCGTGCTGGGGCCCGCGATCATGCGCGAGATCGCCTATCGCGTGCTGACGGGCGAGCAGGGCGACGCGATGCGCGCGGCGCTCGTGCAGCAGCATCACTTCGGCCGTATCGCGAAGGCGCTGCGGCGCATCCATGCGGAACTGAACGCCGACCTCGACGTCGAGACGCTCGCGCGCGAGGCCGGAATGAGCCTCGCGGTGTTCCACGCGCAGTTCAAGCACGTGACGGCGACGTCGCCGATGCAGTACGTGAAGGCCGCGCGGCTGCACCAGGCGCGGCTGATGATGGTGCAGGACGGGATGGGCGCCGGCACGGCGGCCGCGCGCGTCGGTTATGCGAGCGCGTCGCAGTTCAGCCGCGAGTTCAAGCGGCTGTTCGGCCGCAGCCCCGGTGACGAGGTGCGCTGGATGCGTGAAAGCGGGGTCCGCCCGGTCGCGACCGGGGTGGACGCGTAGCGTCCGGCGTTACCCGGCGGCGCGCCGGACGACCTTGCGCCGTTGCGCGCTGATGCCCGCATAGTCGGGCAGCGCGTCGACCCGCTTGCCGATCGCCTTCGCATACAGCGGAATCAGGTCGGGCAGCCGGTTCAGCAGGTCCTGGCGTCGCGCGGTGCTGTATGGGTGCGTGTAGATGAAGCCCGTCGCCTTGTTCGCGCGCGTCGCGACCGCGAGCTTGTCCCACAGCGTGATCGCGGCGCGCGGATCGAAGCCCGCGCGTGCGGCGATGTCGCCGCCGATCACGTCGGCTTCGGTCTCGTCGGTCGGCTCGTAGTGAAGCGACTGCAGGCGCTCGCCGAGATTCAGCGCCTGCGGCAGCGGATCGCCGACGTCGAACAGCGGCGGCAGCGCGGCCGCCCGCAGCGACGTCTGCGACGTCGCGCTGAAGTTGCTGCGCGCGTGTTCGCGCAGCGCGTGCGCGATGCCGTGCGCGAGCAGCACGCCGAGCTCGTCGTCGTTCAGGCGGATGCGGTCGAGCATGCCGCCGTACACGAGCACCTTGCCGCCCGGCAGGCAGGTCAGGCGGATGTCGCGCGAGCGGATCGCGTTGACGTCCCAGGCCCAGCTCTTCACGCGGTCGTTCCACTTCACCGAATACGGCGCGAGCTTCGCGACGATCGCGCGCAGGCGTTTCACGCGCGGCTGGTTCGCGGGCAGCAGCCGGTTGCTGTCGGCGGCCGTCTGCACGATCTGCGCATATTCGTTCGCGGTGAGCTGTTCGAGCAGTGGCGACGGGATCAGCGTGCGGAACGCGATCGCGTTGCCGTAGCGGACCTGCTGCTGAGGCGTTTGCGCATACGCCTTCGCCGGCGCGGCGGCGCCCGTCGGCTGCGCGGCTTCGGCGGCGGACGGTGCCGCGGGCGCGGCGGAAGTCGCCGGCGCGGGCGGTGCGGCAGGCCCGGAGCCCGCCGCGGTCGCGGCGGCGTCGGATGCGTGCGCGAACGACGCCGCAAGTGCCGCGGCGCCGATGCTCAGCGAGGCCGCCGCGCGCGCGACGCGGTGCAGGCGGTCACTGCGCACGGCTGGCCTCGCCGTTGCGGGCGGTACCGTTCCACGGCGCGATCTTGAACAGCAGCAGCATGCCGGGAATCGCGAGCGCGGTACACACGATGAAGTAGTCGAACCAGCCGATCTTCGCGACGATGAAGCCGCTCGCGGCCGACGCGAGCGTGCGCGGCACCGACGCGAGGCTCGTGAACAGCGCGAACTGCGTGGCCGTGTAGCGCGGGTCGGTCGTGCTCGCGATATAGGCGACGAACGCGGCCATCGTCAGGCCCGTCGTGAAGGTTTCGAACCCGTAGACGATCGCGAGCGCGACCGTCATCGGGCTGAATTGCGGCGCGACGGCGATGCCGAATACCGACAGCGCCGATGCGATCGCATGGCTCGTCGAGACGGTGAAGTCGTACAGCATCGCGAGCACCGGCGAGCCGGGGCCGAGCTGCGCGAGCCACGCGAAGCCGAGCGTCGACACCATCTGCAGCGCGCCGAAGATCCACAGCCCGCGACCGATGCCGATCTTCACGAGCCAGATGCCGCCGATGATGCCGCCGGCGACGCTCGCGACGAGCGCGGTGGTCTTCGCGACGATGCCGATCTCGGTGCGCGAGAAGCCGATGTCGAGGAAGAACGACGTCGACAGCGTGGTGGCCATCGTGTCGCCGATCTTGAACAGGAAGATGAACGCGATGACGAGCAGCGCGCCGGCCCAGCCGTCGCGCTGGATGAATTCGCGGAACGGCAGCACGATCGCGTCGCGCAGGTTGCGCGGCGGCGTGCCGACCACTTCGGGCTCGCGCACGAGCAGCGTCATCAGGATGCCCGGCAGCATGAACGCGCCGGTGAGCGCGAACACCGCGTCCCACGGCATGTGGTCGGACAGGATCAGCGCCAGCGAGCCGGGGATCAGCGCGGCGAGCTTGTACGCGTTCACGTGCACCGCGTTGCCGAGGCCCTGCTCGGTGTCGCGCAGCAGCTCGCGGCGGTACGCGTCGATCACGATGTCGGAGCTCGCGCCGAAGAACGCGACGAGCGTCGTGAGCGCGGCGACCGTCCAGATCGAGTCGCGCGGCGACACGAAGCCGAGCGCGGCGATCGCGCCGGCGACCAGCACCTGCGTGAGCAGCATCCAGCCGCGCCGGCGGCCCGGCCGCCAGCCGGGCAGGCGCGGGATGTAGCGGTCCATCAGCGGCGCCCACAGGAACTTCCACGTATACGGGAACTGGATCAGCGCGAACAGGCCGATTTCCTTCAGGTTCACGCCCTCGGAGCGCAGCCATGCCTGCACCAGGTAGACGAGCGTGAAGAGGGGCAGGCCTGACGTGAAGCCGAGGAACACGCAGATCAGCATGTGCGTGTTCAGATAGGCTCGCCAGCCGGGGTGATCCTCGTGAGCGGTGAGTGCGGGCGCCTCGTGTGGCGTTTTCGACATGGACTGGAACTGGGTAGCGTTGACTGATTGCGGCGGCAGCGCGCGGCGGGGGCGGCGCGGGCCGGGCCCGGCGTCCGTCAACGGCCCCCCGGCTCAGCTGCGCTTGACGCGGTAGACAGCAAGACTACCACGCCAGTTCGCTCCCCATCGAATCGGCTGGCCTTCGTGCAGCACGACGCGGTCGAGGATCGTGACGCCGACTTCGGGCGCGAGCGCCTCGAAATCCTTGATCGTCAGCACCCGCACGTTCGGCGTGTTGTGCCACTGGTACGGCAGCGATTTCGACACGGGCATGCGGCCGTGCAGCACCGACAGCCGGTGCGGCCAGTAGCCGAAGTTCGGGAACGACACGATGCACTCGCGGCCGACGCGCGCCGTTTCGCGCAGGATCGCGGCCGTCTGGTGGATCGTCTGCAGCGTTTGCGACAGGATCGCGATGTCGAAGCTGTGGTCCTCGAACAGCCGCAGGCCGTCCTCGAGATTCTGCTGGATCACGTTGATGCCGTTCTTCGCGCTCGCGAGCACGCCCGCGTCGTTCAGCTCGATGCCGTAGCCGGTGACGTCCAGTTCCTCCATCAGCAGCGCCAGCAGCGAGCCGTCGCCGCAGCCGAGGTCGAGGACGGTCGAGCGCGGCTCGACCCAGCGCGCGATCGTGCGGAAATCCGCGCGCGCGGACAGGGAATTCAGCGCTTGCTGGTTCATGCACCCACCTCGTTGGCGATTCGTTCGTAATACGCGCGGATCAGGTTGTGATAGCGCGCGTCGTCGAGCAGGAACGCGTCGTGACCGTGCGGCGCATCGATTTCCGCGTAGCTGACCGTGCGCTTGTTGTCGAGCAGCGCCTTCACGATCTCGCGCGAGCGCGCGGGCGCGAAGCGCCAGTCGGTCGAGAAGCTCGCGATCAGGTACTTCGCCTGCGTGTGCGCGAGCGCGGCCGTCAGGTTGCCGTCGAACGCCTTCGCCGGGTCGAAGTAGTCGAGCGCGCGCGTGATCAGCAGGTACGTGTTCGCGTCGAAGTAGTCGGCGAACTTGTCGCCCTGGTAGCGCAGGTACGACTCGACCTCGAATTCGACGTCGAAGCTGAAGTTGTACGCGTCGAGCGCGCCGTCGGCGCGGCGCAGCGCGCGGCCGAATTTCTCGGCCATGTCGTCGTCGGACAGGTACGTGATGTGGCCGATCATCCGCGCGACGCGCAGGCCGCGCTTCGGTTTCACGCCGTGCGCGTAGTAGTCGCCGCCGTGGAAGTCGGGATCGGACAGGATCGCCGAGCGCGCGACCTCGTTGAACGCGATGTTCTGCGCGGACAGCTTCGGCGTCGACGCGACGTCGATGCAGTGCGCGACGCGCTCCGGATACATCAGGCTCCACGCGAGCGCCTGCATGCCGCCGAGGCTGCCGCCCATCACCGCGGCGAAGCGCTCGATGCCGAACGCGTCGGCGACGCGCGCCTGCGCATGCACCCAGTCCTCGACGGTCACCACCGGGAACTTTGCACCGTACGGCTTGCCGGTCGACGGATCGATGCTCATCGGGCCGGTCGAGCCGAAACACGAGCCGAGGTTGTTCACGCCGATCACGAAGAAGCGGTTGGTGTCGAGCGGCTTGCCGGGGCCGACCATGTTGTCCCACCAGCCGGTGCTGCGCGGATCGTCCGCGTAGACGCCGGCGACGTGGTGCGACGCGTTGAGCGCGTGGCAGACGAGCACCGCGTTCGAGCGCGCGGCGTTGAGCTCGCCGTACGTCTCGACGACGAGCTGATAGTTGCCGATCACGCTGCCGCTTTGCAAGCGCAGCGGTTCGGCGAAGTGCATGGTCTGTGGAGCGACGATGCCGATCGATTCCATTCGTTCCGCCTTATGACTGGGCGGCTAAATGGTGTCGGCGAGGCGCGGAGTCGGAGATGCGCGGCTGACGACCTCTTTAGCCGCATTTGTAGTGAACCGCCGGGACGGAGACATCGTCAACGCCCGGCCGGTTCGCGCGCCCGCAATCGAGTCAGCAAATCGGCGCGCTCCGACCTGCCGCCCGAGGAGCGACAGTCGGCAAAGTATAGCGGAAATTGCGCGGCGCGGATTCCGGCACGCATGGCGCGGCGTGCCGCCGGGCGCCGGTCACTGCAGGATCAGCCGCAGATGCGCATCGGCCTGCTCGCCCGGCGGCTTGTGGAATCCGCCTTTCGCGAAGCGGTGCCAGCGGCCGATCACGTAGCTGACGAGCAGGCTCGCGCGGGCGGCGGGATCGTAGTCGGCCGGCAGCACGAAGGGCGTCGCGCCGTCGGGCGCCTGCGCCTCGGTGCGCGCGACGCGCAGGCATTGCTTGACGGTCGCCTCGATGCGGTCGAGCAGCTGGTTCACGCGCTCGGTCAGCCGCTCGTCCTCGCCGACCAGCGCCTCGCCGGTCAGCACGCGCGTCATCCCGGGGTTCTTCGCGGCGAAATTGAGCATCGTCAGCGCGATCGTTCGGGCCTGCAGCACGCCGTTCGGTTCCTTCGCGACGATCTGGTTGACGAGCCCGAACAGCGCCTGCTCGATGAACTCGATCAGCCCTTCGTACATCTTCGCCTTGCTGGCGAAGTGCCGGTACAGCGCGGCTTCCGACACGTCGAGCCGGGCCGCGAGCGCGGCGGTCGTGATCTTCTCGGGTTTCGGCGCCTCGAGCATCGTCGCGAGCATCTGCAGGATCATGACGCGGCGCTCGCCCGGCTTGGGGCGCGGGCGCGAGGGGGTAGCCTGGCTTTCGGTTACGGCTTGGTCCTGCGGGTAAGTCGGCTGCATTTTTGTCGCCCCGATCGTGTGCCCAGTCGGAGCGATTTTAGCGAACGAATGCGCTGGTCGACATAGTGGGGACGCCCGGTAACGGGCAGATGGCCCGGCAGGTGGCCGGTGATCCATACCGTGCCGATGCCGAGACGCTTGTAGCGCTTCAGGTGGCCGCGCGTATCCTCGACGAGGATCGCGTCGGACAGGCGAGCATGCGCGGCGCGCAGCGTCCGGCGCAGCATCGTGTGATCGGGCTTCGCGCGCCACGTGCGGCGGTCGCGCATGTGCTCGATCGCGATCACGCGCTCGAACAGCCGCTCGATGCGCAGCTCGCGCAGAACCGCGCGCGCATAGTTTTCCGGCGCGTTGGTCAGGATCAGCTTGCGGCCCGGCAGCGCGGCGACGATGCGCGCGAGGCCGCGCTCGGCGCGGACCATCGCGGGCAGGTCGGAAAACGTGTGGACCACGCGCAGGAAGTCGTGCGGGTCGATCGGGTGATGGCGCGTGAGGCCGAGCAGCGCGGCGCCGTAGCGCTCGGTGTAGCCGGTGCGCAGGCGGTCGGCTTCGGCGCGCTCGACCTGCAGCGTGTCGACGATGTACTGCGTCATCGCACGGTTGATCTCGGGAAAGATCGCGTGCGACGCGTGGTGCAGCGTGTTGTCGAGGTCGAACAGCCAGACGGGCGCGCCGGCGCGCGGCCGGCTGCGCGAGATGCGCCGGCGCCGCAGCGGGGCCGGCAGGTCGGGGCCGGGCGACTGGCGGCGTGCGCTCAATGCGAGCGGATCATCGTGCCGAACGGCTGCTCGGTCAGGATTTCCAGCAGCACCGAATGCTCGATCCGGCCGTCGACGATGTGTACCGACTTCACGCCGCTCTTCGCCGCGTCGAGCGCCGACGAGATCTTCGGCAGCATGCCGCCGGAGATCGTGCCGTCCTCGAACAGCGCGTCGATCTCGCGGGCGGACAGATCGGTCAGCAGGTTGCCGTCCTTGTCCATCACGCCGGGGATGTTGGTCATCATCAGCAGCTTCTCGGCGTTCAGCACGGTCGCGAGCTTGCCGGCGACGAGGTCGGCGTTGATGTTGTACGAGAGGCCGTCTTCGCCGAAGCCGATCGGCGAGATCACCGGAATGAACGCGTCGTCCTGCAGCGCCTTCACGACCGCCGGGTTGATCGCCTCGACTTCGCCGACCTGGCCGATGTCGATGTACTCGCCCGGGTTGTCGCGGTCCGGCATCAGCAGCTTGCGCGCGTGGATCAGGCCGCCGTCCTTGCCCGTCAGGCCCACCGCGTGACCGCCGAAGTGGTTGATCAGCATCACGATGTCCTGCTGCACTTCGCCGCCCAGCACCCACTCGACGACTTCCATCGTCTCTTCGTCGGTGACGCGCATGCCCTGGATGAAGGTGCCGGCCTTGCCGATCTTCTTCAGCGCGTGATCGATCTGCGGACCGCCGCCGTGGACGATCACCGGGTTGATGCCGACCAGTTTCAGCAGGATCACGTCGCGCGCGAAGCCCTGCTTGAGCCGCTCTTCCGTCATCGCGTTGCCGCCGTATTTGATGACCACGGTCTTGCCGTGGTAACGGCGGATGTACGGCAGCGCCTCGGCGAGGATTTCTGCTTTCAGCGTCGGGGCGATCTGCGAGAGGTCGATGGGCTCGGACATGGCGGCGGCTCTGGCTGGGAACGGTTGAAACACGGCGAATTGTACAGGAGTGGCGCAGCGCAGCATCGGGTTTTTGGGCGGCCCGGAATGCCGGCGGCGCGAGGCGGCACGGCGTGCGGCGGCCCGCCGGCTATGGCGCGGCGCGATTCCGGCGGCCGGGCGCGCGCGGTCGCGGCAGGGCGATGCGCGCCGGTTGGCGGCGGACGTCGGCCGGGCGGCCGGCGTGCAAAATCCGTGCGCCGCGCTATGCTTGTCGCGTGGGGCGGCTTTCCGCCCGTTTCCGCGATTGCGCCATGACCGACTCCGCCGCCGACGCCCGTTCCGTCCCGCGCCGCGCGCGTTGCCCGCACTGCGGGCGCGGCTTCGACTGCGGCGCGCGTACGCAGCCGTTCGACTGCTGGTGCGCGTCGATGCCGGTGCTGCCCGGCGGCGCCCCGCCGGCGGCCGGCGCACGCTGCCGCTGCCCCGAATGCCTTGCCGACGAGATCGCGCAGCGGCTGGCCGGCACGACCGGCTGACGGCGTCGGCCGTGCCGCGGTTCGCGCCGTCCGTGCGCGCCGATCCGGCCCCGCTAGAGGCGCCGCCCGCTAAACGGGTAAACTGCTCGGATGCAACGAATCACCACTACCGGGCGCGTCAACCTCAGTCACCTGTTCTGGCTTCGCAATCTCGCGATCATCGGCCAGCTCGTGACGATCGGCGTCGTGCAGACCTATTTCGGCGTGCATCTGCCGTTGCCGGCGATGCTGATGGTCATCGCGCTCGAGATCGTTTTCAATGCGCTGACCTGGGTGCGCGTGCTGCGCGCGCGGCCCGAGACCAATTTCGAGCTGCTCGGCCAGCTGTGGGTCGACCTCGGCGCGCTGTCCGCGCTGCTGTTCCTGTCGGGCGGCACGACCAACCCGTTCGTGTCGCTGTACCTGCCGTCGCTCGCGATCGCGGCGGCCGTGCTGCCGTGGCACCTGATGATCTGGCTCGCGGCGTTCGCGGTCGCGTGCTACGCGGCGCTCGGTTTCGATTCGGTGCCGCTCAACATGGACAATCCGGCTAACCTGTTCGACTACTACCGTACCGGCATGTGGGCGAACTTCATGGTGAGCGTCGGGCTGATCGCGTGGTTCGTCGCGCGCATGTCGAATGCGCTGCGCCAGCGCGATGCGGCGCTCGGCGAAGCGCAGCAGCATCTGCTGCGCGACGAGCGGGCCGTTGCGCTCGGCGTGCAGGCGGCCACCGTCGCGCACGAGATGGGCACGCCGCTGTCGACGATCGCGATGCTCGCCGAGGAACTGCGCGACGCGGCGCGTGCCGATCCGGGGCTCGCGCGCTACGAGGCCGACCTGAAGGTGCTCGAGGAGCAGATGACGCTCTGCACGTCGGCGCTCGCGCGCCTGCGCAGCCGCGCGAGCGCGCCGGCGAGCCGCCAGCCGGTGGACGACTGGCTCGACACGTTCGTCGAGCACTGGCGCCTGCGGCATCCGCATGTGCAATTCGAGCTGCTCGGCGCGCGTCCGGCGGGCGTCGCGCTCGACGACACGGTCGCGGCCGGCCAGATCCTGACGATCCTGCTCGACAACGCCGCGCGCGCGAGCCCGCAGCGCGTGACGCTGGCCGCGAAGGTCGCGCATGGCGGCGCGGCCGACGAGATCGAATTCGAGGTATGCGACGACGGGCCCGGCATTCCGGCCTCGCTGCGCGAATCGCTCGGCGCGATGCCGGTCGACAGCACGCAGGGCGGGCATGGGGTCGGCCTGTATCTCGCGTTCAGCGCGGCCGCGCGGCTCGGCGGCGAGATCGAGCTGTCCGATGTCACGCCGCGCGCGGCGGGCGGCAACGGGCGGGCCGGCGGTGCGGGCAATGGTCACGCCGCCGCCGCATCGGGACCACGCGCGGGCCAGCGCACGGGCGAACGGGCAGCCGAACGGCCGGCCGGCACGCCGGACAGCCGCGCGACCGCCGCGCGCGGCACGCGGGCCGTGCTGCGCCTGCCGGTCGTGCGCGTCGCGGCGCCGGCCGCCTCAACCAACACGTAGACGGAGAAACCACATGAGCGAGAACAATTTCCTGGTGATCGACGACAACGAGGTGTTCGCGGGCACGCTCGCGCGCGGCCTCGAGCGGCGCGGTTACGCGGTCCAGCAGGCGCACGACAAGGAGGCGGCGCTGCGGCTCGCCGCCGGCGGCAAGTTCCAGTTCATCACCGTCGACCTGCACCTGGGCGAGGATTCGGGCCTGAGCCTGATCGCGCCGCTGTGCGACCTGCAGCCCGACGCGCGGATCCTGGTGCTGACCGGCTACGCGAGCATCGCGACGGCCGTGCAGGCCGTGAAGGAAGGCGCCGACAACTACCTCGCGAAGCCGGCGAACGTCGAGTCGATCCTGGCCGCGCTGCAGACCAACGCGACCGAGGTGCAGGCCGACGAGGCGCTCGAGAACCCGGTCGTGCTGTCGGTCGACCGGCTCGAATGGGAGCACATCCAGCGCGTGCTGGCCGAGAACAACAACAACATCTCGGCGACCGCACGCGCGCTGAACATGCACCGCCGAACGCTGCAGCGCAAGCTCGCGAAAAAGCCGGTGCGCCAGTAAGCGGGCGCACCAACGAAAACGGGCGGCCCGCCGGGCCGCCCGTTTCGTATCCGGTGCCGCGCGCGTTACAGCACGTAGCGCGACAGGTCCTCGTCCTGCGACACTTCGCCGAGTGCGCGATCGACATACTTCGCGTCGATCGTCACGCGCTCGCCGGCGTGGTTGCCGGCCGAGAACGACACTTCCTCGAGCAGCTTCTCGATCACCGTGTACAGCCGGCGCGCGCCGATGTTCTCGGTCTTCTCGTTGACCGCGAACGCGATCTCCGCGAGGCGGCGAATGCCGTCTTCGGCGAATTCGAGCTGCACGTCCTCGGTCGCGAGCAGCGCCTGGTACTGCTTGACGAGGCTCGCGTCGGTGGCGACGAGGATCGCTTCGAAGTCGTTCACCGACAGCGAGTCGAGCTCGACGCGGATCGGGAAGCGGCCTTGCAGTTCGGGGATCAGGTCGCTCGGCTTCGCGAGGTGGAACGCGCCGCTCGCGATGAACAGGATGTGGTCGGTCTTCACCATCCCGTACTTCGTGTTGACCGTCGTGCCTTCGACGAGCGGCAGCAGGTCGCGCTGCACCCCCTGGCGCGACACTTCGCCGCCGCTGCCTTCGTTGTTGCGCGACGTGATCTTGTCGATCTCGTCGAGGAACACGATGCCGTTCTGCTCGACGTTCTGCACGGCCTTCGTCTTCACTTCCTCTTCGTTCAGCATCTTCGCCGCTTCCTCGTCGGTCAGCAGCTTCAGCGCTTCCTTGATCTTCACCTTGCGGCGCTGCTTCTTGCCGCTGCCGAGGTTGGAGAACATCGAGCGGATCTGCTCGGTCATCTCTTCCATGCCCGGCGGCGCCATGATGTCCATGCCGGCCGACGGCTGCTCGAGGTCGAGCTCGACTTCCTTGTCGTCGAGCTGGCCTTCGCGCAGGCGCTTGCGGAAGGTCTGGCGCGTCGCGTTGTTGTCGTCGTTCGCGTGTTCGGCATTGCCGCCGAAGCCCACCGCGCGCGGCTGCGGCAGCAGGATGTCGAGGATGCGGTCTTCCGCCTGGTCGGTCGCCTTGCTGCGCACCTTGCGCATCTCGGTCTCACGCGTCTGCTTGACGGAGATCTCGATCAGGTCGCGCACGATGCTGTCGACGTCGCGGCCGACGTAGCCGACTTCGGTGAACTTGGTCGCTTCGATCTTGATGAACGGCGCATCGGCGAGCTTCGCGAGGCGGCGCGCGATTTCGGTCTTGCCGACGCCCGTCGGCCCGATCATCAGGATGTTCTTCGGCGTGATTTCCTGGCGCAGCGGATCGGCCACCTGCTGGCGGCGCCAGCGGTTGCGCAGCGCAACCGCGACGGCCTTCTTCGCCTTCGCCTGGCCGATGATGTGCTTGTCGAGTTCCGAGACGATCTCGGCAGGGGTCATGGTGCTCATGGTGCGGTCCTTACTCGATCGTTTCGATGATGCGGTTGTGGTTCGTGTAGATGCACATGTCGCCGGCGATCCCGAGCGACTTCTCGACGATCTCGCGCGGCGACAGCTCGGTGTTCTCGACGAGCGCACGGGCCGCGGCCTGCGCGTAGGCACCGCCCGAGCCGATCGCGCAGATGCCGCCTTCGGGGTCGAGCACGTCGCCGTTGCCGGTGATCACGAGCGTGGTGGTGGCGTCTGCCGTGATCAGCATCGCCTCGAGGCGGCGCAGCATCCGGTCGGTGCGCCAGTCCTTCGCGAGTTCGACGGCCGCACGGGTCAGGTTGCCCTGGTGCTTCTCGAGCTTCGCCTCGAAGCGGTCGAGCAGCGAGAACGCATCGGCGGTGCCGCCCGCGAATCCGACCAGAACCTGGTTGTTGTAGATCCGCCGCACTTTCCGCGCGCCACCCTTCATGACGATGTTGCCGAGGGTTACCTGGCCGTCGCCGCCGAGCGCGACCTTGTCGCCGCGCCGGACCGAAACGATGGTCGTGCCGTGAAATTGCTCCATCTGCGTTCCTTGAGAAAAACGGGGAAGAGTCGGGCGGCGCGACGCGCCGCCGCGTGAATCCGCAGTGCGCCGGGGAGCGGCCCGGCGCGCGTCCGTTTCATTTTAGGGCGGGCACCGGGATATCAAGAGGCGGGGGGCAAATCGGCACACCGGGAAGCGGTGCCGGAAAAACAAAAAGCGCGCGGCAGGCCGCGCGCTTTCGGGAAGCAGCGTGTCTGAGCGGAACGCCGCTCGATCAGTCGCCGAACAGCTTCTGGCGCAACTCGCGGCGCTCCTGCGCCTCGAGCGACAGCGTGGCGGTCGGACGGGCGAGCAGCCGCGGAATGCCGATCGGCTCGCCGGTCTCCTCGCACCAGCCGTAATCGCCGGAATCGATGCGGGCGAGCGACTGCTGAACCTTCTTGAGGAGCTTGCGTTCGCGATCGCGCGTACGCAGCTCGAGCGCGTGCTCTTCCTCGATCGTCGCGCGATCGGCGGGATCGGGGACGATCACCGTTTCGCGCAGGTTCTCGGTCGTCTGGCCTGCATTCTTGAGGATGTCCGCCTGCAACTGTTCGAGCCGATTTTTGAAGAAGGCGAGCTGATCCTCATTCATGTAATCCTTGTCGCTCATCTTCAGGATTTCGGCTTCGGTCAAGAGTTTCTTCGTCATCTGCTTGCTTCTTCAATGTGCGGCAAATCAAGAGATATTGCCTGCACTTTGGGATTACCCGCAACCGCGTTTGCATTCATTTGCGATTTGCCGCCGCGGGGCCGAAAGCCTCTGGAAAACCGGTTCTCAAATACCAGGATAGGCCTGGCGCGGAGTTGCGCGCGCTGCGAACCGGTGTGCTGCGCGGCACATCGCATCGGCCGCGGCCGGGAGGCGGATTGGCGATCCGGCGCGGTTGCGATGCCCGGAAAACTGGTTCAGCAAGAACCGGGCCTGTTTGTTGCCGTACTCCAGCGGGCACGTATTGTAACTGAATCGCAAGCGGGCGCCGTATCGGGTCGATCCCCGTCGGCTGCGCCAATATCTAGAAAATATAACGCGCAAATCGCGAAAAAGCGATGACGGCGAAACCCTGCCCGGAAAGTGCGCCGCGCGGGCGCCTCGGCCACCGGGAAAGGCGGCCGGGCGACACCGTGCGCGGCGGTGCCCGCGCGCGTCAGGCGAGGCAGGCGTCGAGGCCGTCGGTGATCAGGTCCTGCGGCAGGTCGACGCCGATGAACACCATCTTGTTGGTCTTCTTCTCGACCGGCAGCCACTTCGCGGCGAGGTCGCTGCCCATCATCTGGTGCACGCCCTGGAACACGACCTTGCGGTCGACGCCCTTCATGTACAGCACGCCCTTGTAGCGCAGCATCCGCTCGCCGTAGATCTGCAGGATGCCGCCGAGGAAGTCTTCCAGCTTGTTCGGATCGAACGGGCGGTCGTTGCGGTACACGAACGACTTGATCTTGTCGTCGTGGTGCGCGTGGTGGTGATGGTGGTGGCCGTGATCGTGCGCGCATTGGCCGTGATCGTGATCGCAACCGGCGTGATCGTGCTCATGGTCGTGATCGTGGTGGTGATGCGCGTGGTCGTCTTCGGCGAGGAAGTCGGGGTCGATCTCGAGTTTCGCGTTCAGGTTGAAGCCGCGCAGGTCGAAGATCTCCTTGATGTCGGCTTCGCCGAAATTCACGACCTTGATCGCGGCCTTCGGGTTCATGTGCATCAGGCGGTGCTTGAGGCCGGCGACGGTCTGATCGTCGACGAGGTCCGACTTCGTGATGAACAGGCGGTCGGCGAAACCGACCTGGCGCTGCACCACTTCGTGCTCGTCGAGCTGCGCGTTCGCGTGCTTCGCGTCGACGAGCGTGATGACCGCGTCGAGCAGGAAGTCGTCGGCGATTTCGCTGTCGATGAAGAAGGTTTGCGCGACGGGGCCCGGGTTCGCGAGGCCGGTCGTCTCGATCACGATGCGGTCGAAGTCGAGCTTGCCTTCGCGCTTCTTCGCGGCGAGATCACCGAGCGCGCGGGCGAGGTCGCCGCGGATCGTGCAGCAGATGCAGCCGTTGCTCATCTGGATGATCTGCTCGTTCGAATCCTGCACGAGGATTTCGTTGTCGATGTTCTCTTCGCCGAATTCGTTCTCGATCACGGCGATCTTCATGCCGTGCTGTTCGTTCAGGATGCGCTTGAGCAGGGTCGTCTTGCCGCTGCCGAGGAAGCCGGTGAGGATGGTGACGGGAGTGGCCATGTCGGTCGCCTGTGGTTCGTGAATCGGGGTCAAAACCAGGATGTGCGTCGCGCCCTCGCGCTGCGAGCCGGGGCGCACAACCATCCATTGAAACATACCTGTCAAGCCCGCGCCCGTCGTCCGAACGACAGGGGCGAGCGCTGGTCCGCCAGGCGCGGAGGGCCGGCGGACGCGGGTGTGCGTCTAGATCGGGGCGATCAGACGATTTGCAACAGCAGGCCCTTCAGATATTCGCCTTCCGGGAACGCGGCGAGCAGCGGGTGGTCGACGCCCGCGCCGAGCCGCTTCAGGATGCGCGCGTCGACCTTCGCGTCGGCGGCCGCGCCCGCGACGATCTTCTGGAACAGGTCCATGTCGATCGCGCCCGAGCACGAGTACGTGAACAGCAGGCCGCCCGGACGCAGCAGCTTGAAGCCGCTCAGGTTGATGTCCTTGTACGCGCGCGCCGCGCGATCGACGCTGTCGCGGGTCGGCGCGAACTTCGGCGGATCGAGCACGATCAGGTCGAAACGCTCGCCTTCGTCGACGAGGCGGCGCAACGTCTTGAACGCGTCGGCGTCGAGCCAGGTCGCGCGTTCGGCGTCGAAGCCGTTGGCGACGACGTTCTGCTGCGCGAGCGCGAGCGCATCGCCCGACGAGTCGATCGACACGACGCGCGTCGCGCCGCCCTTGAGCGCCGCGAGCGAGAACCCGCCGGTGTAGCAGAAGCAGTTCAGCACGTCGCGGCCGGCCGCGTACTGCGCGACGAGCGCGCGGTTGTCGCGCTGGTCGACGTAGAAGCCCGTCTTGTGGCCGTTCGGCACGTCGACGTGATAGCGCACGCCGTTTTCGTTCGAGATCAGCGTCGCGGGCGGCGCATCGCCGGCCAGCACGCCGGTCGTCTGCTCGAGCCCTTCCTTGTCGCGGATCGACACGTCCGAGCGCTCGTACACGTTCGGGCAACCCGTCGCGCCGGTGAGCGCCGCGACGATCGCGTCCTTCCACGCTTCGACGCCGGCCGCCATGAACTGGCAGACGAGCTGGCCGCGCGGCGCGGCGCCGGCTTCGGCGGTGTCCGCGACGTAGTAGTCGACGATCAGCCCCGGCAGCCCGTCGGCCTCGCCGAACACGAGCCGCACCGCGCCGGTGCCCGACACCATCGTCGTGCGGTGCGCGACCGCGCGCTGCACGCGGCGCTTGAAGAAGGCGTGGTCGATCGGCTCGTGCTCGTCGAAGCTCCACACGCGCACGCGGATCTGCGACTGCGGGCTGTACGCGCCGCGCGCGAGGAAGCGGCCGTCGTGCGCGCGCACGAGCACGGTCGCGCCGGGCGCGGGCTTGCCGTCGACGCGGTCGATCGCATTCGCATAGATCCACGGATGGCGGCGCAGCAGCGATTTTTCCTTGGACGGCTTGAGGGTGACGGTTTGCATGATGAGATCGAAATGGGCCGCGACGGAAGCCGACCGTTATCGGTCGCCGTGCGCGGCGGGTAGCACGGGAAGGGCGTCAGTCGCGCTTCTTCGCGCGCGGATGCGCGCTGTCGTAAATCTTCGCGAGATGCTGGAAGTCGAGCGACGTATAGACCTGCGTCGCGGCGACGCTCGCGTGGCCGAGCAGTTCCTGCACCGCGCGCAGGTCGCCGCTCGACTGCAGCACGTGCGTCGCGAACGAGTGGCGCAGCACGTGCGGATGGACGTTGGCGGGGATGCCTGCGGCGAGCGCCGCGCGCTTCACGCGCTCGCGCACGACGCCCGGCGACATCCGGTTGCCGCGCACGGACACGAACAGCGGGTGCGGGTCGTGCCTGACGAATTCGCCGCGCACCGCGAGCCACGCGTTCAGCGCGTCGATCGCCTTGCGGCCGACCGGCACCTTGCGTTCCTTGTTGCCCTTGCCGCGCACGGTGACTTCGGCTTCGGCGAGATCGAGCCATCCCGTCGAACGATAGCCGTCGGCCTGTGTATACATCACGTCGAGCCCGATCAGTTCGGCGAGGCGCAGCCCCGACGAATAGAACAGCTCGAGGATCGCGTGATCGCGGATGCCTTCGGTCGTGCCGGCGAGCGGCGCGTCCATCAGCGCGGACGCGTCGTCGACCGACAGCGCCTTCGGCAAGGTCTTCGGGCGTTTCGGCGCGCGTACCGCGGCAACCGGATTCGCGGGCATCTCGACGCGCTGCGCGAGCCAGCGGTAGAACGCGCGCCAGGCGGACAGCCGGTGCGAGATCGACCGCGCGGACAGCCCGCCCGCATGCGCGCGCGCGACCGCGCCGCGCATGTCGGCGGCCGTCAGCGCGTCGAGCGGCCGGCCGGCCGCGAGCTTCTTCAGTTCGTCGAGTTCGTGCGTGTACGCGCGCAGCGTGTGTTCCGACAGCTGCCTGACGTGTTTCAGGTTCGACAGGTAGGCGGCGATCGGGTCGTCGGTCATCGCGGGCGGCGGATCAGTGCGGCAGCAGGCGCGTGAGCGCGGCGCTCGCGAGCGTCGCGATCTGCGCGAGGAAGTCGGTGGCCATCCCGTCGTGGAAGCGGCGCGGATCGGGCGAGCCGAGCACGAGCAGGCCGAACGCGGGCGCATCGGTGCCGGCGAGCGGCGTGCGCAGCGCGAGCAGCGCGACCGAGGTGGCCGCGCCGTCACCGGCCGGCGCGGCTTCGGCGCCTTCCGCTGCATGCGCGGCCGGCGCGGCGACCGCGGGCGCGAGCCACTGCGCCGCTTCGAAGCCCGTGTTCGCGCCGCAGTACGGCGTCGACAGCCCGTTCGTGAACAGGCGCACTTCCTCGCCGACCTGGCGGGCGAAGTCGGCCTGCGCGTAGGTGTCGGCGACGTCCCACACGCGCAGCGCCGTCTGCGGCACGTCGAACACGTCGGCGATGCCGTCGGCGATCGTGCGCGGCAGCGCGTACGGATCGCGTTCCGCGATCACGCGCGCGGTCCAGCGGCTGAACTTCGCGGACAGGCTGTCGTTCTCGTGGCCGTAGCGCACGAGTTCGGCCAGCCGGCGCTCAAGATGCTTGTTCTTGTCGCGCAGCATCTCCATCTGCCGCTCCTGCAGCGAGATCGCGGCCTTGCCGTGCGGGTTCGCGAGACGGATCGTCGCGAGCAGTTCGGCGTGCTGCGCGAAGAATTCGGGATTGGCGAGCAGGTAGTCGGCGACTTCGCGATCGTTCATGTGGCTGGCGCGTTCAGTTATCAAGGACGTTGCAGGGTCAGGCGTTCAGGTCGATTTCGCCTTCGAACACGGTCGCGGCGGGGCCGGCCATCATCAGCGCGGCGGCTTCGTCGCGCGCGCCGTCCCAGCCGATCGTCAGCGTGCCGCCGTGCGTGTGCACGGTCACGGGCGAATCGAGCAGGCCGCGCCGGATGCCGGCCGCGACCGCCGCGCATGCGCCGGTGCCGCACGCGAGCGTCTCGCCCGCGCCGCGTTCGTACACGCGCAGCTTCACTTCGTTGCGCGACACGATCTGCATGAAGCCGGCGTTCACGCGCTGCGGGAAACGGGCATGGCGTTCGATCAGCGGGCCTTCTTCCAGCACCGGATACGCGTCGGTATCGTCGACGACCTGCACCGCGTGCGGATTGCCCATCGACACCGTCGAGATCCAGCGCGTCGCACCGCCGACGTCGAGCGGCCACAGCGTGTCGCGGCCTTCGCGGCGGCCGTCGAGGCCCGCTGCATCGAACGGCACCTGCGCCGGCGCGAACACGGGCGCACCCATGTCGACGACGACTTCGCCGTTGTCCTGCAGCGTCAGCGTGATCAGGCCCTTCATGACCTGCACGCGCACGCTGCGCTTGTCGGTCAGGCCGCGGTCGCTGACGAACTTCACGAAGCAGCGCGCGCCGTTGCCGCAGTGTTCGACTTCGCCGCCGTCGCAATTGAAGATCCGGTACTTGAAATCCGCGCCGTCGACGGTCGGTTTCTCGACCAGCAGCAACTGGTCGGCGCCGATGCCGAAATGACGGTTGGCGAGTGCGCGCACCTGCGCGTCGGTGAGCGGCGGCAACGCGCGCGAATAGCCGTCGAGCACGACGAAGTCGTTGCCCGCGCCGTGCATCTTGGTGAACGAGAGTTTCACTGGGTCCGGAATTCCATGACGAACAAGGCGGTCGGCACGGCATGAACGGCCGGCGGCCGGGCCGGGCGGTGTCGTTCGTCGTGCAGATCTCAACCGCAAATGATACATGCAGCCGACTGGGGCGTCCCGCGCGGGGGCGGCGCTTCGCGTCGCGCCGGCGGGCGGTATCGGTCGATCGGTCGACTGGTCGACTGGTCGGGCAGGTGACGGGCAGGCAAATTGTCGGGATACGGCGGGCGCCGTCGCGGCGAAAGCGGCGCTGGCGATGCGTGCCCGCCGCGCGGCGAAGGTACGGCGCGATCAGGACGCGCGTTTTCGTACCGGTCAAATCGGATATTCCGCGGTCAGCGTCAACGGCAGCTGGCGGCTGACGTTCCGGTTCGAAGGCGCCGATGCCGTGCTGGTCAACGACCAGAACCATCACTGAGGTGATTCAAGCCATGACCCGCATCTTCAATCCGCCCCATCCGGGCGAAACGCTGCGTGACGACGTGCTGCCGGCGCTGGGCCTGAGCGTCACCGAGGCCGCGTCGCAGCTGGGTGTGACGCGAGCCGCACTGTCGCGCATCCTGCACGGCCATGCGGGCATCTCGCCGAGCCACGCTGCGTCTCGAAGCGTGGCTCGGTGAGGACGGCGAGGGGCGGGCCGATCTGTGGCTCGCGCAGCAGTCGGCCTACGATCCGTGGCGGGCGCGCGCGAAGGGCGCGCCGAAGGTGGCGAGAGCGCAGGCGCGCACGTGACGGCGCGCCCGCGGGTTTCGCGCGGCAAGGTCAGTACAGGCTCGGCTCGCCGGGCGGGCGCGTCTTGAAGCGCTTGTGGACCCAGTAATACTGCTCCGGCATCAGCGGGATCTGCTCCTCGAGGAATGCGTTCATCCGCCGCGCGTCGAGATCGTCGTCGCCGGTCGGGTAGTGATCCCACGGCTTGAATACCTTCAGACGGTAGCCCTTGTAGTTCGGCAGCACCTCGCCGATGAACGGCACGACCTGCGCGCGGCCCGTCTTCGCGAGCCGGCCGACGGCCGTCAGCGTGCAGGCCGGCACGCCGAAGAACGGCACGAACGTCGAGTTGCGCAGCCCGTAGTCCATGTCGGCGCCGAGCATCACGGGCTTGCGGTCGCGCAGCCAGCGCAGCACGACGCGCGCGCTGTCCGCGCGGCCGACCATCTCGGCGTCGAAGCGCCCGCGCGCCTTCTTCGCCGCTTCCTCGAGCACCGCATTCGAGAACGGCTGGTACAGCGACCCGCAGCGGCGGTGCAGCGAACGATTCAGCCAGATCGAACCGGCCTCGATGCCGACGAAGTGCAGGCCGAGGAACAGCGTCGGCGGCAGGTCGGGATCGTCGAGATCGACCGCGCTGTCGACCTGGATCAGCTTCGCGAGCTTTTTCTCCGAGCCGAACCACTGCACGCTGCGCTCGACGTAGCTGCGGATCGCATGGCGGAAATGCTGGCCCGCCACTTCCTCGCGCCGCGCGTCGCTCCAGTCCGGGAAGCAGAGTTTCAGATTGGTGTGTACGATGCGCTTTCGCCGGCTGGGGATCTGGTACAGCAGCCAGCCGAGACCATCGCCGAACCGTGCGGTCAGGCCGTACGGCAGCAGGGCGAGCAGTTTCAGCAAGCCGATGGCGAGGTGCGTGGCTAGACGACCTAGCATGCGAAACCTCCGAGGGACCGGCTGGCCGGCATGTCGAGAACAGGGTGGTAAGACAGCGGAAGATGCAGCACGGGCGGCGCTCTGTGACAATTCAGGAAAGCCGCTATAATACGGGCTTCGCCGAGTTAACTGACAACTTGCGGGGCGAAGCCGGCTGGTGCCACACGCACTGCCCGGTCCTGGTAATCCGCTAAAGCGTCGCCGCTTCAGGCCCAACGAAGCTGGCTACGTGAAACCAACCGTAACCACACAGGAGCCTGAAAAAGTGGCAAACGATTATCTCTTCACGTCCGAATCCGTCTCCGAAGGCCATCCGGACAAAGTCGCGGACCAGATCTCGGACGCGATTCTCGACGCCATCCTCGAGCAGGACAAATATTCCCGCGTAGCGGCCGAAACGCTGTGCAACACGGGTCTCGTCGTTCTGGCCGGTGAAATCACCACGACGGCCAACATCGACTACATCCAGATCGCGCGCGACACCATCAAGCGCATCGGCTACGACAACACCGACTACGGCATCGACTACAAGGGTTGCGCGGTGCTCGTCGCGTACGACAAGCAGTCGCCGGACATCGCGCAGGGCGTCGATCGTGCTCACGACGACAACCTCGACCAAGGCGCGGGCGACCAGGGCCTGATGTTCGGCTATGCGTGCGACGAAACCCCGGAACTGATGCCGCTGCCGATCTACCTGTCGCACCGCCTCGTCGAGCGCCAGGCCAGCCTGCGCCGCGACGGCCGCCTGCAATGGCTGCGTCCGGACGCGAAGTCGCAGGTGACGGTCCGCTACGTCGACGGCAAGCCCGATTCGATCGACACCGTCGTGCTGTCGACGCAGCACGCACCGGACATCGAACTGCCGGCGCTGCGCGAAGCCGTGATCGAGGAAATCATCAAGCCGACGCTGCCGGCCGAGCTGATCAAGGGCGACATCAAGTTCCTCGTGAACCCGACCGGCCGGTTCGTGATCGGCGGCCCGCAGGGCGATTGCGGCCTGACCGGCCGCAAGATCATCGTCGACACGTACGGCGGTGCCGCACCGCACGGCGGCGGCGCGTTCTCGGGCAAGGATCCGTCGAAGGTCGACCGTTCGGCCGCGTATGCAGGCCGCTACGTCGCGAAGAACATCGTCGCCGCCGGCCTCGCGTCGCGCGCGCTGATCCAGGTGTCGTACGCGATCGGCGTGGCCGAGCCGACCTCGGTGATGGTCAACACGTTCGGCACGGGCCGCGTGTCGGATGCGGTGATCACGAAGCTCGTGCGCGAGCATTTCGACCTGCGTCCGAAGGGCATCATCAAGATGCTCGACCTGCTGCGCCCGATCTACGAGAAGACCGCTGCCTACGGCCACTTCGGCCGCGAAGAGCCGGAATTCTCGTGGGAAGCGACCGACAAGGCGCTCGCCCTGGCCGAAGCGGCTGGCGTCGAGCCGACGGCACGCGTCGCGTAAGCGTCGTTCGCCCGCAAAGAAAAACCCCGGCTTGCCGGGGTTTTTTTATGGGTGCCGATCGCCGGCGCAACGGCGGCGATCGTGGCGGGGCGGGTGTGCCCGCCGGCGCGCGTTCAGCGTGCGCCGAACCCGAACCAGCCGTTGCTGGCCGCGAGGCGGCGCGGGCGGTTGATGCGGCGCTGCGGGCCGAGCGCGCGGCGCAACGCGAGCGCGCGCAGCGACGACGGCTTCTGCAGCAGCGAGCGCAGGCCGGCACGGCGTGTGAATGCCTGCGCGCTCATCATCGAGAAAAATGCGTGGAACCACGCACGGATACCGTCCAGCCGGCTGTGCGCGGGCGTACGCTCGGCCAGCGCCTGCGTGCGGGCGCGGTGATGGCGCAGCGAGCGGGCAGGAGCGGGCGGCACGACGCGCTTCGCAGCGCGGTTGAAACGGGAAGTCAGACGGAATGGCATGTGAACGATGCTTCGCTTGTATGGGTGGCGCCCTGGAGAGCGCACTGGTATGAACGGCCTCGGATGGCGCAACGGATCTTACCGAAACTCGCTGCGCGCCGCGCCCGCCAGAATTGACAGGCCGCGACAGGCTACAGGGGATTCATGACGGGCAAAAGTCGCGATAAACCCTTGAGCCGCAAGGCGTGTGCCGCATACCGCCTGTCGGTGAGGCAGGTGTCGCGACGAACAGTTCCCTTGAGCCGGATCAAATCCGCGATTGGCATGCCCCTGCGCACGACAATGGCGCTGTTCGCGGCATCCGGCGCCGATTTACAATCGTCACATTCACACAATAAACGTCTGGCATCCCATGTCGTCTTCATTGCAGTCGGAATCGATCCGCGCGCAAGTCGCGGAATTGCGCGAGCGCGGCTTCGTCGTCGCGCGCGGCCTCGTCGGCGAGCAGCAGTGCGCGACGCTCAGGCAGATCGCGGAGCGCCAGTTGCGCGAGGCCGCCGAGCCGATCGAATTCGAAGCCGATCTGCGCTACCCGGGCGCGCCCGAGTCGAAGCATGCGCCGGGCGGGCACACGGTGCGGCGGCTGCTCGATGCGTACTCGCGCGATCCGGCGTTCGCCGAACGGGCGATCGCCCCCGAAATCGGCGCGTGGATGCGCGAGTATTTCGGTGAAGAGCCCGTGCTGTCGCGCGCGCATCACAACTGCATGATGACGAAGCATCCCGCGTACGGCAGCCTGACGGGGTGGCACCGCGATTTCCGTTACTGGTCGTTCGCGCGTCCCGACATGGTGTCGGTGTGGCTCGCGCTGGGGCCGGAAACGAACGAGAACGGCGCGCTGTGGCTCGTGCCGGGCTCGCATACGGCGGAATTCGGGCCGGAAGCGTTCGACGACGCGAAGTTTTTCCGCGGCGACCTGCCCGAGAACCGCAAGCTGATCGACGCGGCCACCTGCCCGCCGCTGCAGACGGGCGATGTCGTGTTCTTCCACTGCAACACGTTGCATTCGGCCGGACAGAACCGCTCCGACCAGGTGAAATTCTCGCTCGTGTACACGTACCACGGCGCGAGCAACCGGCCGGTGCCCGGCACGCGCTCGGCGTCGAAGCCGGAAGTGCAGTTCTAGGTGCGAATCGGGCGGCGCGCAGATGCCGCGACGTATCGGGCGATGCGGCGCATCGCCGGCGCATGAAGCAACGGGCGGCCTGGCCGCCCGTTTCGTTTGGCGCGGCCCGATCGCAGGACGCGGGCCGTGCGTGCGCGGTGCGGCCGCGCGATCAGCGCTTGGCGCCCGGCATCGCGAGGCCGATCAGGCCGACGAGCGATGCGACGGCCCCGCCGACGATCAGCAGGATCGTCTTCGTCGCGGGCGAACCGGTGAAGAAGCGCGACACGTTGTCGTTGATCGAATGGAACGACTGGCCGCCGAAGTACAGCAGCACGACGCCGCCGACGAGCAATGCAACCGAGATGACCCGGGACATACCAACCTCGCTGAAACGGTGATTCGAGACGCCGCAGTGTAGGCGACGACCGCGGTCGCGTCCATCGCGACGCGGCCGTGCGCGTTCCGGCCGCTTTCGCTAACATAGTCGTCGTACGACTCCTTCGCCGCCGCCGCGCCGTGCGCGGCCGGCGCGCGTCCTTCTGTCCGATGTCCTGACGGGAATTATTCATGGCCTACGAAGCAGCTTCCGAACGTTATGCCGGCATGCAATACCGCACCTGCGGCAAATCCGGGCTCAAACTGCCCGCCCTGTCGCTTGGCCTGTGGCACAACTTCGGCGACTCGACGCCGATCTCGACGCAGCGCGAGATCCTGCGCACCGCGTTCGATCTCGGCATCAACCATTTCGATCTCGCGAACAACTACGGGCCGCCGTACGGCAGCGCCGAAACCAACTTCGGCCGGCTGCTGAAGGAGGATTTCCGGCCGTATCGCGACGAGCTGCTGATCTCGACGAAGGCCGGCTGGGACATGTGGCCGGGGCCGTACGGCAGCGGCGGCGGGTCGCGCAAGTACGTGCTCGCGAGTCTCGACCAGAGCCTGCAGCGCATGGGGCTCGACTACGTCGACATCTTCTACTCGCACCGCTTCGATGCGCACACGCCGCTCGAGGAAACGGCGGGCGCGCTCGCGTCGGCCGTGCAGCAAGGCAAGGCGCTCTACATCGGCATCTCGTCGTATTCGGCCGCGAAGACGCGCGAGATGGCCGAACTGCTCGCGCAGTACCGCGTGCCGCTGCTGATCCATCAGCCGTCGTACAACATGCTGAACCGCTGGATCGAGGGCGACCTGCTCGGCGCGCTCGACGACGTCGGCGCGGGCAGCATCGCGTTCACGCCGCTCGCGCAGGGCCTGCTCACGTCGAAATACCTGAACGGCGTGCCGGCCGACGCGCGCGTGAACAAGCCGGGCGGCGGCTCGCTGAAGCAGGATCACCTGAGCGCGGACAACCTCGAGCACGTGCGCAAGCTCAACGCGATCGCCGAGCGGCGCGGGCAGAGCCTCGCGCAGATGGCGCTGGCGTGGGTGCTGCGCAATGGCCGCGTGACGTCCGCGCTGATCGGCGCGAGCCGTGCGGAGCAGGTGCGCGAAAACGTCGGCGCGTTGAAGAACCTCGAATTCTCGGCGGAGGAACTGGCGGAGATCGATCGTTACGCGACCGAAGGCGGCATCAATCTGTGGGAAAAGCCGTCCACCGATCAGGCGATCTGACCGGCAGTCGATACGGCATGCGAAACGATCTCGCGTGCCGTATCGCGGGCGTGCGGGCAACCCCTCGCATCGCCGCGGCGCAGCGATGCGTGCGATAACGCCGGGTGCCGCGCTAGATCAGCGCAGGCAGGCCTTCGACGAGCAACACCGCGACGCCGACGCCGAGGATGACGCCGAGCACGCGCAGCAGGTTGTGACGGAATTCGGTGGCGCACGGTACCGCGCCGAGAAACAGCGCTCCGGCCAGCGCCATCGGAATCAACAGGATGAAGTCGCCGATCGTGAAATAGGTCGTCATGCGTGTCTCCAGTGCCGGCCGGAGTCAGCGCGTTGGCGCTTGATTCGGCCCCATGCCGGGTGTTTCTAGTGTTGGCCCGACCCGTTTGCGAGCGGGGCGGTCAATTCGAGTATAGGCAACCGGCGGCGCTTTTCGCTATCCGAACCATTAAAAATCAGCGGAAAGCCCGCGGAAACACGCATTTTTTCCGCAAGCCAGACGAACGCCTTGCGCGTATCTTTCCCGTTCCTTTCGTTTTTCGCGCGCTGGGCGCATGTGTCCGATGCGGGCCGCCGCACCGCAGCGCGGCGCGGCGGCCCGCACGCTTACGCGCGCTCGGGTTGCGCGCGGGCGGCCGATGCGCGGAACACGAGCGCGAGCCCCGCGACGATCGCCCCCATGCCGGCGAGCGCGAGCGGCTCCGGCCGGTTGCCGAGCCACACGGCATCCATCAGCGTGGTGACGACGGGCACGAGATAGAACAGGCTCGTCACGTTCACGAGATCGCCGCGCTGCATCAACCGGTAGAACAGCAGTTGCGCGATCACCGAAATCACGACGCCGAGCCACAGCAGCGGGACGACGAACGCCCAGCTCGTCTCGAACGACACCGGCCGGAACGGCACGATCGCGACGCACAGCGCAAGGCCGATCGCATTCTGCAGCGGCAGCACGTCGGCGGGCGCCGCGCGTACGCGCTTTTGCAGCAGCGAGCCGGCGGTCAGCGCGACGAGCGAGGTGAGCGCGCACGCGATGCCTGCCGCCGACAGGCCGCCCGCACCGCCGCTCGCGCCCCGGCACACGACGAGCGCGAGCCCGGCCAGCGACAGCGCGAGACCCGCGACGCGCACGGGCTGCCAGCGTCGCTCGACGATCGCGAGCGTGAGGATCGGCTGTACGCCGAGAATCGTTGCGAGCACACCGGGCGCGATCCCGCGCTCGAGTGCGAGCAGGTAGAAGATCGAATAACCGCCCATCATCAGCACGCCGGTCAGCGCGGCCATGCGCCGCTCGCCGCGCGGCGGCAGCCAGCGCTTGCGCATGACGGCCAGCGCGAGCAGCACGAGCGACGCGAGCGCGAAGCGCGCGGTGAGAAAGGCGAATGCGGACGCGTGACGCAGACCGAGTTCGGAGAAGATCGCGCCGCTGCTCCACAGCAGCACGAAGAGCGATGTCGCGCCATGCGCGGCGAGCGCGCGTTTGAACGAAACCATGTGAATCCACCTGTCGAACGGATCGGAACGTTCCATCCGCGCGCGGCAACAGGCGGTACGTGACGACGCACGCACTGCGGCCAGCGGGGGCGAATGGAAGACGAAACGGCAGCCGGCTGGTCAGCCGGCGCGCGCTGCCGGAGGGGGCGGCGCGGCGCCGACGAGCGGCGGTGCGACAGGAGGAGGCAGGACCGACGGATGCGCGCACGCCTGCGGCCGCGAGTCGAACTGCGGCCGGGATTGGGCGAGGGCGGACGTGAGCGGATGCATCGTGTCGGAAGGCGATTGAACGCGGATGAAGGCCAAAGGTACCGCAAGGCAAGGATCGAGCGCAACCTTTGTCGGCGGCGTCGCATCACGAACGACGCGATGCGTCGATCACGTGCGTGCCGGCGTGCCGGGCGGTTTCGGCGGGCAGTCACATTCGACAGGGTATGATGGGGGTAACCGGGCGGGCAAGTACGTGCCCGGCGCAGTGGTTGATTGGAGACATTCGACGAATTCGCGGCACTTCGCCTGCTTCTTCTTCTTTTCGTGCTTCGATAAACCGTGAACAATGGGATGACGCGCAACGCTTCGTCGAGAGCGGCGCGGATCGTGCATTTGCCGGCCCGCCAGCGGGCCGGGTTTCAAGAGTCAAGAGTGGGGAACCATCATGCATATCGGGTCGATTGTCTGCACTACCCATATCGCGGTGCCGAAGGGCGCGCGCGGCATCGTCCAGCGCATCCTGGGCGACATGGCCATGGTGACCTGGTACGCGGGCGTGCCGGGTGAGTCGAAAGAACTCAACACCGAGCCGTTCTTTCTCGAGGACCTGATCGACACCGGCGAATCCGTGCTGCCGGCCGGCGCGGCGCTTCACTAAGCGGGCGCAGCACCGGACGCTCGTCTTTCGGTCCGGCTGGCGGCACAATGCGGGGCATGACAGACGCCACTTCCGCTTCTCCCGCCAGCCCGCCGTTCGCCGGCCTCACGCCCGAGTGCGTGCTCGACGCGCTCGACAGCGTGCTGATACCGGCCGGCCTGCGCACCGACGGGCGCCTGCTCGCCCTCAACAGCTACGAAAACCGCGTCTACCAGGTCGGCATCGAAGACGGTCCGCCGGTCGTCGCGAAGTTCTATCGCCCGGCACGCTGGTCGGACGACGCGATTCTCGAAGAGCATGCGTTCGTCGCCGAACTCGCCGCGCGCGAGATTCCGGCGGTGCCCGCGCGTACATTCGACGGCCGTACGCTGCACGCGTTCGACGGCTTCCGCTTCTCGATTTTCGAGCGGCGCGGCGGGCGCGCCCCCGATCTCGACCGCAGCGACACGCTGGAATGGCTCGGCCGCTTCATCGGCCGGATTCACGCGGTCGGCGCGACCGAGCCGTATGTCGCGCGTCCCGTGCTCGACATCCATACGTTCGGCTACGAGCCGCGCGACTACCTGCTCGCGCACGATTTCATTCCGGATGACGTACGACCGGCCTACGAGACGGCCGTCGCGCTCGCGCTCGAGGGCGTCGAGGCCGCGTTCGAACGCGCGGGCGACATCCGCCTGCTGCGCACGCACGGCGACTGCCATCCGAGCAACGTGTTGTGGACCGATGCCGGCCCGCATTTCGTCGACTTCGACGACAGCCGGATGGCGCCGGCGGTCCAGGATCTGTGGCTGCTGCTGCCGGGCGATCGCGAAGGCGCGTCGCGCGCGCTCGCGGACCTGCTCGCCGGTTACGAGGATTTCTGCGAATTCGAGCCGCGCGAGCTGCATCTGGTCGAAGCGCTGCGCACGCTGCGGCTGATCCACTACGCGGCATGGCTTGCGCGGCGCTGGGACGATCCCGCGTTTCCGGCCGCCTTCCCGTGGTTCAACACGCACCGTTACTGGGAAGCGCGCGTGCTCGAGTTGCGCGAGCAGATCGGCGCGATGCAGGAAGGGCCGCTCTGGCCCGTGTGACGGCACGCGCGGCATCCCCGCCGCGCGGCAGGCTGGCGAGGGCCGCGGCGCGATGCGCGCGGCCCGTCCGATACGGCTGCCTCAGAGCTTCAGCATCAGCTTGATCAGCGCGGCGAAGCGCTTGCCGTACGGCGGCGCAAGCAGGTTGCGCGTGTTCAGGCGCGCTTGCGTGAGCACGGGCTTCATCTTCGAGAACGTCACGAAACCGTCGTAGCCGTGGTAAGCGCCCATGCCGCTCGCGCCGACACCGCCGAACGGCAAGCTGCCGCACGCGATGTGCATCAGCGCTTCGTTGATCGTCACGCCGCCCGAGATCGTTTCGCGCATCACGCGGTCGATCGTGCCGCCATCCTCGTCGAACAGGTAGAGCGCGAGCGGACGCGGGCGGGCATTCACGTACGCGATCGCCTCGTCGAGCCGCTCGTACGGCACGAGCGGCAGCAGCGGTCCGAAGATTTCCTCCTGCATCAACTGCGACGCGGCCGGCACCTGCGTGACCGCGCACGGCACGAAGCGGCGCGACGCGGGATCGGAGGGTGCGTCGGACAGCGGATGCAGCTGCGCGCCGGCGGCCTGCGCGTCGCTCGCGAGTTGCTGCAGGCGCGCGTAGTGACGCGGCGACACGATCGTCGTGTAGTCGCCGTTCGTCGCCAGGTTCGGATACAGCTTCGCGAAGCGTGCCCGTGCGCGCTCGATGAACGCGGCTTCCAGCCCGCGCGGCAGCAGCACGTAGTCGGGCGCGATGCAGGTCTGGCCCGCATTCAGCGACTTGCCGGCGACGATCGCGTCGACGGCCGCGTCGAAGCGCGCGTTCGGGCCGACGATGGCCGGCGACTTGCCGCCGAGCTCGAGCGTGACGGGCGTCAGGTTGTCGGCGGCCGCACGCATCACGTGGCGGCCGACATGCGTCGAACCGGTAAACAGCAGGTGATCGAACGGCAGCGCGCTGAACGCGGCGCCGACCTCCGCGTCGCCGTTCACGACCGCGACGTGGTCGCGCGTGAAGGTCTTGCCGATGAGTTGCTCGAACAGGGCCGACGTGCGCGGCGTCAGTTCCGACATCTTGATGATTGCGCGGTTGCCGGCCGCGAGCGCGCAGATCAGCGGCCCGGCCGCGAGCAGCACCGGATAGTTCCACGGCACGACGATGCCGACCACGCCGAGCGGCTGCGGAATCACCTTCGCGCGCGCCGGCCGCAACCACTTGTTCATCGGCTTGCGGATCGGCTTCATCCAGCGCTTGCCGTGCTTCAGCGCGTCGTCGATCTCTTCCTTCGCCATCCAGATTTCCGACAGCAGCACTTCCTGCTTCGCGCGATGGCCGAAATCGGCGCTGATCGCCTCGGCGAGTGCGTCCGCATGGTCGATCAGCATCGTGCGCAGCGCGCGCAGGTGCTGCATGCGCGTCTCCCATGCCGGATACGGTGCGCGCAGGTACGCCGCGCGCTGGTCGCGCAGCAGCGCCGTCAGCGCGTCGACCGACGGCAGTGCTTGCGGGGCCAGTTCGGGCAGGTCGTTCTTCATGTCGTCTCCTCCAGTTGGACCGGGCGGGCCGGCCGGCCGTCACGCCGCACGCTCGGCGAGCGCGGCGGCGCGGATCGGGTGATGCGTGTCGCGCGGCGCGGGGCCGGATGCGACGTGTACTCGAAAACCGGTTGCATCCCGCGGCGGGCGTCGCATCCGCGCGACGGTGTCCGCCGTCGACACGCGTGTCGCACGGCACGCGTGCGCGCCCCGAGGCGGTGACGAGCGGGCGTGCGATGCTGCCGCGCGATCGCATGCCGGCGCACCGAAGCGGCGCCGGGCGACGTGTCTGCCGATCCGTATCGCGATGCATCGTGCGGCTGCGGCGATACGTTATCCAAACGGTCGGCGACGACCCGTGCCGTTCGATTTCGATCGACCGCGCGCATGATGCCGAGCGTCGCCGCGGGGGCGGCCGTTTGAAATGAAATGCGGGCCGCGCGCGTGACATCCGGACCACCCGGTCGGCACACGGCCTGCAGAATCCGGCGCTGCATCGTCGTCCCTCCCGTTTCGCGACGGACCGGCTTCTCGTGGCCGGCGTATCGCGCGAAGCGAATCGATACATCTTAAATTTAGTTCACGCGGGCGTTTAGAGGAATCGCTCTTGAATCCGCGCGCCGTGCATTCGACGGCCGTTCCTACAATGCCCGAACATTACAAGAGGAGACGCGGTCGCGCGGCGGTGCCGGGCGCCCTCCATGACACGACGGAGACGTGACATGCAATACGACTACATCATCGTCGGCGGCGGTTCGGGCGGGTCGAGCCTGGCCGGCCGTCTCGCCGATGCCTGCCCCGATGCGACGATCGCGCTGATCGAGGCCGGCTCGCATACGGAGCGCAACCTGCTCGTCAACATGCCGGTCGGCATCGCGGCGCTGGTGCCGTTCAAGCTCGGCACGAACTACGGCTACGAGACGGTGCCGCAGCCGGGCCTCGGCGGGCGGCGCGGCTACCAGCCGCGCGGGCGCGGGATGGGCGGCTCGAGCGCGATCAACGCGATGATCTACACGCGCGGCCATCCGGGCGACTACGACGAGTGGGCGCAGCTCGGCGCGACGGGCTGGGGCTGGCGGGACGTGCTGCCGTATTTCCGCCGCGCGGAAGGCAACGAACGCGGCGCCGATGCATGGCACGGCGCGGACGGCCCGCTGACGGTGTCGGATCTGCGCTTTCGCAATGCGTTCTCCGAACGATTCATCCAGGCCGCGCACGCGGCCGGCTATCCGCTGAACGACGACTTCAACGGCGCGACGCAGGAAGGCGTCGGCTTCTACCAGGTCACGCACCGCGACGGCTCGCGCTGCAGCGTGGCGCGCGCGTACATCTACGGCCGCAACCGGCCGAACCTGCACGTGATCACCGATGCGACGGTGCTGCGCGTCGGCTTCGACGGCAAGCGCGCGGTCGGTGTCGCGGTATCGCGCAACGGCCGCGTCGAGACGCTCGGCGCGCGCGCGGAGGTGATCCTGTCGGCCGGCGCGTTCAATTCGCCGCAGCTGCTGATGTGTTCGGGGATCGGCCCGGCCGAGCAACTGCGCCGGCACGGGATCGCGGTCGTGCAGGATGCGCCGGACGTCGGCACGAACCTGATCGACCACATCGACTTCATCATCAACACGCGCGTGAATTCGTCGGAGCTGGTCGGCGTGTGCGTGCGCGGGATCGCGAAGATGACGCCCGCGCTCGCGCGCTATTTCTCGAGCCGCACGGGGATGATGACGAGCAACGTCGCGGAGGCCGGCGGTTTCATCAAGAGCGATCCGTCGCTCGAGCGTCCCGACCTGCAGCTGCATTTCTGCACGGCGCTCGTCGACGACCACAACCGCAAGATGCACTGGGGGTTCGGCTATTCGCTGCACGTGTGTGCGCTGCGGCCGTTCAGCCGCGGCACGGTCGCGCTCGCGAGCGGCGATGCGCGCGACGCGCCGCTGATCGATCCGCGCTTCTTCAGCGATTCACGCGATCTCGACCTGCTCGTGCGCGGCACGCAGGCGATGCGCCGCATCCTGTCGCAGGCGCCGCTCGCGTCGCAGGGCGGCCGCGAGCTGTACACGCGGGCGGACCAGAGCGAAGCCGAGCTGCGCGCGACGATCGTCGCGCATGCCGACACGATCTACCACCCGGTCGGCACGTGCCGGATGGGCTCGGACCCGCGTGCGGTCGTCGATCCGCAGTTGCGCGTGCGCGGCGTCGAAGGGCTGCGGGTGGTCGATGCGTCGGTGATGCCGACACTGGTCGGCGGGAACACGAATGCGCCGTCGGTGATGATCGGCGAGCGCGCGGCGGACTTCATCGTCGCGGCGCGCAAGGGCGGGGTACCGCGCGGCGAGGCGGCTGCCGCGGTGCACGGCCGCTGAGCGCGGCGCGCGCACGGCAGCGGCCATGCTCAGGCAAACGTATCGACGAGGCCGGCGCGGCTCACGCTCGCGGCGGCCGGTGCGGATTGCGCAACGTCGGCCGGTGCATCGACGGCTGACGGTTCGCCGTTTCCGCGCCGCGACGACTGGCCGCCGGAGAAGGTCTGTTGCGGGTTCTGCTGCGGGGAAGCGAAGCCGCCGTCGCTGACGGTCGTGCTGCCGAGCCCGAGCCCGCCCGCTTCCATCGCCTCGCGCAGCTTCGGCAGCGCGGCTTCGACGGCTTCGCGCACCTGTGCGTGCTGCGACACGAACAGCGCGTGCGCATGGTTGTCCGCGACGCGCAGCACGACCTGCAGCGGCCCGAGATCGGGCGGGTTGAGCGTCAGCTCGGCGCTCTGCTGGTGCGCATTCGACAGGAACACGACCTTCTGGCTCAGGGCGTCCGTCCAGTCGGCGCTGCCGACGTGCGGCGCGAGCACGTGCGCGTTGGCGGAGGCGATCGCACCGGCGGCCGGCGACAGCTGCAGGTTCGCCTGCGCGGCGGCCGCGGCCGTTGCGCCGGCCGCGAGCGTCGCGCTGGCGGCCGGATCGGTCGCGTCGCCGGCGGCCGCGAGGGCATGCTGCGCGCCGGACTGCGCGTTCGCGTCGGCCTGCAGCGCCTGCGGCGTGGCCTGGGCCGGCGCCTGCTGGGTGGCGAGCGCGCCTTTCGCATCGGCGAGCGTACGGTCGAACGTCGGCACCTTCGGCGTCAGCGGCGCGGCGGCGCTCGACGCGGTAGCCGCCGGCGCCGAGGTCGTTGCCGCTGCGGACGTGCCGGTTGCCGGCAGCGCGATCGCGCCCGCACCGCCCGTCAGCTTGGCGAGCGCGGCTTGCAGCGCGTCGCGGCTCGACGCCGGTTCGAGCGGCAGGGCAGCCGTATCCCGGGTTGCATGATCGGCCAGCGTCGCCGTGGCGTCGGGCTGGCCGGACACGGCCGTTTTTTGCGTCGTGTCGGCGACAGCGGCAGCGGCGGCGGTGCCAGCCGCATCGGCCGGCGTCGCCGCGTTGTCCGTGCGCGCCTGCAGTTGCGCCTGCACGGCCGCGGCGGCCGCGAGCGCGGCGGCGTCCGGACTGGTCGTCGCGTTCGCGGCGTCGGTCGACTTGTCGTCGTCGTCCGTGCCCGACGGCTTCGTGCCGGCGGCCGGCTTCGACGCGGCCTGCGTCGTCGACGCATCGGGCGCGGCGGTACTCGACGCGTCGCGACGCGTGACGACGCTTTGCTTCAGCGTCTGCGCGAACGGCACGGCGGTCGCGGTCGCCGATGCATCGTTGCCGGCGGCGGATGAACCCGCGCCGCGGGCGGCCTTGAGTGCGGCGCCGGCGGTATCGAGCAGCGCGCCGAGCAGGGGCAGGGGAGGCATGTCGGTTCTCTCGTTCGAATGCGGTGGTCGGTTACGACGAGCGGGCCGCGTCGGCCCGCATGCGCAGGATCTTCGCGGCGTGTTCGTCGGCGTCGCGCTGTTCGCGCCGGGCCTCGCGCGTCGCTGCCTGCGCGACGCCGCGCGCCTGCAGGATTTCATACGAGCCGACGGTGCGTTTCTTTTGCTGCCAGTTCGGGCGCGCTTCGTCGATGCGGACTTCGGCGGCGGCCAGCACGTTGCGCTGCTGCGCGATCGCCGCGTCGAGCGTGTCGATGAACGCCTGGAAATTGCGCCAGTTGCCGGCCGGCATCCCGTGTTGCGCGGACTGCGCGAAGCGTGCGTGATATTCGTCGCGGTAGCGCAGCAGCGCGTCGAGCTGTTCGGCGGCCGCGGTGCGGTCGCGCTGCGCGGTGCCGAGCTGCTTCGCGGCCGAGTCGAGGTCGTCCTGCGCACGGTCGAGCAGCAGTTGAAGGGGAAAGCCGTGAGCCATCGGGATCAGCCTCCGTAAGCGTCGAACAGCGCATCGAGCGCGGCGAGGCTCGGTGCGAACGGCGCGCATTCGCGAAAGCCCTGCTGCAGGAATGCCTCGATGCGCGGATAGAGCGCGATCGCGCGGTCGAGCTGCGCGTCGCGGCCGGGTGCGTAAGCGCCGACCGCGATCAGGTCGCGATTGCGCTGATAGCGCGACAGCATCTGCTTGAACTGCCGTACATGATCGAGATGGCCTTCGTCGATCAGCGCCGTCATCGCGCGGCTGATCGACGCCTCGATGTCGATCGCCGGATAGTGGCCGGCCTCGGCGAGCGCGCGCGACAGCACGATGTGGCCGTCGAGGATCGCGCGCGCCGAATCGGCGATCGGATCCTGCTGGTCGTCGCCTTCGGTCAGCACCGTGTAGAACGCGGTGATCGAGCCGCCGCCCTCGGGCCCGTTGCCGGTGCGCTCGACGAGCGCGGGCAGCTTCGCGAACACCGACGGCGGATAACCCTTGGTCGCGGGCGGCTCGCCGATCGCCAGCGCGATCTCGCGCTGCGCCATCGCGTAGCGCGTCAGCGAATCCATCAGCAGCAGCACGTGCTTGCCCTGGTCGCGGAAATACTCGGCGAGCGAGGTCGCGTACGCGGCGCCCTGCATCCGCAGCAGCGGCGACACGTCGGCCGGCGCGGCGACGACGACCGAGCGCGCGAGCCCGTCCTCGCCGAGGATCTGTTCGATGAATTCCTTCACTTCGCGGCCGCGTTCGCCGATCAGCCCGATCACGATCACTTCGGCGCTCGTGTAGCGCGCCATCGTGCCGAGCAGTACCGACTTGCCGACGCCCGAGCCCGCGAACAGGCCCATCCGCTGGCCGCGGCCGACGGTGAGCAGCGCGTTGATCGCGCGCACGCCGACGTCGAGCACGTGGTGGATCGGCTCCCGATCGAGCGGATTGATCGACGGCGCCGACAGCGGCGCATCGACTTTCGCGGTGAGCGGGCCGAGGCCGTCGAGCGGGCGGCCCGACGCGTCGACGACGCGCCCGAGCATCTCCCAGCCGACCGGCAGCCGCTTCGCGCCCGCGAGCGGGTCGGCGACGGGCGCGGCCTCCCGCGGCCACACGCGCGCGCCGGGCAGGACGCCGGCGACGTCGGTGGTCGGCATCAGGAACAGGCGGTCGCCGGCGAAGCCGACGACTTCGGCTTCCGCATGCGGCAGCGTGCTGCCGGGCGGCAGTTCGATCGTGCATTCGGCGCCGACCGACAGGCGCAGCCCGATCGCCTCGAGCACGAGGCCGGCCGCGCGCGTGAGGCGCCCGCAGGGCCGCAGCGGCAGCGCGCGGTGGCTGCGCGCGGCGAGCCCGTTCAGGTGCGTGCGCCAGTGCGCGAGATGCGGATTGTGCGGCGCGCGCGGGGCGGCGGCAGCGGCGTCGGCGCCCGCGTGCGGCGCGGCGGAGTGAGCGGTATCGTGCGCGGCGGCCGGCCCGAACGACGCGAGCGCGAGCTCGCGCTCGAGCGGCGTCATGCCGTCGTGCGCGAGGGCCTCGGGCGGCCGCGTTACCACGTGCTCACCTTGCCGATCGCGGCGGCGACGCGCTGCCAGCGGGTGGGCAGCGTCGCGTCGACCTCGCCGGTCGCGGCGTGCGCGCGGCAGCCGCCGCGCTCGATCGACGCGTCGGTGCGCACGGTCCAGCCGAGCGTATCGAGATCGTCCTGCAGATAGGCTTCGACGACGGGCAGGTCGGCCGGATTCACCGCGAGATGCGGCGCGCCGGACAGCGCGGGTTCGGCCGCGAGCACGTCGCGCACGGCCGCGACCAGCGCGGCCGGGTCATGCTTCACGTGCTGGCGCACGACCTGCTGCGCGATGTCGAGCGCGAGCTGCGCGATGTCGGACGCGAGATCGTGCTCGATGTTCGACACGGCCTCGCGGAACGATGCGGCAAGCGCCGCCAGCTGCGCGGCCTGTTCGCGCGCGTCGGCCTGGCCGGCCTCGAAACCCTGTTCGCGGCCCTGCTCGAAACCGGCCTGATAGCCGAGCGCCTGGCCTTCGACGTGGCCGGCGGCATGGCCTTCGGCGTGCGCGGCGTCGCGCACGCGCTGCAGGTCCTTGGCGAGCGCGGCGGCGGCGGCCGCCGCGTCGTCGGGCGGCGGCGGGGGCGGCGGCGGGTCGAACGACGCCATCTCCCACCGCTGGTACGCGGTGAGGGTGCCCACGCGATCGCTCGCCGAATCAGACATACGCGTCTTCCGCCTTGCCGCCGATCACGATCTGGCCGCTCTCGGCGAGATTGCGCACGATCTGCAGGATGCGGCGCTGCTGTGTCTCGACTTCGGACACGCGCACCGGGCCGCGCGCGTCGAGATCCTCGGCGAGCAGTTCGGCCGCGCGCTGCGACATGTTCGCGAGGAACTTCTGGCGCAGGGCGGGCGGCGCGCCCTTCAGCGCGATGATCAGCGTTTCCGACTCGACTTCCTTGAGCACCATCTGGATCGCGCGATCCTCGAGGTCGAGCAGGTTCTCGAACACGAACATCTGGTCGACGATCTTCTGCGCGAGATCGGCGTCGTACTGGCGCACGCTTTCGAGCACGCCTTCCTCGTGCACGCTCGTCATGAAGTTCAGGATCTCGGCCGCGGTGCGGATGCCGCCCATCGGGCTGCGCTTCAGGTTGTCGCTGCCGGACAGCAGGCCCGTCAGCACGTCGTCGAGTTCGCGTAGCGCGGCCGGCTGGATGCCGTCGAGCGTCGCGATCCGCAGCATCACGTCGTTACGCAGCCGCTCGGTGAAGCACGATGCGATCTCCGATGCCTGGTCGCGGTCGAGGTGCACGAGGATCGTCGCGATGATCTGCGGATGCTCGTTCTTGATCAGTTCGGCCACGGCGCCCGAGTCCATCCACTTCAGGCCCTCGATGCCGCTCGTGTCGCTGCCCTGCAGGATGCGGTCGATCAGTACGCCGGCCTTGTCCTCGCCGAGCGCCTTCGTCAGCACCGAGCGGATGTAGTCGCTCGAATCGAGCGACAGCGCGGTGTGCTGCTCGGCTTCCTTCGCGAACTCCTGCAGCACGTCCTCGACCTGCTCGCGCGTGACGTTCTTCAGCGCGGCCATCGCGGCGCCGATCTTCTGGACCTCGCGCGGCGCGAGGAACTTGAATACCTGCGCGGCCTCTTCCTCGCCGATCGACATCAGCAGCAGCGCGCTCTTGGTCAAGCCTTCAGCGTTCATCGGACACCCAGTTCTTCACGACGGTGGCGACGATCTTCGGATCCTGGCGGGCGATCGTGCGCGCGTAGTCGAGGTTGCGTTCGTAGCGGTTCTTCTCGGTTTCGAAGCCGAGCAGCATCGTGTCGGGCTCCTCCGTCTTGGCCGGCGCGGGCAGGCCGTCGAGCGCGACCGGATCCTCCGGCGCCGCGAGCGCCGGCGCGGCCGGCTCGGGCGGCGGGAACGCGCGGCGCATCGCCGGGCGCACGAACATGAAGTAGAGCGCCGCCGCGGCCACCGCGATGCCGAGCCACTTCGCGGCTTCCTTCGCCATCGCGATCATGTCGGGCTGGCGCCACCACGGCAGGTCGGCGTACGGGTCGCTCGCGGTCGAGAACGCGCTGTTCACGACGTTCACCGAGTCGCCGCGCTTCTCGTCGTAGCCCATCGCGTCCTTCACGAGCTGCTCGACCTGCGCGAGCTTCGCGGGCGGCAGCGGCTGCATCGTCACGTGGCCCTTCGCGTCGGCGACCGGCTGGTAGTTGACGACGACCGCGACCGACAGCCGCTTCACGCTGCCCATCGGCTGCTCGAGGTGACGGATCGTCTTGTCGAGTTCGTAGTTGGTCGTCTGGTCCTTGCGGTCGCTGACCGGCGTCGTCTGCGGCGCGTTCTGGCCGTTGCCGGCGACCACCGGCGCGGACGCCGGCTGCGGCGGCGTGTTCGACAGCGCGCCCGGCACGCCGGAGGCGCCGCCCTGCGCGAGTTCGGTCGAGCTGCTGGTCTGCTGGCTGCGGATCGCCGATTGCTGCGGATTGCCGTTCGGGCCGTAGCTTTCGGACGTCTGCTCGACCTTCGAGAAATCGAGGTCCGCGCTGACCTGCGAGCGCGCGTTGCCGGCGCCGAAGATCGGCGCGAGGATCGCGTCGATGCGCTTCTGCGTGTTGCGCTCGACCTGCTGCACGTACTTGAGCTGGCTCGCGTCGAGGCCGGAGGCGGACGCGGTCTGGGTCAGCAGGTTGCCGTCCTGGTCGACGATCGTCACGTTCTTCGCGGGCATGTCGGGCACGCCGGACGACACCATCCGCGTGATCGCCTGGACCTGTCCCTCGTCGAGCACGCGGCCCGGGTAGAGGTCGACGAACACGGACGCGCTCGGCGCTTCCTTGTCGCGCACGAAGACCGACGGCTTCGGGATCGCGAGATGCACGCGCGCGCTGCGCACGGCGTTGATCGATTCGATGGTGCGCTGCAGCTCGCCTTCGAGCGCGCGCTGGTAATTGATCTGCTCGGCGAACTGGCTGATGCCGAATTTCTGGTTGTCCATCAGCTCGAAGCCGACCGAGCCGCCCTTCGGCAGGCCCATCGCGGCGAGCTTCAGGCGCGTTTCGTGCACCTGGTTCGACGGCACGAGGATCGCGCCGCCGGCGTCGGCGAACTTGTAGGGAACGTTTGCCTGCTGGAGCGCGGCAATGATCGCGCCGCCGTCGCGGTCCGACAGGTTGCTGTACAGCACGCGGTAGTCGGGCGCGCGGCTCCACAGCACGAGCGCGGTGATCGCGGCGATCGCGAACGCGACGGCGATCAGGAACGGCAGCTTCGGGTTGCCCTTCATCCGCGAGATGCCGGGAATGCGTTCCGCGAAGCCGCCCAGCCCGAAGTCAGCGCCGGCGACGCCCGCGCCCGGCAGCGCGGCGGCCGCGGCGGCGCCGGGCGCCGGGCTGGCGAGGCCCGCGCGGGCGTCGGGGTTGATCAGCGAGTTGGCCTGCGAATCCATGCGTCGAGTTTCTCCGGAGCGGGACCACTGAGCCCGCTCGGACGAGCGGGCGGACAATGACACGATGCGATTATCGGGATCCGACGCGCACTCCGATCGACCGAAAAGAGCGGGGTTTCCCCCGTACTTTCTCGGCTTTGACAGGCGGCGCGCTGCTATCCTTTTTTGCGATCCGGCATGGTGCGCGTGGTGCGGCGCCGGCGGAACGCCCGGTGCGTCCGGGTCTCTTCTCTAAGTCTGGGGACAGCATGACTGCGAACGTCAGCGGAATCGGTTCGGTGTTGCAACAGATGCAGTCGATGGCCGCGCAGGCGTCCGGCGGCGTCGCGAGCCCGACGGCGGCGCTTGCCGGCTCGGGCGCGGCGACGGCCAGCACGTTCGCGAGCGCGATGAAGGCGTCGCTCGACAAGATCAGCGGCGACCAGCAGCACGCGCTCGGCGAGGCGAAGGCGTTCGAGGTCGGCGCGCCGAACGTATCGCTGAACGACGTGATGGTCGACATGCAGAAAGCCAACATCGGCTTCCAGTTCGGGCTCCAGGTCCGCAACAAGCTCGTGAGCGCCTACAACGACATCATGCAGATGTCGGTGTGACGGGCGTGCCGGGCGGGGCCGGCGGGCCGGCTTCCCGAGCCGGCGGCCGCCGCTTGCGCCTAAAGGTTTTCAAATCCCTTCCGATAACTCCGGAGAAGGCCGCGCCGTGCGATGCACGGCGGCGGCGACCGTATAGCCAAGGCAAGACAAGGAGAAGCGCATGTTTTCCCCAGGGCACGCTGGAGCCAGTGCATACGCGCGTGTCGGCGTCGAGACGGGGGTGATGGGCGCCTCCCCGCACCGGCTGATCGCGATGCTGTACCAGGGCGCGCGGCAAGCGATCGCGCTGGCGCGCATGCATTTGCAGCAGGGCAACGTGCCCGCGCGCGGCGACGCGATCGGCAAGGCGATCCGGATCGTCGAGAGCGGCCTGCAGGCATCGTTGAACCACGACGCGGGCGGCGAGATCGCGGACCGGCTGGGCGCGCTGTATGCGTATATCGGCCGGCGCCTGCTCGACGCGAACGCGCAGGCGAGCGACGCGATGCTGGTCGAGGTCGACGGGCTGCTCGCGACGCTCGAGGAAGCTTGGACGGGCATCGCCCCGGAAGTCGCGCGGATGGCCGCGCAACAGGCAGCGGAAGCATCACGATGAATCACAAGGCCGAATACTTCGCACGTTACGAGGCGCTCGCCGCCGTGTCGGGGCGCATGCTGTGCGCCGCCCGCGGCGCCGACTGGAGCGCGCTGCCGGGGTTGCAGGCCGAATTCATGCAGCTTGTCGACGGGCTGAAGGAAGCCGATCCGGGCGTCGCGCTCGACGAATCGGATCTCGGCCGCAAGCTTGACCTGATCCGCCGCATCCTGGCCGACGACGCGGCGATCCGCGATCTCGCGAGCCCGGACGTCGCGCGGCTGTCCGCGCTGTTCGAGGCGCGGCGCTCGACCCAGGTATTGACCGATCTCTATCGCGCGCGCGGCTAGGGCCCGTCGACGGGAGAGGCCGGCGCGCCGTACCCGCGGATGGCACCGGCGTGCCGTGCCCGGATTCGCAACGAAGTGGCTGAGGTGAGCAGGCTCCGATCATGACCGGTATCGACTCCGTTGCGGCCGCGCTGCTGGCAAGCCGCCTCGACAGCCTGCTGACCGACACCGTATCGGCACCCGCCGGCGGCGGCGCGACCGCGCAGGTCGGCACGCCGGGCAGCGGTGCGCCGTCGTCGTCGCCGGCCGGCAGCCCGCCGGCCGCGCCGCCGGCCTCCACGCAGACCGCGCTGTCCGATGTCGGGCGCGTGCTCGACGCGATTTCACGCGCGGGCGGCGATGCGACGCCCGCGATTGCCGGCCGCACGCCGCTGCTGGCCGATCCCGCCGTGCTGCTGACCGATCCGGCCGTGCCGGCGCCCGTTGCCGCCGCCCCCGCGTCGGCTTCATCCGCGCCGGCTGCGCCGTCCCCGCCGGCCTCCGCGGCGGCATCGTCCGCCGCGGCCGCCCGTGAAGCGGCCGCGCCGCTGCCGGTCGCCGCGCTGCGCGCGGCGCTCGCGCAGGCCGTGAGCGAGAGCGGCCTCTTCTACGAATCCCATCTGGCGCAGTGGCTGGCCGGCCAGCGTCCGCTCGCGGCGCTGATGCGCGAGCCGCAGGCGCGCCTGACGGCCGCACTCGCGCCGGCCGATCCCGATGCGTTGCCGCCCGGCTCGACCGATGTGCTCGACGAGCTGCTGGCGCAGCGTCCGCCGCCGCCTGCGACCGCGCGGGCGGCCGCGCAGCCGGGTACGCCGGCGCAGGGCGGGGGCGCGGCCCGCGATCCCGCGCAGGCCCTGCCGACGGCCGCCCGGCAGGGCGCATCGTTGCCGCCCGATCCCGCCGATCCGCTGGGCACGCATGCCGACACGCGCTGGACACCGGCGCGGGCTGACCTCGCTGCCGCATCGTCCGATCCGCAGGCGCAGACGCTTGCGACCGTCCATCCGGCCACCGTGCCGATCGTCCGGCAGCAGCTCGATGCGCTCGCGACCGACCAGTTTCGCTGGACCGGCGAGGCCTGGCCGGGCGCGCGGCTCGACTGGACGATCGAGCCCGACGCGCCGGACAACCGCGGGCAGCGCGGCGGAGGGGACGACGCGGGCGACGGCATCGCCTGGCGCACGCGCCTCACGCTGACGCTGCCGTCGCTCGGCACGGTCGATGCGGAACTGGTGCTGAACGGCGCGCAGCTCGTCGCGCGGCTGCGCGCGAACCAGACGGGCGCCGAGCGTCTCACGCGAAACGAGGCCGCGCTGCGGCAGCGGCTCGAGGGGTCGGGGCTCAAGGTCGGCGGACTGTCGATCCGCGCGGTCGACGACGGGCCGGACGGCTTCGACCTGTTCGCGGCCCAGGCGGCCGCCGCCGCGTATGCGCGGGGAGCGGCCGGCGCCCCGCCGACGCAGGTGGCCGACGACGAGGCGCCGCGATGAGCATGACGTCCCGCAAGCGCGCGGCCGCGCTCGTCTACGACCCGAAAGGCGGCGACACGGCGCCGCGTGTGGTTGCGAAGGGTTATGGCCTGCTCGCCGAGATGATCGTCGCACGCGCGCGCGACGCGGGGCTGTACGTGCATACGGCGCCGGAGATGGTGTCGCTGCTGATGCAGGTCGATCTCGACGACCGGATTCCGCCGCAGCTCTACCAGGCCGTCGCCGATCTGCTGGCGTGGCTGTACGCGCTCGATCGCACCGAGGCCGCGCCGGACGACACCGCGCCGCGCTTTCCGCTGCCGCCGCTGCGCTGACGCGCCTGGCGTCGCGCGACTTTCTTACGAAATTCTGTCTGGTCGTGTCGCGCCAGTCCGACGGCATTTGCCGCATATCGATCGGCATTTCCGTGCAACGCGCACTCATCAGCCGAATCTCTCCAGGCATGATGGGCCGCCGCCGGCGACCGTGACGGATTGAGCCGGCGATCGATTTATGTAATGATATCCATTCTCATTTTCATGTTGCCCGGCCGACGCGCACGCACTGCGCGCCGGCCGTTGTTTTGAACGAATGGAACCTTTCGCGTGAACGCGCCCGAAACGATCGACCCGCCCAAGACGGGCATGCCGCGCGCCGGCGTCACCGTGCTGCACCCGGCGGGCCGCCCGCTCAGCGACGACGAACTGGCCGCGCGCCGCCAGCGCTCGCGGCGCGCCACCTTCATCAAGTGGCTGCGCAAGGTGCACGGCTGGGTCGGGCTGTGGGGCGCGGTGCTGGGGCTGCTGTTCGGCGTGACGGGCGTGCTGCTCAATCACCGCGCGCCGCCGCTGAAGATCCCGACCGGCGAGCCGCAGGTCGAGGAGATGCAGATCGCGCTGCCGGATCCGGTGCCGAAGACGCCCGCCGCGATGACGAAGTGGCTGCAGCAGGAGCTGCATTTCGACGGCAAGCCGGGCCGCATGCGCAAGGAGCCCGCGCAGGCCGTCGCGTGGGGCGACAAACGCGTGATGCAGCCCGAGCACTGGCAGTTCGGCGTGTTCGGCCCGCACCAGAACCTGCAGGCCGAATACTGGGTCGGCAACGGCTACGTATCGGTGAAGCGTACCGGCAATACGTTCCTGACGACGCTGAACAACCTGCATCGCGGCGTCGGGATGAACCTCGGCTGGGTGCTGCTGATGGATACGATCGCGGGCTCGCTGATCCTGCTGTCGCTGACCGGCGTGCTGTTGTGGACCGAGCTGAACAAGCGCCGCACGGTCGGCGTCGTGTTGGTGGTCGGTTCGGTCGCCGCGGCGCTGGCCGCCGGCCTGGCCTGATCGGGGTTCGCGCCGGGCGGTCGCCGGCGCGATCGTCGTTGGCCGCCGCGGCGGCTCAGAGCCCGCAGGCCGCGCCGCTGTTCGCCGCGATCTCGCGGGCGGCTTTCGCGCCTTCGACCTGCAGGATCGTCGGCAGCGACACGTGATTCTTCGCGGCCGTGACCTCGGCGAGGATCGAGATCGCGATTTCCGGCGGCGTCCTGCTGCCGATGTAGATGCCGGCCGGCCCGTGCAGCCGGCCCAGTTCCGCTTCGTTCAGGTCGAATTCGCGCAGCCGTTCGCGCCGCGCCGCATTGTTGCGCCGCGAGCCGAGCGCGCCCACGTAGAACGCGGGCGTCTTCAGCGCTTCCATCAGCGCGAGATCGTCGAGCTTCGGGTCGTGCGTCAGCGCGATCACGGCCGAACGCGCATCGAGCTTCATCTCGAGCACCGTATCGTCGGGCATCGTGCGCACGACGCGCGTGCCCGGCACGTCCCACGCATCCGTGTATTCCTCGCGCGGATCGCACACCGTTACCTGGTAGTCGAGCCCGACCGCGATCTGGCACAGATAGCGCGACAACTGGCCGGCGCCGATCACGAGCATCCGGTAGCGCGGCCCGTGGATCGTCACGAGCCGCTCGCCGTCGAACGCGAGCCCGTCGGTGGCCTGGGCAGGCGACAGCGACGCGCGGCCGGTCGCGAGCGTCATCGTGCGCGTGACGAGGCGGCCGGCCTCGACTTCCGCGCACAGCGCGGCAATCCCGCTGTCGCGCGTGAGCGGCTCGAGCACGAGCTGGATCGTGCCGCCGCACGGCAGCCCGAAGCGGTGCGCCTCCTCGGCCGTCACGCCGTACTTCAGCGCTTCCGGGCGCGCGTCGGCCGCGATGCCGCTCGCGTGCACGCGGGCGATCAGGTCGTCCTCGATGCAGCCGCCGGACACGGAGCCGACCACCAGGCCGTCCTCGCGCACCGCGAGCATCGCGCCTTCGGGGCGCGGCGACGAGCCCCACGTCTTCACGACCGTCACGAGCAGCACGCGGCGCCCTTCTTCGAGCCAGCGCGCGCTGGATTTCAGTACATCGAGATCGACACTTTCCATCGTGTTTTCCTGTTGCCGGACGGCCCTTTTCCCGGGACCGTCGTTCGATGGCGGGATTATGAACCGCGCGGCGCACGCGTGCAGGCGGCGTGGCGGCCCGTGCGGGCAAATCCGGAGAATCGGGCAAGAGATCGCGACGATCGGACAGCGATCGCGCGCGGGAACGGCGCCTGGCCGGTTCGGGGGAGGGGGCGCGCAGGGCCGGTGGCGGCCCCGCGGATGTCGCGTTCGTCGTCGCGCGGCATGGGCGCGCGACGACGGCGCTCAGTGCGCGTCGTGGTGGCCGTGCGCGAGCTTCGAGTGGTGCCGCGAGTACAGGAAGTAGATCGCGAGACCGATCACGAGCCAGATGCCGAATGCGGCCCACGTGACGGGCTGCAGGTTCAGCATCAGGAACAGGCAGGCCGCGACCGCGAGGATCGGCACCACGGGCACGCCCGGGCAGCGGAACGCGCGCGGCAGGTCGGGGTGCGTGCGACGCAGCACGAGCACCGCGATCGACACCATCGAGAATGCCGCGAGCGTGCCGATGTTGATCAGTTCGGCGAGCACGTTGAGCGGCACGAGCGCGGCGATCAGCCCGAAGAACAGGCCGACGAGCCAGGTCGTCAGGAACGGCGTCGCGTAGCGCGGGTGCACGCGCGACAGCATCGCCGGCAGCAGCCCGTCGCGCGACATCGCGAAGATCACGCGCGTCTGGCCGTAGCTCATCACGAGAATCACGGTCAGCATGCCGAGCACCGCGCCGAGATCGATGAAGCCCGCGACCCACGTCTCGCCGGCAACCTGCAGCGCGTACGAGATCGGGTGCGAGATGTTCGCGTACCGGGCCGCCGGCACGATGCCGGTCGCGACCGCGGCGACCGTCACGTACAGCACCGCGCACACCGCGAGCGACGCGATGATGCCGATCGGCAGGTCGCGTTTCGGGTTCTTCACCTCCTCGGCCGCCGACGACACCGCGTCGAAGCCGATGAACGCGAAGAACATCACGGCCGCGGCGCCGAACACGCCGTTCCAGCCGTGCGGCATGAACGGCTTCCAGTTCGCGGGCGTCACGTGGAACAGGCCGACCGCGATCACGAGCAGCACGACCGACACCTTGATGAACACCATGATGTTGTTGATGCGGGTCGACTCGCGGATGCCGATCGACAGCAGCGTCGTGATCACGATCATCACGAGGAACGCGGGCAGGTTGAACCACGTGACGACGCCCGGCACGGCGCCGGGCGCGGCCGTCAGCACGGTCGGCAGCGACAGTCCGAAGCCCTGCAGCAGCGACTGCAGGTAGCCCGACCAGCCGACCGACACGGCCGACGACGCGAGGCCGTATTCGAGCATCAGGTCCCAGCCGATGATCCACGCGACGAGCTCGCCGAGCGTCGCGTACGAATACGTGTAGATCGAGCCGGCGACGGGGATCGTCGACGCGAATTCCGCGTACGACAGCGCCGCGAGGCCGCACGCGATCGCGGCGATCACGAACGACAGCATCAGCGCGGGGCCGGCCTGCACGGCGCCGGTGCCGGTCAGCACGAAGATGCCGGTGCCGATGATCGCGCCGATGCCGAGGAAGGTGAGGTCGATCGCGCCGAGCGCTTTCTTGAGCCCAGCGGCGTGCGCGCCGGCGATCATGCGATCGACGTTTTTCTTGCGGAAGAGAGACATTGCGGATGAATCGCCGGCGCGCGCAGGGGCGGCGCGCTGACTGAGTGAAAACCCGTAATTTTAGCCGATTTGACGAACAAGACCCGCTGCGGCGCAGCGGCGTGTCGCGGAATCGTCCGGAAAAACAAGCGCTTGCGCGCGAAACGGGGGGGCGGTTTGAGGGCGACGCGGCACGTGCCGCGTCGTGGAATCGGACGAATCCGAGGTAGCGGGCGAATCGGGCCGGCCCAACGCCGGCGGGCCGGTCAGGCGCCGGTCGCGGGCGCCATGTCGACCAGCCGGTTGCTCATCACGTAGAACGTGAGCTCCGCGTTGTTCGACAGCCGCATCTTCTCGAGCAGCCGCGACCGGTACACGCTCACCGTCTTCACGGACAGCGACAGCGTGTTCGCGATGTCGGTGAGCCGCTTGCCCGACGCGAGCATGCAGAGCGTCTGGTATTCGCGGTCGGACAGCTTCTCGTGCGGCAGCGGCTCGTTCTCGAACGACACGTATTCGGCGAGCGCCTCGGCCATCGCGGGGCTCACGTACTTGCGGCCGGCCGCGACCTGCTGGATCGCGCCGATCATCTGCGCGGCGTTGACCGTCTTCGACAGGTAGCCGGCCGCGCCGGCCTTCAGCGCGCGTACCGCGTACTGGTCCTCGCGGTACATCGAGAACATCAGCACCGGCGTGCGCGGCAGCTTGCGCTTGAGGCGCTTGAGCACCTCGATGCCGTTGGTGTCCGGAAGCGAGATGTCGAGCAGGATCACGTCGAATTCCTGCTTGTCGACGGCCGCCATCGCGTCGCCGCCGGTCTCGGCCTCGGTGACGTCGCGCGCGATGCCGCGGTCGATCAGCAGCTGGCGAATCCCTTGCCGGACGATCGCGTGATCGTCCACGAGCAGGATGTTCAGGCTCATGACGACCTCACGAAAGCGACGCGCGGCGGGCCGCGACGGGCACCGCGAGCAGCGAATCCCACGCGAAACGGGCGGCGACGCGCGTGCCGCGGCCGGTTTCCGGCGTGGCCGTCTCGAAGCCGCCGCCGAAGGCCTCGCAGCGGGCGCGCATGCCGGCGAGGCCGTAGCCGGTGCGGCGGCTGCGCGCGAAACCGGTCCCATCGTCGGCGACAATCAGTGACAGATGCGTGCCGTCGGTGACGATCCGTACGTCGACCGACGTCGCGCGGGCGTGCTTCGCGACGTTCGACAGCGCTTCCTGCGCGACGCGGAATATCGCGAGTGCGCTGGCGCCGGCGATCTGCGTGAGGCGCGCGTCGGCCGCACACACGAAGCTCGTGCGCAGGCCGGTGCGCGCCGCGTGCGTGTCGATCCACGACGACAGCGCGCCGATCATGCCCGCGTCGAGCGCCGGCGTGTCGCGTTCGTCGATCAGCCGGCGATTCGCGTCGGTGGCGGCGTCGAGCGCCTGCTGCGCCAGCTCCAGCGCGCGCAGGCAGCCGTCCGGCGCATCGGCCGGCAGCCACGTTTGAACGTTTGCGAGAGCGAAACGGGCAGCGGTCAATTCGGCGCCGAGCCCGTCGTGCAGCTCGCCGGCCAGATGGCGGCGGGCGGCTTCGTCGGCGGCGAGCAATTGGGCGGACAGGGCCGCGATCCGTGCGGCGGAGGCGTCGCGTCCGGACGCGGTGTCGGGAACGGGCGGAGTCGCGGCGCGGTTGGGCACGCGCTGCTGCGACGGGAACGGGGCGTGGGCGCCCGCGGGCGCGTTAAGCGACGTATCCATGACTCTCCCTGCTGTCAGAAAGCGGTTCAGACACCGGCTGGCTGCGTGAATCGGCTGCCGTTTCGATGACGGTCGCCGCCAGAGAATCGCTCCATGCCGAGGTAACAAAAGTTACACCTTGTAACACTTGCATCCGACCCTTCCACTCTCATTCGAACGACAACCACGCGCGCCGAATAATATCTCAAAATTTCCGAAAAGGTCATGTCGGGCGGACATTTAAGGGTAAATGTGAATAATCGGAATGAACCTGTTGTAGGAAAAACACTGACACCCGACGACCCGGCGATGACGTATCCAAATGTAACTATTTGAGATGAGATGGTCCCAGTTTGTTACGAATTCGCCAAGTGCGGACGAAAAAAAACCGGAGCTTTTGCTCCGGTTCTTGACGATGCGCAAATCTGGGGACCGATCAGTCCACGAACGCGCGCTCGATCACGTAGTGGCCCGGTGCGCTGTTCTTGCCTTCGACGAGGCCGGCCTGCTTCAGCAGGTCGGTCGTGTCCTTCAGCATCGCGGTGCTGCCGCACAGCATCACGCGGTCGTTTTCCGGCGAGAACGGCGGGACGTCGAGATCCGTGAACAGCTTGCCCGTCGCGATCAGGTCGGTGATCCGGCCCTCGTTGTCGAACGCTTCGCGCGTGACCGTCGGGTAGTAGACGAGCTTTTCCTTGATGATGTCGCCGAGGTACTCGTGGCCCGGCAGGTCGTGCTTGATGTAGTCCATGTACGCGAGCTCGCCCTTCAGGCGGCACGTGTGCGTCAGGATCACCTTGTCGAAGCGCTCGTAGATCTCCGGATCGCGGATGATCGACATGAACGGCGCGAGGCCCGTGCCCGTCGACAGCATCCACAGCGTCTTGCCCGGCAGCAGGTTGTCGGCGACCAGCGTGCCCGTCGGCTTCTTGCCGATCAGCACGGTGTCGCCCACCTTCAGGTGCTGCAGGCGCGACGTCAGCGGGCCGTTCTGCACCTTGATGCTGAAGAATTCAAGATGCTCTTCGTAGTTCGGGCTGACGATCGAGTAGGCGCGCGCGAGCGGCTTGCCGTCGACCTCGAGGCCGACCATCGTGAATTCGCCGTTGTTGAAGCGCAGGCTCGCCTCACGGGTGCAGGTGAAGCTGAACAGCGTGTCGGTCCAGTGATGGACGGATTGGACGGTGGCGGTGTCGTATTTGCTCATGGCTTTGAAAACGGACGCGCGTGGCGAACGCGTGTAACGGGCCCAAAAACGGGCAAAAAAACCGAGTGCGACGGCCCGATCCTGGATCGGCCGGCCGGCGCGTCGGACACGCGCCTTCTCGATGACAGACGTTTGAGGAACTCGTTATTTTACCCTGTTGACGCCGATCGCGGGCTTGACCCCCGCGGCTGCGCGGATTTGGCGCAACAAATGCTTGCAACGAGCTTTCAGCGATCGGCCGCGAGTTTTGCGCCGAGGCCGACGAGCGCGACGCCGCACAGCGCGTCGAGCGGGCGCCGCACGCGCCGGTAGCCGCGCTGCGCGCGCGGGCTCGCGAACAGGTACGCGACGCACGAATACCAGCCGGCCGACAGCACGCCGATCGTCACCAGCACCGCGCCGTCGAACCACAGCGGCACGTGCGCGGGCAGCATCGCCGCGAACACGCTGGTCCAGAACGCGCACGACTTCGGGTTCGTCAGGCACGTGAACAGGCCGCTGTGGTACGCGCGCAGGTAGTCGCGCGCCTGCGGCGCGGCCAGCGGCGCGGCGGCGTCCGGCGCGTCGACCGGCGCCGCGTCGCGGCGCACGCCCGCGCGCAGCAGTTTCAAGCCGAAATACACGAGATACACGGCGCCGCCGATCCGGATCGCCTCGTACAGCCATTCGACCTGGTGCAGCACGGCCGCGAGACCGAGCATCGCGAGCGTCGCCCACGCGACCGACGCGGTGCCGACGCCGAGCGCCGACGCGGCGCCCAGGCTGCGCCGGCCGGCGAGCGACAGTTGCGAAATCATGAAGAAATTCGGGCCGGGCGTGATCGCCGCGACGAGGTAGACGACGGCGATCTGCAGCAGGATCGGCAGGTAGGTCATGGCGGCGCGGCCCGGCGGCGGGGCGAGGGCGGAATGGGCAAGCCGTTACTGTAGCGCGCGCGGCGCGGCCGCGCTTCGGCGGCGCGCGAGCGGGCCGCTATTGCGGATCGAGCCGCAGGCGCGCGATGTACGGCAGGTGGTCGGACAGCCACGCGGCCTCGCCGGACGGCGCGCGCCATTCGAGCGGCGTCAGGCCGCGCACGAACATCTTGTCGAGCGCGAGCGCCGGCGAGAACGCGGGGAACGTGCGGCCCGATTCGCCGAGCAGCGTCGCGACCTCGGACATCCCGATCTCGCCGAACAGCGCGACCGAGTCGTTGCGCCAGTCGTTGAAGTCGCCGGCGAGCATCAGCGGGCCGTCGCCCGCGTTGCGCACGATCCAGTGCGCGATCCAGTGCATCTGGCGCAGCCGCGCGGCGCGCGTGAGCGCGAGGTGCGCGCACAGCAGCGTGACCGGGCGCGCGCCCGCGAGCGTCGCGCGCGCGACGAGCAGCCCACGCCGCTCGAAGCGGTGCGCGGAGATGTCCCAGCGGCCGCCGAGGTCGAGCGGGTGCGGCGACAGGATCGCGTTGCCGTGCCGCCACGACGGCTTGAAGACGTTCGGCCCGAGCGCGATCTGCCAGTCGAGCGCATGCGCGATCTCGGTGGCCTGGCAATGCCACACGTCGTCGACCGCGTCGTCCATCTGCGCACCGAAGCCGGGCGCGAGCACGGGGCGCGGCATGCGGCGCGCCATCGCTTCCTGCAGGAAATACACGTCGGCGTGCGTCGACTGCATCCAGTTGCGCATCGCGTTCCACGCGGTGAAGCCGAGCGGCGAGCGGCCCTTGTGCAGGTTCCAGCTGACCGCGGTGATTTCGTCGGGCGCGGCGTGCGGTTCGGCGAACGGCAAGGACAGGGCGTCGGCGGACATGACGCTCAGTCCTTCGCGACGTGCGCACGCACGCGGTACACGAGGTGCGGATGCTGCTCGACGAGCGTCCAGTCGGTCCACGCATCGCCGCCGACCGACAGGCCGGGATGGCTCGCGACGATCTGCCGCGGCGACGCCGGTATGCACGGATCGCTGCGCGTCGCGTTTTCGTCGTCGAGTGTTTCCTGCACGTCGAGCGCGAGCGACACCGTGTTCGCACCGGCATCGACGGCGAGCGGCGCGACGGTGACCGAACGCGTGCGCTCGGCCGGCACGACGCGCGCGGCATTGCCGCAGCCGACCGGCACGGCGGACGGATAACGGTGGGTATCCGTGCGGCTCTGACCGACGGTGGTGCGCTGCTGGAACGTGTCGATCGTCTGACCGTCGCGCACCACCTGGATCTCCCACGCGACGGAGGCCGGCGCGGGGCTTTGCGCATGGGCGGCGAGCGCGACGCTCGCAAGCAGGACGGCCAGGCCGTGTTTCAGCATGAAACGTCTCCGGAAACGCGCGATAACGGGGAACGGACGCACATCTTACGCCCGATCGATTTCGCTCGTGATGTGACAGGACAGGCGGCGACAGGTTCGCCGCACGATGCGGTCCTGCCGGAAAGGTAGGGCCGCCGCACGCGTTTTCAAGCGAAGAAGCGCGCGAACTCGGCGACGGGCGCGCGTTCGGTGACGAGGCGGTTCTCGATCGCGTCGGGGTCCGCGTGGCCGAGCGACATCCCGCAGACGAACTGTTCGTTGGCGGGAATGCCGAGGTGGCCGGCGATGATCCGGTGAAACGGCACGAACGCGGCCTGCGGGCAGGTGTCGAGCCCGCGTGCGTGCGCGGCCGTCATCACGCCCTGCAGGAACATCCCGCAATCGAGCCACGCGCCGTGCGTCATCACGCGGTCGAGCGTGAAGAACAGCGCGACCGGCGCATCGAAGAAACGGAAGTTGCGCGCATGCTGCGCATGCATGCGCGCCTTCTCGTCGCGGCCGATGTTCAACAGGCCGTACAGGTCCCAGCCGACCTTGCGGCGCCGGTCGACATACGGCGACACCCATTCGCGCGGGTAGTAGTCGTATTCGGCGACGTATTTCTCGTCGCGCGCGGGATCGTCGTGCGCCGCGGTCAGCGCGGCAGCGAGCGCATCGCGCGTGGCGCCCGTCGCGACGTACACGCGCCACGGCTGGATGTTGGTGCCCGACGGCGCGCGGCTCGCGGCTTCGAGGATCGCCTCGAGCGTGTCGCGCGGCACGGGCGTCGGCAGGAAGGCGCGGATCGCGCGGCGCGACGTGAGCGCCGCGTCGACGGCGTCGATCGCATCGGCATGAACGCGCGGGGAAGCAGTGGGGACGGACATCGGCATACCTTCGGGCCATCGGGCGACGCGCCGCGCGGGCGCCGTCGGCAACACCGGCGCGGCGGGTGGGTGAACCGACGATCATACGCCGCGGCGCGCGGCCGTGCAGCGCGCGCGAGGTGTTAGCAGCAGACTCGCCCGGCTGCTTGCTTGCGCGGTGATGCGGGATCGCTACACTGAAATCGTAAGGGTCTGATGATCATGTGATGGCAAGTGCAGCGAGGTTGGTATGACGACGGCGATGGTGAAACATGAACTGGCGGTGGCCTCCTTCAGCACGGTGTACGACCTCGAGCAGGTCGAGACGGCGCTGAGCGACCTGAACGAGAGCGCGAGCGACGCACTGCGCGCCACTTACGAGCGGATGCTCAAGACGGGGAATCTGCGCTTCTGCGTGAAGCCGAACCGGATGCCGTCGTTCGATGAGCTCGGCGAAGCATTGCCGAATTTCGGCGAGCCGCTCGACGACGTGCGCAAGCAGGTCGCGCTGTGCCTCGAAACGGACGACCGGCTCGAACTGATGCCGATCCTGCTGCTCGGGCCGCCCGGGATCGGCAAGACGCATTTCGCGAAGGCGCTCGCGCACCTGCTCGGCACCGCGTACCACTACGTGCCGATGAGTTCGCTGACGGCCGGCTGGATCCTGTCGGGCGCGTCGTCGCAATGGAAGAACGCGAAGCCCGGCAAGGTGTTCGAGGCGCTCGTGAACGGCAGCTACGCGAACCCGGTGATCGCGGTCGACGAGATCGACAAGGCCGGCAGCGATGCGCAATACGATCCGCTCGGCGCGCTGTACGCGTTGCTCGAGCACGACACGGCGCGCGCGTTCGTCGACGAATTCGCGGAAGTGCCGATCAATGCGGGCAACGTGATCTGGATCGCGACCGCGAACGACGCGCAGGCGATTCCGGAGCCGCTGCTCAACCGGATGAACGTGTACGAGATCGCGCCGCCCGATGCGGCCGGCGCGCGCCGGATCGCGCAGACGATCTACGACGAGATCCGCACGTCGCATGCGTGGGGGCAGCGCTTCCCCGACACGCTCGGCGACGACGCGCTCGACGTGCTGGCCGCGACGCCGCCGCGCACGATGCGCCGCGCGCTGCTGCACGCCTTCGGCGCCGCGCGGCTCGACGGCCGCGATGCGATCGGGCCGCACGACATCCGCGCGGACGAAGGCGCCCAGAAGCGCCGGCCGATCGGCTTCTGACACGCTGGCGCGTGCACGGCCGCGGGGTGGGCGGGGTGGGCGCGCTGCACGCGCCGCCGCCCCGCCGGCGGCCCCGTCGCGACGCGATGCAACCGGGTTCGGCAAGCGAATGAACCGGGACGTACAATTCTCTTCTCCCCCTTCGACGCGTTAGCGGCGCGAAATGTCATGGAGCAGATGGATTGTGTCGTGATCGGCGCGGGCGTCGTCGGTCTGGCGATCGCGCGGGAACTGGCCGCGCGCGGGCGTGAAACGATCGTACTCGAGGCGGCCGACGCGATCGGCACGGGCACGAGTTCGCGCAACAGCGAAGTGATCCACGCGGGGCTCTATTACGCGCGCGGGTCGCTGAAGGCGACGTCGTGCGTGCATGGCCGCGACATGCTGTACGAATTCTGCGAAACGCATCACGTGCCGCACCGGCGTGCGGGCAAGCTGCTCGTCGCGACGAGCGCCGCGCAGGTGAAGCAGCTGAAGGCGATCGCCGCGCGCGCGGTCGAAAACGGCGTGCTCGACCTGCTGCCGCTCACGCGTGCCGAGGCGCAGACGCTCGAGCCCGCGCTCGAATGCGTGGAGGCGCTGTTCTCGCCGTCGACGGGCATCGTCGACAGCCACCAGCTGATGCTCGCGCTGCTCGGCGACGCGCAGCGCGACGGCGCGATGTGCGCGTTGAAATCCCCGGTCGAATCGATCGACGTGCTGCGCGGCGGGCGCTTCGTCGTGCGCACGGGCGGCGACGCGCCGACCGAGATCGAGGCCGCATGCGTGATCAACAGCGCGGGGCTCGGCGCGCAGGCGCTCGCGCGCCGCACGCACGGGCTCGACCCGCGCTGGGTGCCGCCGCTCTATCTCGCGCGCGGCAATTACTTCAGCCTGTCGGGCCGCGCGCCGTTTTCGCACCTGATCTACCCGATGCCCGATCGCGCGGGGCTCGGCGTGCACCTGACGCTCGATCTCGGCGGGCAGGCGCGCTTCGGCCCGGACGTCGAGTGGTGCGATTCGCTGCGCTACGAAGTCGATCCGGCGCGCGCGGGCGCGTTCTACGCGTCGATCCGCGCGTTCTGGCCGGGCCTGCCCGACGGCGCGCTGCAGCCGGCGTACGCGGGCATCCGGCCGAAGCTCGCGGGGCCCGGCGAGCCGCCGGCCGATTTCATCGTGCAGGGTGCCGCGCAGCATGGCGTGCGCGGGCTCGTGAACCTGTTCGGCATCGAGTCGCCGGGGCTCACCGCGTCGCTCGCGCTCGCGCAGCGTGTGGGAGAGATGACCGCCCGCCGTTGACGCGGCGCGCGTGACGGCAGTGCGAAATCCCTTATCTCCGGAATTTCGGCGCGCACATTTATTCGCTTGAGCGTTATTCTGTCGAACGGCTGTCGCCAGAACAGCTTTCAAATCGATAACGTTGGAGCGAGTCCCCCATGAAAACATCCCGTCGGAGTTTCCTGATTACGAGCATTGGTGCCGTGTCCGCGCTGGCGCTGTCGCGCGAAGCGCTGGCCGATGCGCCGATGCTGTCGGAGACGGATCCGACCGCCGTGGCGCTCGGCTACAAGGCCGATGCCACCAAGGTCGACAAGACGAAGTACCCGAAATACGCCGCGGGCCAGGATTGCGCGGCCTGCATGCTGTACCAGGGCAAGAAGGGCTCGGCTTCGGGCCCGTGCGGTGCCTTCCCCGGCAAGCAGGTGTCGGCGAAGGGCTGGTGCAGCGCCTTCTCGAAGATGGGTTGAGGCCCGTGCGGCATCGTGCGATGCCGCATTGTGGCGAAAACCGCACAACGCCCGCCGTCGAACGATGGCGGGCGTTTTTTATTGCTTGAAAACGGTTCCGTCGCTTTCTACACTCGCTGCAAACCTGCGCGCCGCGGCCCACCCGCGCGACGCGCCGCCCGATACGGTGAATTCACGAGGACGACACACGCATGGCGACGATTGCGAATTCAACCAAAACGGTGCGGCCCGAGCGTGCGCTGAACCGCCGCGCGGTGGCCGCCGCCGTGATCGGCAACGCGCTCGAGTGGTACGACTTCACGGTGTTCGGCTTCATGACCGTCGTGATCGCCGAGCTGTTCTTCCCGACCTCCAGCGAATACTCGTCGCTGCTCCTCACCACCGCGACGTTCGGCGTCGCGTTCTTCATGCGCCCGATCGGCGGCATCGTGTTCGGGCTGTACGCGGATCGCGCGGGCCGCAAGGCCGCGCTGTCGCTCGTGATCCTGCTGATGACCGCCGGCATCTTCCTGCTCGCGATCGCGCCGCCCTATGCGGCGATCGGCATCGGCGGCCCGATCCTGATCGTGCTCGGCCGGCTGCTGCAGGGCTTTTCCGCGGGCGGCGAATTCGGCAGCGCGACGGCGCTGCTGATCGAAGCCGCGCCGTTCTCGAAACGCGGCTTCTACGGCAGCTGGCAGATGGCGAGCCAGGCGGCCGCGCTGCTGATCGGCGCGCTCGTCGGCGCGGCCGTCACGCGCGGGCTGTCGCACGACGCGCTGCGCAGCTGGGGCTGGCGCGTGCCGTTCGTTCTCGGGCTCCTGATCGGCCCGATCGGCTTCTACATCCGCCGCCATCTCGCCGATTCCGAGGCGTTCCTGCATGCGCAGCAGAGCGCGCGCCGCGCGACGCTCGGCGAAGTGTTCACGCGCCACCCGCGCGAGGTGCTGTGCGGGCTCGGCTCGGTGATCGCGCTGACGGTGACGATCTACGTGCTGATCAGTTATCTGCCGACCTTCGCGGTGAAGCAGCTGAAGCTGCCGTACGCGGAATCGTTCTACGCGGTGATCGTCGGCAACCTGCTGCTGATGGTGTTGTCGCCGGTCGCGGGCGCATGGTCCGACCGCATCGGCCGCAAGGGGCTGTCGCTGTGGTCGCTGGTGCTGACGCTCGCGCTGATGTATCCGCTGTTCGCGTGGCTCGACGCGGCGCCGAGCATCGGGCGGCTGATCGCGGTGCAGGCCGTGCTGTCGGTGACGCTCGCGGGCTACTACGGGCCGTTCGGCGCGATGATCGCCGAGCTGTTCCCGGCCAACGTGCGCTCGACCGGGCTGTCGATCGCATACAACGTCGCGGTGATGCTGTTCGGCGGCTTCGGGCAGTTCATCGTCACGTGGCTGATCAAGGTCACGGGCACGCCGCTCGCGCCGACCTACTACGTGATGGCCGGCATCGCGCTGTCGATCGTCGCGGTCGCGTTCGTGCCCGCGCGCAGCGCCGACCTCGATGCGCCGGCGTGATCGCATGACGGATCGAGGACGGTCATCGGATCGTTTCGCAAAACGCAATGATGGACGGGTGGCAAAACGATGAAAACAGCCGCCGCGCCCCATGCGTTCGCGCCCGAATTGTTTAGTTGTCGAACGAAACTTGCGCCGGATGAACGGAACTGCCGTTCGCGCGCGTTCTCGCATTTCCCGCGGGGGCGAAACATCGGCAAAAACCCGCGCAAGGGCGTCGAGAAGAGTTTTTTCTCCAGCTTGTTGCAGCATCGCTAGCTCAAGTAATATCCGCGTACGCCGGACCCTGGCGGGAACGGTTCCGATCTGGAGACCTGGAGGAAACATGGAATACAACCGTCTGTTGCACACCCTGCGTGTTACAGCCATTGCAGGCGTGGCAGCGGCATCGCTCGGCGTCGCGGGCTCTGCATTCGCACAGATCCCGAACAAAACGCTCGTCTACTGCTCAGAAGGCAGCCCGGCGGGTTTCGATTCCGCGCAATTCACGACCGGCGTCGATTTCACCGCCGCCACGTTCACCGTCTACAACCGTCTCGTCGAATTCGAGCGCGGCGGCACGAAGGTCGAGCCGGGCCTTGCCGAGAAGTGGGACGTGTCGTCCGACGGCAAGGTGTATACGTTCCATCTGCGCCACGGCGTGAAGTTCCACACGACCGACTTCTTCAAGCCGACGCGCGAATTCAACGCGGACGACGTGCTGTTCACGTTCGAGCGCATGCTCGATCCGAACCAGGCGTTCCGCAAGGCGTACCCGGTGTCGTTCCCGTACTTCACCGACATGGGCCTCGACAAGCTGATCACGAAGGTCGAGAAGGTCGATCCGTACACCGTGAAGTTCACGCTGGCCGAGCCGAATGCGCCGTTCATCCAGAACATGGCGATGGAATTCGCGTCGATCCTGTCGGCCGAATACGGCGACCAGCTGATGAAGGCCGGCAAGGCCGCCGACATCAACCAGAAGCCGATCGGCACGGGCCCGTTCATCTTCCGCAGCTACACGAAGGACGCGACGATCCGTTTCGACGGCAATCCTGATTACTGGAAGAAGGGCGAAGTGAAGCTGTCGAAGCTGATCTTCTCGATCACGCCGGATCCGGGCGTGCGCGTGCAGAAGATCAAGCGCAACGAATGCCAGGTGATGAGCTATCCGCGTCCGGCCGACATCGCGACGCTGAAGGCCGACGCGAACGTCGACATGCCGTCGCAGGCCGGCTTCAACCTCGGCTACCTCGCGTACAACGTCGAGCACAAGCCGGTCGACAAGCTCGAAGTGCGTCAGGCGCTCGACATGGCGATCAACAAGAAGGCGATCCTCGAGTCCGTCTACCAGGGCGCCGGCCAGGCCGCGACCGCGCCGATGCCGCCGACCCAATGGTCGTACGACAAGAACCTGAAGATGGCCGCCTACGACACCGCGAAGGCGAAGGCGCTGCTCGCGAAGGCAGGTTTCCCGAACGGTTTCGAGATCACGCTGTGGGCGATGCCCGTGCAGCGCGCGTACAACCCGAACGCCCGCCTGATGGCCGAGATGATCCAGGCCGACTGGGCGAAGATCGGCGTGAAGGCGAAGATCGTCACGTACGAGTGGGGCGAGTACATCAAGCGCGCGCACACGGGCGAGCAGGATACGATGCTGATCGGCTGGACGGGCGACAACGGCGATCCGGACAACTGGCTCGGCACGCTGCTCGGCTGCGAGGCGATCAAGGGCAACAACTTCTCGCACTGGTGCTACAAGCCGTTCGACGAGCTGGTCCAGAAGGGCCGCACGACGACGGGTCAGGACGCCCGGACGAAGCTCTACACGCAGGCCCAGCAGATCTTCGCGCAACAGCTGCCGTTCTCGCCGATCGCGAACTCGACGGTCTACCAGCCGGTGCGCAAGAACGTGGTCGACATGCGTATCGAACCGCTCGGCTATGCCCGCTTCGACGGTGTTAGCGTGAAGTAACGCGCCTGTCGTAAGCTGTCGCGAAGACCGGCTAACTCATCCGGCGGCGGGAGGCCAAAAGCTTCCCGTCGCCGGTCGCACATTTCCCACAAGAAAATACGAGACGCATCATGTTCAGATTCGTGTTGCGCCGCGTGGGCATGGTGATCCCGACCTTCATCGGCATCACCATCCTGGCGTTTGCGCTGATTCACCTGATACCGGGCGACCCCATCGAAGTGATGATGGGCGAGCGTGGCGTCGATCCCGCGATGCATGCGGAGGCGATGAAACGCCTCGGGCTCGACCAGCCGCTGCCCATGCAGTACATCCACTACATCGGCCGGGCGCTGCATGGCGACCTCGGCACGTCGATCATCACCAACACGAGCGTCGCGGGCGAATTCTTCGCGCGCTTCCCGGCGACCGTCGAGCTGTCGCTGTGCGCGCTCGTGTTCGCGCTCGCGGTCGGGCTGCCGGCCGGCGTGATCGCCGCGCTGCGGCGCGGCTCGGTGATCGACCACGGCGTGATGGGGACCGCGCTCACCGGTTACTCGATGCCGATCTTCTGGTGGGGGCTGATCCTCATCATGGTCTTTTCGTCGTACCTCGGCTGGACGCCCGTGTCGGGGCGCATCGCCGTCGAATACGATTTCCCGCATCCGACGGGCTTCATGCTGATCGACGCGCTGCTCGCGCCGGACGAAGGCTCGTTCAAGTCGGCGGTCAGCCACCTGATCCTGCCCGCGATCGTGCTCGGCACGATCCCGCTCGCGGTGATCGCGCGGATGACGCGCTCGTCGATGCTCGAAGTGCTGCGCGAGGATTACATCCGCACCGCACGCGCGAAGGGGCTGTCGCCCGTGCGCGTGGTCGTCGTGCATGCGCTGCGCAACGCGCTGATCCCGGTCGTCACCGTGATCGGCCTGCAGATCGGCACGCTGCTCGCGGGCGCGGTGCTGACCGAGACACTCTTTTCGTGGCCCGGTGTCGGCAAGTGGCTGATCGATGCGATCGGCCGCCGCGACTATCCGGTCGTCCAGGGCGGCATCCTGTTGATCGCGACGCTCGTGATCGTCGTGAACCTGGTCGTCGACCTGCTGTACGGCGTGCTGAATCCGCGCATCCGCCACACGAGGTAATTCCATGAGCAATCTGCAAAATACCCTGCCGACCGAATCCGCGCCGGCCGGCGGCCGTGCGCTCGCGCTGCGCGAGTTCTGGGCCAACTTCTCGCGCAACCGCGGCGCCGTCGGCGCCGGCATCGTCGTGATCGTGCTGATCCTCGTCGCGCTGCTCGCGCCGCTGATCGCGCCGCACAGCCCGGTCGAACAATACCGCGACTACGTGAAGATCCCGCCCGCGTGGCTCGCCGGCGGCAACTGGCAATTCATCCTCGGCACCGACGAAGCGGGCCGCGACATCCTTTCGCGGCTGATGTTCGGCGCGCGGATGTCGTTCTGGATCGGCTTCGTGTCGGTCGTGCTCGCACTGATCCCGGGCATCGTGCTCGGGCTCGTCGCCGCGTTCTTCCAGAAGTGGGCCGACACGCCCGTGATGCGCATCATGGACGTGCTGCTCGCGCTGCCGTCGCTGCTGCTCGCGGTCGCGGTCGTCGCGATCATCGGCCCGGGCCTCACCAACACGATGTTCGCGATCGCGATCGTCGCGCTGCCGGCCTACGTGCGCCTCACGCGCGCATCGGCGCTCGGCGAGCTGCAGAAGGAATACGTGACGGCGTCGCGCGTGGCCGGTGCCGGCACGCTGCGCCTGATGTTCTCGCAGGTGCTGCCCAACTGCACGGCGCCGCTGATCGTGCAGGCGACGCTCGGCTTCTCGTCGGCGATTCTCGACGCGGCCGCGCTCGGCTTCCTCGGCCTCGGCGTGCAGCCGCCGACCGCCGAGTGGGGCGCGATGCTGGCCTCCGCGCGCGACTACATCGACAACGCGTGGTGGATCGTGACGATGCCGGGCCTGTCGATCCTGATTTCGGTGCTCGCGATCAACCTGCTCGGCGACGGGCTGCGCGACGCGCTCGATCCCAAACTGAAACGGATGGCATGACCATGAGCACTCTTCTGACCATCCGCAATCTCGCGGTGAATTTCAACGGCCTGCCTGCCGTCGACCGGATCAACCTGTCGATCGCGCCGGGCGAGGTGGTGGGCGTCGTCGGCGAATCGGGCTCGGGCAAGAGCGTGACGATGATGGCGCTGATGGGCCTGATCGACGCGCCGGGCAAGGTGACGGCCGACGAGGTCACGTTCAACGGCGTCGACCTGCTGAAGGCGTCGCCGAAGGCGCGCCGCAAGATCGTCGGCAAGGACATCGCGATGGTGTTCCAGGACGCGCTGACGAGCCTGAACCCGAGCTACACGGTCGGCTACCAGATCAAGGAGGTGCTGAAGCTGCACGAAGGGCTGCGCGGCGACGCGCTGAACCGGCGCGCGCTCGAACTGCTCGACCAGGTCGGCATTCCCGACGCGAAGAACCGCATCGCGTCGTTCCCGCACCAGATGTCGGGCGGGATGAACCAGCGCGTGATGATCGCGATGGCCGTCGCATGCAACCCGAAGCTCTTGATCGCCGACGAGCCGACCACCGCGCTCGACGTGACGATCCAGGCGCAGATCATGGATCTGCTCGTGAAGCTGCAGAAGGAGCGCGGGATGGCGCTCGTGCTGATCTCGCACGACCTGGCCGTGGTGTCGGAGGTCGCGCAGCGCGTCGCGGTGATGTACGCGGGCGAGATCATCGAGACCAACAGCGTGCCCGACATCTTCCGTGCGCCGCATCATCCGTACACCGAAGCGCTGCTCGCCGCGATTCCCGAGCACAATCAGGGGGCGCGTCGCCTTGCCGCATTGCCGGGCATGGTGCCGGGCCGCGATGATCGCCCGTCCGGGTGCCTGTTCGCGCCGCGCTGCAAGTACGTCGTCGACGATTGCCGCAAGGCGCGGCCGGCGCTCGACACGCTGGTGCCGGGCAACGATGCGATGCGCGCGCGCTGCATCAAGCCGCTCAATGTTTCCAACCTCGACCTGACGGGAGGCGCACGATGAATGCAGTCCAAGATACGCGCCACGCGTCGCCCGACGAGGACGTCCTGGTGGCCGACGGCCTCGCGAAGCACTATTCGGTGAAGCGCGGGATGTTCGGGCAGGGCACGGTGAAGGCGCTGAACGGCGTGTCGTTCTCGCTGAAACGCGGCAAGACGCTCGCCGTCGTCGGCGAGTCGGGCTGCGGGAAGTCGACGCTCGCGCGCCAGCTCACGATGATCGAGACGCCCACGTCGGGCAGCCTGACGATCGACGGCAAGAATGTCGCCGGCGCGAGCCGCGACACGATCGCCGAGCTGCGCCGCCGCGTGCAGATGGTGTTCCAGAACCCGTTCGCATCGCTGAATCCGCGCAAGACCGTCGAGCAGACGCTGTCCGAGCCGCTCGAGATCAACGCGAACCTGACGGCTGCCGAGCGTGCCGCACGCATCGCGCAGATCATGCGCACGGTCGGCCTGCGGCCCGAACACGCGAAGCGCTATCCGCACATGTTCTCGGGCGGCCAGCGCCAGCGTGTCGCGATCGCGCGCGCGATGATCCTCGATCCGCGCATCGTCGTCGCCGACGAGCCGGTGTCCGCGCTCGACGTGTCGATCCAGGCGCAGATCCTGAACCTGTTCATGGACCTGCAGGAGCAGTTCAAGACGAGCTACGTGTTCATCTCGCACAACCTGTCGGTGGTCGAGCACGTCGCGGACGACGTGATGGTGATGTACTTCGGCAGCGTCGCCGAGCTCGGCGACAAGGCGACGATCTACGCGCGGCCGCGCCACCCGTACACGCGGGCGCTGATGTCGGCGACGCCGGCGATCTTCGAGGAAGACCGCCGCGTGCAGATCAAGCTGCAGGGCGAACTGCCGTCGCCGCTCAATCCGCCGTCGGGCTGCGCGTTCCACCAGCGCTGCCCGTATGCGGTCGAGCGGTGCCGCGCGGAGGAGCCGAAGCTGCGCGAGGTCGACGGCCGGCAGGTGGCCTGCCATCGCGCCGAGGAGGTAGGGGAGGCGAATGCCTGAAGCGTTGGCGGCGCGCGTGTCCGGCGTGCGCCGTGCGGGGGCAAGCGGGGCGCGCGTGATGCGCGCGTACCGCGACGCGCGGCGCTGGAGCGTGCGTACCGTCACGGGCGCGGCGCTGGCCGGCGCGTGCGTGGCGGCCAGCCTCGTGGTTCCCGTCGAATCCGCGCGCGCCGAAGGGCGCGCGCCGGCCACGTCACCGATCCATCCGTCGCAAGTCCCGCCGCCCGGCATGAGCCTGCCGGGCTTCCACGCGCCGTCCGTATCGGACGGCACGGTGTCGCGCGGCACCGTGCGCGTGCAGCCCGCGCGCATGCCGTTCTACGTCGCGACCAAGGGTAACGTCACGCTGTACGTGCTCGGCACGCTGCATACCGGCGACCCGTCCGATTACCCGAGCGCGCAGCCGTTCCGGCCGCGCATCCTGGCGGCGCTCGCCGCGTCGCCGACGCTTGCGCTCGAACTGTCGCCCGACGATCTGCTCGAATCGCAGGACGACGTGTCGAAGTACGGCGTGTGCCGCTACCCGTGCCTGCAACGCCTGCTGCCCGAGCCGTTGTGGCAGCGGCTCGCGGCACGCCTGCGCGGCAACCCGGCCGCGCTCGCCGAGATCCGCAAGATGCGGCCGTGGCTCGCGGCGCTCGTCGTCGAGACCTACGATTCGCTGTCGGCCGGCCTGCAGACCGAATACGGCACCGAGGCCCAGCTGCAGAACGTGTTCCTGAAGAAGAAGGGCGGCCGCGTGATCGGGCTCGAGACGCTCGCCGAACAGATGCGCGCGTTCACCGGGCTGACGCTGGCCGAGCAGCGCGAGATGCTCGCGCAGGACATGGTGCAGACACCCGCGCAGAACGCCGACGACATCAAGGCGCTGCACCGGCTGTGGCGAATTGGAGACGCCGACGCGATCTCCGCGTGGGCCGTCGCGAAGAGCGAGCGGCTCGCGCGTTCGAAGGTGCTGTCGGCGTCGATCGACAACAAGATCGTGTACGAGCGCAACCGGCGCTTCGTTGCACGGATGACTGCAATCGCCGCGCCGAACCGGCCGCTGTTCGTCGCGATCGGCGCGCTGCATCTGGGCGGCCCGCGCGGCGTGCTCGAATTGTTGCGTCAACAAGGTTACAGGGTCGACGCGAACTGATCGCCGCCGTCGCGCCCGAACCGATCCTCCCCTGTTTGATCGACGTCGTTCGGGCCACGTCAAACGCTTGTTTGTACACGCGATTCGATAAGGAAAACCCTCGATTCGTCGGAAAATAGCGTTTCAAACGATTGACATCCCGTTCCGCCAATATCTATTCTTCGATCCACAAGTTGAAAAATTGAAAAGAATAGAAAAAGTTCTACGGGGTAGCAGAAAACAAAGCGCGGGGTGAGCGCGTTGCCGGCACGTGGTGCACACGTGTCGGCCGCGGAAGTGTCTGCATGTACGGCGGGGCCAATCATCGTCGGACAACAACAATACATGCAGGCCGACTTGCGGATAAGCGACGCTCCGTCGTCTGACCGGGGAAGGCAGTGATCGGGCGGCGGCGGACGTTTTTTAATCCGGAATATTTTTCCGGTCCCGTCGAAAGACGGTTTCGGGGGGCGAATCGACAGACGGCGAAGCCGCAGCGATTGCGCCAACGGAAAAGCGCCACGAGGGCGCTTTTTTCTTTTGGGCGGCCGAGATGACGATGCGCGTTACGCGCCTTCGTCGGCCTGCAGCGCGCCGGGGGCCACCACGTCGACGCCGGCAGCCTCCAGCGCCGCGCGAATCCGTTTCGCGAACGCCAGCGCATGCGGCCCGTCGCCGTGCAGGCAGACGGTCTGCGCGTTGAGCGGCACCCATTCGCCGCTCAAGGCACGCACCTGCCGGTTGCGCACCATGTCGAGCGTGCGCGCGAGCACCGCGTCCTCATCGTCGATCAACGCGCCGGGCTGGCTGCGCGGCACGAGCGAGCCGTCCGCGCGGTAGCCGCGGTCGGCGAACACTTCTTCCACCGCGGCGAGCCCCGCATGCCGCGCGGCCGCGACGAACACGCTGTTCGCGAGCCCGAACACCGCGAGCGACGGATCGAAGTCGTGGATCGCGGACACCACCGCATCGGCGATCATCGGGTCGCGCGCGGCCTGGTTGTACAGCGCGCCGTGCGGTTTCACGTGCGCGATGCGCCCGCCTTCGGCCTGCGCGATCGCCGACAGCGCGCCGAGCTGGTACAGCACGCCCGCGTAGATGTCGCCGGCCGGCAGCTGCATTTCCTTGCGGCCGAAATTCTCCGGATCGTGAAAGCTCGGGTGCGCGCCGATCGACACGCCTTTCTGCACGGCCCAGCGCACGCAGTCGCGCATCGCGTTCGCGCCGCCCGCATGCCAGCCGCATGCGATGTTCGCCGACGTGACGAGGTCGAGCAGCGCCTCGTCGGATCCGCATCCTTCGCCGAGATCGGCATTCAGATCGATTTCCATGATGTTCCTCGTCCACTGATGGCGTGGCGCGTCTTTCGTTACTGCTTCCGCCAGGGTCACGCTGCGCGCGATTGGGCGCGGCGGCGCGCTTCTTCTCGCATGTCGATCGCCACGTCGATCTGCCGCAGATAGGCACGTTCCGCGGCGAGGGCGGCGCGCGCGGCGTCGGGGGTCGTGCGCACGAAGCGGATCGGCAGGTTGAGCCGCGCCTGTGCGAGTTTCCACAGATCGGCGCGGATCACCGTGCCGATCTTCGGGTAGCCGCCGGTGGTCTGCGCGTCGTGCATCAGCACGATCGGCTGGCCGTTCGGCGGCACCTGGATCGTACCGGGCAGCACCGCGTGCGACAGCAGCTCGACCGGCTGCTCGCGCACGAGCTCGGCGCCCGCGAGGCGATAGCCCATCCGGTTGCTGTTCGCGGTGACGAGCCATTCCTCGTCCCAGAACGCCTGCTGCGAATCGGCCGCGAACGAGGCGTAGTCGGGGCCCGGCAGCACGCGCACGGGCATCGCCCACGGCGCATGCGCGGGGCGGTGGCGGCGCGGCGGCTCGTCGACGCGCACGAAGGCGCACCACGCGGGCGCCTTCACGCCGAATTCGGGCGCATCGGCCGCGAGGCAGCCCGCGCCGGCCGGCGGCACGCCGACCGGGAGCCGGTCGCCGTCGCGCAGCGTGCGGCCGCCGAGGCCGCCGAAGCGCGACGCGAGATCGGTGCTGCGCGAGCCGAGCATCGGCAGCACGTCGATGCCGCCCGCGATGCACAGATAGCCGCGCATCCCGCGTTTCGCGGCCGGCAGCACGAGCGTCTGGCCGGCCTCGACCGGCAGGCTCCACCACGAATACACGCGCCGGCCGTCGAGCGTCGCGCCGAATTCGGTGCCGGTGATCGCGATGCGCGTCGCGCGCGGGAAGCGGAACGCGGCGGGGCCGATCGTGATCTCGACGGCCGCCGCGTCGGGGCGGTTGCCGACGAGCCGGTTGCCGACCTCGAGCGCGAGGCCGTCGAGCGCGCCGCCCTGCGCGACGCCGAGGTGGCGTGCGCCGCGGCGCCCGAGGTCCTGCACGGTCGACAGCGGGCCGGCGCGCAACACCTCGATGGTGCCCGGTGCGTTGCTCTGGGTCATGACGCGTCGACTCCCGCAATGGTGAAGCGCACGCGATCGCCGGGCAGCAGCAGCGTCGGCTGCGGCCGCGCCGGATCGAACAGCACCTGCGACGTGCGGCCGATCAGCTGCCAGCCGCCGGGCGACGTGGCCGGGTAGATGCCCGTCTGCGCGCCGCCGATGCCGACCGAGCCGGCCGGCACCTCGAGGCGCGGCGCCGCGCGGCGCGGCGTGTGCAGCGATGCGTCGAGGCCGCCGAGATACGCGAAGCCCGGCTGGAAACCGACGAAGAACACGACGTATTCGCCGGCCGCGTGGCGGGCGACGACCTCGTCGGCCGGCAGGCCCGTGTGCGCGGCGACGGCCGCCAGGTCAGGGCCGGCGGCCCCGCCGTACTCGACCGGGATCTCGACCTCGCGGCCGTCCGCGTGCTCGACGTCGGCCGTCTCCCACGCGTCGCGCAGCGCGGGCGTGAGCGATTCGGCCGTCGCGGCGAGCGCGTCGAACACGATGGTCAGGTTGTTCATGCCGGGCACGACGTCGATCACGTCGGGCCACGCGCGCGCGGCCTCGGCAACGGCCCAGACGCGGCGCTGGCAATCGAGCGTGGCGGGCGGCGGCACCTCGCAGACGAGGGCGGCATCGCCGAGCGGATAAATGCGGGGTTGCGTCATCGGGCTGGCACGGTTCGGACGGCAATGTTAGCGCACATTGTCAATAAGATATCGATAAGTTACCAATAAGCGTTTTCGCCTAGCCCGTATACAGCGGCTTCTGGCGTACACTCGGCACACCCTGACATCCTGCTTGCGCCGCCTTTCCATGAAGCGTCATCCGACCAAGATCGTGTCATCCGAACACCTCGTTTCCGATTCGAGCGCGGAGCTGTCGGAGCTCGAATACGGGCTCATCATGGCCGGCAACGCATTCAACCGCTGGATGGTGCGCTGCATGTCGGCGGCCGGCGCGAAGGACATGACGGCGGTCGAGGTGTCGCTGCTGCATCACGTCAGCCATCGCGAACGCAAGAAGAAGCTCGCCGACATCTGCTTCGTGCTCAATATCGAGGATACGCACGTCGCGACCTATGCGCTGAAAAAACTGATCGCGCGCGGCTATGTGAAGAGCGAGAAGAGCGGCAAGGAAGCCTTTTTCTTCGCGACCGACGCGGGCCGCGAGCTGTGCCTGAAATACCGCGAGGTGCGCGAGCACTGCCTGATCGAGACGCTGAAGGACAGCGGGCTCACCAACGAGCAGATCGGCGACGCGGCGCAGTTGCTGCGCCACGCGTCGGGCCTCTACGACACGGCCGCGCGCGCGGCGGCGTCGCTGTAAACGATTGCCCGGGCGGTTGCGCGCGGCGTTGCGCTGACGGGCCGGCGACGACGATCGCGGCGCCGCGCGCCGCGTCATCCGGCGGCCGGGTAGAGCGCGCCGTCGGTCACGATCCAGCGCAGCGCGAGATCGTGCGCTTCGGCCGGCAGCGTGTCGACGCGGCACGCTTCATAGGCGATGCCGACCGTCACGGGCGGCGCGTCGCCCGGCCACGCGGCGAGCGTGCGGTCGTAGTAGCCGCCGCCGTAGCCGAGCCGGTAGCGCTCCGGATCGAATCCCACACAGGGAATCAGCAACAGGTCGGGCACGACGACGATTCCCGACGCCGGTTCCGGAATCCGGTGATGACCTTCGCGCATCGGCGTGTGCGCATCCCATGCATGGAACGCGAGCGGCGCATGACGCGCGCCGATCACCGGCAACGCGGCGCGCCGGCCGGCGCCCGCCGCGCACCAGGCGAGCACCGCGTCGCGCGCATCGAATTCCCCGGGCAGCGGCCAGTAGAAGCCGACCGTGCGCGGCGCCAGACGGTCGAGCAGCAAACGCAGGCGGGCGTCGAGCGCGGCGTTCGCGGCGGGCTGCGACGCGGCGTCGCGACGCGCGCCGGACAGCGTTTTGCGCAGCGCAACCTTCGGGTTCGGCACAGGGTTGCGTGCTATGCTTTCGCTCACTTCGTGCTCCATTCAAATCGATGTCGAACAGCCTTTTCCGAGTATATCGCGCGGTCGCGCTGACGCTTTCGGCCGCCGCGCTCGTCGCCGGTACGGCCGCGTGCGCCGCACCGAACGACGACACGGTCGCCGGGGATGACCAGATCTTCGTACAGCTTCGCGAAGCCGCACGCCGCAACGACGCCGCGAAAGCCGCGCAGCTCGCGTCGATGATCCCGAACTATCCGGTCCCGTCCTACGTCGAGTATTTCCAGATCAAGCCGCAGCTGTTCGATTCGACGGGACGCGCGCGCGTCGATGCGCCGGACGCGCCCGTGCAGTCGTTCCTGCAGCGCTACGACGGCCAGGCGATCGCCGACCGCCTGCGCAACGATTACCTGCTCGTGCTCGGCGCGCGCCACGACTGGCGCAACTTCGACGACCAGTACAAGCGCTTCGTGCTCGACGACGACACGCAGGTCAAGTGCTACGCGCTCGAATCGCGCGCGGCGCGCGGCGAGAACGTCGCCGACGCGGCGCGGGCGCTGCTCGTCGAGCCGAAGAACTACGGCGATGCGTGCGTCGACCTGATCACCGCGCTCACCGTCAACCAGCAGTTCACGAGCGACGACGTGTGGCAGCAGGCGCGCCTCGCCTACGAGCAGAACTACACGACGCTCGGCGGCAAGATCGTCGACGCGCTCGGCCCGCGCCCGGTCGGTTTCGACCAGGCGACGAGCGCGCCGCCGCTGTACCTCGCGCGCGGCGTCGGCGCCGACGCGACGTCGCACCAGCTCGCGCTGATCGCACTCGGCCGCATGGCGCGCAACGATCCGGACGCCGCCGCGGGGATGCTGACGACGGTCGCGCCGTCGCTGACCAAGCAGGAACAGGCGATCGCGTGGGGCGCGATCGGCTACCAGGGCGCGATCAAGCGTTCGCCGCTCGCGTCGGTCTGGTACGCGAAGTCCGCGAACGCGCCGCTGTCGAATCCGGGCTACGAATGGCGCACGCGCGCCGCGCTGCTCGCCGGCAACTGGCCGATGGTGCGCTGGTCGATCGAGCAGATGCCGCCGTCGCTGCGCAACGATCCGGCGTGGATCTACTGGCATGCGCGCGCGCTCAAGCAGAGCGGCGACACGCTGCAGGCGAACCAGGAATTCGAGCAGGTCGCCGGGCAGTTCAACTTCTACGGGCAGCTCGCCGGCGAAGAGCTCGGCCAGCGCACGTCGATCCCGCCGCGCACCAAGGTGAGCGACGCCGAGATCGACGCGATGGGCAAGATTCCGGGCTTCGCGCTCGCGCAGCGCTTCTACGCGCTGAACCTGCGCCTCGAAGGCAATCGCGAATGGAACTGGCCGCTGCGCGGGATGACCGATCGCCAGCTGCTCGCGGCCGCCGAATACGGCAAGCGCGTCGAGCTGCTCGACCGCACGGTCAACACGGCCGACCGCACGAAGGCCGAGCACGACTTCACGCTGCGCTACCCGTCGCCGTACCGCAACATCGTCGAGCGCTATGCGCAATCGACGGGCCTCGACGTCGAATGGGCGTACGGGCTGATCCGTCAGGAATCGCGCTTCATCATCAGCGCGCGTTCGTCGGTGGGCGCGGGCGGCCTGATGCAGCTGATGCCCGCGACGGCCCAGATGGTCGCGAAGAAGCTCGGCATGGGCACGATCACGCGTGCGCAGATGCACGACATCGATACCAATATCCAGCTCGGCACCTGGTATCTGGCGGACATCTACAACAACTTCGACAGCTCGCCGGTGCTCGCCACCGCCGGCTACAACGCGGGCCCGGGCCGGCCGCGCCAGTGGCGCCAGGTGTTGACGCAGCCGGTCGAAGGCGCGATCTTCGCGGAGACGATTCCGTTCAACGAGACGCGCGACTACGTGAAGAACGTGCTGTCGAATACCGTCTACTACGCGGCGCTCTTCGAGGGCAAACCGCAGTCGTTGAAGAAACGTCTAGGCATGATCTCGCCCTGATACGCAATCTTCACACTGCCGCGCGAGACGCGGCAGTGCTCTTTTGAGGTTCCGAACATGGATCGCCAGACCGTCGCGCTGCTGGGCGGCACCGGCTTCATCGGCAGCCGGCTCGTCAATGCGCTGATCGACGCCGGCAAGCAGGTACGGATCGGCACGCGCCGGCGCGACCACGCGCGCCACCTCCAGATGCTGCCGGTCGAGATCGTCGAGCTCGACGCCCTCGACACGCGCACGCTCGCGCGCTTCGTCGCCGGCGCGCACGCGGCGATCAACCTGGTCGGCGTGCTGCACGGCGGCCGCGGCACGCCGTACGGGCCCGGTTTCGAGCGCGCGCACGTCGCGCTGCCGGCCGCGCTCGCGAGCGCCTGCACCGAGGTCGGCGTGCGGCGCCTGCTGCACATGAGCGCGCTCGGCGCCGATTCGCGCGGCCCGAGCATGTACCAGCGCTCGAAGGGCGACGGCGAAGCCGCGCTGCATGCGGTCGCGGCGACCGATTCGCTCGCGCTGACGATCTTCCGCCCGTCGGTCGTGTTCGGCCCCGGCGACGCGTTCCTCAACACGTTCGCGAACCTGCAGCGCACGGTGCCCGTGCTGCCGCTCGCGATGCCCGATGCGCGCTTCCAGCCGGTGTTCGTCGGCGACGTCGTGCGCGCGTTCGTCAACACCCTCGATCTCGCGGCCGCGCACGGCAAGACCTACGAACTCGGCGGGCCGACCGTCTATACGCTCGAGCAGCTGGTGCGCTATTGCGGCACGCTGGTCGGCCGGCAGGCACGCATCGTGCGGCTGCCCGACGCGCTCGCGCGGCTGCAGGCGCGCGTGTTCGAATGCCTGCCCGGCGAGCCGGTGATCACACGCGACAACCTCGCGTCGATGTCGGTGCCGAACGTGCTGTCCGGCCCGCTCGCGCCGGAACTCGGGATCTCGCCCGCGAGTCTCGAAAGCATCGCGCCCGCGTATCTCGGCGAAGCGACGAAGCGCTCGCGCTTCGACTGGTTCCGCTCGCGCCGCTAGCGCGCCGCGCGGGGCGCGGACGTTCAGCCCCTTTCCGTTTCCTTTTTGCGTTGTCCGGAAAACCGTCATGAAACTCGTCATTGGTGACAAGAACTACTCGTCGTGGTCGATGCGCCCGTGGGTGCTGCTTACGCATTTCGGCATCCCGTTCGACGAGATCGCGGTCGAGTTGCGCCGCGACGACACCGCCGCGCGCATCCTCGAGTATTCGCCGTCCGGCAAGGTGCCGTGCCTCGTCGACGATCACGGCGTCGCGATCTGGGATTCGCTCGCGATCGCCGAGACGCTCGCCGAGCGCTATCCGCAGTTGCCGATGTGGCCGGCCGACCCGCTCGAGCGGGCGCATGCGCGCTGCGTGTCGGCCGAGATGCACGCGGGCTTCGCGGCGCTGCGCACGCAGATGGGCATGAACGTGCGCGCGTCGATGCCGGGGCGCGGCGCGACGCCGGATGCGCTCGCCGACGTCGCGCGCATCGATGCGCTGTGGAGCGCGTGCCTCGAGGCGTCGGGCGGGCCGTTCCTGTTCGGCGAATTCGGGATCGCCGATGCGATGTACGCGCCGGTGGTGATGCGCTTCAACACGTATGCGCCGGGCCTGTCGCCGGAAGCGGCCGGCTACGCGGCACGCGTGACGGCGCTGCCGGCCGTGCAGCGCTGGATCGACGCCGCGCGCCGCGAAACGACCGTGATCGCCGAATACGAGCCGACGCCATGAATATCTACGCAGTAGGCGGAGCGATCCGCGACGAATTGCTCGGCGTGCCCGTGCAGGACCGCGACTACGTGGTGGTGGGCGCGACGCCCGAGCAGATGGCCGCGCAGGGGTTCCGGCCGGTCGGCAAGGATTTCCCGGTGTTCCTGCATCCGCAGACGCAGGAGGAGTACGCGCTGGCGCGCACCGAGCGCAAGACGGCGGCCGGCTATCATGGCTTCCAGTTCCACTACGCGCCGGACGTGACGCTCGACGAGGATCTCGCGCGGCGCGACCTGACGATCAACGCGATGGCGCGCGAGGTGAGCCCGGAAGGCGGGCTGGTCGGGCCCGTGATCGATCCGTTCGACGGGCAGGCCGACCTGCGGGCGCGCGTGTTCCGGCACGTGAGCGACGCATTCGTCGAGGATCCGGTGCGGATCCTGCGCATTGCGCGCTTTGCCGCACGGTTCGCGGATTTCACGGTGGCGGACGAAACGCTCGCGCTGATGCGCCGGATGGTCGACGCGGGGGAGGTCGACGCACTCGTGCCCGAACGCGTATGGCAGGAAATCGCGCGCGGGCTGATGGAAGCGAAGCCGTCGCGGATGTTCGCGGTGCTGCGCGAGTGCGGCGCGCTCGTGCGCATCCTGCCCGAGGTCGACGCGCTGTGGGGCGTGCCGCAGCGCGCCGACTACCACCCGGAAGTCGATACCGGCGTGCACGTGATGATGGTGGTCGACTATGCGGCGAAGCAGCGCTATTCGCTGCCGGTGCGCTTCGCGGCGCTCACGCACGATCTCGGCAAGGCGACGACGCCCGCCGACGTGCTGCCGCGCCACGTCGGCCACGAAGGCCGCAGCGTCGACCTGCTCAAGCCGTTGTGCGAGCGGCTGCGCGTGCCGAACGAGTGCCGCGATCTCGCGCTGGTGGTCGCGCGCGAGCACGGCAACCTGCATCGCGTGATGGAGATGGGCGCGGCCGCGCTGGTGCGGCTGTTCGAGCGCAGCGATGCGCTGCGCAAGCCCGCGCGTTTCGCCGAGATGCTGCAGGCGTGCGAATCGGATGCGCGCGGGCGGCTCGGGCTCGAGACGCAGCCGTATCCGCAGGCCGAGCGGTTGCGTGTCGCGCTCGCGGCGGCGCGCAGCGTCGATGCCGGCGCGATCGCGCGCGGCATCGGCAACGACGCGGAGAAGATCAAGGATGCCGTGCATCGCGCGCGGATCCAGGCCGTCGCGCAAGCGCTCGAGATCGGCGAATAAGGGCGGCGAACCGGGCGGCGCGCGCCCGCGGCCGCTACGACTTCTTCTTGCGCGCCGGGGTGGCGGCCGCCGCGCGTTTGCCGGGGGCCGCGCGCGGCTTCGCCGAAGCCTGCGGGTCTGCCGTACCGGCCTTGGCCGGCCGTGCCGCATCGGCGCCGCGATCGCCGCGTCGGGTCACGCGCGGCTTACCCGCCGCCGGCTGCCTGATGTCCATCGTCGCCGACACCAGTTCGGCACACCGGTCGTCGAACAGCGGGAGCGTGCCGACCGCGATCAGCTCGGCCGGCCCGTCGCCGACGTTCGCGACCCGATGCCGCTTGCGCGCATCGAAGTGCAGCGAATCGCCGGGCGCCAGCGGGTAAACCTTCTTGCCGATCGTGTAGCAGATGCGGCCGGCCAGCACGTACACGAACTCGTCGCCGCCGTGCGACACCCATTCCGAGCGGTAGCCTTCCATCATCCGCACCTTGAGCGCGTTGACCTGGCTGCCGTCGAAGGTGGTGGAGAGCCGCTCGTACCACTGCGACGTGGCGTCGAGCGCGTACGGCTGGCGGCTGCCTTCGTGCGAATCGGGCTGCGCCTGGCGCGGCTGGTCGATCAGCGCGCCGAGCGGGACGTCGAGCGCCTTGGCGACGTTGACGAGCGAAGACAGCGAGATGCCGGTGAGATGCCGCTCGACCTGCGACAGGAACCCGACCGACAGCTTCGCCTCGGTCGCGACCTCCAGCAGCGTCTTCTTCGCTTCCCGGCGCAGGCGGCGAATGCGCAGGCCGATACGCATGATGTCTGAATCCATGAATCTCTTTCGTGGCAACGAGTCGGCAGGCGAGCGGAGAGGCGGTGCAGTCGCCGGGACTTGCTTTCCGCGCATCGCACGAAGCACGGCCGCCGGGACGGCGATGCCGGCGCATTGTACCGCGCGGTGTCGCCGGGCGATCTGGCGCTGTGCCGGGATCCGCAGCCGTCGTGCCGATTTTAGTCCTACGAAAATTTTAGCTTGACCTCAATTTCAGCGTGCTCTAGATTCTGTCGCGCATCAAACAAAGTTAAGTGAGACAAAAATTCCCCGAGGGTCTGCTGCCGGAACGGCACCGCGGCCCGGCTGCGCGCCGGGCCGTGCGTGATCCGCGTCAGGGCGGCGTGTCGCTTCAGGCATCACCATGCCGCGTCACGCCGCCGGCCGCCGACAACAATGAATAACGGGCACACGATGATCGATCGACTGAAATACAGCTTCTCCGGCCTGCCTCCGTACGACGCGTCCGTCGCCGACACGCAGGCCGGCCTGTCGCGCCTGCTCGACGCCGCGCGCCTCGACGCGGTGGTCGTCACGTCGCAGGACGAATACGTGACCGAATACCTGCCGCGCAGCAACAATCCGCGCTACGCGCTGTCGGGCTTCGACGGGTCGGCCGGCTGCGGGATCTTCCTGAGCGCGGCCACCGCGCAGGCGCTCGGCGTGCCGCCGTTCGTGCTGTTCGTCGATGGCCGGTATCACCTGCAGGCCGAGCAGCAGTGCGATCCGGCGCGCGTGCATATCGAGAAGCTCGGGATGAACGTGACGATCTGGCAGGCGATGGCCGACTGGCTGGTCGCGCATGCGAGCCGGCTCGCGCGGGTCGGCTACGACGCGCTGCGGATCAGCGTCGCGCAGCGCGACCGGCTGCTCGCGCAGACGCAGGCCGCGTCGCTCGACTGGACGGGCCTCGCCGATCGCGAGATCGACCGCGCGATCGCGCTGCCGGGCTGGATCGTCGAGCGGCCGATCTTCGAGGTGCCGGAATCGATGACGGGCCTGAGCGTCGCGCAGAACCTCGACACGCTGAACCGCCGGCTCGCCGCGCACACCGGCGCGGCCGACGGCAAGACCGCGTTCTTCTCGTGCGCGTCGGACGATCTCGCGTATCTGCTGAACAGCCGCGGTTATCACATCCCGAATGCGTCGTCGCACCTCGGTTTCCTGTTCGCGGTCGGCGGCCAGGTCGTGCTGTTCCTGCCGGAAGGCTGCGATCGCTGCCCGGTCGCGCTCGATTCGTATCCGGCGCTGCACGTGATCCGCCGCGATGTCGCGGCGCTCGAGCGCTTTCTCGCGCGGTTCGCGGTCGAGCACGTGTGCTACGGCTTCGAATCGGTGAATTGCGCGCTCGTCGACGCGGTGAGCCGCGTGTGGCCGCACGCGCGGCATGCCGATTTCAACCCGGTCGAGGCGATGCGGGCGAGCAAGACGCCGGCGGTGCTCGAGCGCTTCCGCGACGCATTCGCGCGCAGCTCCGCGGCGATCGCCGAGACGATGCGCTGGGCGAAGACCGGCGAGCCGGGCGCCCGCCACACCGAATACGACCTGGCGCGCACGATCAACGACGCGTACGGCGCGCGTTCGGCCGTCGCGCTGACGTTTCCGTCGATCGCGGCGAACGGCGCGAACAGCGCGTTCGCGCACTACACGGCGGCGAGCGCCGGCGTCGAGCTGACGGAAGGCGAGCTCGTGCTGCTCGACAGCGGCGCTTACTACGAAGCTGGCTTCGCGACGGACTGCACGCGCGTCGTGCTGCGCCGCACGCGTCCGGATACGGTGGCGCAGCCGTGGCAGCGCGAGATCTACACCGTCGCGCTGAAGGCCTGCATCAAGGGGCTCGTCGCGCGCTTCCCGAGCACGGCGACGGGCGCCGACGTCGATGCGCTCGTGCGGCAGGTGTGCCGCGACCACGGCCACGATTTCGGCCACGGCACCGGGCATGGCGTCGGGATTCACGTGCACGAGGGCGGCGTGCGGTTCGCGCCCGGCGCGAAGTACGGGCTGGTGCCGAATGCGGTGATTTCGGTCGAGCCGGGCATCTACCTGGCGGGCAAGGGCGGCGTGCGGATCGAGAACATCGTGATCATCCGGCCCGACGACACGCAGCCGGATACCGTGACGTTCGAGAACATCGTGACGGTCGGCTACGACTGGGACCTGATCGATCTCGACCTGCTCGACGACGGCGAGCGCGCGTACCTGCGCGACTACGAGCGGCTGTGCGTGGAGCGCGGCACGCAGGTCACCGCGTGTCCGCTGCTGTAGGCACCGCCGCCCGCGGCGGTCAGTTCAGCAGGCGCGCGCGCACGAACGGCGCGATCCGCTCGGCGAGCCACGCATGCGTGCGCGTCGTCGGGTGCAGCGTGTCCCAGAACACGAAGCGCGCCGGGTCGCGGCAGTCCGCCCGCGGCGTCTGCGCGCCCAGGTAGGTGAGCGACGACGGTTTCGGGATGTCGAGGCACGCGCGCGTCGCGTCGTCGAAGCCGTACCGGGCCGGGTGGCTCAGCAGGTCGTCGAACGGCGCATAGGCGTCGAACACCTCGAGCCGCAGCGCCGCGCCGTAGCGATCGCGCAGCGCGGCGGCCGCGTCGACGAGCCGCCGGTTGTAGTCCCTGACCTGCGCGGCGACGCTCGCCGTGTCGGCGCGGGTCGCGAACACCGGCGCGCGCGACACGTCCGGCAGCGTGACGAGCATGATCCGCGTCGCGCCGGCCGCGGCGAGCCGCTCGAGGCTGTCGCGCACCGCATTCGCCGCCTGCTCGGGCGAGCGCCCGTAGTTCACGAGATCGTTGCCGCCCGCGAACACCGCGAACAGCGTGTTGGCGGGCCGGTAGTCCGGCGCGCGATCCATGTATTCGCGCCACGAGTCGATCTGCTGCACGAGGCCCGGCACGACGAGGTGCTGGTCGGTCGCCGCGCCGCCGATCGCCCAGTTGTAGAACGGCAGCCGCAGCGCGTTGGCGAGATATTCGGCCCACACCGGGCCGTTGCTGAAGCGCCCCGCATGCCAGCTCGTGCCGTTCGGCAGCTTCCACTGGCTCGCGTTGAACATGTTCTGGGTGTCGGACAGGCTGTCGCCGAACACGATCAGCTTGTTGACGCGCGCATCCTGCCGCGCGTCGTCGAGGGTCCACACCGTGTAGTTGAACGACAGCGCGTTGTTGGCCGCGACCGCCTGCGTGAGGCCGGCCTGGATGCCTTTCGCGGCCAGCGTCTTGCGGCACACGTCGGCGAGCGTGTCCTGCGGCGTCGTGCTGTAGAACATGTTCTTCCACTGCGTGACGCCGTCGGCCCACCAGTAGCCGGGCACGCGATACCAGTCGCCGCCGGCCGGGTCGCGCGCCCATTCGTAGGTCGCGGCCGGCTTCAGCGGATCCGCGTCGATCCGGTACCAGCAGCGCAGGTACGTGTAGGTGTCGGACCCGCGGCGCGCGGCGCGCGCCGTCGCGCCGGGCGTGCCCGACGCGGCCGGCGGCGCGACGTCGGGGCCGGCCGGCGACAACGACATGTCGCCCGTCGGCGTGGGCAGCGGCGCGGGGCCGGCGGCGCGCGCGGCGGGGAGCGTCAGCGCGGCGCCCAGCGCCGCGGCAGCGGAAACGGCGACGATACGGGAAAACAACGGAATACGGAAATACGGCATGCGGCCCTCTTCTGATTGTTGTGACGGGACGGCGGCGCGGTTGCGCGGCCGTGTATCGGAAGGGACCGTGGGTGCCGGGCTCGGGCCCGGTCTGTCGAATCGTGAGTGGCCGCGAACGGCGGCGAGAGGCGGTGAGTGCGGCGGCGGCGGCCGGTCAGCGGGCCAGCGCCGAGACGCGCCCGTCCGGGCCGTAGACGCCGGTGGGTGCGGGCGCCGAGCGCAGCACCGCGAGCGCGCGCTCGTTGTAGTCCATCCGGATGCGGATCAGCATTCCGTTGTTCGCATTGGCCTGGCGCGCGCGTTCGGCGGCCTGCTGCAGCAACTGCCAGCGGCCCGCGAGGCGCGCATCGCGCTCGGCGGCCTGGTCCATGCCCTTCTTGCCGGCCGGAAAACCGAGCGCGGAAAGCTGCGTGTCGCGCGTGCGTTCGAGCTGCGCGAGCCGGTCGATCAGCGCGCTTTTCCTTTCGACGATGCCGGGCAGCATCTCGAGCGGCTCGGCCGTCGTCAGCGCCTTTTCCTCGTAGACGAGCAGGGACGCGAACGCTTCGACCGTCGCGTGTTCGTCGTTGACCGTGGCCAGCAGCTCTTCTCTCATCGCGTCATGCTCGTCGCGCCGGTGCGCGCGGTGGGCGCGCGCCGGCAAACCGGTGGAACCGGCCTGGGCCGGCTTAGTTACTCTGCGGGCGCTGCTGCTGCAGCAGCTCGCGGGCGGTGTTCAATACGCCGTCGGCAATCTTGCTCGCGTCGATCGTCAACGTGCCGTTGTTCAGCGCGTCCTTGATCGACTGGACCAAGCCCGTGTCGATATCGGCGTCGCCCGACGCGGATACCGAGCGCAGCTGGCCGGACAGACCCGACAGGTTCACGCTCGTGTCGCCGCCGGTCGATCCGGCGTCGGCCGCCGGCGCGGACGACTGGGCCGTGCCGGATTGCGCACGGGACGCGCCGTTGCCGGTCGGCGCCAGGGGGCTCGGGTTCGGAGTGGAATCGATCTTCACGATGGGTTTCCTGTACGGTTTGACCCAGATAACGGCCGGGTCGGCCCGAACTTTAGCATCGCGAGCCCGAAATGCTCCGAATAAACAATTCTTTACACTCTTGCCGTTCGATCCGTCCCTATAGCGGAATTTCCACGGTGCCGGCGTCCTTGACGATCGCCGTGACGATCTGGCCCGCCGCCATCCGCACCCGCACCGACTGGCCCGGCGCCGCGTTCGCGAGCACGCTGCCTTCGGCCGAAATCGTGAAGCCGGGCCCGGCCGCGACGACCCGCACCGTCTGGCCGGCGGATACCGACGCCGCGCTCTTCAGCATGTCCTGCCGCAGCGGCAGGCCGGCCGAGATGCGCGCGAGCGCGGTCGCGCCGATCGCCTGCGCGGGATCGGTGATCACCGCGAGCGGCATGACCGTCAGGTCGCCGTCGCGGGCGACCAGGTCGGCCGCGGAGAGCGGCTCGCCGGGCGCGATCTGGCGCGCGGCGACGTAATAGGTGGCCTGCACGGCGACCTTCGCCTGCAGGTAGACGGTCCACGGCCGCTCGCCCGCGCAGCGCACGCCGACCGTCGTGCGGCCCCACAGGCGCGCGCCGGTCGGCAGGAACGGCTCGAGCGTCGTGCACGCGGCGAGCCCGCGCGGAAACGCGGTCGTGACCGTCGCGGTGGTCTTGCCGGGCAGGCCGGCGATCTGCTGCTGCAGGAACGCGAGGGCCGCGCGGCGGATCGTCTCGGGATCCTGCTGGCCGGGCGGCGTCGCGGGCTGCGTCGCGGCGGCGGCCGGGGCCGGAGGCGCGGAAGCCGCTGCCGCGCGCGGCGCCGGTGCGGCTGACGCGGCGCGGGCCGCTGCGAAACGGGCGACGGCTGCCGGCGCGGGCGCCGGCCGCACGGGATTCGACGCGGATTCGGCCGTGCCGGCGACGACCGTCGCGATCGCGGTCGGGTCGGCGGCGCGCGGCTGCGCGCCGTAGCCGGCGTTCGCATGGGCGGCTGCACGAACGGGCGCGGGCGCCGGCGGCGGGACGGTCGTCACGACCATCGCGCCGGCCGGTTGCGCCGCGTAGCCGGCCGCGGCACCCGCACCCGAAACCGCGCGGCCCGCTTCCGGCGCGATGCCCGCACCCGAGGCCATTCCCGTTGGCCCGCCGAACTGGCCGCCGTTCGCCGCGTTGGCGTGCGCGAGCGCGGCTTCCGCCGTCTCGCCGCGGCCGGGAATCACGATCATCCCGTCTTCCGCGTGCACGGCCGGTGCGGCGATCCACAGCGCCGCGGCGAGCACGCACGCACGCCGGACGCGCGTGAGCCGCCCGTTCCTGCCGCGAAGTGCGCTGTCCGTCATCGCCGTGTCCTCGATCCGTTGATCCGAGTTGCATTCTAGGGAGCCGGGCCGTCGCGCAAACGATGAATAGAGGGGGCCTTTGCCGCGTTATTCGCCCGATTGCCGGTTGCGTCCGACGCCTACCATCGCTGTCATGGAAAAAAGCCTCTCGGGTCGCCATCCGGCGCGAGGGGCGTGCAGCGCTTCATACGGAGAGACGCACACATGCTGGACAAACTCGATGCGGAATTCGCGTTCGGCCGACAGGCGCTCGACGTGCGCGCCTACCGGCAGGAACTGCTGTCGTCGAACATCGCGAACGCCGACACGCCGGGCTACCAGGCCCGCGACGTCGATTTCGCGTCGACGCTCGCGCGCTCGCTGAAGCTGACGAGCGGCGGCCTGGCGCCGAGCAACGCCGCGCAGTTGCCGATGACGCAGCCGGCCGGCGTGACGAGCGGCATGTCGATGGTGTCGACGGCGGCCGGCCACATGGCCGGCACCGCGAAGCTGATCCCGACCGGCGGCCCGTCGGACGACTACGGCCGCGCGCAATACCGGATGCCGCTGCAGCCGTCGCTCGACGGCAACACGGTCGATCTCGACGTCGAACGCGTGCAGTTCGCGAACAACGCGCTGCACTACGAGACCGGGATGACCGTGATGACCCAGCAGATCAAGGCGATGATCGCCGCGATCTCGACGAACTCGTAAGCGCAACCGTACCCGAGCACACGCACCAGGAGCCACCATGCCTTCGTTGATGAACATCTTCGGCGTCGCCGGTTCGGCGCTGTCCGCGCAATCGCAGCGCCTGAACGTCACCGCGTCGAACCTCGCGAACGCCGACAGCGCCACCGGCCCCGACGGCAAGCCGTACAAGGCCAAGCAGGTCGTGTTCGCGACCGACCCGATCGGCGGCGCGCGCACCGCGTCCGGCCAGGGCGTGGGCGGCGTGCGCGTGACGAAGGTGATGGACGACCCGTCGCCGATGAAGTCGACCTACGACCCGGCGAACCCGGCCGCCGACGCGAACGGTTACGTGCAGATGCCGAACGTCGATCCGGTGCAGGAGATGGTGAACATGATCTCGGCGTCGCGCTCGTACCAGGCCAACGTCGAGACGCTGAACACCGCGAAGACGCTGATGCTCAAGACGCTGACGATCGGCTCGTAAGCCGTTCGCCCGCCGACCTCACAGACCCGACAGAAGGCCAACCAGGATGACTTCCTCCAGCACGACGATCGGCAGCAACGGCACGAACGTGTCGAACCTGCCGACCGACACGATGAACACCAACAACGTGTCGTCGACCAACGGCACGTCGGCGAGCGACCTGCAGGCGACGTTCCTGAAGCTGCTCGTCACGCAGCTGCAGAACCAGGATCCGACGAGCCCGGTCGACAGCTCGCAGATGACGTCGCAGCTCGCGCAGATCAACACGGTGAGCGGCATCGCGCAGCTGAACACGTCGCTGACGTCGCTGTCGACGCAGCTCACGGCCGGCCAGCAGACGCAGGCCGCGCTGCTGATCGGCACGAACGTGCTCGCGCCGGGCAATTCGGTCGCGGTGAAGAGCGGCGCGGCGTCGCCGTTCGGCGTGTCGCTCACGAGCGACGTGTCGAACCTGACGATCACCGTGAAGAACAGCGCGGGCGTCGTCGTCAACACGATCAACGCGGGCAAGCAGTCGGCCGGCACCGTGCCGTTCAACTGGACGCCGACCGACGCGGCCGGCAACGCGCTGCCGGACGGCGCGTACACGGTCAGCGCGCAGTACACGGGCACCGACGGCAAGAACTACGCGCCGACCGTGCTGGCGGCCGCCACGGTGCAGAGCGTGATCAAGCAGGCGGACGGCACCGCGGGGCTGGTGCTGTCGAACGGTACGACGGTCGGGCTCACCCAGGTCGCGTCGATCTTCCCGAACGTCAAGACGTCGACCACGGCCGGCGACACCACCACCAACTGATCGAGCTTTCACGAAACGGAGATCGAAATGGGTTATCAACAGGGTCTGAGCGGCCTCGCCGGTGCCTCGAACGCACTCGACGTGATCGGCAACAACATCGCGAACGCGAACACGGTCGGCTTCAAGTCGAGCACCGCGCAGTTCGCCGACATGTACGCGAACTCGGTCGCGACGTCGGTCAACACGCAGATCGGCATCGGCACGTCGCTGAATGCCGTGCAGCAGCAGTTCGGCCAGGGCACGATCAATACGACGAACTCGTCGCTCGACGTCGCGATCAACGGCAACGGCTTCTTCCAGATGTCGAACAACGGCGTGACGACGTACTCGCGCGACGGCACGTTCCAGCGCGACAAGAACGGCTTCATCGTCGACTCGCAGGGCCGCAACCTGATGGGCTACGCGGCCAACGCGGGCGGCGTGATCAACACCGCGCAGACCGTGGCGCTGCAGGCGCCGACGACCAACATCGCACCGACCGCGACGACCAAGATCACCGGCCAGTTCAACCTGAACTCGCAGGACAAGACGCCGACCAAGACGCCGTTCGACCCGACCGACAACACGACGTACAACTACTCGACGTCGATCCAGGTGTACGACTCGCTCGGCGGTTCGCAGGCGGTCAACATGTACTTCGTGAAGTCGTCGGCCGGTACGTGGGAAGCGTACGCGGGCGTGCAGGGCGCCGCGACGGCGACCGACCTCGGCACGGTCACGTTCGATACGTCGGGCGCGATCAAGAGCACGACGACGGGCACGCCGCCGACGCCGACCACGTCGCTCGGCCAGTTCCAGTTCACCGTGCCGAACACCGACGGCTCGGCGACGCCGCAAAGCCTCACGCTCGACCTGACCGGCACCACGCAGTACGGCGGCAAGGACGGCGTGAACAACCTCGCGCAGAACGGCTATGCGAGCGGCACGCTGACGACCTACTCGATCGGCGCCGACGGCAAGCTGACCGGCAACTACTCGAACGGCCAGACCGCCGTGCTCGGCCAGATCGCGCTCGCGAACTTCAACAACCCGAACGGGCTGGTGAACCTCGGCGGCAACCAGTACGCGGAAACCTCCGCATCGGGCGTGCCGCAGATCTCCGCGCCGGGCAGCACGAACCACGGCACGCTGCAGGGCAGCGCGCTCGAAAACTCGAACGTCGACCTCACGTCGCAGCTCGTCAACCTGATCACCGCGCAGCGCAACTACCAGGCCAACGCGCAGACGATCAAGACGCAGCAGACCGTCGACCAGACGCTCATCAACCTGTAAGCGCGGATAACCGGCAGCCATGGACCGACTGATCTACACGGCGATGACGGGCGCGTCGCAGTCGCTCGACCAGCAGGCGATCGTCGCGAACAACCTCGCGAACGCGTCGACGACGGGCTTTCGCGCGCAGCTCGCGACGTATCGCGCGGTGCCGATGAATTTCGGCGACGGCAGCAACGTCGACCCGACGACGACGCGCACCTACGTGCTCGCATCGACGCCCGGCGCGGATTACGCACCGGGCCCGATCACGCGCACCGGCAACCCGCTCGACGTCGCCGTGCAGGGCGCCGGCTGGCTGTCGGTGCAGGTGGCCGACGGCAGCGAGGCGTACACGCGCGCCGGCAACCTGCACGTCGACGAGAACGGCCAGCTCGTCAACGCGAGCAACCTGCCGGTGATCGGCAACGGCGGCCCGATCTCGGTGCCGCCGAACGCGGAAGTGACGATCGGCAAGGACGGCACGGTGTCCGCGCTGATGCCGGGCGATCCGCCGACGGCCGTCGCGATCGTCGACCAGATGAAGCTCGTCAATCCCGATCCGGCCACGCTCACGCGCGGCAACGACGGGCTGTTCCGCACCGCCGACGGCAATCCGGCCGACGCCGACCCGAACGTGGTCGTCACGCCGAATTCGCTCGAAGGCAGCAACGTCAACCCGGTGACCGCGATGGTCGCGATGATCGACAACGCGCGCGCGTTCCAGCTTCAGTCGAAGCTGATCCAGACGGCCGACCAGAACGAGCAGTCGGCGAACCAGCTGCTCAACTTCAGCTGAGCGCCCGCGCCAGCCCACGCAGGAGAATCGACAAGTGAACCGTTCGCTCTACATCGCCGCCACCGGCATGAATGCGCAGCAGGCGCAGATGGACGTGATTTCGAACAACCTCGCGAACACCAGCACGAACGGCTTCAAGGCGTCGCGCGCGGTATTCGAGGATCTGCTGTACCAGACCATTCGCCAGCCCGGCGCGAATTCGACGCAGCAGACCGAGCTGCCGTCGGGCCTGCAACTCGGCACCGGCGTGCAGCAGGTCGCGACCGAGCGCCTGTACACGCAGGGCGGCCTCACGCAGACCGGCAACTCGAAGGACGTCGCGATCAACGGCGCGGGCTTCTTCCAGGTGCTGATGCCGGACGGCACCAACGCGTATACGCGCGACGGCTCGTTCCAGACCAACGCGCAGGGCCAGCTCGTCACGTCGAGCGGCTACCAGGTGCTGCCGGCGATCACCGTGCCGCAGAACGCGCAGTCGCTGACGATCGGCAAGGACGGTGTCGTGTCGGTCACGCAGCCGGGCTCGAGCAACGCGGTACAGATCGGCTCGCTGCAGATCGCGACCTTCATCAACCCGACCGGCCTCGAGGCGAAGGGCGAGAACCTGTTCGCGGAAACGACGTCGTCGGGCGCGCCGAACGTGTCGCAGCCGGGGCTGAATGGCGCGGGCGTGCTCAACCAGGGCTACGTCGAGGCGTCGAACGTGAACGTCGTGCAGGAACTCGTCAACATGATCCAGACGCAGCGTGCCTACGAGATCAACAGCAAGGCCGTGACGACGTCCGACCAGATGCTGCAGACCGTCACGCAGATGAAGAGCTAACCGGAAAGTCCCGCCGTCGCCATGAAGCAGGTCCGCCTCCTCCCGTCAGCCCCCGTCCGCGCAGCCTGCGCGGTCGCGGTGGCGGCGCTCGCCGGTTGCGCGCAGATTCCGCGCGATCCGATCATCCAGCAGCCGATGACGGCGCAGCCGCCGATGCCGATGTCGATGCAGGCGCCCGGCTCGATCTACAACCCGGGCTACGCGGGGCGGCCGCTCTTCGAGGATCAGCGGCCGCGCAACGTCGGCGACATCCTGACGATCATGATCGCGGAGAACATCAACGCGACCAAGTCGTCGGGCGCGAACACGAACCGGCAGGGCAACACCGACTTCAACGTGCCGACGGCCGGCTTCCTCGGCGGGCTGTTCGCGAAGGCGAACCTGTCGGCCACCGGCGCCAACAAGTTCGCGGCGACCGGCGGCGCGAGCGCGGCGAACACGTTCAACGGCACGATCACGGTGACCGTCACCAACGTGCTGCCGAACGGCAACCTCGTGGTCAGCGGCGAGAAGCAGATGCTGATCAACCAGGGTAACGAATTCGTGCGCTTCTCGGGCGTCGTCAACCCGAACACGATCTCGGGCGCCAACTCCGTCTACTCGACGCAGGTCGCCGACGCGAAGATCGAATACTCGTCGAAGGGCTACATCAACGAAGCCGAGACGATGGGCTGGCTGCAGCGCTTCTTCCTCAACATCGCGCCGTGGTGATGACGATGCAGACGACCCCGATCCGCCGCCTGTCGGCCCGCGTGCAAGCCGCCGCGCGGCTCGCCGTCGCGTTCGCGGCCGTGGCCGCGGCCTGCGTGTTCGGCGCGGCGCCCGCGCAGGCGGAACGCCTGAAGGACCTCGCGCAGATCCAGGGCGTGCGCGACAACCCGCTGATCGGCTATGGCCTCGTCGTCGGCCTCGACGGCACGGGCGACCAGACGATGCAGACGCCGTTCACGACGCAGACGCTCGCGAACATGCTCGCGAACCTCGGCATCTCGATCAACAACGGTTCGGCGAACGGCGGCCCGTCGTCGCTGAACAACATGCAGCTGAAGAACGTCGCGGCCGTGATGGTGACGGCCACGCTGCCGCCGTTCGCGCGGCCGGGCGAGGCGCTCGACGTGACGGTATCGTCGCTCGGCAACGCGAAGAGCCTGCGCGGCGGCACGCTGCTGCTCACGCCGCTGAAGGGCGCGGACGGGCAGGTGTACGCGCTCGCGCAGGGCAACATGGCGGTCGGCGGCGCGGGCGCCAGCGCGAACGGCAGCCGCGTGCAGGTGAATCAGCTCGCGGCCGGCCGGATCGTCGGCGGCGCGATCGTCGAACGCGCGGTGCCGAACGCGATCGCGCAGATGAACGGCGTGCTGCAGCTGCAGCTGAACGACATGGACTACGGCACCGCGCAGCGGATCGTGTCCGCGGTCAACTCGAGCTTCGGCCCGGGCACCGCGACGGCGCTCGACGGCCGCACGATCCAGCTCGCGGCGCCGGCCGATTCGGCGCAGCAGGTCGCGTTCATGGCGCGGCTGCAGAACCTCGACGTGAGTCCGGACAAGGCCGCGGCGAAGGTGATCCTGAACGCGCGCACCGGTTCGATCGTGATGAACCAGATGGTCACGCTGCAGAGCTGCGCGGTCGCGCACGGCAACCTGTCGGTCGTCGTCAATACGCAGCCGGTCGTGTCGCAGCCGGGGCCGTTCTCGAACGGGCAGACCGTGGTGGCGCAGCAGTCGCAGATCCAGCTGAAGCAGGACAACGGCGCGCTGAAGATGGTGACGGCCGGCGCGAACCTCGCCGACGTCGTGAAGGCGCTGAACACGCTCGGCGCGACGCCGGCGGACCTGATGTCGATCCTGCAGGCGATGAAGGCGGCCGGCGCGTTGCGCGCCGACCTGGAGGTCATCTAAATGGCAGCGAACCTTCCGAACGCGAACGACCTCACGCAGCGCTTCGCGCTCGACGTGCAGGGTTTCGATGCACTGCGCGCGCAGGCGAGGCAGTCGCCGCAGGCCGGCGCGAAGGCGGTCGCGGGCCAGTTCGACGCGATGTTCACGCAGATGATGCTCAAGAGCATGCGCGACGCGTCGCCGGACGGCGGCCTGTTCGATTCGCATACGTCGAAGATGTACACGTCGATGCTCGACCAGCAGCTCGCGCAGCAGATGTCGACGCGCGGGATGGGCGTCGCCGACGCGCTGATGAAGCAGCTGCTGCGCAACGCCGGCGCCGGTGCCGGCAGCGACACGGCGGCCGACGTGGGCGCCGGCGCGGGCGGCCTGGGGGCGGCCGGCTTCGGCACGGCCGGCAACGAAGGCAGCCTCGCCGCGATGAACGCGATGGCGAAGGCTTATGCGAACGCGGCGAACAACGGCGGGCTCGCCGGCGCGCGCGGCTATTCGGCCGGCAGCGCGCTGACGCCGCCGCTGAAGGGCGCGAGCGGCGTGCAGGACGCCGACGCGTTCGTCGACCGGCTCGCCGGCCCCGCGCAGGCGGCCAGCGCGACGACCGGCATCCCGGCGCGCTTCATCGTCGGCCAGGCCGCGCTCGAGTCGGGCTGGGGCAAGCGCGAGATCCGCGCGGCCGACGGCTCGACCAGCTACAACGTGTTCGGCATCAAGGCGAACAAGAGCTGGACGGGCCGCACGGTGTCGGCGCTGACGACCGAATACGTGAACGGCACGCCGCGCCGCGTGGTCGCGAAGTTCCGGGCGTACGACTCGTACGAGCACGCGATGACCGACTACGCGAACCTGCTGAAGAACAACCCGCGCTACTCGGGCGTGCTCAGCGCGAGTCGCAGCGTCGAAGGCTTCGCGCACGGGATGCAGAAGGCCGGTTACGCGACCGACCCGAACTACGCGAAAAAGCTGATCTCGATCATGCAGCAGATCGGCTGACGGCCCGCGCCCGGTTGCGCCGGAAACGGGCGCCCGCCGCCCTCCGCTCGCCCCTTTCGGACCGCGCCCGGCAACTCGCCGCGCGCGGTTTCAACGTTTGCGCGAAAAAATTCGCCAATTCGATCTAAACTTTCGGTCAGCACTGCCGCTAAGTGTGAGAGACCTGTGACCGGGCTCGTGATCTGGCCCGGTTTTACTGCGCACCGGTTGTCCGGGCGCTCATGACAAGAAAGACCGGCTAGCCATGAATATCGAAACGTCGACGGACCCCAGCCTGGATGCAGGCCACTCCGGGCCCGACTATGCCCGCCGCAATCCGCTGGAAATCGGCGTGCAGCTGCGCAACCTCGTGAACCGCGGCGATTTCCTGACCGTCCAGTACCCGGGCGGCCAGCTCGTCACGCGCCTGCTCGAGGTCGATGTCGGTGCGCGGACGTTCACGTTCGACTGGGGTGCGCTGTCCGAGCAGAACGCCGGCATCCTCGGCGCGTCGCATTGCACGTTCGCGGCTTCGCCGGAGGGCGTGCGCGTCGAATTCACCACGGGCACGCCGCGCGAGACGCGCTTCGAGGGGCTGCCCGCGTTCGTCGCCGATTTCCCCGACGTGCTGGTCTGCATCCAGCGCCGCGAATATTTCCGCGTCGACGCGCCGATCGTCGATCCGTTCCTGTGCCGCGGCAAGCTGCCGGACGGCGAGAGCTTCCTGTTCGAGGTGCATAACCTGTCGCTCGGCGGCGTGGGGCTGCGCACGGCCGACGAACGCGTCGAGGCGCTCGAGGTCGGCACGCTGCTGCCGGACGTCGAGCTCGAGCTGACCGGCCACGGCAAGCTGTCGCTCGACCTGCAGCTGGTGTCGCAGCGCTCGACGCAGATGCCGAACGGGTCGCGGCGCTACCAGCTCGGCTTTCGCTACATGTCGCTGCCGGGTAGCGCGGAAAACACGCTGCAGCGGCTGATCACGCAGCTCGAAATGAAGCGCCGCTCGCTCGCGCGGGCCTGACGCGCCCGCGGCCGCCGGCCTTGCCCGGCGCGCCCCGCGACCCGCCGCCGGCCCTGCCCGCCGGACGCTTCGACCGGCGACGCGCACGCGCGCGTCGCGCGTGCATTTTTTCCTCAATTTTTTCGATCGGCGGCCGTTATACCGGGAGTCACGCAACCCGGCGGCCGCAGCGCGGCCGGCTCATCAGGATCGCGCATGTCCAACACACTCATGAACCTCGGCGTCAGCGGCCTGAATGCCGCGCTCTGGGGCCTCACGACGACCGGCAACAACATCAGCAACGCCGCGACGCCCGGCTATTCGGTCGAGCGGCCGGTCTATGCCGAAACGAGCGGCCAGTACACGGGCAGCGGCTACATGCCGCAAGGCGTGAGCACCGTCACCGTGCAGCGCCAGTACAGCCAGTACCTGAGCGACCAGCTGAACACCGCGCAGACGCAGGGCGGCGCGCTGTCGACGTGGTACACGCTCGTCGCGCAGCTGAACAACTACATCGGCAGCCCGACGGCGGGGATCTCGACCGGGATCACGAGCTACTTCACCGGGCTGCAGAACGTCGCGAACAACGCGTCCGACCCGTCGGTGCGCCAGACCGCGATCAGCAACGCGCAGACGCTGGCCAACCAGATCAACGCGGCCGGCCAGCAGTACGACGCGCTGCGCCAGAGCGTGAACACGCAGCTCACCAGCACCGTGTCGCAGATCAACTCGTACACCGCGCAGATCGCGCAGCTGAACCAGCAGATCGCGGCGGCGAGCAGCCAGGGGCAGCCGCCGAACCAGCTGATGGACCAGCGCGACCTCGCGGTGTCGAACCTGTCGGGCCTCGCCGGCATCCAGGTCGTGCGCAACGACAGCGGCTACAGCGTGTTCCTGGCGGGCGGCCAGCCGCTCGTCGTCGCCGACAAGAGCTACCAGCTCGCGGCCGTCACGTCGTCGTCCGATCCGAGCGAGCTGACCGTCGTGTCGCAGGGGATCGCCGGCGCGAACCCGCAGGGGCCGAACCAGGCGCTGCCCGATTCGTCGCTGTCGGGCGGCACGCTCGGCGGCCTGCTCGCGTTCCGCAGCCAGACGCTCGATCCCGCGCAGGCCCAGCTCGGCGCGATCGCGACCAGCTTCGCCGCGCAGGTCAACGCGCAGAACGCGCTCGGCATCGACCTGTCGGGCAACCCGGGCGGCAACCTGTTCACGATGCCGTCGCCGACCGTGTACTCGAACCAGGGCAATACCGGCAACGCGTCGTTGTCCGTGTCGTTCGCGAACGCGTCGCAGCCGACGACGAGCGACTACACGCTCTCGTTCGACGGTACGAACTACACGCTGACCGACCGCGCGAGCGGCGCGGTGGTCGACCAGAAGGCGGGGCCGATGCCGGTCTCGCTCGGCGGGCTGAATTTCTCGACCCCGTCCGGCGCGATGAACGCCGGCGACAAGTTCACCGTGCTGCCGACGCGCGGCGCGTTGAACGGCTTCGGCCTCGCGACGACGAGCGCGTCGGCGATCGCGGCCGCGTCGCCGGCCGTCACGTCGGCGGCGAGCACCAACACCGGCACCGGCAAGATCACGCTCGGCGGCGTGACCGCGGGCTACCAGGTGCCGACGACCAAGCTGACCTACGACGCGACGGCGAAGACGCTGACGGGCTTCCCGGTCGGCACCACGGTGACGATCGGCACCACGCCGCCGACGTCGGTCACGATCAACAACCCGACGGACACCGTCCCGTACGACCCGGCGGCCGGCGCGACGCTGACGATGTCGGGGACGGCCGCGGGCGCGCTCAACGGCGTGAGCGTCACGCTGTCCGGCGCACCGGCGACCGGCGACTCGTTCACGATCGGGCCGTACGCGGGCGGCACCAGCGACGGCTCCAACGCGCTCGCGCTGTCGAAGCTGGTCAACGCGAAGGCGCTCGGCAACGGCACGACGACACTCACGGGCGCGTATGCGAGCTACGTGAACGGCATTGGCAACACGACGACCCAGCTGAAATCGTCGAGCGCCGCGCAGACCGGGCTGATCGGCCAGATCACCGAGGCGCAGCAGTCGGTGTCGGGCGTGAACCAGAACGAGGAAGCGGCCAACCTGATGCAGTATCAGCAGCTCTACCAGGCGAACGCGAAGGTGATCCAGACGGCGGCGACGCTGTTCCAGACCGTGCTCGGCCTGTTCAACTGACCGGATTCGAGGAATAGAAGCGATGCGGATTTCCAGCGCCCAGTTCTTCCAGCTGAACGTTTCCCAAATGAACGACCAGCAGGCCCAGCTCGCGCAGCTGTATCAGCAGATCTCGAGCGGCGTGAGCCTGCAGACGGCGGCCGACAACCCGGCCGGCGCGGCGCAGGCCGTGCAGCTGTCGATGACGTCGGCGACGCTGTCGCAGTACGCGACCAACCAGAACACCGCGCTCGCGTCGCTGCAGGCCGAGGACCAGACGCTGCAGAGCGTGAGCAGCGTGCTGACGAGCGCGCAGACGCTGCTCGTGCGCGCCGGCGACGGTTCGTTGTCCGACAGCGACCGCTCGGCGCTCGCGACGCAGCTGCAGGGTTACCGCGACCAGTTGATGACGCTCGCGAACACCAACGACGGCGCGGGCAACTACCTGTTCGCCGGTACGAAGAATTCGGCGGCGCCGTTTTCGACGACGCCGAGCGGCAGCGTCACCTATGTCGGCGACACGGGGACGCGCCAGGTACAGATCGCCGATTCGAGCACCGTGGCGCAGGGCGACACGGGCGCGGCCGTCTTCATGTCGGTGCCGGCGATCGGCAGCTCGCCGGTGCCGTCGGCCGGCGCGGGCAACACGGGCACCGGCACGATCGGCGCGGTCACGGTGACGAATCCGTCGATCGCGACGAACGGCCATCAGTTCTCGATCACGTTCGGCGGCACGGCCGCCGCGCCGACCTACACGGTGACCGACAATTCGGCCAGCCCGCCGACCACCACGCCGGCGCAGGCCTATTCGGCGGGCTCGGCGATCTCGCTCGGCGGCGGGATGACGGTGGCCGTATCGGGCACGCCGGCCGCCGGCGACACGTTCGCGGTCTCGCCCGCGCCGCAGGCGAGCGGCGGCTCCGACGTGTTCTCGACGCTCGACGCGATGATCTCGGCGCTGAAGACGCCCGTGACGGCGAATGCGGTGGCGGGCGCGGCGCTGAAGAATGCGCTGATGACCGGCTCGACCAAGCTCGGCAACACGATGCGCAACGTCACGACGATCCAGGCATCGGTCGGCGGCCGCGAGCAGGAAGTCAAGGCGATGCAGGCCGTCAACCAGACGGCGTCGCTGCAGACGACCAGCAACCTGTCGGACCTGACCAGCACCAACATGGTCACGACGATCAGCCAGTACCTGCAGGTGCAGAACGCGCTGACCGGCGCGCAGAAGGCCTACGTGCAACTGCAGAACATGTCGCTGTTCCAGTACATCAACCCCTGATGCACCGCGCGCCGGCGGCGATGTGAGCGCACGCTTACGTCCGCGCCGGCGCCCTCCGCCGCCCGCGTGCCCCGCGCGGGCGGCCGCTTCGCCGGGCCGCGCGGCCGCGCACCGGTCCGCGCGGGCGGGACACTACGTCACACGCCCATCAGCCGCGCGTGCCGGCGCGCTTGCCAGCCCCATCTCCGCTCCGTAAACTCGCGCCAGATTCCAGACCGGCGCATCCCAGGCAGCCGGCGACCGACAGGAGCCCTTTCCCCATGTCCGATTCCTACTTCCCGCGCTGGCGGGTCCAATCGACCGGCGCGGCATCGCGCGTGGTCGGCCCCGACGAACGCCTGGCGTGGCCGCAGATGATCGCGATGGGCGTGCAGCACGTGGTCGCGATGTTCGGCTCGACCGTGCTCGCGCCGCTGCTGATGGGCTTCGACCCGAATCTGTGCATCTTCATGTCGGGCATCGGCACGCTGCTGTTCTTCGTGCTGGTCGGCGGCCGCGTGCCGAGCTACCTCGGCTCGAGCTTCGCGTTCATCGGCCTCGTGATCGCGGTGACGGGCTACGGCGGCAGCGGCCCGAACCCGAACATTCCGGTCGCGCTCGGCGGGATCGTCGCGTGCGGCGTCGTCTACGTCGCGCTTGGCGCGCTGGTGCAGGCGATCGGCACGCGCTGGATCGAGACGCTGATGCCGCCGGTCGTGACCGGCGCGGTGGTCGCGGTGATCGGGCTGAACCTCGCGCCGATCGCGGTCAAGGGCGTCTCGGCGTCGACCTTCGATTCGGTGATGGCGCTCGTCACGGTGCTGTGCGTCGGCGGCGTCGCGGTGTTCGCGCGCGGGATGATGCAGCGCCTGCTGATCCTCGTCGGGCTCGCGATTGCCTACGCGATCCATGCGATCGCGACCAACGGGATGGGCCTCGGCAAGCCGATCGACTTCTCGATCGTCGGGCAGGCCGCGTGGTTCGGCGTGCCGGCCTTCCGCGCCCCGGTGTTCGACCCGCACGCGATGCTGATGCTCGCGCCGATCGCGGTGATCCTCGTCGCCGAGAACCTCGGCCACATCAAGGCCGTCAGCGCGATGACGGGGCACAACCTCGACCGCTACGTCGGCCGCGCGTTCATCGGCGACGGCCTCGCGACGATCGTGTCGGGCAGCGTCGGCGGCACGGGCGTCACGACGTACGCGGAGAACATCGGCGTGATGGCCGTCACGCGGATCTACTCGACGCTGGTGTTCGCGCTCGCCGCCCTGATCGCGATCGGGCTCGGCTTCTCGCCGAAATTCGGCGCGGTGATCCAGACGATCCCGGGCCCCGTGCTCGGCGGCGTGTCGATCGTCGTGTTCGGGCTGATCGCGGTGACGGGCGCGCGGATCTGGGTCGTCAACAAGGTCGACTTTTCCGACAACCGCAACCTGATCGTCGCGGCCGTCACGCTCGTGCTCGGCGCCGGCGACTTCTCGCTGAAGTTCGGCGGCTTCGGCCTCGGCGGGATCGGCACCGCGACGTTCGGCGCGATCATCCTGTATGCGATCCTGCGCAAGGAAAAGGAACCGGGCCCGGTGGTCTGACCGGGGACGGGCGGCGCGCTGCCGCCCGCCGGCGCGCCTTCACGCGCCGGTATTCGACTGCGCCTGCAGCCACGCGCAGAACTGCGCGACGAGCGGATCGTCGGCCGGCGCGTGCGGCGTGATCCACCAGTAGCTGCGCGTCGCGATGCGCGGCCCGGCCAGCGGCATCACGAGCCGTCCGCTCGCGAGCTCGTCGTCGATCAGCGGCAGCGGGCCGAGCGCGACGCCGAGCCCGTCGACGGCGGCCTGCAGCGCCAGGTAGAAGTGGTCGAACGACTGCCGCTTGCGCCCCTTCATCGTCACGCCGGCCGCCGCGAACCAGTCGCGCCAGCCTTCCGGCCGCGTATCCGAATGCAGCAGCACGTGCCGCGCGAGATCGTCCGCGCGGGTAATCGGCGCGCGCCTGAGCAGCGCCGGGCTGCAGACCGGGATCACGCTTTCGTCGAGGAAGTGGCCGCTCGTGCAGGTCGGCCAGTGGCCGGGGCCGCGGCGGATCGCGACATCGAAGCCGTTCAGCGTGTCGAGCGGCGCATTCGACGTCGACAGCTTCAGCTCGACGTTCGGCACGTCGCGCTGGAACCGCGACAGGCGCGGCAGCAGCCATTTCATCGCGAAGGTCGGCAGCGCGTTGATGCGCAGCACGCGCGCCGCGCCGGTATGGCGCAACTGCTCGGTCGCGTGCGCGATGCTGTCGAACGCCGCCCGCACGGTGTCCAGGTAGCGGCGGCCTTCGTCGGTGAGCTTCACGCGCTTGCCGTGGCGGTGGAACACCGGCTTGCCGAGCCACGCCTCGAATCCGGCGATCTGCCGGCTGATGGCACCATGGGTCACATGCAGCTCGTCGCCGGCGGCGCTGAAGCTTTCATGTCGTGCCGCGGCTTCAAAGGCCCGAAGCGCGGAAAAGGGCGGGAGATCGCGTGCCATGCTTGTGATTCTAGATCACAAGGGCGCACCGATAAAATCGTTTTGCCATCCTCCGGAACGGCGGTAACCTCGGTTCACCGTTTAGTGAGGAGCACCATGCAATCCGTTTCCCCGCCGTCCGCCGCGACGCCCCGCCGCGTCGGCCTCGCCGAGCTGTTCACCGGTTTCCTGTCGCTCGGCCTGATGTCGTTCGGCGGCGCGTTGCCGTTCGCGCGGCGCACCATCGTCGACGAGCGCAAGTGGCTCTCCGCCGACGAATTCACCGATCTGCTCGGCCTGTGCCAGTTCCTGCCGGGCGGCAACGTGATCAACCTGTCGGTCGCGGTCGGCATGCGCTTTCGCGGCGTTGCCGGCGCGTTCGCCGGCATTCTCGGGCTGATCGCGGGCCCGACGCTCGTCGTCGTCGCGCTCGGCGTGCTGTACGCGAAGACGCAGAACGATCCGCACGTGCAGCACCTGTTCGCGGGGCTCGCGGCCGCGGCCGCCGGGCTGCTCGTCGCGATGGCCGTGAAGGTCGCGAAGCCGCTGCTGCGGGCGCCGCGCACGGCGGCCGCGATCGCGGCGCTGGCGTTCGTCGCGATCGCGGTGGTGCGCCTGCCGCTGCTGACCACGATGCTCGTGCTGACGCCCGTCAGCGTGTGGCTCGCGTCGCGCCGCCGCGACGCGGGCACGCCGCAGCCGGCGCCGGCCGCCGCGAGGGGCACGCACGATTCGCAGGGCACGCCCGACTCGCAACCGGAGCGCCGGCCATGAACGACACGCTGATCGCCATCGCGACGATCTTCAGCCAACTGTCGCTGCTCGCATTCGGCGGCGGCAACACGATCCTGCCGGAGATGCAGCGGCAGGTCGTCGACGTGCATCACTGGATGAGCGCGCACGAGTTCACCGCGCTGTTCGCGCTGGCCCAGGCGGCGCCCGGGCCGAACATGATGATCGTGTCGCTGGTCGGCTGGCACGTGGCCGGCTGGGCGGGGCTGCTGGTCGCGTCGCTCGCGAAGTTCGGGCCGTCGTCGATCGTCACCGTGCTCGCGCTGCATGCGTGGGAGCGCTTTCGCGACCGGCCGTGGCGCCGCTACGTGCAGCAGGGGATGATGCCCGTCACGGCCGGGCTCGTCGCGGCGAGCGCGCTGCTGATCTCCGAGGCGTCGAACCGCACGGCGATCCAGTGGGGCATCACGGCCGCGTGCGCGGTGCTGGCGTGGCGCACGCGCATCCATCCGCTGTGGCTGCTCGCCGGCGGCGCGCTGATCGGCCTCACGGGCATCGGGCAGTGAGCGGCCCGCGGCCGGCCGGCTAGCGCGACGCCGGCAGGTCGCCGTTCACGAGGCCGAGCAGCCGGCCGCGCGCGCTGCCGACGTCGTCCGTCACCGCCGGCCAGTCGGCCACGAAACCCGCGTCGAGCGCGTCGCGCATGATCGCGCCGTAATCGGCCTTGCCGACCTTGCCGCCGCGCAACGCGTCGGCCACCTCGTGCTTCAGCTTCGGTGTGAACGACGGATAGGCGGCCACCCGCGCCGCGTACTGGCGCGCATCGATCTCGCCCGATTCGCGGTGGAGCGCCCAGACGGCCACCAGCACGATCGCGGCGAACGGGATCACGGTATGGCGCAGGAAGAACTTCGCGAGTGTCATTCGAAGGCTCGGTGAAGCGGCGCGGGGCGGCGCTCGGGGTGCAGTCGTGGCGCGATCGGAGCCGGTCGGCCCGGTATACTCGGCCGGTCTTCCGGCGACGCAACCCGCCCGGTCGCGAGGCTCCGGCGCGCGGCGATGCGCGCCGGGAATCGGCCCCCCGACGGCCAGCATCATATTGGCGCGCGGCACGCGGGCGAGGCCCGGCCGCTCGGCGCCGGCGGCGTTCGCGCCGGCCGGCAGGACTGAATTTCGCACCGCCCGCCGCGCGTGGCCGGGCGGCGCGCACCACGGGAGGATCGATGGATCTCGACGGCGCCAGCCGCAATCTCACCGTCGCCGCATTGCTCACGCTGTCCGGCGGCTACCTCGACGCGTACACGTACGTCGGCCACGGCCACGTGTTCGCGAACACGATGACCGGCAACGTCGCGCTGCTCGGCATCAACCTGTCGGCCGGCGAATGGGCCGCCGCGCTGCATCACGTGCCGCCGCTCGTCGGCTTCGTGATCGCGGTGTTCGTCGCGCACCTGCTCGGCCTTGCCGCGCAGCGCGGCTGGATGCGGCACACGGCGTTCACGAGCCTGCTCGTCGAGATCGCGTTTCTCGGCATCGCCGCGAGCGGGCTCGTCGGCGCGTCGAGCGCGTGGCTGATTCCGGGCATCTCGTTCGTCGCGACGCTGCAGACGCTGTCGTTCACCCATCTCGAGGAACTGTCGTACACGTCGGTGATGACGACCGGCAACCTGCGGCGCGCCGCGCAGAAGCTGTTCGTCGGGCTGATCCCGCGCTACGACGCGGGCGCGCTGCACGACTCGGCGCTGCTCGCGACGATCAGCTTCTGCTTCCTGGCCGGCGCGGTGGCCGGCGGCCTCGTGACGCGGCTCATGCCGGACCTCGCGCTGTGGGGCGCGGTGCTGCTGCTCGTCGGCGCGTTCGCGGAAATCGTGCGGCGCGCGTGGCGCCGGCATACGGCCGACGGCGGGCCGGCGGCGGCGTGACCCCGTACACGGCGCACGCCTGCGTGCGCCGATCCGTTCCGGGGCGCCTGTCGCGCGATCCTGACAAACCCGACGCACCGTAAACTCGCGGCCGGTTGCCGCCGCGCGGCGCTCGCCGCCCGCCGGGCAGGCGTCACGCCCGTAACGTTGTGCGCGGGCGACAGTTCCGCGATTACCGCGCATTTCAATTTCTTTCAGCGATTGCACTCGTCATATGATTCAGGCCACATCGCGCGCGCCAAAAACGCGAGCGATCGCCACCCGGCTGCGCACGCGGCCGGCCATGAATGGAGACACCTACAAACAGGAAAGCTCATGAAGCAGACCACCCGACTCGCAGCCATCGCAGGGGGCGCCGCGCTCGCATTTGCCAGCCAGTACGCGGCCGCGCAAAGCTCGGTCACGCTCTGGGGCGTCGCCGACGCCAGCATCCGTTACCTGACCAACGCCAACGCCAAGAACGACGGCCTGCTGTCGATGACCAACGGCGCGATCACGAACAGCCGCTTCGGCATCTACGGCACGGAAGACCTCGGCGGCGGCCTGAAGGCCGTGTTCAACCTCGAAAGCGGCGTGAACCTGCAGAACGGCGCATTCGCCGACAGCGGCCGCCTGTTCAACCGCGCAGCGTACGTCGGCCTGCAGAGCCCGTACGGCACGGTGACCCTCGGCCGCCAGAAGACGCCGCTGTTCGACCTGCTGTCGGACACCTACGATCCGCTCACGGTCGGCAACTACCTCGAAAACGCATGGCTGCCGGTGGCACTCGGCGGCGGCCTGTATGCGGACAACCAGATCAAGTACACCGGCAAGTTCGACGGCCTGACCGCGAAGGCGATGTACTCGACGGGCACCAACTACGAATCGACCGGCGCCGGCGGCTTCTCGGGCCAGATTCCGGGCTCGCTCGGCAAGGGCAATGCGTGGGGCGTGTCGCTGTCGTACGTGATGGGGCCGCTCAGCATCGCGGCCGGCGCGCAGCAGAACAGCGACAACTCGGCACGCAAGCAGACGATCTACCACGCGAACGTCGTGTATGCGTTCAGCAAGGCGAAGATCTACGCGGGCTACCTGCGTTCGAAGGACGACACCGGCTTCGTCGACAGCCTGCTCGCGCAGCAGACGATTCCGGTCGCGAAGGGCACGGGCCGGATCGACGACGGTCCGTTCGCGGGCGTGAGCTGGCAGGTCAGCGCACCGCTGACGCTGACGGGCGCGTTCTACTACGACCACATGCGCAACGCGATGACCACGAACGGCACGCTCGCGAGCGGCAACCGCTATGCGATCGTCGGCATCGCCGAGTACGCGCTGAGCAAGCGCACCGAAGTCTACGGCACCGTCGACTTCAACAAGACGAACGGCGCGGCGAACGTCGAGCTGCCGGGGCGCAGCAACCAGACGGGCATCGCGATCGGCCTGCGCAATATCTTCTGACGAACGTCGGAACGCATGCGCCGGCATTCGCCCGGCGCGCATCGAAGAGGCGCCGCGAGGCGCCTCTTTTTTTTCGATCCGCGACCTTCATACGCGCGCACGACTATTCGGTAATCGCTCCATTGCCGAAGTCCCGCGCCGTAAGCGATCCGTCGGCATTCCAGAACATACTTTTACAGTACGCGCGCAGGCTTTCCGCTACGCTGCGTGCATCGCCCGTTGCGTGCCGTCAGGCCCGCGCGTGCGTCGTTCCGGTGGCGCGCGTCGAGCGCGGCCGGCCAGGTGCGTAACTTGTGTATCCGGCGATGACAATCGCGGTCTGCCGGTTTTTTTCGTGGGACGATGCGCTCACGATTTTCTTGAAGGGGATGACGATGGGTATCCTGAACACCGTGGGTGAAATCGCCGGCGCAATCGCAGCCGTGGAAGGCGCGGAGAAGCTTGATCCGGATGCGGGCCTGCTGACCAAGGCGGCCGCGGCCGTGGCCGGCTTCAAGGGCGCCGAAGCGATCGAAGGCATGCTCGAGAAGAAGGAAGAGCAGCCGCAGCAGGCAGACGACACGCAGGCGACGGACGGCAGCGACACGTCGCAGGCATGAGCATGGCGGCCGGTCCGGCCGCGGGCGCGCCCTTCGCGCGCCCGGGCGGACCGGTGCCGCGCGGCCGGCGGGTCGGGCATGCGGTCGATCGGTGACGCATGGCACACCCGGCAGCCGGTTTGATCGGCGAGAGGCCACGTCTCTCGCCGTTTTTTATTGGGCGCGCGCCCGGCGCCGCGCGCCGCACGCATCCCCGAATCTTGCTATCGTCCGTTCATCCGAACTGCGATGAGGCAATGCGATGGATTTCGACTACGACCTGTTCGTCATCGGCGCCGGCTCCGGCGGCGTGAGGCTCGCGCGGATGTCCGCGTCATACGGCGCACGCGTCGGCATAGCGGAAGAAGAGCAGATCGGCGGCACCTGCGTGCTGCGCGGCTGCATCCCGAAGAAGCTGCTCGTCTACGCATCGCACTATCCGCATGAAGTCGAGGACGCGAAGGGCTTCGGCTGGACCTTCGGCGCCGGCATGCTCGACTGGCCCGCGCTGATCGCCGCGAAGGATCGCGAGATCAACCGGCTCAGCGGCATCTACATCAATCTGCTGACGCAGTCGGGGGTCGACATGCACGCGGGGCGCGCGACGCTCGTCGATGCGCATACCGTCGCGATCGGCGGCCGCACGCTCCGCGCGCGCCACATCGCGATCGCGACCGGCTCGCGTCCGTCGTTGCCGCCGCGTCCCGGCATCGAGCACGCGATCACGTCGCGCGAGGCGCTGTCGCTCCCGGCGCTGCCCGCGCGCATCGCGGTGGTCGGCGGCGGGTATATCGCGGTCGAGTTCGCGGGCATCTTCAACGGCTTCGGCAGCCAGGTCGACCTGTTCTATCGCGGCGAGAAGATCCTGCGCGGCTTCGACGACGACGTGCGCCAGTTCCTGACCGACGAGATGACGAAGCAGGGCGTCGCGATCCACGCGCGCGCGGTGGTCGAGTCGATCGAGCGCGCGGACGACGGCACGTTGAGCGTGCGCGTCGGCGATGCATGGCACGGGCCGTACGACCAGGTGCTCTATGCGACCGGCCGCGTGCCGAACGTCGACGGGCTCGGGCTCGAGCAGGCGGGCGTGATGCTCGACGCGCGCGGCGCGATCGCCGTCGATGCGTATTCGGCGACATCGGTGCCGTCGATCCATGCGATCGGCGACGTCACGTCGCGGCCGCAGCTCACGCCGGTCGCGACGCGCGACGGCGGGCTGCTCGCGCGCACGCTGTTCGGCGGGTCTCGCGTCGCGGCCGATCATGCCTGCGTGCCGTCGGCCGTCTTCAGTCAGCCCGAGGTCGCGACGGTCGGTCTGACCGAGGCCGATGCGCGTCACGCGCACGGCGAGGTCGACGTCTACCGCACGTCGTTCAAGGCGCTGCGCCATACGCTGTCGGGGCGCGACGAGCGCACGATGATGAAGCTCGTCGTCGCGCGCGACAGCCAGCGCGTGGTCGGCGCACACATGGTCGGCCGCGACGCGGGCGAGATCATCCAGGGCATCGCGATCGCGATTCGCGCGGGCGCGACGAAGGCGCAGTTCGACGACACGATCGGCATTCACCCGACCGCGGCGGAGGAATTCGTGACGATGCGGCAGAAGGTGGCCGAGTAGCGGGCCCGGCGCGCATTCATACCGGCGCGTGGGCACCGGCGGCGTTCGCGCGCAGCCGTTCGTCGCCGGCGCGCATGCCGCTCAATGCACGCCGAACGCGTCGAGCAGCCGATACCAGCTCATCGCGAGCACCAGCGCCGGCGTGCGCAGCGCTTCGCCGCCGGGGAAGTCGCGATGCCGGATCTTGTCGAACAGGTCGAAGCGGCTCGCCTGTCCGTCGATCGCTTCGGCGATCAGCTTGCCCGCGAGCGCGGTCGTGTTGACGCCGTGCCCCGAAAACCCCTGCGCGAAGTACATCGTCGGCGCGATGCGGCCGAAGTGCGGCGCGCGGTTCATCGTGATGTCGACGAAGCCGCCCCACGCGTAGTCGACCTTCACGTCCGCGAGCTGCGGGAACGTCTTCAGCATGTCCGCACGCATCGCCGTGGCGAGGTCGCGCGGTTCCCGCGTCGAATAGCTGACCTTGCCGCCCCACACGAGCCGCGTGTCGGGCGCCGGCCGGAAATAGTCGAGCACGAAGCGGCTGTCGCAGATCGCCGCGCGGGCAGGCATCAGCGCGGCGGCGCGCGCGTCGCCGAGCGGCTCGGTCGCGATCACGTAGGTGCCGACCGGCATGATCTTCCTCGCCAGCGCGGGCGCGAGCGTGCCGACGTAGGTGTTGCACGCGAGCACGACGAAGCGCGCGCGCACGTTGCCGCCGCGCGTCTCGACGACGTGGCCCCCCGCTACGTCGCGCACGCGCGTCACGCAGCTGTCCTCGTGGATGCGCACGCCCGCGCCGATCGCCGCCCGCGCGAGGCCGAGCGTGTAGTTGAGCGGATGCAGGTGGCCGCTGTCGGGGTCGTACAGCCCGCCGCAATAGCGGGCCGACTGCACGTAGTCGCCGAGTTCGTCGGCTTCGACGAAGTGGAAGCGGTCGTAGCCGAAGCGTTTCGCGGCGTCGTCGCGCCAGCGCTTGAGCGAATCGGCGTCGCGCTCGGTGTTCGCGGCGGTCAGGTAGCCGGGCACCAGCGCGCAGTCGATGTCGTGCTGCGCGATACGCGACTTCACGAGCGACAGCGTTTCGAGCCCCATGTCCCAGATGCGCTTCACGTCGCTTTCCGGCATGAACTGGCCGAACGTGTCGATGTCGCACGCAAAGCCGCCAATCAGCTGGCCGCCGTTGCGGCCGCTCGCCGCCCATCCGACCCGCGACGCTTCGAGCACGGCCACCGAATGGCCGCGCTCGGCGAGGTTGAGCGCGGCGGAGAGGCCCGTGAGGCCCGCGCCGATCACGCACACGTCGGCGTCGATCGTGCCGGCGAGCGGCGGGTGGCGGGTCGTATCGTTGGCGGTCGCCGCGTAGTACGACGCGACGTGCGGCTGGTTGGCGAAGGTCTGCATGATCGGGAGTACGGAGAAAAGGAGTTCAGAACAGCTCGCGCACGCGGTGGTACAGCATCCCGAGTTCGAGCGCGGGTTGCCGCCATGCGTCGCCGCCGGGAAAGCGCCGGTGACGCAAGCGTGCGAACAGGTCGAACGCGTGCGTGTCGCCCGCGATCGCGCCGGCGATCGCGCGTCCGGCGATGCCGGTGAGCGCGACGCCGTGGCCGCTGAAGCCCTGGACGTAGAAGAAGTTCGGATCGAGTGCGCCGAAGTCCGGCGCGCGGTTGCGCGTGACGTCGACGAAGCCGCCCCACGCGTGGTCGACGCGTACGTCGCCGAGCTGCGGGAACACGCCGACCATGCGCTGCCGGATCGCTTCGGCGAGCGCGGCGGGCGATGCGCCGGCCGAGTTCGCGCGGCCGCCGAACAGCATCCGGTGGTCGGCCGACAGCCGGAAGTAGTCGAGGAAGAAGTTGTTGTCGCACACGGCTTCGCGGCGGGCGATCAGCGCGTCGGCGCGCGTCTGCCCGAGCGGCTCGGTCGCGATGATGTACGACGCGATCGGCGCGATGCGGGCGGCGGTCGCGGCCGGGAGAATGCCGCCGGGCCCCGCGTTGCAGCACGCCACGACGAAGCGGCAGCGCACCTCGCCCGACGGCGTGCGCACGACGGGCCGCGCACCGCGCACGATGTCGAGCGCCGGCGTGTGCGTATGCAGCGCGATGCCTTCGCGGCGCGCCGCGTCGGCGAGGCCGAGGCAGTACTTGAGCGGATGCAGGTGGCCCGACAGCGGATCGTGCACGCCGGCCAGGTAGCGTGTCGATGCGATGCGTGCGCGGATCTCGCCGGTATCGAGCCATGCGAGCGACGGATGGCCCCATCGCGACGTCGCGGCTTCCATCCACGCGCGCAGGTCGTCGATACGGCGCGGTTTCGTCGCGACCGTCAGGTAGCCGCGCGTGAAGTCGCAGTCGATCCCGTAGCGCGCGATCCGTTCGGCGATCAGCGCGACGCCGTCGAGCGACAGCGACCACGCGGCACGCGCGCCGTCGGCGCCGAGCTGCCGCTCGATCACCTCGTCCTTCGCGAAGCCCGTGATCGCCTGGCCGCCGTTGCGGCCCGACGCGCCCCAGCCGGGCTGGTGCGCATCGATCACGGCGACGGACAGCCCGCGCGCGCGGCAATCGAGCGCCGTGGACAGGCCCGCGAAGCCGGCGCCGATCACGCACACGTCGACGTCGATCGCGTCCTCGAGCACCGGATCGTCCGCCACCGGGCGTGCGACCGTTGCTTCGTAGTACGAGTCGCGCGCGAGCGCATCCGCGCGGCGGGTGAAAGACTGCGTCATCAAAACGTCTCCTTCGAAAAGGCGGCAAGCGGCGCGCAGCCACCCCTGAAAACGGCACGGGACGCCGTGCGCGCGGCACGGCGTCCCGCGTGTGCTGCGTCAGAATGAATAGATGAACTGCGTGGCGAGCAGGTCGTTGGACTTGCCGTACGAACCGTCGTTGCGCAGGAACACCTTGTTGTTCGCCCAGTCGTGCCGGTATTCGACCTTCACGGTGATCTGCTGGGTCGGATAGAACAGCAGGTCGAGCGCGACGTCCTGGCGTACCGCCCCCTTGCACTCGAAGCCGAGGCCGCCGCCGGCCTTCGACTGCGCGAGGCAGTCCGCGTCGACGCCGAAGCCGTTGCTCGGATCCATCCCGTTGCCGTTCAGCGCGATGCCGCCGCCGCCGCCGCCGTTCTTCGAGTTGGCGAGCAGGTCGTAGCGCAGCGTCACGCCCATGCGGCCGACCACCGGCGCGTTGAACTTGCGGTGCGCGAGCAGCGACAGGCCGTACCACTGCGCGAGCCCGCCGTTGAACGCCGCGTGCTGCTGCCGGCCGTAGTCGACTTCCGCGTTGTACTGAATATCGGCGAGCGTGTAGGTCGCGTCGAGTTCGCCGAAGAAGAACGAACCGTATGCGCTCGGTGCCGCCCCGCCCGGGCCGTAGTGGACGACGCCGTTGTCATCGATCGCGCTCGACAGCGTCTGCCGGCCGATGTTGAACGAACCGCCGATATCGAGCGCGCTCGACCACGTGTAGTCCGCGCGCGCGGTGAAGGTCGGCACCTTGTTGCTGGTGGTGATCGGATCGCCGAGCGCATTGGTGCCCGTCTGCGTGACCGAACCGTACGTGCGGTACTGCTCGTTGCCGAGGAAGAACTTCCACGCCCAGTTGCCCTTCGTGTAGTTCGCGCCGACACCGACGTAGCTGCCCGGATCGGAGAAATCGTACAGCAGGTTGTGCGTGAGCGTGAGCATCTGGTTCGACTGCTGCACCTCGTAGCCGCCGAAGCTCGGGATCAGGCCGGCGACCAGTGTCGTCGTGGCGGTGATCGGCACGTTGACGACCGCCGTGTTCAGCAGGTTGTCGGTGATCGAGCCGCGCGAGTTCTGCAGCAGCGTGATGCCGTTGCCGCGGTTCGGCATCAGCGTGATCTCGGCCGACGGCGCCATCGGGCCGACGCCGAACGTCTTCTTGATGTCGAGGTAGAGATCGCCGAACGTGCTGTTGAAGTAGTTGTACGCGTTCTCGTGGTTCGCGAACAGGAACGACGACGTGCCGGCCGCGCGGTTGTAGATGTAGGTCGGGTCGATGTAGCCCGTGACCGACAGGCCGGCCAGCGGGCCCGTGTTGGCCGCGTCGGTCAGCGAATCGACCTTCAGCTGCTGGTTCGCGATCTGCTGCTTCATTTCGCTGACCTCGTCGTTGGTCAGCGTGGCCTGTGCCTTGCCGTAATCCGGCGAGCCCGGATCGGCGGCCACCGCGACGACCTTGCCGCCGCCGCCCGTGCCGGCGCCTGCACCCGCGCCGGCAGTCGCGACCGCCGTGCCGCCCGGCTTCGCGGCGAGCTGCGCCTGCATCGCCTTCATCTGTTTCTGCAGTGCCGCGACCTGCGCCTGCAGCGCCTTGATCTCGGCGGATGTGGAACCGGCCAGCGCGATGCCCGGCAACGCGCCGGCCACCAGCAGGCAGATCAGTTTCTTCTTCATTGCGGATTCTCCTTGTCGTGCGCCTGTCAAATCGGGATCGAATCGCGCGCCCCCCCTGGGGCAGCGCGTCTTGCTTGTCTGCCGTGCTTGTTATCCTCGAAGCGGGTGGGCCGTCATGCCGCCGCGAACGCCGCCTTCAGGTCGGCCATGCGGCGCCGCTCGCGGGCGATCATCATCCGGTTCACGACGATCACGCCGATCGTCACGGCCGTGATGAACAGCGTCGCCAGCGCATTCATCTCCGGGTTCAGCCCCAGCCGCACGCGCGAGAACACCACCAGCGGCAGCGTCGTCGAGCCCGGCCCGGACAGGAACGCCGACAGCACCAGGTCGTCGATCGACAGCGTGAACGACAGCAGCCAGCCCGACAGCAGCGCCTGCGAGATCAGCGGCAGCGTCACCACGAAGAACACCTTCAGCGGCGTTGCCCCGAGATCGAGCGCCGCTTCTTCCAGCGACTTGTTCATCTCCTTCACGCGCGACTGCACGATGATCGCCACGTACGACACGCACAGCATCACGTGACCGATCCAGATCGTCAGCATCCCGCGGCCCTTCGGCCAGCCGAACATCTGCTCCAGCGCCACGAACAGCAGCAGCAGCGAGATGCCCTGGATCACTTCCGGAATCACCAGCGGCGCGTTGATCATCCCCGTGTACAGCGTGAAGCCCTTGAAGCGGCCGAAGCGCGCGAGCACGAAGCCCGCCCACGTGCCGATCACGACCGACGCGGTCGCCGTCAGGAGGCCGATCTTCAGCGACAGCCACGCGGCCGTCAGCAGCTCGTCGTCCTCCAGCAGCGCCGCGTACCACTTCAGCGAGAAGCCCGACCACACCGTCACCAGCTTCGACTCGTTGAACGAGTACACGATCAGGCTGATGATCGGGATGTACAGGAACAGGAAGCCGAAGGCGAGGACGCCCGTCGACAGCGGTTTGCTCGGCTTGATCATTTCGCTTCCTCCAGTTCCTTGACCTGGTAGTACTGGAACAGCGCCATCGGCACCAGCAACAGCAGCACCATCGCGACCGTCACCGCGGACGCCATCGGCCAGTCCATGTTGTTGAAGAATTCATCCCACATCACGCGGCCGATCATCAGCGTGTCGGCGCCGCCGAGCAGCTCCGGAATCACGTACTCGCCCACCGCCGGGATGAACACCAGCAGGCTGCCGGCGATGATCCCGTTCTTCGACAGCGGCAGCGTGATCCGCGTGAACGCGACCCACGGCTTCGCGCCCAGGTCGTATGCGGCTTCGAGCAGCGTCAGGTCCATCTTCACGAGGTGCGCGTACAGCGGCATCACCATGAACGGCAGGTACGAATAGACCATCCCGATGTAGACGCCCGCGTCGCTGTGGTACAGCCGCAGCGGCGTGTGGATGATGCCGAGCGCGATCAGCGTGTGGTTCAGGAGGCCGTCGTCCTTCAGGATCCCGATCCACGCGTACACGCGGATCAGGAACGACGTCCAGAACGGCAGCATCACGGCCATCATCAGCACGTTGCGGCGGTTCGGCTCCGAGCGCGCGATGTAGTACGCCATCGGGTACCCGATCAGCAGACACAGCACCGTCGACACGGCGGCCATCTTCAGCGAGCTGAGGTAGGTCGCGATATACAGGTCGTCCTGCAGCAGGAACGCGTAGTGCGACAGCTGCAGCGCGAAGTGCACGACGCCGTCCTTGATTTCGACGAGCGACGTGTACGGCGGAATGCCCATCACCTGGTCGGCGAAGCTGATCTTCAGCACCAGCACGAACGGCAGCGCGAAGAACACCGCGAGCCACAGGAACGGCACGCCGATCGCGACGCTGCGGCCCGACGGCAGGAAGCGCGACAGCGCGGCGAAGCGGCCCGGGCGCGAGCGGCCGGCGGCCATGCTCGAGGCGCCGGCCGACACCGGCGTGGAAGGCGTGGAAGCAGAGGTTCTCATCGCGTCGCCCTCATTGCGTCAGCACGACGCCGCTGGCCGGCGACCACGACACGAACACGTCGTCGTTCCACGCCGGCGCGTTGTCGTTCATCAGGTGCGAGCTCGACAGGTTCGACACGACCGTCTTGCCGCTCGGCAAGCGCACGTGGTACAGCGAGTAGCTGCCCATGTACGCGATGTCGGTCACGACGCCGCGCGCCCAGTTGTGCTTCGAGCCCGGCTTCTCGCGCGACACGTGGATGCGCTCCGGGCGCACCGAGATGCCGACCGGCATGCCGAGCGGGCCCGTGACGCCGTGGCTCACGTACATGCGCGCCTCGAGATCGTCGCTCTCGACGAAGATGTGATCGGGTTCGTCCTCGACGACGCGGCCCTCGAACAGGTTGGTCGAGCCGATGAATTCGGCCGAGAAGCGGCTGTTCGGGAATTCGTACACCTCGCCCGGCGCGCCGATCTGCACGATCTTGCCTTCGCTCATCACCGCGAGGCGGCTGGCCATCGTCATCGCCTCTTCCTGGTCGTGCGTGACCATCACGCAGGTCACGTCGACCTTCTCGATGATGTTCACGAGTTCGAGCTGGGTCTTCTGGCGGATCTTCTTGTCGAGCGCGGACATCGGCTCGTCGAGCAGCAGCAGCTTCGGGCGCTTGACCAGCGAACGGGCCAGCGCGACGCGCTGCTGCTGGCCGCCGGAGAGCTGGTGCGGCTTGCGCTGCGCGTACTTGCCCATCTGCACGAGCGCGAGCGCATCGGCCACGCGCTCCTTGATCTCGTTTTTCGGCGTGCCTTCCTGCTTCAGGCCGAACGCGACGTTCGATTCGACCGTCATGTGCGGAAACAGCGCGTACGACTGGAACATCATGTTGACCGGGCGGCGGTACGGCGGCAGCGACGCGAGGTCCTCGCCGTCGACGAAGATCTTGCCGGAGGTCGCCGTTTCCAGCCCGGCGAGCATGCGCAGCAGCGTCGACTTGCCGCAGCCCGAGCTGCCGAGCAGTGCGAATAATTCGTTCTTCGCGATCGTCAGGTTCACGTTGTCGACGGCCGTGCTGTCGCCGAACTTCTTCACGACGTTTTCGATGCGCACGAACGCGTCGTTTTGCGGACGGGCCGCGGCGGCCGGTTGGGTCTGTCGTGCAGCAGCGGAAGAGGGTATCGATTGCATGGGAGTCACCATTCGTTCTTCACGGATTGCGGGCGTGAGCGTCCCCGCACGAGGCGCGCAACGCGACTCGCGGACAACGGCTCGTGCCGGATGGAACAGTGCGCGCGGCGCGCGCGGGCGGACGGAGGTCCGCGAATCTCAGGCGGGCAGGCGTGATGCGATGCCTGCGCCGCCGTAATGCATGACGATCAGTGGCCCGTCTTCAGCTGGGCCCACAGACGGTTCTCGAGGCGCAGGATGTCGGCCGGCATCGGCTTCATCAGCACCATCTTCTTCAGCACGTCTTCCGGCGGGTAGACGGTCGGGTCCTGCGCGACGGCCGGCGTGACGAACTGGTGCGCCGCCTTGTTCGCGGTCGGGTAGAACACCGTGTTGGTGATCGCCGCGTTGACCTTCGGATCGGACACGTAGTTGATCCACTTCAGTGCGGCCTCGGGGTGCGGCGCATCCTTCGGGATCACCATCACGTCGAACCACAGCAGGCCGCCTTCCTTCGGGTTCGAGAACTTGATGTCGTACGAACGCTTCGCTTCCGCCGAACGGCGGTGCGCGATGCCGACGTCGCCCGACCAGCCGAGCACGACGCACACGTCGTTGTTCGCGAGGTCGTTGATGTAGCCGGACGAGTTGAACTGGGTGATGTACGGGCGGACTTTCTTCAGGACTTCGAATGCGGCCTGGTAGTCGCCGGGGTTCGTGCTGTTCGGGTTCTTGCCCATGTATTGCAGCGTGGCGGCGAACACGTCGACGGCCTGGTCGAGGAACGACACGCCGCAGCTCTTCAGCTTTTCCATGTTGGCCGGGTCGAACACCAGCGCCCAGCTGTCGACCGGCGCCTTGTCGCCGAGCGCCTTCTTCACCGCCTGCGCGTTGTAGCCGATGCCGTCCGTGCCGTAGGCCCAGGGCACGCCGTACTGGTTGCCCGGATCGGCGTCGGCAATCATCTTCATCAGCAGCGGGTCGAGGTTCGCGAGGTTCGGAATCTTCGACTTGTCGAGCTTCTGGTACACGCCGGCCTGGATCTGCTTGGCCATGTAGTTCGACGTCGGCACGACGATGTCGTAGCCCGAGCTGCCGGCCAGCAGCTTCGCCTGAAGCGTGTCGTCGCTGTCGTAGTTGTCGTACTTGACGTGGATGCCCGTCTGCTTCTGGAAGTTCGGGATCGTGTCCGGTGCGATGTAGTCGGACCAGTTGTAGACATTCAGCTCGTCGGCACGCGCCGTCGGGCTGGCGACCGACGTGAACGCGGCCGCGGCGGCAAGGGCGGCAACAGAACAGGCTTGGCGAAGAAAGCTGGCACGCATGGTGGAATTCCCCTGGTTATGGCGGCGTGCGGCGCCCGCCGCACGCCTGTAGGCAAAGCCGTTACGAAATACCCAGTTGCTGGGCGGTTGCATCGACGGCTTTCTTCGCCTTCGACACGAGTTCATCGATTTCCTGGCGCGTGATCACGAGCGGCGGCGACAGCAGCATCCGGTCGCCGGTCGCGCGCATGATCAGGTTGCCGTTGAAGCAGAAGTCGCGGCAGATCGTGCCGACGTCGCCGCCGTTCGCGAAGCGGCGGCGATCGGCCGGCGATTCGGCGAGCTGGAGGCTCGCGACGAGGCCGTGACCATGCACCTCGCCGACGATCGGGTGACGCGCGAAGGTCTCGCGCATCAGCGCCTGGAAGTACGGGCCCGTGTCGGTCTTCACGCGCTCGACGATGCCTTCGTCGCGCAGCAGCTTCAGGTTCGCGACCGCGACGGCCGCCGCCACCGGGTGGCCCGAGTACGTGAGGCCGTGATTGAATTCGCCGTTGTCGATGATCGGCCGCGCCACGCGCTCGTGAATGCCGACCGCCCCCATCGGCACATAACCCGACGTGAGGCCCTTGGCCATCGTGATCAGGTCCGGCTCGAAACCGAAGTGCTGATGCGCGAACCATTCGCCGGTGCGCCCGAAGCCGCCGATCACCTCGTCGGCGACGAGCAGGATGTCGTACTTGCGACAGATCCGCTGGATTTCCGGCCAGTACGTCGACGGCGGGAAGATCACGCCGCCCGCGCCCTGGAACGGCTCGCCGATGAACGCGGCAACGTTCTCCGCGCCGAGCTCGAGGATCTTCGCCTCGAGCTGCTGCGCGCGCGCGAGGCCGAACGCTTCCGGCGTCTCGCCCGGCTGCGCTTCGCCGAAGAAATACGGCTGGTCGATATGCACGATGTGCTCGACCTTCGACGGCATCTGCTCGTGCATGTAGCCCATCCCTCCGAGCGTGCCGCCCGCGATGGTCGAGCCGTGGTAGCCGTTCTTGCGCGAGATCACGAACTTCTTCTGCGGCTTGCCCTGCACGCGCCAGTACTGGTGCACGAGGCGCAGCACCGTGTCGTTGCCTTCCGAGCCGCTGTTGCAGTAGAAGAAGTGGTTGAAGCCGGCCGGCGTCAGTTCCGCGAGCAGCGCGGACAGCTCGATCACCGGCGGGTGCGTGGTCTTGAAGAACGTGTTGTAGAACGGCAGTTCCTGCAGCTGGCGATACGCGGCGTCGGCGAGTTCCTTGCGGCCGTAGCCGACGTTCACGCACCACAGGCCGGCCATCCCGTCGATCACCTTGTTGCCGTCCGAATCCCACAGGTAGACGCCGTCGGCCTTCACGATCACGCGGCTGCCGGCGCGGTTCAGCGCGCCCATGTCCGAGAACGGGTGGATGTGGTGCGCGGCGTCGAGCGCGCGGTATTCGGCGGTCGAGCGTGCCTGCGTCGCGCGCGGCGCGGCGGCCGGCGCGGCCGGCTGGATCCAGGCAGATTCGTTGCGGTAAGTCATGTTTCCTCCGTGATTCCGTATTCGGTTGTGCGCACGTTCAGACGTGCAGCAGCAGATGGCGGCGTTCCCACGAGCTGATCACGCGGAAGAACGCTTCGTATTCGGTTTCCTTCAACGCGAAATACGCCTTCAGGAACTTGTGGCCGAGGATCTCGCCGAGCGGTTCGCACGCGGCCATCAGCGTCAGCCCTTCCTCGAGGTTGCGCGGCAGCTGGTACGGCAGGTCGTAGCCGTCGCTGACGAGCGGCTCGGTCGGCTCCAGGCGCTGCGTCATGCCGAGATAGCCGGCCGCGAGCGTCGCGGCGAGCGCGAGGTACGGGTTGCAGTCGACGCCCGGGATGCGGTTCTCGATGCGCCGTGCCGACGGGCCCGAGTGCGGGATGCGGAAGCCGACCGTGCGGTTGTCGTAGCCCCACTGCACGTTGATCGGCGCGGCCATGAAGCGCGACAGGCGGCGGTACGAGTTGATGTACGGCGCGAAGATCGGCATCAGCGCCGGCGTGTACTTCTGCAGGCCCGCGAGGTAGTTGTAGAACATCGACGTCGCGCCGCCGGTTTCCGGCGACGTGAACAGGTTCTGGCCCGTTTCCTCGTCGACGATGCTCTGGTGCACGTGCATCGCCGAACCCGGTTCGTCCTCCATCGGCTTGGCCATGAAGGTCGCGTACATGTTGTGACGCAGCGCGGCCTCGCGCACCGTGCGCTTGAACAGGAACACCTGGTCGGCCAGCGACAGCGCGTCGCCGTGCATGAAGTTGATCTCCATCTGCGCGGCGCCGACTTCGTGGATCAGCGTGTCGATGTCGAGGTTCTGCGATTCGCAGTACTCGTAGATGTCCTCGAACAGCGGATCGAACTCGTTGACGGCCTCGATCGAATACGACTGGCGGCCCGTTTCGGGGCGGCCCGTGCGGCCGACCGGCGGACGCAGCGGCAGGTCCGGGTCCTTGTTCATGTCGACGAGATAGAACTCGAGCTCCGGCGCGACGACGGGTTTCCAGCCCTTCGCCTTGTACAGGTCGAGCACGCGGCGCAGCACGTAGCGCGGCGAGATCTCGACCGGCGAGCCGTCGAAGTGCACGCAGTCGTGGATCACCTGCGCGGTCGGGTCGACGGCCCACGGGATCAGGCGGATCGTCGACGTGTCGGGCACGCACACCATGTCGGGGTCGGTCACGCCGGTCAGCGAGCCGTCTTCCGGATATTCGCCGGTGACGGTCTGCACCATCACGGCCTGCGGCAGGCGCATCGATTCGCCGGACGTGAACTTGTTGCGCGGCGTGATCTTGCCGCGCGCGATGCCGGCCATGTCGGGGATGATCGCTTCGATCTCGGTGATCCGGTGCTGCTTCAGGAAATCTTCGATGTCTTGCATGTCTGTTCTCGTGGGTTTGGGGCGGCGCGCTCAGGCGAGCGCGGCGGCGGCCATGGCGCGCGTGCGGGCAGTGCGGCGGGCGCGGCAGGCATCGCCGAAGGCGCGGAAGATCGCGCTTGACAGCGGGTCCTGCGCATGGCGCCATTCGGGGTGCCATTGCACGGCGAGGGCGAAAGCCGGTGCGTCGACGACGCTGACGGCCTCGATCAGGCCGTCCGGCGCGACGGCTTCGACGGCGAGGCCGGAGCCGAGCTGCGCGATGCCCTGCTTGTGCAGCGAGTTCACGTGCACTTCGTCGCGGCCGCCGGCAAGTGCATGCAACCGGCCGCCGGGCGTCAGGCGCACGACGTGCGCGGGGCCGTATTGCGTGTCCATCGGCGCGTCGTCGTCCTCGCGGTGATCGGCGAGGCCCGGCACTTCATGCACGCGCTGGTGCAGCGTGCCACCGCAGACGACGTTCAGCTCCTGGAAGCCGCGGCAGACGGCGAGCACGGGTACGCCCGCGGCGATCGCCGCGCGCAGCAGCGGCAGCGTCGTCGCGTCGCGTGCCGGGTCGTGCTTCGTGCCGGGCGCGCTCGGTTCGCCGCCGTACCGGTGCGGCTCGACGTTCGAATAGCTGCCGGTAAACAGCAGCCCGTCGACCGTGGCGAGCACGTCGTCGACCGACTGGCGCTCGCCGAGTGCAGGCAGCACCATCGCGAACGCGTGCGCGCCGTCGACGATCGCGGCGACGTATTTGTCGCCGACCGTGTGCGACGCGTGTGCGCCGATTTGCGTGAGGTCGGCGGTGATGCCGACGAGGGGTTTCCTTTCCATGACGTCTATCAGCTATCCAGAGGGTTGTTGCGTGCGGCTCGCCGGACGGCGCGAAACGCGGGCGTGCAACAGCCCCGCAGCCTGGCGCAAGGCGCAAGGCCGCTGGTGAATGGGCGCAACGGGATGGCGTGGCGATCCGCGCTGCGCGCGACGATCAGGCCGTCGTTCGTTTCATTGCGACACGCGACGCGGCAACGAATGCGCGAACGCGTTCCGTCACCGCACGGACCATGCGGTTGGCGAATCAGCGGATGAAACGAACGGCGTAAAGAAAGGAGAGGCGCTACGGCAGCAGCGACGCCACTTCGTCGGTATCGACGGCGACGAATGCGCGTGCGGATACGGCGTTGTGGCGCCGAACGGAACGACGAGACAGGATGGTGTAGATCGACAGATGCTGCAGGCGAGGACTATGCCAGCCGCAACTGCCATCGGAAGGGGATGCCGCGCTGCGCGAACTTCGCGCCACGCTACGATCCCACCTCACCAGAGGGCCACGGACTCTCACGATTACACTCGACTGGGTTGTTGAAAGTATTGAACACCCGATCTTTTCAACGCGCTGGGCGTTTAAAATAATCAAGGCGCCGGTTATGCGTCATTTACATTGATGGGCATCAATTTTTGCGTTGCAATAACGCTTTTTGCTGCCTGTGAAAACAAAATGACGCTGACCTGAGAGCCAGCATATACGAGCCAAAAACGGCGTCAAATGTTTTTTAACGGTCCTGCATCAGGGCTTTCCCGAGCAGTGCGAACAAAAGATTCGCAAACGGAATAGTCGGCGAGGTGTTCATTATTTCGAACGCCTTTCAGGGTTTTCCCCGCTGATCTGCGGCATAAAGTGATTAGAATATTCAACGGCTGTCCACTGCGTCGTTTCACTTTGTCATCGCACCTATCGTGTCCGAAACCGAATCGATGTCCACCGAAGTCGCCGAGCGCCTGCGCTTCGTGCGCAACAAGCATGGCCTGTCGCAGCGCGAACTCGCGAAGCGGGCCGGCGTGACCAACGGCACGATCTCGCTGATCGAACAGGGGCGCGTGAGCCCGTCGGTCGGATCGCTGAAGAAGTTGCTCGAATGCATACCGATGAGTCTGGCGGAGTTCTTCACGTTCGAGCTCGTCGAGTCGCGCTCGGTCGTGTCGCGTCGTGACGAGATGCCGAACCTCGGCAACGACACGCTCGCGTTTCATCTGGTCGGCGCGAGCGTGAAGGACCGCAACATGTGCATCCTGCGCGAGATCTATCAGCCGCACGCCGACACGGGCCCCGAGATGCTCGTGCATGCGGGGCACGAGGGCGGTGTCGTCGTGTCGGGCCGGCTCGAGCTGACCGTCGACGGCGCGACGTGGCTGCTCGACCCCGGAGACGGCTACTACTTCGAAAGCCGTTTGCCGCACCGTTTTCGCAATCCCAGCGCGGAACTGATCTGCGAGGTCGTCTCGGCCAATTCGCCGGCGACCTTCTGACCGCGCGTCATCGCATTCGCTGCAGGCCGGCCGCGCGTCAGGTGCGCGGCGCACCGCGAATGTCACAACATTGAGGCATCCTGATGAACAAGTTGACTTTGGCTGACTGGCAGGACAAGGCGGCGTCGCTCCGGATCGAAGGGCGCGCATTCATCGACGGCGCGTCGGCGCGACGCGCACGGCGGCAAGACGTTCGACTGCGTGAGCCCGATCGACGGCCGCGTGCTCGCGAAGGTCGCCGACTGCGGCGAAGCCGACGTGAACGCAGCCGTCGCGGCGGCACGCCGGGCGTTCGACGCAGGCGTATGGGCCGGCCTGAACCCGCGCGCACGCAAGGCCGTGCTGCTGCGCTGGGCCGCGCTGATGCGCGAGCATCTCGACGAACTGTCGCTGCTCGAGACGCTCGACGCGGGCAAGCCGATCGGCGACACGACGACGGTCGACGTGCCGGGCGCCGCGTACTGCGTCGAATGGTTCGCGGAAGCGATCGACAAGGTCGGCGGCGAGGTCGCGCCGGCCGATCATCATCTGGTCGGTCTCGTCACGCGCGAGCCGGTCGGCGTGGTGGCGGCCGTCGTGCCGTGGAATTTCCCGATCCTGATGGCCGCGTGGAAATTCGGCCCCGCGCTCGCGGCCGGCAACAGCGTCGTGCTGAAGCCGTCGGAGAAATCGCCGCTGACCGCGATCCGCGTCGCGCAGCTCGCGTTCGAAGCCGGCATCCCGGCCGGCGTGTTCAACGTCGTGCCGGGCGCTGGCGAACCGGGCAAGCTGCTCGCGCTGCATCGCGACGTCGACTGCATCGCGTTCACGGGCTCGACGGCCGTCGGCAAGCTGATCATGCAGTACGCGGCGCAGTCGAACCTGAAGCGCGCATGGCTCGAGCTCGGCGGCAAGTCGCCGAACATCGTGCTGCCCGATTGCCCCGATCTCGACCGTGCCGCGCAAACGGCGGCCGGCGCGATCTTCTACAACATGGGCGAGATGTGTACGGCCGGGTCGCGGCTGCTCGTGCATCGCGACATCAAGGACGCCTTCATCGAGAAGCTCGTCGCGGCCGCCCGCGCGTACGTGCCGGGCAACCCGCTCGACCCGTCGGTGTCGATGGGGGCGATCGTCGACGGCATCCAGCTCGAACGCGTGCTCGGATACATCGAGGCGGGGCGCGGCGAAGGCCGGCTCGTCACGGGCGGGGCGCGCGTGAAGGAGGAGACGGGCGGCTTTTACGTCGAGCCGACGGTGTTCGAGGTGACGCCCGATGCGAGGATCGCGCGCGAGGAAATCTTCGGGCCCGTGCTGTCGGTGATCGTGTTCGACGACGTCGACGAGGCCGTGCGGATCGCGAACGACACCGAATACGGGCTGGCCGCGGCCGTGTGGACGTCGAACCTGACGACCGCGCACGACGTGTCGCGCCGGCTGCGTGCGGGTACCGTGTGGGTGAACTGCTACGACGAGGGCGGCGACATGAACTTCCCGTTCGGCGGCTACAAGCAGTCGGGCAACGGCCGCGACAAGTCGCTGCACGCGCTCGAGAAATACACCGAGCTGAAGTCGACGCTGATCCGGCTGCGCTGACGCGCTGCCGTGTGCGGGCGCATCGCCGTGCGGCGGTGCGCCCGCCTTTCCGAGGGCGCGTCAGGCGGCGCGCAGCGCGGGATGGAAGCCGGCGGCCTCGATGATCGACTGCACGCGCTCGGCGCCTTGCGCCGATTCGACCTTGACGATTTTCGCCGCGACGTCGATGTCGAGCTTCGCGGCGGGATCGGCGGCCGTCACCGCACGCGTGATCGCATTGGCGCAGCCGCCGCAGGTCATGTCCTGCACTTCGAATTCCATCGTGTTCTCCTGAGTGGACGATTGACGAACACCGTCAGCATGAAGTTTGCCATGGTGGGAAGGTCAAGCACTGTGTGAAGGATACCGCGCGGCCGATGGATGACGCGTCGGGCGGTGGTCGGACGAATCGGCGCGGCGCCGCGCATGCCGGTCGGTGTTTGGCCCGATTGACCGTGGCCGCGCGGCGTCGCGCGTCGGGAAAAGCCTTTCCGGACAACATGCCGTGAAACGATACGGAGCATTATTTCCATATTGAAAACGTGGGCATTCATTGTGGAAATGCGAATCGCTCTTAGTATCGATTCCCCTCAAGATCCGTTCTCCGTTTCCGACCATGAATCGTTTTGCTTTCGGCTTCGCGCTGGCCCTGCTGGGCGCATCGGCAACGTCCGCATTCGCTGCCGACGACGTCGTCAACCTGACCCTGAAGGACCACAAGTTTTCACCCGATGGCGTGACGATCCCCGCCGGCAAGAAGGTGAAATTCGTCGTGAAGAACCTCGACGCGACGCCCGCGGAATTCGAGAGCGACGACTTCAAGGCGGAGAAGGTCGTGCCGGCCGGCAAGTCGGTCGAGATCCTCGTCGGGCCGCTGAAGGCGGGCACCTACGAGTTCCACGACGAGTATCACGAAGCGCAGTCGAAGACGCACCTGACCGTCAAGTAAGCGGAAACCGACATGCTGTCGACTGCCCTGATCGTCTTTCGTGAAGTGCTCGAGGCCGCGCTGGTGGTCTCGATCGTGATGGCCGCCACGAAGGGCGTGCCGCGGCGCGGCTGGTGGGTGAGCGGCGGGCTGGCCGGCGGCGTGATCGGCGCCGGCCTGATCGCGGCGTTCGCCGACGTGATCTCGCAATGGGCGTCCGGCATGGGGCAGGAAGTCTTCAACGCGGGCGTGATGTTCGTCGCGACGCTGATGCTGGCGTGGCACTGCATCTGGATGAGCCGGCACGGCCGCGAGATGGCGCTGCATATGGGCGAAGTCGGCCGGGCCGTCGCGGCCGGCCGCCGGCCGCTGACGGGTCTTGCCATCGTGGTCGGCGTCGCGGTGCTGCGCGAAGGCTCCGAGGCCGTGCTGTTCCTCTACGGGATCGCGGCGGGCGATCCGGGACAGACGCCGCAGATGATCGTCGGCGGGCTGCTCGGCGTGCTCGGTGGCGCCGGGCTCGGCTATGCGATGTATGCGGGCCTGCTGCAGATTCCGCTGAAGCGCCTGTTCTCCGTCACCAATGCGCTGATCGTGCTGCTCGCGGCGGGGATGGCGAGCCAGTGCGTCGGCTTCCTGCTGGCCGCGGGGCTCGTGCCGTCGTGGGGCGACGCGATCTGGGACACGTCGTGGCTGCTCAAGGAGTCGAGCATCGTCGGCAAGGCGCTCCATACGCTGATCGGCTATACCGCGCGTCCGGCGGGCATCCAGATCGCCGCGTACGTCGCGACGCTGGCGGCGATCCTCGTGCTGGCCCGGCTCGTCGGCCGGCCGCGGCAGGTGGCGAGGCCGCCGCGCGCGACCGCCTGAGCGTTGCGGGTTCGAATGAAAGAAGGGGCGTCGTCGACGCCCCTTCTTTCATGTGCGATGCGTGATCGCCGCGACCGTCACGGCACGCGTACGGTGGCGCGGCCGGTCAGCGGTGGCTGTCGATCCAGGCGCGGGCCCATTCGAGCCCCGCTTCGCGCGCCTCGTCCTCGGTATCGAAGACGCCGAGCACGCCGGATGCCTCGACCAGCTTGTTGTTCTGCGTGATCGTGCCGCTCGCCGCGAATCGGTCGGGCTGCATGATCTCCTCCTGCTGCAGGATCGCATGGCCCCAGATCTGGTAGCCGTGGTAGGTTTGCGCTTCCATTATCGAGTCACCTCCGCGGCGCGGCCCTGCGTGCCGACCTGCAGCACGTTGCCGTCCGGCGTGTATTGACGCGGGATGTTGGAGAAGCCCAGCGCGTGCGTCTCGTCGGAGCCGGCCGGGTGCATCACCGTGAGGCGGCCCGGCGCGGGTTGTGCGACAGGGCGCGGCGCGGCTGGCGTTTCGGTCGCGGTGGCGGCCGGGTGATGCGGGCCGGCTTTCACGGCTTGCGCGACACGGCGCTTGTGCGGCTTCGCGGGGGCTTTCGGCGTGACGCTCGCGTGCTTCTCCGCGCTCTTGCCGGTACGCGCGTCGGCGCCCGTGCGCGCGGCCGGCGTACGGGCCGCCGGATGTCGTGCCTCGGGCGGGTTCCAGACCTCGACATAATGCTCGGCGGCCCAGCCCGTCGACGCGAACGTCAGCGCCAGCAATCCGCATCCAATCAGTCTTACCATTGTCTCTCCGTCTTCGACCTGGCCGAATGGCCTGCTTCGCACCGCGGCGCGATGGGGGTGGCCCGGCGCGGGCCATCCCGGTCGTCCTGCGTTACTCCACCGTCACCGATTTCGCGAGGTTCCGCGGTTTGTCGACGTCGGTGCCGCGCGCGCACGCGGTGTGATATGCGAGCAGCTGCAGCGGCACGACGTGCAGGATCGGCGACAGCTGCCCGTAGTGTTCCGGCATCCGGATCACGTGCAGGCCGTCGTCGTTGACGATCTGCGTATCGGCATCGGCGAACACGTACAGCTCGCCGCCGCGCGCGCGCACTTCCTGCATGTTCGACTTCAGTTTCTCGAGCAGCGTGTCGTTCGGCGCGACCGTGACGACCGGCATCGCTTCCGTGACGAGTGCGAGCGGCCCGTGCTTCAGTTCGCCGGCCGGATAGGCCTCGGCGTGGATGTACGAGATTTCCTTCAGCTTCAGCGCGCCTTCCAGCGCGATCGGGTAGTGCAGCCCGCGGCCGAGGAACAGCGCGTTTTCCTTGCGCGCGAACTCCTCCGACCACGCGATGATCTGCGGCTCGAGCGCGAGCACGCTGTTCAGCGCGGCCGGCAGGTGGCGCAGCTCCTTCAGGAATTGCGCTTCCTGCGCGGCGTCGACGTGCCCGCGCAGCTTGCCGAGCGTCGCGGCCAGCACGAACAGCGCGACGAGCTGCGTCGTGAACGCCTTCGTCGATGCGACGCCGATCTCGGTGCCCGCATGCGTGAGGAACTGCATTTCCGTCAGGCGCACCATCGCGCTCGTCGCGACGTTGCACACCGCGAGCGTGTGCGTGTGGCCGAGCGACTGCGCGTGCTTGAGCGCCGCGAGCGTGTCGGCCGTCTCGCCCGACTGCGAGATCACGAGCACGAGCTGGCGCGGGTTCGGCACCGATTCGCGGTAGCGGTATTCGCTCGCGATCTCGACCTGCGTCGGGATCTTCGCGATCGATTCGAGCCAGTACTTCGCGGTGAGGCCCGAGTAGTAGCTCGTGCCGCAGGCGAGGATCAGCAGGCTGTCGATCTCCGCGAACGCGGCGGGCGCGGCGTCGCCGAACAGCGTCGCGCCGAAGGCTTCCGTCTGCGGCACGGTATCGCTGATCGCGCGCGGCTGCTCGAAGATTTCCTTCTGCATGAAGTGGCGATAGGGGCCGAGCTCGACCGCGCCGCCGTACGCGCTGACCACGCGGATCTCGCGCTGCACGGTGGCGCCGTGACGATCGACGATCGTCACGCCGTCGAGCGACAGCTCGCACACGTCGCCTTCCTCGAGGAACGTGAAGCGGTCGGTGCTGCCCGCGAGCGCGAGCGCATCGGACGCGAGGAAGTTCTCGCCGTCGCCGTGGCCGACGACGAGCGGCGAACCCTGGCGCGCGCCGACGACGGTATGCGGCTGGTCCTTGTGGATCACGGCGATCGCATACGCGCCGTGCAGCTGCTGCACGGCTTCGCGCACGGCGTCGAACAGGTTGCCGCGATACAGGCTGTGCACGAGGTGCGCGATCACCTCGGTGTCGGTCTGCGACACGAATTCGTAGCCCTTCGCGCGCAGCGCCTCGCGCAGCGGCTCGAAGTTCTCGATGATGCCGTTGTGCACGAGCGCCAGCGCGTTCGACGAGAAGATCGGGTGCGCGTTGTGCGTGACGGGCGCGCCGTGCGTCGCCCAGCGCGTGTGCGCGACGCCCGTCGTGCCTTCGAGATGCGACTCGCGCACCTGCGTGTCGAGATCGGCGACGCGCGCGACGCTGCGCGCGCGCTTCGGCGCGCCCGGCTCGAGCACGGCGACGCCGCACGAGTCGTAGCCACGGTATTCGAGGCGCCGCAATCCTTCGATCAGCACCGGAACGATATTACGCTGCGCAACTGCGCCGACAATGCCGCACATGAATGGTCAATCCTGTAAGTCGACGCGGGCGCCGCCGGGGCGCCCGCAAAAGGTTCAGCTCTTCTTCTTGACCGGGCGGACGTAGCCGCTCTTCGCGGTCTGGGTCTTCTCGTTCAACGCGAGCAGGCCGTCGGCCACGTCCTTCCAGATCGTCGTGCCGGCGGCGATCGTCACGCCGCGGCCGACGCGCACGGGCGCGACGAGCTGCGTGTCGGAGCCGACGAACACGTCGTCCTCGATCACGGTGCGGAACTTGTTCGCACCGTCGTAGTTGCAGGTGATCGTGCCCGCGCCGATGTTCACGCGCGCGCCGATGTCGGCGTCGCCGATGTAGGTGAGGTGGTTCGCCTTCGAGCCGTGGCCGATCACCGCGTTCTTCACCTCGACGAAGTTGCCGACGTGCGCTTCGTCCGCGAGCTGCGCGCCGGGGCGCAGCCGCGCGTACGGGCCGATCACGGTGTGCGCGCCGAGCTCGGCGCCGTCGATGTGCGTGAACGCATCGATGCGCGTGCCGGTGCCGACCGACGCGTTGCGGATCACGCAGTTCGCGCCGATCGTCACGTTGTCGGCGAGGGTCACGTTGCCTTCGAACACGCAGTTCACGTCGATCGACACGTCGCGGCCGCAGCGCAGCGTGCCGCGCACGTCGAGGCGCGCCGGATCGGCGAGCGTGACGCCGTCGGCGAGCAGCGCATCCGCGACGTTGCGCTGGTGGATCCGCTCGAGTTCCGCGAGCTGTGCCTTGCTGTTGACGCCGAGCGTTTCCCAGTCCTCGTCGGGCTGCGACGTGACGACCTCGAAGCCGGCCTCGATCGCGAGTTCGACGACGTCGGTCAGGTAGTACTCGCCCTGCGCGTTCTCGTTCTTCAGCGCGCCGAGCCACATCGACAGCTGGGCCGTCGGCGTGACGATGATGCCCGTGTTGATCTCGGCGATCCTCAGCTCGTCCGGCGAGGCGTCCTTCTGCTCGACGATGCGCGTGACGAAGCCCGACGCATCGCGCACGATGCGGCCATAGCCGGTCGGATCGTCGAGCGTGACGGTCAGAATCCCGTAGCGGCCCTCGCGCGCGGCATCGACGAGGCGCTGCAGCGTCGACGCGCGCGTGAGCGGCACGTCGCCGTACAGCACGAGCGTCGGTTGCGCGGGATCGAGGAGCGGCAGGGCCTGGCGCACCGCGTGGCCGGTGCCGAGCTGCTCGGCCTGCACCGCGAACTGGACATCGGGCGCGGCGACGGCGGCTTCGACCTGCTCGGCACCGTGACCGACGACGACCACCAGCCGGGACGGCTGCAGCGTGCGCGCGGTGTCGATGACGTGGGAGAGAAGCGGCCTGCCGGCCAGGGGGTGAAGCACTTTCGGCAGCGCGGAACGCATGCGCTTGCCGGTGCCTGCCGCCAAAATCACGATATTCATGGCGCCAGCTTGTCTGAGGAGTTCGAAGCCGTCCATTTTAGCATGCGGCCCCCGCCGTTCCGGGCCTGTCGCGGCGGGGCGACAGCGCCGGAACAGGGGCCGCGGGCCCTTGTTCCGGCGGGGTTCGGGCCCTGCTTACAGGTCGTCGAACTGGACGATCGAGATCGGCCGGGCGGCGCCCGGCGCGGCGGTATCGTCGCCCGATGCGCACGGTTCCTCGTCGAACGCGATGTCGCCTTGCGGATCGGCCTCGCCGGTCGCGCGCAGCGACTGGAACGGGTACAGCGTCGTGTCCATCAGGTGCGACGGCACGACCTTCGCGAGCGCGTTGAACATGTTGTCGACGCGGCCCGGGAAGCGCTTGTCCCATTCGCGGATCAGCGCCTTCATTTCCGCGCGCTTCAGGTTCGGCTGGCTGCCGCACAGGTTGCACGGGATGATCGGAAATTCGCGCAACTCCGCGTATTTCTCGAGATCGGTTTCCTTCACGTACGCGAGCGGGCGGATCACGATGTTCTTGCCGTCGTCCGACTGCAGCTTCGGCGGCATCCCCTTCAGCTTGCCGCCGTAGAACATGTTGAGCAGCAGCGTCTGCACGATGTCGTCGCGATGGTGGCCGAGCGCGATCTTGGTCGCGCCGAGCTCGCCGGCCACGCGGTACAGGATCCCGCGGCGCAGCCGCGAGCACAGCGAGCAGGTCGTCTTGCCTTCGGGGACGAGCCGCTTGACGATGCTGTAGGTGTCCTGGTTCTCGATGTGGAACGGCACGCCAACCTGCTTCAGGTACTCGGGCAGCACATGCTCGGGGAAGCCCGGCTGCTTCTGGTCGAGGTTCACCGCGACGATGTCGAAGTCGATCGGCGCGCGCTCGCGCAGGCGCAGCAGCACGTCGAGCATCGCGTAGCTGTCCTTGCCGCCCGACAGGCACACCATCACCTTGTCGCCGTGCTCGATCATGTTGTAGTCGCCGATCGCCTGGCCGACCTGGCGCACGATCCGCTTGTACAGCTTGTTGTTCTCGTACGCTTCCTTCTGCTCGCGGCGCGTCAGCGCCTGGCGGCCGGCCGGCGCGGCGTCGTCGAGGGTGGCGGCCGCGGCCGCCGTGTCATTCGTGTGGGGGGCGTTCATGCGCGCTCCTCGTCCTTGATGCGAAAGACTTCGACGCCGACGGCGTCGCAGTCCGGATAGGCGTCCGGTTTCTCGGTACAGACGCGTACCGCGCGCACGGTGTCGTGCGCCAGCAGGTGCGCGGCGATCGCGTCGCACAGCGTTTCCTGCAGGTGGATGTGGCCGCGCGCCACGCATTGCGCGACGCTCTGCTTCATCAGATCGTAGTCGACGACTTCATGCAGCCGGTCGTCGACGGGGGTGGACAGCGCGAGCGGCACGAACAGGTCGACGTTGATGACGACGCGCTGCTCGCCGCGCTTCTCGTGTTCGAAGGCCCCGATGTTGATGTGCACCTCGTAGTCGCGCAGGTAGAGCCTGCGGCAATCCGCGAGGCGGGGGTGCAGGAGAGCGGAAAACATGGTCGTCCCAGTCAAATTGGCGTGCGCGCACGCAAAGCGGCGCGGGCGGCGGCGGTCAGGCCGCGCCCGCGCGGTTCATTCATTCGGGCCGGCGGCGGGCGGCACGAGGTGCTCGCCGCCGTCGACGGTCAGCGTCGCGCCCGTGACGCCGGGCGCGCTCGCGAGATAGCAGGCGGCCGCCGCGATGTCGTCCGCGTGCGGCGCGTGACCGCGCACGAGCGCCGCGACCCGCACCTTCGGCGCGAGTGCCAGCGCCAGCGCCGACGTCGCGCGGTTCAGCGCGGCCTGCATCAGCGCGTGCGACAGCTGCGCCGGTGCCGGGTGAAACAGGGCCTGATCCAGCACGTGAATCGCGCACGCGCGCAGCGCTTCATGCTCGCGCGCGGCGTCGGGCGTCGCATCGGCGAGCGCGCGGGCCAGCGCGAGCGGCGCCGTCACGTTGCGCGCGAGCGCGCCGGCGAGCGACGCGCCGTCGATCGTCCGCGCGTCGTCGGCGCCCGCGCTGGCGCTGACGAACACCGCGCACGCGGGCCGGCCGAGCGCTTCGCCGCACGCGGCGACGAGCGCGGCCGCATCGGTTTCCAGGGCCAGATCGGCGTCCAGCACGACCGCGCGGCGGCCGAGCGCGGCGACGTCGGCGACGAGCGCATCGGCGGCCGCGCGCGGCGCGCCCTGGCCGCGCTGCAGCGCGACGTCCCAGCCGCGGCGGGCGAACCCCGTCGCGAGCGCGCGGCCGATCGACGCGGCGTCGGCCGCGCTGCCCAGGGCGCCCGTGACGAGCACCACGCGCGGGGTCGACGTATCGGCTGAAACGGTCATTTACAATGCCGGGATGAACCCGAAAGCTCACGAACCCGCTAGTTTACCTGCTCCCGGCCCCGACGCGCTCGCGCAGTCCGAAACCCTTGCCGCGCAACTGCGCGACGAGATCGCGGCGGCCGGCGGCTGGCTGCCGTTCGACCGTTTCATGGAGCGCGCGCTGTATGCGCCCGGCCTCGGCTATTACAGCGGCGGCGCCCGCAAGTTCGGGCGCCGCGCCGACGATGGCAGCGACTTCGTCACCGCGCCGGAGCTGTCGCCGCTGTTCGCGCAAACGCTCGCGCAACCGGTCGCGCAGGCGCTCGCGGCGAGCGACACGCGCCGCGTGATGGAATTCGGCGCGGGCACGGGCAAGCTCGCGGCCGGGCTGCTCGCCGCCCTCGACGCGCAGCGCGTCGAACTCGACGAATACCTGATCGTCGACCTGTCCGGCGAGCTGCGCGAACGGCAGCGCGACACGATCGCGGCCGCCGCGCCGGCGCTGGCCGCGAAGGTGCGCTGGCTCGACGCGCTGCCCGAGCGGTTCGACGGCGTCGTGGTCGGCAACGAGGTGCTCGACGCGATGCCGGTGCGGCTGTTCGCGAAGGCGGGCGGCGCGTGGCACGAGCGCGGCGTCGCGCTCGACGCGCGCCAGGCGTTCGTGTTCGACGACCGGCCCGCCGACGCGGCCGGCCTGCCGCCGGCGCTCGCGGGGCTCGACGTCGGCGACGGCTACGTGACCGAGACGCACGAGGCCGCGCTGGCGTTCACGCGCACCGTCTGCACGATGCTCGCGCGCGGCGCGGTGCTGCTGGTCGACTACGGCTTTCCGGCGCACGAGTACTACCATCCGCAGCGCGACCGCGGCACGCTGATGTGCCACTACCGCCACCAGGCGCACGACGACCCGTTCCTGTACCCGGGGCTGCAGGACATCACCGCGCACGTCGAATTCACCGGCATCTACGACGCGGCCGTCGCGACCGGCGCCGACCTGCTCGGCTACACGTCGCAGGCGCGCTTCCTGCTGAACGCCGGCATCACCGACGCGCTGGCCGCGATCGATCCGTCCGACATCCGCGCGTTCCTGCCGGCCGCGAACGCGGTGCAGAAGCTGATCTCGGAAGCCGAGATGGGCGAGCTGTTCAAGGTGATCGCGTTCTCGCGCGGCATCGACGGCACGCTCGACGCGTTCGCGCGCGGCGACCGCTCGCACGCGCTTTGAGCGAGGGCGGACATGCTGCGCTGGCTGCTGACGACGTTCATCGCGGTGATGATCCTGACGCGCTGCTGGCCGTGGCTCGGCAAGCTCGGCATCGGGCGGATGCCGGGCGACGTCACGCTGACGCTCGGCGGGCGGCGCTACCCGTTCCCGTTCATGTCGACGCTGGTGCTGACGATGCTGCTGTCGATGGTGGCGCGGCTGCTCTGAGCCGCGCCTGAAAGAGGGGGCGCGCGCTACAGCTCGATCTCGCCGAGGATCCGGTGCGCGAGCGCCTTCGCCTCGTCGAACGCTTCTTCCTCGCTGGGGCTCGTCGAGTGGACGTCGTAACGTGTGTTCTCGGTGTCGTCCCCGTCGTCGCGCGAGAGGATCACGTAACCCTGAAACTGCCCGTTGCCCGCATGCTGGGTATGCGCCTTGGCCGTGTAGATGCCTTTCGTGAACGTGTTCGTGTCCATCGTGCTCTCCCGCAAAAGGACACTTCATCGTAGCACTGCGGCGCAGCATGTACAGCGCCGCTTATCGGTGACCGAACGGCGTCCGGTCGCGGCGGCCGGTCACCGTCCCGCTATCGGCGCTCGATCAGCGCGACGACCTCGTCGAGCGTCGGCGCGTGCGCGCCCGTATGCCGGCACGCGGCGGCGCCCGCCGCCAGCGCGAACACGAGATGCTCGCGCCACGACCGCTGCGGGGCGGCCATCAGGCTGAACAGCAGGCCGCCGATCGACGCATCGCCCGCGCCGACGGTATCGGCCACCTCGACGCGCGGCGGGCTGGCCTCGAGCACGTCGCCGCCCGCGTAGAGCGTCGCCGCCTGCGCGCCGCGCGTGACGAGCACGGCCGCGCGCGGGTTCAGCGCGCGCACCGCCGCGATCGCATCGGGGCCGTCGCCGCCGAACAGGTGCCGCAGGTCCTCGTCGGATACCTTGATCAGGTCGGCGAGCGCGGCCATCTTCTCGAGCGTCGGCCGGTACGCGTCCGTCATCAGGTTCCGGACGTTCGGATCGAAGCTGATCTTCACGCCGCGCGCGTGCAGCTCGGCTGCCAGCGCGGCCAGCGTGCCCGCGAGCGGTTCGCGCACGAGGCTGATGCAGCCGAAATGCGCCCATTTCACGTGGTCGGCCCAGCCGGCCGGCAGCCGTGCGGGATCGAACGCGAGATCGGCACTCGCTTCGCCGATGAAGAAATAGGCGGGCGGGCGGGTCTCGTGGACGATCGCGAGCAGCGGCGGCCGCGCGACCCGCTGCAGGAAGCGCAGGTCGAGCCCGGCCGCTTCGCTCGTGCGCCACAGTTCGTCGGAGAAGCAGTCTTCGCCGATCGAACCCGCGAGCGCGCTCGGCACGCCGAGCCGCGCGACCGCGCGTGCGACGTTCCAGCCGGCGCCGCCCGGCACCGAGGTCCATTGCGCATCGCCCGCGCGCACCATGTCGGTCAGGATGTCGCCCGCCGACACGAAAGCCGGAAACGTGCCGCCGCTCATTGCGTCGGTTCGCCGCGTTGCGCGCGCGCGAGCGTCGCGAGCACGTCGTAGCACGCGCCCATCGTGTGATAGTCGGTCTTGCCGGCCGGGCTCTTTTCGTCGCTGTACTTGCGGTTGTCGCAGGTGAGGATCCGGTACCACGCGCCGTAGCGGTGATCGACGAAATGGGCCCAGCTGTAGCGCCAGATCTCGTCGTACCAGTCCCAGAAGCGCTCGCTGCCGGTGCGCGCGCCGAGCATCGCGGCCGCCGCGAAGGTTTCGGCCTGCACCCAGAAGTACTTGTTGTGGTCGCAGATCGTGAAGTCGGGGCCGAAACCGTAGTACAGGCCGCCGTGGTCGGCGTCCCACGCATGCGTGAGCGCCGCGTCGAACAGCTCGGCCGCGCGCGGCACGAGCCAGTCGAGCGGGCGGTGCCGTTCGAGGATCAGCAGCAGCTTCGCCCATTCGGTCTGGTGTCCGGGCTGGAAGCCCCACGGGCGGAAGATGTTCGAGCTGTCTTCCTTGTTGTAATCCCAGTCGACCGACCAGTCCGCATGGTAGTGCTCCCACACGAGCCCGCCCGACAGCGCGGCCTGGCGCTGCGTGACGTGGCTCGCGAGCTTTTCCGCGCGATCGAGGTATGTGAGGTGGCCGGTCGCCTCGTACGCCGCGAGCAGCGCCTCGGTCATGTGCATGTTCGCGTTCTGGCCGCGGTACGACGACACGATCCAGTTCGGCGTCGCATCGTCCGCGTACAGGCCCGCGGCCGCATCCCAGAAGCGGTGCTCGGCCAGTTCGTAGGTCGCGGCGATCAGCGGGCGCGCCTCGTCGATGCCGGCCATCGTCGCATGCGCGGCCGCGAGCAGCACGAACGCGAGCCCGTAGCAGTGGCGCGCGCCGTCGAGCGTCGCGTGCTTGCCGCCGTCACGCCAGTCGAGTTCCCAGTCGTAGCCCTGCAGTTCGTCGTCCCAGTGCGCGTCGCGCAGGAAGCGCAGCCCGTGGCGCGCGTATTCCAGGTGGCGCGGGTCGCCGAAATGCCGGTACGCCATCGCGTAGTTGAAGACGAACCGGCAGCTGCTGACGAGGTGGCGCGACGTGCGGTTGTAGATGCTGCCGTCGTCGCGGAAGTAATGGTAGAAACCGCCCGTCGGGTCGAATGCGTTCGTCGCGTAGAAGCGCAGCGTGTCCTCGATGTGCGACAGCAGGAACGACGGATCGCGGAAGCTCGCGACGAACGGTGCGTCTGGCGTGTGGGCGGCCGGTGCGGCCGTGCAGGGTTGGACCGGGGGCATGTTCATGATTCGGTGACCGTTGCGGTATCGAGTGCCGGCGAGCCGGCGGGCTGGCTGCTGGCCCGCACGATCAGCTCGACGGGCAGGGAGATCTCGGTGCGCTCGGGCGACTCGGCGAGCAGCAGCTCGACGCCGCGGCGGCCGAGCGCCTCCTTGTCGACCGACAGCGTCGTGAGCGGCGGGCTCGCGTGCGCGGCGGCCGGGATGTTGTCGAAGCCGACGATCGCGATGTCGTCCGGAATCCGCAGGCCGCGCGCGGTGCACACGCGCTGCGCGGCGAGCGCGGCCGCGTCGTTGTACGCGAACACGGCTTCGGGGCGCGGGCCCGGCGCGTCGAGCAGTTGCTCCATCGCGCGCGCGGCGCCCGTGTCGGGATCGAGCCCCGCGTCGATCGTCACTTCGTACGCGGGGTCGAACAGCCGCCCGGCTTCGAAGAACGCGCGCCGGTAGCCGATCGCGCGCTGCGCGATGCTGTAGTGCGCGGGCGAGCCGCCGATGAACGCGATCCGCGTGCGGCCGGTGGCGAGCAGGTGGCGCATCGCGAGCGCGGCGCCCGTCGCGTTGTCGATGTTGACCGAGCGCAGCCCGGGCGCCCACAGGTCGATCAGCACGAGCGGCCGGCCGGTCGCGGCGAGCGCCTCGATCGTCTCGGGCTCGATGAAGCCGGCCACCGCGATCGCGTCGGGCGCGTGCGGGCGCATCTGGCGCAGCACGTCGTCGTTCGGACCGACCGTGAGCAGCGTCGGCACGATGCCGCGCTCGCGGCACGCGTCCTCGACGCCGTGCAGCACGTGCGAGAAGAACGGGCTGGCGGGAAAGCGGTTGTGCTGGCGATGCAGCAGGAAGGTGAGCCGGCGGATGCGCGGCCGCAACTGCGCGGGATCGTAGCCGAGCCGCTGCGCGATCTCGACGATCCGCGCCCGCGTGGCTTCGGACAGGCCCGGCTGGTTCTTCAGCGCGCGCGAGACGGTGCCGATCGAGACCTCTGCCGCTCGCGCCACATCGCGAATGGTCGTACCCATCGTTCGTTCGGGTCCGGTTTGTTTAGGGTGGGGGCGATTGTATAGTAAAACTCGATGCGGAATTCGGGCCGGATAACCGGGGAATACCCGCAAATAACGGGTTTTTAAGGGCTAATCTGCGAAAACGCCGTTACTAAAAATACTAAACAAAACGTGCAAAAGGCAAGGCGCGCGTGCGAGGCGCCACGGCCGGGAGGCGGGCCGGAAGCGAACGGGCTTCGCACGTCCGGGCGGCATGCGCGACGGCTTGCACGGCCAGGCCGGCAGCCGGTGCGCCACGGTCGGTGCAGCGGCGGCGGGCGGACCTCCGTCGCCATCGCCCGAGACGCGGCCGTGCCGCCGCGAACCGCCGGCCGCGTGCCGCTCAGCCTGCCGCCGCGGCCGGCGGTTCGCCGCGATGGCGCAGCGCGGCGCGGCCCGCGTCGAGATCGACGACCGCCAGCCCGTCCGGCTGCTGTTTCGCGCGCCGCTTCGCGAGCGCCGCGACCGATGCGATCTCGTCGCTGCCGTACCGTTTGGCGCCATGCGCGCCGGCCGGTACGCCGACCGCGCCGATCGCCATCGTCACGAAGCCGAAGAACGCCGGGTTGCCGTGGCGGTCCTCGCCGTGCAGCCCGCCCGCCTGCCGGTCGGCCTGCGTGTAGAAGAGCCGCGCGCCGTCGTTGAAGCGCGCGATCGCGTCGGCCGCGCGTTCGCGCCAGTCGTCGCGCTGGAACAGCACGAGGAAATCGTCGCCGCCGACGTGGCCCAGAAAGTCGCGCTGCGGATCGCACACGCCGGCCAGCACCGTCGCGGCGAACTTCAGCACCTCGTCGCCCTGCCAGTAGCCGTACTGGTCGTTGAACGGCTTGAACTGGTTCAGGTCGACGTAGCACGCGTGAAAGCCGGCGTCGCGCTGCAGCAGGCGGTCGATGTGCGCGCTGATCGGGATGTTGCCGGGCAGGAATGTCAGCGGATTCGCGTAGCGCGCGGCCTCGATGCGCATCTCGGTCACCGCGCGCACCAGGCTCTCGCCGGTGCCGAGCCCGACGTAGCGGCCGTGTTCGGTGATCACGAAGCCGTCCGCGAGATAGCGCTGGTCGTGGCTCGCGAGCAGACTTGCGAGCTGCTCGAACGTCGTTGCGTTGTCGATCATCAGCGGCGCGTCGTTCGCGAACTGCAGGCACGGCTTCTTCCCGAACACCTCGCGGTGATACGGCAACGCGAAGCGGTCGATGAAGCCGCGGCGATTCACGAGCGCGACGGGCCGTCCGCGTTCGACGAGCGCGACCGCGTGCAGGTCGGGCATCCGGTTGAACAGCTCGAGCACGTCGTTGCTGGTCGCGTCGCGCGGCAGCGCCGGCGCGGGCACCAGCATCTTCCCGGCGATCGTGCCGGCCGGCCGCACCGAGCGCGTCGCGCCGGGAAACACCGCGATGTGCGGCGCGCGGATCGCGTCGCGCGCGGCCGGCGCGACGACGCGCGACGGCCGCGCGTTCGGCCGGCCGAGCAGGAAACCCTGCACGCAGCAGATCCCCATGTCGCGCACGACGATCAGGTCGCATTCGTTCTCGATGCCTTCCGCGATCAGTTGCGCGCCGCTCGCCTGCGCGAAGTGCTGCATCGCCTTCACGGCCTCGAACTTGAGCGGGTCGCGCGCGATGTCGTGGATGAAGAAGCGGTCGATCTTCACGACGTCCGGCTGCAGGCGCAGCCACAGGTTCATGCTCGCGTTCGCGGTGCCGTAGTCGTCGAGCGCGAACTGGACGCCGGCGTCGCGCAGCGACGCGACCGCCGGCCCGATGTGCGCGACATCGGGCATCGCATTCTGCTCGGTCAGCTCGATCACGATGCGCTCGGCGCCGACCCGCGCGCGGCCGAGGAACTGCCGTGCGCGCTCGCGTTTGCTGGCGAGCGCGAGGATCGTCCCGGCGCTGAAATTGAGGAACAGCTTGCCGTCGCAGCCGAGCGCCGCGAACGCGTCGAGGCAGGTGAGCGCGGCGGCCTGCTCGAGCGCGATGGTCTCGCCTTCGCGCGCGGCCTGTGCGAACAGCGCGGCGGGCGGTTCGAGGTCCGTGCCGCGCGGGCCGCGGATCAGCCCTTCGTAACCGACGACCGTCCCCGACCGGAGGTCGACGATCGGCTGGAAGACGGCCGCGAGCGCGCGATCCGCGATCAGGCGCGTGGTGCGGGCGGCAGCGGAGTCGGTGGGGAGCGCGGGCATGGGCGAGGGCAGCCGAATCGACGGGACGTCCGGCTTAACGGCAGCGCTCGCGCGGAATTGAATGAAGATTTCGTGACACGATGGGCGCCGATGGCGCATCGCGCCGCACGCGTGTCGGTGCACGCCCGGAAGGCCGGCAGGAGAAGGGGCGGCGGCCTTCCGGCGGCCGTCCTGCCTTCCCCGCGTCAGCGCTTGCCCGCGCTCAGCGCGCCGGACGCGGACGTCGCGTCGCCCTCGTCGTGCTCGCCGCTCATGTCGCGCGCCCCCCAGCGCTGCGCGAGCGCCGCGCACGCCATCAGCTGGATCTGGTGGAACAGCATCAGCGGCAGCACGACCGCGCCGACCGCGTTCGCCGAGAAGATCACCTTCGCCATCGGCACGCCGGCCGCGAGGCTCTTCTTCGATCCGCAGAAGATGATCGTGATCTGGTCGGCGCGGTTGAAGCCGAGCCGCTTGCTGACGAACGCGGTCAGCAGCAGCGCGATCGCGAGCAGCACGAGGTTGACGACGAGCAGGCCGCCGAGCGCGCGCGGCGGGATCTGGTGCCACAGGCCCTCGTTGACGGCCTCGCTGAACGCGACGTAGACGACCAGCAGGATCGAGCCCTGGTCGACGAAGCGCAGCACGCCGCGGTTGCGGTCGATCCAGCCGCCGATCACGGGGCGCAGCAACTGACCGGCGATGAACGGCACGAGCAGCTGCATCACGATGCTGCCGACGGTGCTCCACGGCGACGCGGCGCCGGCCGACTGCGACGTGATCATCAGCCCGACGAGCGCCGGCGTGACGAAGATCCCGAGCAGGCTCGACGCGGATGCCGCGCACACGGCGGCCGGCACGTTGCCCTTCGCGATCGACGTGAACGCGATCGACGACTGGACCGTCGACGGCAGCGTGCACAGGAACAGCACGCCCGCATACAGCGTCGGCGTGACGAGCGGCTGCAGCACGGGTTTCAGCGCGAGGCCGAGCAGCGGGAACAGCGCGAACGTGCTGAGCAGCACGACCGCGTGCAGCCGCCAGTGGGTCGCGCCCGCGACGACGGCTTCGCGCGACAGCTTCGCGCCGTGCAGGAAGAACAGCAGGCCGACGGCGATGTTGGTCGCCCAGTTGAACGCGTGGGCGGCCGGGCCGCGGCAGGGCAGCAGGCTCGCGAGCACGACGGTGCCGACGAGCGCGAGCGTGAAGTTGTCGGGAAGAAAACGGGGACGGGCCATCGGGAACTCGATTCGGAAACGACGGAGGCGCGCGTCGCGCGCGCGGATGGCGTCATTGTCCCGGTTGACGATTCACTACACAAATTCATTGTGGGAATCGATTGATGAACTGATTGCATGTAACGGCGGCTGTCGCAGCGGCCCGGCGACACGCGGGATGGCAGAAGAATGTTCTGTCGCGATCGCGCCCTGAAGTGAAAAAACCTAGCAGTAACATGGTGTTACACCGGTGCCCGCGACATAACACTTTTTGGCTCGACACAGTTTCGGGCCGCTCATAAATTACTGCTGAAAGCCTTGGGTCGGCCGAAAGGAGCCGGCGGCGGGCGTGGACGGGCACTGAACGATGACGGAACGGGTGAAACGGAAGATCGGACGATGGGTGGCAGGCGTGCTCGGCACGTTGCTGATGCCGCTCGCGCTCGCGCAACCGCCCCACGGCGGTCATGGGTTCGGCGGCCACGGCTTCGGTGGCGGCGACATGCGCGCGTACGGTCAGCCGAATGGCGGCGGGCCCGGCGGCGTGCCGGTCTGGCGCCGCGTTCCGCCGCCCGGCGGGATGCGCCCCGGCGGCGTGAGCGGCTCCGGCTCCCGCTGGGGGCTGCGGCCGACGCCGTCGTACGGCCACTACGCCGCGCAAAGCCCGTATCGCCCGATCAGCGCCGAGGCGCGCCAGATGCCGCGCCCGCCGGGCGGCGGCAACGTGCCGCTGCGTGCCGGGTCGATCCGCGCCGACGTTGCGCGCTACAACGAGGAGCGCGGCGGCCGTCCGATGCCGCCGCCCCGCTCGCAGGAAGAACCTTCGCACTCGCCGTTTTTCTCCCCGTTCTACCGAAACTGAGCGCCCCGGCATTCGCCCCCCCGCCGGCTGATGCGAATTCGCCACAGTCGCGCGCAGATTTCCGCTGATTTTCCCGTCGCATTGCGCTATCTTTCGCGCCCGGCACGCGTATGCCACGCCGCCGCTGCGCCGCGCGACCGCGTTCGCGCCGGGCCGCCGCCGTGCATCCGGCCATGTATCGATCCCGCGAAGTTAATGCCGCCGCTATACCCGCAATAAGTGTGCGCAATTTTGACCGGACGAATGATCCGTAAAGATGGCTGCGCCCCATACGACGCAAGCACTCGGCTCCAAAAAACAACGCTCGCGCCACTTATCGACTATTCGACAAAACCTGGAGATCCCATGAAAGGATTCGCTCGCCGTGCCTCGCGCACGTCCGTCAAGCTGATCGCCGCAGCCGCCTGCGTGGCGGCCGCCGCACCCGTCCACGCGCAATCGAGCGTCTCGCTCTACGGCCAGGTCGACGAATGGGTCGGCGCGACCAAGTTCCCGGGCAGCGATCGCGCATGGAACGTGTCGGGCGGCGGGATGTCGACGTCGTACTGGGGCCTGCACGGCGCCGAGGATCTGGGCAGCGGCTACAAGGCGATCTTCACGCTGGAAAGCTTCTTCCGTGCGCAGAACGGCCAGTACGGCCGCTTCCAGGGCGACACGTTCTTCGCGCGCAACGCGTACGTCGGCATCAGCTCGCCGTACGGCACGGTGACGGCCGGCCGCCTGACGACGCACCTGTTCCTGTCGACGATCCTGTTCAACCCGTTCTACGACTCGTACACCTTCTCGCCGATGGTGTATCACGTGTTCCTCGGCCTCGGCACGTTCCCGACCTATCCGAGCGACCAGGGCGCGGTCGGCGATTCGGGCTGGAACAACGCGCTGTCGTACACGTCGCCTTCGTTCGGCGGCCTGAACTTCGGCGCGATGTACGCGCTCGGCAACCAGGCCGGCGACAACCGTTCGAAGAAGTGGAGCGCGCAGTTCAACTACGCGAACGGCCCGTTCGCGGCGACCGCGATGTATCAGTACGTGAACTTCAACAACGGCCCGCAGGATCTGAGCGCGCTCGTCGCCGGCATGAAGAGTCAGGGGATCGCGCTGGTCGGCGCGACCTACGACCTGAAGCTCGTGAAGCTGTTCGGCCAGTACATGTATACGAAGAACGACCAGGTCGCGGGAAGCTGGCACGTGAACACCGCGCAGGGCGGCGTGTCCGTGCCGCTCGGCGTGGGCAACGCGATGGCGTCGTACGCGTACTCGCGCGACGCGGGCGGCCTCGACCAGACGCGCCAGACCTGGGCCGTCGGCTACGACTATCCGCTGTCCAAGCGCACGGACGTCTACGCGGCCTACATGAACGACCACATCAGCGGCCTGTCGACCGGCAACACGTTCGGTGCCGGTATCCGCGCGAAGTTCTGACGCGCACGCGCGAACGGTGCGCGGGCCGCGCGTGTAAATCGCGCGTTCCGGCTGCATGTTTTCCCGCCAGAAACGGCGCCGCCACACGCGGCGCCGTTTTGCCTTTCTTGACCTTTCTGTTTCCTCGCCTTTGTTACCCTATCTCGTAATTGGACCATTCCCCCCGTCATTACGAGCTAGTTCGATGGATACCCTCGTCAGCATGAATGTGTTTCGCTACGTCGTCGAAGTGGGCAGCTTCGTCGGCGCGGCCGAGCGCATGCAGATGTCGGCTGCGATGGCGAGCAAGCACGTGATGCATCTCGAGCAGCAGCTCGGCGCGCGCCTGCTGCATCGCACGACACGACGCGTCGCGCCTACCGAGGCGGGACGCGAATACTACGAGCGCCTCGTGCAGGCGCTGTCCGAACTCGACGAAGCCGGGCAGGCCGTCGGCGCCGCGAGCGTGGTGCCGCAGGGCAGGCTGCGCGTGACGTCGCTGTCCGCGTTCGGGCTGCGGCACGTGATGCAGGCCGTCACCGATTACGCGGGCCGCTTCCCGGACGTGACCGTCGACATGACGCTGTCCGATCGCGTGGTCGACCTGATCGAGGAAGGCTACGACGTCGCGGTGCGCGCGGCGCCGAACGGCCTGAAATCGTCGTCGCTGGTCGCGCGGCAGATCGCGACCGCGCACATCCTGCTGGTCGCGTCGCCCGAGTATCTCGAGAAGCACGGCACGCCGCAGACGATCGCCGATCTCGCGCACCACAACTACCTGCGGCGCGATTCGAATTCGACGATGCTCGATTCGCTGGTGATCGACGCGGCCGCCGCGTCGCGCGTGAACCTGAACGGCAACCTGATCGTGAATCATCTCGAAGGGCTGCGCGCAGCCGTGCTCGCCGGCGCGGGCATCGCGCTGCTCGGCACCGAGGTGGTCGGCGACGACATCGAGTCGGGCCGGCTCGTGCCGGTGCTGCTCGATTCGGTGCCGCCGCACGAAGCGCCGATCTATGCGGTGTACGCGAGCCGTCGTCACGTGTCCGCGAAGGTGCGCTCGTTCGTCGATTTCCTCGCGGCGCGTTTCGAAGGGCAGTCGCTGTGCCCGTCGATCGAATCGCGCCTGCGCGTGCTGCCGATCACGCGGATGAAGCGGGTGGTCTGAGCCGCGGATTCCGCCGCGGCGGGGCAACAAAAAAAAGCGCGAACCGCAGCGGTTCGCGCTTTTTTGTTGGTGCCGACGGTTGGCGTGTCGATCGCGGCCGCGGGGGCCGCCGCATGCGTCAGCGCGGGACGCCGAGCCGCGCCTTCGCGTCGTCGTACTCACGCTTCAGCCGCTCGACGAGCGCCCCCACGCTCGGCAGGTCGTCCATCAGGCCGACGCCCTGGCCGGCGCCCCAGATGTCCTTCCACGCCTTCGTCTTGTCGCTGCCGAAATTCATCTTGGTCTTGTCGGATTCCGGCAGCGCCTCGGGATCGAGGCCGGCTTTCTCGATGCTCTCGCGGATGTAGTTGCCGTGCACGCCGGTGAAGAGGTTCGTGTAGATGATGTCCGACGATTTCGCGTTGACGATCGCACGCTTGTAGTCCTCGACCGCGTGCGCTTCCTGCGTCGCGATGAAGCGCGTGCCCATGTACGCGAGGTCGGCGCCCATCGCCTGCGCGGCGAGGATCGAGCCGCCGTTCGCGATCGAGCCGGACAGCACGATCGGGCCGTCGAAGATCTTGCGGACTTCGCCGACCAGCGCGAACGGCGACGTCGTGCCCGCGTGGCCGCCGGCGCCGGCCGCGACGAGGATCAACCCGTCGACGCCGGCTTCGAGCGCCTTCTGCGCGTGGCGCAGGTTGATCACGTCGTGCAGCACGATGCCGCCGTAGCTGTGCACCGCGTCGACGATCTCGCGCGCCGGCGCGCGCAGGCTCGTGATGAAGATCGGCACCTTGTGCTCGACGCACACGCGCACGTCGTGCTCGAGCCGCGCGTTCGACTGGTGGACGATCTGGTTGACCGCGATCGGGCCGATCACCGCGTCGGGGTGTTTCGCCTTGTGGTCGGCCAGCTCCGACTGGATCTGCGTGAGCCACGCGTCGAGCTGCTCGGCCGGACGCGCGTTGAGCGCGGGGAACGAACCGACGATGCCCGCCTTGCATTGCGCGAGCACGAGTTCGGGGTAGCTGACGATGAACATCGGCGACGCGATGACGGGCAGCGTCAGGTTCTGCAGGACAGCGGGCAATGCCATGTGATGTCTCCAGTCTCCAGGGGCCGTCGGCGCCCGCGCGGTCGCGTGGCGCCGACACCATGCTTGGCGTGCGAACGGTGATTCGAGTGTAGCCGCGAACCGCGGTGCGCTCGATGGCGTTCATATTAATACGAACGGTCGTGCGATTCTACGCGAGCTTAACAAAATGCGCGGTGGGGCGGCAATCGAGGGAGTGTTCTCTTTCTACGGTTTCGGGTGGTTACCCCGCTGTGTAGACGCACCGGCGCTCCTAAAATAGCCGCCATAACAAACCAACGAGAAACAAACCATGTCGTTTGAGGCGTTTGCACCGTTTCGCGTGACGGTGCAGGACACCGACATCTTCGGTGTCAAAGGAGGCGCGGGTCCGCCGCTTCTGTTGCTGCACGGGCATCCGCAAACCCACATGATCTGGCATCGCGTCGCCGCGACGCTTGCGAATCATTTCACGGTGATCGCCACCGACCTGCGCGGCTACGGCGCGTCGGGCCGGCCGCCGAGCGACGCGCGGCACATGCCGTATTCGAAACGGGCGATGGCGGCCGACCAGGTCGCGGTGATGCGGCATTTCGGCTTCGAGCAGTTCCACGTGTGCGCGCACGATCGCGGCGCGCGGGTCGCGCACCGCCTCGCGCTCGATCACGCGGACGCCGTCGAGCGGATGATGCTGCTCGACATCGCGCCGACGCTCGCGATGTACGAGAAAACCGACCGCGCATTCGCGACCGCGTATTTCCACTGGTTCTTCCTGATCCAGCCGGCGCCGCTGCCCGAGACGCTGATCGGCGCCCATACCGATGCCTACATCGAGCGCGTGATGGGCAACCGCTCGGCCGGGCTCGCGCCGTTCGCGCCCGCGGCGCTCGACGCCTATCGCGCGGCGCTCGCGCAGCCGGGCGCCGTGCATGCGATGTGCGAGGACTATCGCGCGTCGGCGACGATCGACCTCGAGCACGACCGCGCCGATCTCGAGCGCGGCAACAAGGTCGCGTGCCCGCTGCGCGTACTGTGGGGCGAGCACGGGATCGTCGGCCGCTGCTTCGATCCGCTCGACGAATGGCGACGCGTCGCGCGCGACGTCAGCGGCCGTGCGCTCGACTGCGGCCACTACATTCCGGAAGAGGCGCCCGTCGCGCTGATCGACGAACTGCTCGCGTTCTTCGAAGCGCGCGACCCGGCTGCGTAGCGGTGCGTGCGGGCAGCGCGCGCGGCCCGCTGCTCAGCGCTGCGCGTGGTCGTCGTCGGCCAGCGGCGGCAGGCGTCGCGGCACCGGTGTCGATTTCACGATCGCGGTGCTCGTCTCCGCGCGCTCGGTCACCTTCGACAGGATGTCGTCGAGGTGCGCGATCGTGCGCAGGTAGAGCCGGCAGATGAAGCAGTCTTCGCCGGTGACCTTGTCGCATTCGACGAATTCGGGAATGCGCCGCAACAACTCCTCGACCAGGTGCAACTGGCCCGGCAGCGGCTTCACGCGGACGATCGCCTGCAACGTGTAGCCGAGCGCGCGCGGGTCGAGCTCGACGGTGAACGCGGCGATCACGCCCTGCGCCTCGAGCCGGCGCACGCGGTCGGCGGTGGCGGGCGCCGACAGCCCGATCTGCCGGGCGAGTTCGCTGGTCGCGATGCGCGCATCGTCGGCGAGCGCCGCGAGGATCGCGCGGTCGGTCGCGTCGAGCGACGCGACGGCGGGAGGAGAAAGGCGTTTCGGCATGATTGCTTTGCTTTCGAAGGTCAATCGGCTGATTCGCTTCAGTTTAGCCGTGGTTTCGGCGAAAGCAAGTTTCTAGAATCGAAGTCATCCCGTCTCTTCAACGGAGTTCATGATGGCCTCGAATGAAATTCGCCGCGGCGGCGCCGAGATGGTCGTCGCGATGCTGATGTCCGGCACGATCGGCTGGCTCGTGATGTCGTCGCAGCAGCCGCTGACGAATGTCGTGTTCTTCCGCTGCCTGTTCGGCGCCGCGACGCTCGCGATCGTCTGCGCGGCGTTCGGCTTCCTGCGCCGCTCGCTGTTCTCGCCGCGCATGCTCGCGCTCGCGACGCTCGGCAGCGTCGCGATCGTCGCGAACTGGCTGCTGCTGTTCGCCGCGTATTCGCGGGCGTCGATCTCGATGGCCACCGCCGTCTACAACACCCAGCCGTTCATGCTCGTCGCGCTCGGCGCGATCGTGTTCCGCGAACGGATCACCGCGTCGACGGTCGCGTGGCTCGCGCTCGCCTTCGCCGGGCTCGTGTTCGTGGTGCGCGTCGAGCCGTCCGTGCTCGCGGTGCCCGGCGAGTATCTCGAGGGCGTGGCGCTGTCGCTCGGCGCGGCGTTCCTGTACGCGATCTCGTCGATCGTCACGAAGCATCTGAAGGGGACGCCGCCGCACCTGCTCGCGTTGCTGCAGGCCGGCATCGGCATCGTGCTGCTCGCGCCGTTCGCGCACTTCGGCACGCTGCCCGCGACGGCCGGGCAGTGGCTCGACCTGATCGTGCTCGGCGTCGTCAACACGGGCCTGATGTACGTGCTGCTGTACGGCGCGATCCAGAAGCTGCCGACCGCGATGACCGGCGCGCTGTCGTTCGTCTACCCGGTCGTCGCGATCGTCGTCGATCACTTCGCGTTCGGGCAGACGCTCGCGTGGTCGCAGGTGCTTGGCGCGCTGCTGATCCTGCTCGCGGCGGCCGGCGTGAACCTCGGCTGGCGCATCGTGCCCGCGCGTCGCGCGGCGGTCGGCAACTGAAACGATCGTACGATTCGGCATGGCCGAACGATGCCGCCGCCGCCCGCCGGGCGCCCGTTTCGGGAACGACGATTGCGCGCGAAAGCGGCCCGCGCGCACGCGTGGAAAACGCTGTAAGAAGTTGTAGGGAAACACCCGATGCAATGCGGCCGCGTCGCTCGTATGATGCGGGCTGTGACGTTGATCACGTTCACAGGATTCCGATCTCGACGCCGTTCGCCCGCGAGGCTGAACGGCTTTTTTTTATGTCTCGCTTCCGGCGAGCAGGCGCCGCCGCGCGTCGAGCCGCGCGAGCAGCGCACGCCTCGCGTCGTCGTCCGACGTGCGCCATCCCTTGATCTCGCCGCGCGTGCGCAGGCAGCCCGCGCACCAGTCGGTGCGCGGATCGATCCGGCAGACGTCGGTGCACGGCGACGCGACCGTGCCGACCGGCAGCGGCACGTCGCTCATGCCGGGTCCCGCAACGCGACGTCCGCGACCGGCGCGCCGGTCAGCGACACGAGTTCGTGCGGCGACAGGTTGAACACCGCGTGCGGATGGCCGGCGGCCGCCCACAGGCTGTCGAGCGCGAGCAGGTCGGCGTCGATCAGCGTGACGGGTTCGACGAGATGGCCGATCGGGCAGACGCCGCCGATCGCGTAGCCGGTGTTGTCGCGCACGAATTTCGCGTCCGCGCGGCCGACCGCGCCGACCTGCGCGGCAACCTTCTTCTCGTCGACGCGATTGACGCCGCTCGCGACCACCAGCACGGGCGCGCCGTCCGACTGCCGGCGAAACAGGATCGACTTCGCGATCTGCGCGACCGAGCAGCCGAGCCCGGCCGCGGCCTCGGCCGACGTCTTGCCGGTTTCGGCGAGCATCACGATGCCTTTCGCGTGGCCGCGCTCGCGCAGCAACAGCGCGACGCGTCGCGCGGAATCGGGGAGGGAATCGAATGAAGCAGGTGTCGTCATGTTGAGGAATCCATGGAGTGCCGTGGTCACACGCAGGCCGAGTCGTCGGCCGCGCTTTGTGCCTTGGCGAGCAATGCGCGACCGGCGCGCGACACGTTCGCGCGGCCGATCGCGTTCGAGATGAAGTCGCCGGCGGCGACGACCTGCGCGAGATCGATGCCGGTGTCGATGCCGAGGCCCTGCAGCAGGTACAGCACGTCCTCGGTCGCGACGTTGCCGGTCGCGCCCTTCGCGTACGGGCAGCCGCCGAGACCCGCGACCGAGGCGTGGAAGATCTCGATCCCTTCGAACAGCGCCGCGTAGATGTTCGCGAGCGCCTGGCCGTAGGTGTCGTGGAAGTGGCCCGACAGGCGCTCGCGCGGAAACACGCGCGTGACGGCCGCGAGCACCTCGCGCGTGCGCTTCGGCGTGCCGACGCCGATCGTGTCGGCGATGTCGATCTCGTCGCAGCCGAGCGCCGCGAAGCGCTCGACGACGTCGACGACCGACGCGACCGGCACCTCGCCCTGGTACGGGCAGCCGAGCGTGCACGACACGCTGCCGCGCAGCCGCAGGCCGGCATCCTTCGCGGCCTTCGCGACGGGCTCGAAGCGCGCGATGCTCTCGGCGATGCTGCAGTTGATGTTCCGCTGCGAGAATGCCTCGCTCGCCGCGCCGAAGATCACGACCTCGTCCGCGCGTGCGGCGAGCGCATTCTCGAAACCCTTCAGGTTCGGCGTGAGCACCGAGTACACGGTGCCCGCGCGGCGTTCGATACCGGCCATCACGTCGGCACCGTCGGCCATTTGGGGCACCCATTTCGGCGACACGAACGACGCGGCCTCGATGTTGCGGAAGCCGGCGCGCGACAGCCGGTCGACGAGCGCGATCTTCACGTCGGTCGGCACGAAGGTCTTCTCGTTCTGCAGCCCGTCGCGCGGGCCGACTTCGACGATCTTGACGGCGGTGGGGAACGTCATGGTTGTCTCCTGGTTTCTCTCGAGGCGGAATTCAGTAGCCGCGCGCGTAGTCGACGACGCCGCTGACGCGTTCGCCGCGCTCGAACGCGCGGATCTTGCCGGCGATCTGCTCGACGGCCTCCGCGCGCAGCGTCTCGGCCGAGCTGTGCGGCGTGATCGTGATGCGCGGCGTATGCCAGAACGGATGGTCTTCCGGCAGCGGTTCGTGCTGGAACACGTCGAGCGTGGCCGCGGCGATCCGGCCGCTCGCGAGCGCGTCGAGCAGGTCGGCCTCGACGAGATGCGCGCCGCGCGCGACGTTGACGACGTACGCGCCGGGCGCGAGCCGCGCGAACGCGCGCGACGACAGGATGCCGTCGGTGTCGGGCGTGCTCGGCAGCAGGTTGACGAGCACCTTCGCGCCGTCGATGCAGGCGTCGAATGCGCCGTCGCCGGCGAAGGTCGTCATGCCGTCGAGCTGCTTCGCGCTGCGGCTGTAGCCGCGCACGGGCAGGCCGAGCGCGGCGAGGGCGCGCGCGACCTGCGTGCCGAGCACGCCGAGGCCGAGCACGGCGACGGTGAAGCTCGCGCGCGGATGCGGGTCGAGCGGCTGCCAGCGGCGCTCGCGCTGCAGCGCGTCGTATTCGTCGAAGCGGCGCAGGTAGCGCAGCACCGCGTGCGTCACGTACTCGACCATCTGCCGTGCCATGCCCGAATCTTCCAGCCGCACCAGCGGCACGTGCGTGGGCAGCGTGCCCGGATGCGCGCGCTCGAGCGCGAGCAGCGCGTCGACGCCCGCGCCGAGATTGAAGATCGCGCGCAGGCCGTCGCGCGGCGCGAAGAATTCGCGCGGCGCGCGCCACACGAGCGCATAGTCGGCGGCGGCCGTGTCGCCCGGCTGCCACGCGCGCAGCTCGGCTTCCGGCAGCGCGTGGGCGATCTCGTCGCGCCATGCGCCGGCTTCCTGGTGCGGGGAATAGAACAGGATCTTCATTGCGCGACGGCGTGCGCGCCGGCGGGGCGCGTCACGGGCAAGGCGAGCGGAGCCGGGCGCGGCGCGCCGGCGGGCGTAGCGAACATCGGGCGTCTCCTGGCGAGTGGGCCCGGCGCATCGGCGCCCGGCCCGGCTCGGTGTGAAGCTGACGGGAAGCCCACATTCTACGGTTTCGCGGCACATTGCGCCGTCGCGCGGGCCCGCGCAGGCGGCCGGCACGCGGATGGCCGGCCCACGGATGGCCGCCCCACGCAAAAGCAAAGCACAAAATATTGGTTCGGCCGCCGGGGACGCGGCGCCACAATCGAACCTCGTCTTCAAGCAAGCGAGGGCAATCATGAGCGCATGCAGCAAATCGGCGTGGCCGCCGCGGCTCGTCACCGTTCCGGGCCTGCACGGCAGCGAAGGCGCTCACTGGCAGACCTGGCTCGAGCGGCAATTCCCGCGTTCGCTGCGCGTCGAGCAGGACGACTGGGACGCCCCCGATCTCGCCGGCTGGGCGCACTCGGTGCGCACGCTGCTCGAACGCGAGCGCGGGCCGTTCGTGCTCGCCGCCCACAGCTTCGGCTGCCTCGCGACCGCGCATGCGCTCGCGCAGGGGCCGCATACGGGCGATGTCGCGGGCGTGCTGTTCGTCGCGCCGGCCAGCCCGAAGAAATTCACGTTCGCCGGGCCGTTCGACGCACGCCGGCTCGCGGTGCCGTCGATCGTGATCGGCAGCGAGACCGATCCGTGGATGCCGCTCGCCGACGCGCGCACGCTCGCGCAGCGCCTCGGCAGCGCGTTCGTGAACCTGGGCGACGCCGGGCACATCAACACGGCGGCCGGCTTCGGGCCGTGGCCGCGCGCGAAATACTTCATGGATACGCTGGTGCACTGCGCGGCGCCGCTGCGCTTTCGCGACGCGGACGACGGCTTCGAAGCCGCGCTCGTCGACCGCGCGCTCGCGCACGCGGTCTGACGGCGCGGGCCGTCGCGCTTACGACGCGGCGACGGGCTTGACGGCGGCCGGATCCGAATAACTCGGCCGGCCGTTTTCGACGTGGCCCGCGAAGCGGCGCGAGAACGTGCCGCTCGCGCCGTCGCTGACCGTCACGTCATACCACTGGTGGCTCGACGCGAGCGCCCACTGCTCGACCCACTCGTCGCCGCCGTGCAGCGTCACCTGCCGCGACGGCGCGCCGTATGCGTTGTCGGTCAGCGTCAGCGTGACATGCGCGCCACCGTGGTTGCGCAGCTTCAGGTACAGGTTCCCGTTCGCGACGTCGTAGCCGGCCTTCACCTCCGGCTGGGCCGGATTGCGGTGCGGCGCGGCCGTGGCCGGCACGTTGCCGGAGAACATCCGCACGAACCCGTTCGTCCCGTACACCGCGAACGCATACACGCCGTGCGTCGCCGTCAGGTCGAAGTCCGCGTGCAGCACGCGGCGCGCGCCGACCGTATAGCGCCACGGGCCGTCGGTGCGGTTCGTCGCGTACACGTGGAAGTGCGCGCCCTGGTTGCCGCGGTTCGCGAATTCGATGCGCAGCTTCGTTCCGCCGTCGAGGCTCGCGTTCACATGCAGTTCGTACGGCAGGGCGCGCGCGGGCCGCACGCCGGGCTCCTGCGGATCGACCGGCGACGGCGTCGCGGGCACGGTGGGCGCGGGCTGCGACGTGCACTGCTGGTCCGCGATCGAACGGTACTGGCTGGTATCCGGCAGCGGCGGGAACGCGGTATCCGACGAGCGGAAGTCGAACGCGGCGGTGAGGTCGCCGCACACCGTACGGCGCCACGGCGTGATGTTCGGTTCGTCGATGCCGAAGCGCGCGCCGATGAAGCGGATCACCGACGTATGGTCGAACACCTGCGAGCAGACGTAGCCGCCCTTGGTCCACGGCGACACGACCGTCATCGGCACGCGCGGCCCGAGGCCGTACGGCAGGCCGTCGGCCGTGTAGCTGCCGCCGCGGCCGGGGTTCACGACCGTATGCAGCTCGCCGTCGGTCGTCACGGTGGACGCGCCCTGCGCGGCCGACGTCGGCGGCTGCGGCGGCACGATGTGGTCGAAGAAGCCGTCGTTCTCGTCGTACATGATGAACAGCACGGTCTTGCGCCACACGTCCGGGTTCGACGTGAGCGCATCGAGGATCTGCGACGTGTAGTTCGCGCCGTACGCCGGCGTGTATTTCGGATGCTCGGAGAACGCGGCCGGCGGGCACAGCCACGACACCTGCGGCAGCCGGTCGTTGATCACGTCGTCCTTCAGGTGGTCGAGCGTGCGTACCGTCTGCGCGCGCTGGTACAGCGAGGAACCGGGCTTCGCGTTGATGAAGTTCGCGAAGTTCTGCAGCACGTTCGTGCCGTAGTTGCCGTTGTACGGATCGTTGCCCGTCGTGCCCTGCTGGTAGATCTGCCACGACACGCCGTGCGCGTCGAGACGCTCGGGAAAGGTCGTCCACGACAGCAGCTGGTAGGCGGGCGGCCCGTCGCCGTCGACGTAGTCGCTGTTGTCGAGCAGCGGGCCGCCGAACTTGCCGGTCGGGTCGACCGTGCCCGTCATCAGGTAGGAACGGTTCGGATGCGTCGGGCCCGGCAGCGAGCAGAAGTAGTGGTCGCATACGGTGAACGCGTCGGCGAGCGCGTAGTGGAACGGAATGTCCTCGCGCACGTGATAGCCCATCGTCATGTCGGTCTTGTTCGCGGGCCACTGGTCGTAGCGGCCGCCGTCGATCGCCGCGTGCGTCTTGTACCACGAGTGGTCGAGATCGCCGACGCACTGCGCGCTCGTCGTCAGCGTGTTCAGCCGGAACGGCAGCACGGGCTTGCCCGGATCGGCCTTCGACGGCTGATACCACACCGGCTTGCCGTTCGGCAGCGGGATCGGGAAGCGGTCGTTGTAGCCGCGCACGCCGCGCAGGTGTCCGAAGTAATGATCGAACGAGCGGTTCTCCTGCATGAACACGACGATGTGCTCGACATCGCGGATCGTGCCGGTGCCGCGCGCGGCGGGAATCGCGAGCGCGCGGCGGATCGATTCGGGAAAGGCGTTGAGCGCGACGGCGGCGCCCGCGGATTGTGCGACGGTATGCAGGAAACGGCGGCGGCTCGATGACGTCATGTGGTTCACCTCGGTTCTGCGGTCGGGGGACGGAAGCGGCGGGATCAGCCCGGCGACGACGCCGCGGCGCTCGACGTGGCCGCGTTCGACGCCGGCTTCGCGTCGTCGTCGTCATCGGGCGGGTAGTGCACGACGGGCGGCGCGAGCGGCGCGGCATCGGATGCGGCACCGCCCGCGGCTGCCTCGCTGTTGAACGCGCTGGCGGAGCCGGCCGATGCGCTGCCTTGCTGGGAGGCGTCGGTCGCGTGAGCGTCGTGCGGCGCGTCGTCGCTGCAGGCGGCGACGAAAACGGCGGCACAAAGAACGACGGCGACGGAAACGCGGCGCATGACTTTCTCTCCTGGCGGGCTGATCGGGAAACGTTTTCGAGTATGCCGATGCGATGCGACGTTTCGGTGAATCGTTTGCGACCGGCGCATGATCGCGGAATGCTTTCGCCCGCCTGACCAAACACTTTCGCGCGATCGCGGGGCGGCAATATTTCCCGGCGCGCGAGGCGGGCCCGGCACTTTTACGCGGACGCGCAACGCGATACGCGACGGCATGACCGTTCGCGACGGGCATGCGCGGCCGATCGCGCGGCGTCAGCGCCGCGGCGTCCTGCGTCGCACTTCGCTGCGCAGCCAGTCGAGCCAGGTGCGGATCGCCGCTTCGTGAGGATGGCCGGGGCGCCACACGACGTAATGCGCATACACGTCGGTGATGCGCACCGTCGACACGCGCACGAGCGTGCCGTCCGCGAGTTCGGGCTCGATCAGCGAGCGGCGCGCGAGCGCGACGCCGCGGCCTTGCCGCGTCGCGTCGATCAGCGCGTTCGCGTCGGTGAAGCGTGGCGCGCGCGCGGATTCGGTGAGGTCGAGCCGTGCCGCCTGGAACCACGGTTCCCACGGCTGCGCCGGATGGCGCAGCAGCGTCGCGCGCACGAGATCGGCGGGCGTGCGCGGTGCGATGCCGTCGCGATTGCGGTACGCGGGGCTCGCGACCGGGAAGATCGTCTCGTTCATCAGTTTTTCGGCGACGACGCCCGGCCAGGTACCGGGCCCGTAACGCAGCGCGACGTCGATGCGGTCGCGCTTGCGCAGCGGCGCGAGCGCCACGTCCGGGTGCAGCGCGATCGCGATGTGCGGATGCGCGGCCGTGAAGCGCGGCAGGCGCGGCGCGAGCCAGCGCTCGGCGACGCTCGGCAGCACGCTGACGTTCAGCGTCACGTCGCAGGTGCGCGGGCGGCGGCGTACCGCGAGTGCCGGCTCGAACGCGCGTTCGAGCACGCTCAGGCCCTGGCGCACCTGCAGCGCGAGGGCATGCGCGGCGTGCGTCGGCGTCGCGCCGTTGCGTTCGCGCGTGAAGAGCGGATAGCCGAGCTGCGCCTCGAGCGCGCGGATGTGCTGGCTGACCGCGCCTTGCGTGAGCGCGAGTTCGTCGGCCGCGCGCGTGAAGCTCTGCAGCCGTACGGCGGTTTCGAACGCGCGCAGCGTCTGCAGCGGAGGGAGGTGGATGCGTTGCATGCGGGTATTAGTAACACTAATGGCCGAGCACGACAATTCATCGTTTGCCGCCCGTCGGTACGCGTTCCTACACTCGGTTCCGTCTTCCACATCCCCGTCGGGGCACACACCATGAACGCCTACCGTCTCTATCTTTCGCCGGGCGCCTGCTCGCTTGCCGCCCACATCGCGCTCGAGGAAACCGGCGCGCCGTTCGACATCGAGATCGTCTCGGTGCAGAAGCAGCAGAACCTCGCGGCGCCCTATCTCGCGATCAACGCGAAGGCGCGCGTGCCCGTGCTCGCGATTCCGGGCGAGCCGCGCGTGCTGACCGAAACGCCGGCGATCCTCACGTATCTCGCGCGCCGCTATCCGGACGCGCAATTGCTGCCGCTCGGCGATCCGCTGCGCGAGGCGCGGTGTCACGAGTGGCTTGCGTGGCTGGTCGGCTGGGTGCACGGCGTCGGTTACGGCGCATTGTGGCGGCCGGGCCGCTTCATCGGCGATCCGGCGCTGCACGGCGCGGTCAGCGCGCACGGGCGCGGCACGATCGAAGCGGCGAACGCGTCGATCGAAGCAGCGCTCGCCGATGGCCGCACGTGGGCCGAACCGGGTGCGCATTCGATCGTCGATCCGTTCCTGTTCGTGCTGTATCGCTGGGGCGCCGCGATCGGACTCGACATGACGCGGCATGCGGCGTGGACGGCCCATGCGCAGCGCGAGGCCGAACGGCCGGCCGCGCGGCGTGCGCTGGCGCGCGAGGCCGGCTGACACGTTGGGGATCTCGCGCGGCGCGATACTGGGTCTGTCATTTCGTTCGGATCACGAAATTCGAACGTGTCCAATTGCCATGTTGCAGTCATTTCTTTTGAATGGGAATCATTCTCATCAAAGAAATGGAGTGACCATGACATACCGCATCCGGTCGAGCGCGACACCGCCGCGTCGCGCGACGGCTTCCGTCGCGCTTGCAATGATGACGTGCGCGTCCGCGTCCGCGGATGAAACCGATCCGCGGCCGGCGCCGCATCTCGACCCGATCGTCGTGCAGGGCAGCCGCGACGCCGGCTCGCGCGTCGACCGCTCGGGTTCGGCGAAGTATGCGGCGCCGCTGCTCGACGTGCCGCAGACGATTACCGTCGTGCCGCGCGAGGTGCTCGACGAGCAGCAGGTCACGAGCTTGCGCGACGCGCTGGCCAACGTCGCCGGCATCACGTTCAATGCGGGCGAGGGGGGCGGCGGGTCGGGCGACATGTTCAATATTCGCGGCTTCGGCGCGAATGCGAACCTGCAGCTCGACGGCCTGCGCGACAGCGCGCAGAACAATCGCAGCGATCTGTTCAACGTCGAGGCGGTCGAGGTCATCAAGGGGCCCAACTCGGTGTTCGGCGGCGCGGGCACGACCGGCGGCTCCGTGAACCTGGTCAGCAAGGCGCCGAAGCGCGACGCATTCGTCGAGGCCGGCACGGTGCTTGGCACGTCCGACTACCGGCGCGTGACGCTCGACGCGAACCGGCCGTTGCCGGGCACCGACGGCCGTGCGGCATTCCGGTTGAACGCGATGGCGCACGTCAACGACGTTCCCGGCCGGAACGACATCCGCAAGCGGCGCTGGGGCGTGGCGCCCTCGCTTGCCTTCGGGCTCGGCACGCCCACGCGCGTCACGCTCGGCTACTTCCATCAGTACGACAACAACCTGCCCGACTACGGGTTGCCGGCCCGCGGCGGACAGGTGCTGGCCGGCGTGTCGCGCGACAGCTACTTCGGGTGGCGCAACCTCGATCGCGAGCGCATCGCGTCGGATGCCGTCACGGTGAAGGCCGAGCACGACTTTTCGCCGAACCTGAAGCTGCAGAACCTGAGCCGGTATGCGCACCTGGGCCGCGACACCGCGATCTCCGCATCGCACGTCAATCTCCAGGGGGTGCCGCCCGGGCATTACAGGCCGGCCGGGCCGCAAGGCTACGGCCGCGATTCGTCGACGGCGATGTGGGCCAACCAAACGAACGTCACGGCCGCGTTCGACGCACTCGGGCTTGGCCATACACTCGTCGCGGGCTTCGACCTCTCGCGGGAAACCTATGGGCGCACCACATACTCGTACGGGCTCAACCGGTTCTATCCGCCGGGCGGTTTTTCATTGGCCGCGCCGCCGGGCGAATGGCGCGGTCCCGCGCAGCGTCGGGACAGCGGACGCAACGACACGGCGCTCGTCGTCAAGGCGCTCTATGCCTTCGATACGATTGTGGTCGGCCGATACTGGAACATCGACGTGGGGCTGCGCCACGACTGGATCGACGGCTGGTCGCGGAGCACGCCGGCCGGCCAGCCGACCGAACGTGCGGACAGCGCCGGCCGGCACCTGAGCACGCGCGCGGGGCTGGTGTTCAAGCCGACCGAGAACGGGCGCGCGTATTTCGCGTACGGCACGTCGTTCAATCCGTCGGCCGAATACCTGGTCACGACCGGGTCCGGCGTGAGCGCAGCGACCGGCGCACTGGCGCCGGAGAAGAACGAGAGCCTCGAGCTCGGCGCGAAGTGGGAAGGGCCGGCGGGACTCGCGCTGAACGGCGCGTTGTTCCAGACGGAGAAGAAGAACGCACGCGAACGGATGGCCGACGGCAGCTACGCGCTCGCGGGCAGGCAGCGCGTGCGCGGCATCGAGCTCGGGGCGGCCGGCAAGGTGACGCCGCAATGGGACGTGTTCGCGAACTACACGTATCTGGCGAGCGTGACGCTGAGTTCGCCGGCGTCGCCGCGTCGCGACGGCCAGGCACTCGGCAATACGCCGCGCCATGCGTTCAATGTCTGGACGACCTATCGCCTGCCGGCCGGCTGGACGCTCGGCTACGGCTCGCACTTCGTCGGCCGGCGCAACGTGACGTCGGAGGGGAACGGCACGCTCGGCGCGTACTGGGTGCACAACCTGATGGCCGGCTACGACGTGAACCGCCGGCTGCGCTTTCAGCTGAACATCGACAATCTGTTCGACCGCGCCTATGTCGAGCGTGTGCGCCAGGTGTCGGGGAGCGAGGCGAGATCGTCCGCGGTCGAACTTGGTGACGGCCGCTCGGCGATGCTGTCGGCCGTGTACAAGTTCTGACGGCGTGCGCTGCATAGGTGTCGCGGTTATCGCGCGAACAGCGGATAGGTCGCAGCCGCGATCAGCGCGGTCGCGAGCCACACCACGCCCCACGAGCTGACCGCGAGCAGCGGCGGAATCGCGAGCGGGGTCGCGAACAGCCCGAGGTAGACGATCGTGTTCGCCATCCCGAGCGCGGTGCCCGCGTGGTTCGCGCCCGCGAGCGTCGCGAGCTCCGTGTACGCGACGCCGTGCCACGCCGACACGCAGATGCCCGCGAACACGAGAATCCCGACGATCGCGGCGAACGGCACGTGCGCGCTGCCGGCCGTCGCCGCCGCGAGCAGCGCGAACGAACCGGCCGCGACAAGTACCGACCCGCGCAGATACGCGCGCCGGTTGCCGTGCCGGTCGGTATGGCGGCCGCTCCACACGCGCATCACCATCGCGCCGAGCTGCAGCGCGACCATCGCCGCGCTGATGCCGGCAAGGCCGAGCCGGCCGAAGTCGTGCAGGAACACCGTCGCGAACGTGAGCACCGCGAACTGCGGCGCACACAGCAGGCCGATGCCGAGCACGATGCGCCACACGGGGCCGCTTGCGAGCGGGGTGCGCGCATGCGGGACGGACGGCTGACGCTCGACGGGGCGATGCGTGGCGAGGTGCGCCACGGCCGGCTCGGCCGGCGGCTCGTGCAGCCAGCGCCACGTGAGTACGGCCGAACCCGAGCACAGCAGCATCAGCGCACCGAACACCGCGGCAAAGCCGAGATGCGACGCGAGCGATGGCAGCAACGCCGCGCCGATGCCGCCGCCGAGCGGCACGGCCGTCTGGCGGATGCTCATCGCGAGCCCGCGTTCGCGCTCGCCGAACCAGCGCATCACCGCGCGTCCGCTCGACCCGTTGACGCTGCCGCCGAGCAGGCCGACGCAGCACATCGCCGCGACGACGCGCAGCAGCGGCGGCACCGCGTGCGCGCTCGGGACGATCGTGCACACCATCAGCGCGAGCATCGCGGCCGTCGCGACGAGCCCGGTCAGCAGCACGCGGCGGTCGCCGAAGCGGTCGGCGGCGATCCCCCACGGCAGCTCGGACAGCGCGACGCCGAAGCCGAGCGCGCCGAGCACGAGGCCGAGCGCGCCGTTGTCGAGGTGATAGGCCGTGCGCATCCACACGGCCGTGGTCGGAATGCCGGCCGCGGCCGCCGAAAAGCTCAGGTTCGCGGCGACGCCGGCCGCCAGCACGCGCCAGCGATGAGCCGGGCCGCGCACGTCGCGGGCGGGCGAGGAGGGGGAAGCGATGCACGAGGTGTCCATGACGGCAGGCCCGGTTGGAAATTGACATCCACAGTCTGGCGGCCTACATTCATCCTGAAAATTGGAAAGTTTTTGATGAATCGTTCGATAAAACAGGATGATTGAGATGCCCGGACAAGACCTTCCGCGCGGCGGCGCGCCGTTCGCCGTGGCCGATGCCGCGCTGGCGCGGCCCAATTTCGACGTGGCCGCGTTGCGCAGCCTGGTCGCGGGCGTGGATCTCGGCAGTTTTGCGAAGGCGGCCGACCGTGTCGCGCGCTCGTCGTCGGCGGTGAGTGCGCAGATCCGCAAGCTCGAGGAGCAGGCCGGCACGCCGCTGTTCGTGAAGGCCGGGCGCGGGCTCGCGCTGACCGATGCCGGCGACGCGATGCTGCGCTATGCGCGGCGCATGATCGCGCTGAACGACGAGGCCGCGGCGGCCGTGCGCGGCGTGAACCTCGACGGCTGGGTGCGTGTCGGGCTGCAGGAAGACTTCGGCGAGGCGATCCTGCCCGACGTGCTCGGGCGATTCGCGCGCGCGCATCCGAAGGTGAGGATCGAGGCGCGCGTGGCGCGCAATGCCGACCTGTTCGACCGGCTCGACGCGAACCAGCTCGATCTGGCGCTCGTGTGGGGCGATCCGGCGTCGGCCGATTTCGGGTCGCGCGCGGGGATCGGCAGCGAAACGATCGCGCAGGTGCCGATGCAATGGATCGGCGCGGTGGGGAGCGGTGGATTCGGGGCACCGGAGGGCGGCGACGCGGCGGCCGACGGTGAGGCGGATGAAACGGGCGGCCGCGCCGGGCGCGTGCCCGGCGAGCCGTTGCCGCTCGTCGTGTTCGACCGGCCGTGCCGGTTCTTCGGCGCGGCGGCCGATGCGCTCGACCGCGCCGGCACGCCGTGGCGCGTCGCGTTCACGACGCCGAGCCTCGCCGGGTTGTGGGCCGCGGCGGCGGCCGGCCTCGGGCTCACGGTGCGCTCGCGCTACGGGCTGCCCGCATCGGTGCGCGCGCTCGACGCGGCGTCGTGCGGGTTGCCGGAGCTGCCGAGCCTGCCGCTGATCCTGCTGCGGCGCACGTCGCCGGCGACGCCGACGGTCGACCGGCTCGCGCGGATCGTGACGCAGGCGGTCAGGGAGGCGACGGACGGGGCGGCGGCGCTGGCGGCCTGACGATACCGTCGGTCGCCGCCGCGGGCCGCGATTCGTTCGCCCCTCTGCCGGTCACCTCGCGCCTGCCTCGCTACCCATTCGATCCGGAGTCCTGCAAGGGAAGGACCCGAATCGCGGATGACTGCCACGCGCCGCTGCGTCGGGCCGGCATTCATCGGCCGGCGGCGCCATGTGCGGTGGTGCGGCTCATGCCGCGGCGGCGTCCGGCTCGCTTGCTTCGAGCGCGGCACGGATCGTTGCCAATCGCTCCCGCAGCGCTTCGCTCGCCGGCACGAACGGCAGCCGCAACCCGTCCTCGCACCACCCCTGCGCGGCGAGCACGGCCTTCACCGGCGCCGGGTTCGGCTCCGCGAACAGCGCTGCGACGAGCGGCTGCAGCGCGACCGACAGGCGCCGCGCGTCGGCGAGCCGCCCGTCGCGCAGTAGCGCATGAATGCGCACGTGCCATTCGGGCAGCACGTGCGCGCTGCTCGCGATCGCGCCGTGCGCGCCGGCGCACATCGCCGCGAAGTTCTGGTTGTCGTCGCCGGACAGGATCGCGAGCGGCGTGTCGTGCACGAGCCGGCTCATCCGGTCGAGCGTGCCGCCGCATTCCTTGATGCCCGCGACGCGCGGGTCGCGCGCGAGCGCCTGCAGCGTGTCCAGTTCGACGTTCACGCCGGTGCGGTACGGGATGTTGTAGACGAGCACCGGCAGGTCGGCCGCGTCGACGATCGCCTCGACATGGCGGCGGATGCCGTCCTGTGTCGGGCGCACATAGACGGGCGGCGTGACGAGCAGGCCGTCGGGCCGCAGGGCCGCGAGTTCGCGTGCGCGCGCGGCCGCGACATGCGTCGCGCTCGCGGTCAGCCCGACGACGATCGGCCGCCCGGGCGCCGCGTCGCGCAGCGTCGCGAACACCGCGTCCTGTTCGCGCGCGTCGAGCAGGACGCCTTCACCGGTCGTCGCGCCCGCGACGAAGCCCGCGATGCCCGCGGCGGCATAACGACGCGCAAGCCGCGCGAGCGCCGCATGGTCGACTTCGCCGTGGTGAAACGGCGTGATGATCGGCAGCCAGATACCTTCGAAACGTGTGTTCATGCAAAGCCTCATGGTGGAAACGGAGTGGGAAGGAACCGTTCCGCCGGCGGTGTGCCGGAGCGAGGCGTGCGTGCAAGGAGAATGAAACGACCTGCGGGCATCCCGTCCGGCATTCGCCTGACGGGACGCGACGTCCCCGTCAGTCGAGGAGTCGTTTTTTCAGTTTCAGCCCGGCCGCGCGCGTACCTGCCGCGACGGCGGCGAGGATCGAAAGCGGGCGCAGGGGAGCGGACATGGATGAACCGTAAGTGGGCTGAGCGGCGATCTTAACACCGGATCGGCGGCGCGCGCGAGCGCCGGTCGCCGTTTAGCAGGATTCGAGATTTGCTTTCCACGACTGATTGGAAGGCGCGCCGCGCCCGGCCGCTAGAATGCCCGCTTACGTTTCGATGACAGCGCGTACGCGTGCCGTCACGCACATTCACCACCACTGGAAACGGGGCATATCACGATGGCAAGCATCAAGGGGATCGGCCGCTGGCTGCACACGGGCGCGGCGGCGCTGGTCGTGGCGGCGACGGCCGCGCATGCGGACACGTCGATCCTGAACGTGTCGTACGACGTGACGCGCGAGCTGTACAAGGACATCAACACGGGCTTCGCGGCCGCATACAAGCAGAAGACCGGCGAGACCGTCACGATCAAGCAGTCGCACGGCGCGTCCAGCGCGCAGGCGCTGTCGGTGCTGCAGGGGCTGCAGGCCGACGTCGTGACGATGAACCAGCCGAACGACATCGACCTGCTCGCCGAGCGCGGCCAGCTGCTGCCGAAGGACTGGCGCGCACGCTTCCCGGACAACAGCTCGCCGTACTCGACGACGATGGTGTTCCTCGTGCGCAAGGGCAATCCGAAGGCGATCAAGGACTGGAGCGATCTCGCGAAGCCGGGCGTCCAGGTCATCATCGCGAACCCGAAGACGTCGGGCAACGGCCGCTACGCGTATCTCGCCGCATGGGGTTTCGAGAAGCTGAAGGGTGCGACCGACCAGCAGGCGCTCGATTTCGAGAAGGCGATCTTCCGCAACGTGCCGGTGCTCGATTCGGGCGGCCGCGGTGCGACGACGACGTTCACGCAGCGCGGCATCGGCGACGTGCTGGTGACGTTCGAGAACGAGGTCGCGCTGATGGACACCGGCGCATCGGGCGCGCAGTTCGACGCCGTGTATCCGTCGGCGAGCATCCTCGCGGAGCCGCCGGTCGCCGTCGTCGACAAGGTCGTCGACAAGAAGGGCACGCGCAAGGTCGCGCAGGCGTATCTCGACTACCTGTACACGCCGGAAGCGCAGGAGATCATCGCGCAGCACCATCTGCGCCCGCGCGACGCGAACGTGCTGAAGAAGCACGCGGCCGAATTCAAGGCGCTGAAGACGTTCAGCGTCGAGCAGGTTTTCGGCAGCTGGGCGAACGCGCAAAAGACGCATTTCGCCGACGGCGGCACGTTCGACCAGGTGATCGTCGACCGGAAGTGACCGCGGCGCGCCTCGCGCGCGGGTCCGCACGATGACGACGCAGCCGGCCGCCCACGCGGCCGGTTTTTTTTCGGCACGGCGCGGCGGATTTCCGTTTCGCGCCGGTACGCGTTCCCGGCCGCCGCCGCGCATGCTACGCTCATCGCCTCCCTGCAACCGGCGCCGCGCGATGAACGTCGATTCGTCTTCCCCAGCCCCCCGCGGCCGTGGCCGCAAGATCTGGTCGGGCACCCGCCCGGTGATCGCGTACGGGATGCCGCCGCTCGGCTGGCGCGACTTCTACCATCGCGCGCTGACGGTGAGCTGGCCCGTGTTCTTCCTGTCGCTCGCGGTGCTGTTCCTGCTGCTCAACGGCGGCTTTGCGACGCTCTATCTGCTCGGCCATGCGCCGATCGCGAACCAGTCGCCGGCCGGCTTCGGCGGCGCGTTCTTCTTCAGCGTCGAGACGCTCGCGACCGTCGGCTACGGCGACATGCATCCGCAGACCGTTTACGCCCACCTCGTCGCGACGTTCGAGATCTTCGTCGGGATGTCGGGCATCGCGCTGGCCACGGGGCTCGTGTTTGCGCGCTTTTCGCGGCCGCAGGCGAAGATCCTGTTCGCGCGCAACGCGATCGTGCGGCCGCTGAACGGCCGGATGACGCTGATGGTGCGCGCCGCGAATGCGCGCCAGAACGTGATCGCCGAGGCGCAGGCGAAGTTGCGGCTGATGCGCATCGAAGGCACGCACGAGGGTTACTCGCTGCGCAAGATCCACGACCTGCCGCTCGTGCGCAGCGAGCATCCGATCTTCCTGCTCGGCTGGAACCTGATGCACGTGATCGACGAGTCGAGCGCGCTGTTCGGCGAGACGCCCGAATCGCTGGCCGCGCGCGACGCGTCGTTGCTGATCACGATCGAAGGCTCGGACGAGACGACCGCGCAGGTCATGCAGGCGCGTCATTCATGGGCGCATGGCGAGATCCGCTGGCGTCATCGCTACGTCGACCTGATGCACGACGAGGACGGCATCACGCACATCGACTACACGCATTTTCACGAAGTCGTGCCGATCGACGTCGATACCGACGAGCGCGGCTCGCCGGGCGTGGTGATCGACGCCGATGCACCGGCGCAGTGGCCGGCCGCGCAGGCGTGATCGCGGGGCCGGCCCGTCAGCCGTCACGCATGCAGCAACCGCGCCGCTTCGCGCTGTTCGATCGCAACGGCGCGGCGGAATGCGTCGCGATCCTCGGCGCGCGCGACGTAGTCGCCGAGCACGCCTTCGTGCGGCAGCAGATGCGCGTCGAACGCGATCTTCAACGTGCTCGCGAGCAGCAGGTCGGCCGCGGTGAAGCGCTCGCCGACGAGCCACGGGCGATGGGCGAGCGCTTGCGCGAGCGCGCGCTGCACGCGCGTGATGTTGCCCCAGCCGAACGCGACCGGATTGCCCGATGCGCCGGTGAATTTTTCGGCCATCGCCGGTTCGAGGCAGGTCGGCGTGAAGAACATCCATTGCAGGAAGCGGCCGCGCAGCGGATCGTCGGGCGCGATGCCGAGCCCGGCGCCCGGGCAGCGGTCGGCGAGGTAGAGCAGCACGGCGCCCGATTCGGCGAACGGCGCGCTGCCGTCGTCGAGCGCGGGCAGCTTGGCCATCGGGTTGACTTGCACGAACGCGTCGCTGCCCTGTTCGTGCGAGCGCAGGTCGATCGGCACGAGTTCGTACACCACACCGATTTCCTCGAGCATCCACAACGCCCGGAATGCCCGGGTCTTCGGCCAGTAGTAGAGCTTCATCGCGCCTCCGCGTGTGGGTGCAGGTGTCGGTCCGGTCGATGCTCAAGCGTACCCGAGCGCAGGAGGTTCGGACAGGGGCGCCCGGCTAGGGGCGCACGGCCAGGGGCCATTCGGTCGAGCGAGCCTGTTCGGGCGTTGTATGGCGAGCGCGGATCGGGCGAAAAATCGGGCAAAGCCTGACGGCACAACGAAGTTTTGCGATAACTAGTTATATATTGACTAGTTAGTAAAATCGAGAGTGATCCTGACGGAAGCGGCGTTACCACCCGGGGTCGCCGCCGGTCCCGCCGCATCCTCGCACACGGCCTCGCAGGCATTCGACCACCACCGCCGACGCATCACGAAACGCGGAAATCACCAGGGACAAGTCACGCATGGCAAACGACGATCGCACCACGATCATTCCGCGAAGAACGCCGGAATCGGCGGCGATGGTGGCCGAGGTCAAACGCGCGATGGCGATCACGGCGCGGCTCAACCGTTTGACGTTCGACGATGCGGCGGCAGTGCGCGCAGTGTTCGGCGAACTGATCGGCACGCAAGTGGACGACGGCTTCGTGCTGATCCCGCCGTTTCACGCGACGGGCGGCACCGGCATGAAGCTCGGGCGCAACGTGTTCGTCAACCAGAACTGCACGTTCTACGACCTGGGCGGACTCGAGATCGGCGACGACGTGATGATCGGCCCGAACGTCAGCCTGATCACGTCCGGTCATCCGGTCGAGCCTTCGCGGCGGCGCGACTGCGTCGTTGCGAAGCCGATCGTGATCGAACGGAATGTGTGGATCGGCGCCGGCGCGACGATCATCGGCGGCGTGACGGTCGGCGAGAATGCGGTCGTCGCGGCCGCGGCGGTCGTCACGCGTGATGTTCCGCCGAATACGCTGGTCGGCGGCAATCCGGCGAAGGTCATCCGGTCGATTGCGGAGTAGCGTTTGCCCGGGCGCCCCTGTCGGGGCGACGGCGCATCGTCGGACGGATGTGGACAACTCGCCCCGCAGCGACTCGAAACGCTGTGCATTTGAATGGTGAGGGTGCCGCCGAGGCCGTCCGGACAAGGCTTTCCGGCTTTTCCGGTTGCGGTGCGCCGGCGCGTGCATGGAGGTCTCGTCGCGCGACCGCTTGTGGATATCCTCGCCCCGAAACGACTCGGCGCGCTGTGGATTTCACCGGTGAGGATCACCGGATGCCGCTCAAGAGGCGAAGCGGGGTGTGGACAACTCGCCGCGAGACGAAGCGAAATGCTGTGAAATCCACTGGTGAGTGTCGCCGCCCGATCGCGCGAGGCGCCCGTTCCGGCAAGGCTTGCCGGCCTCTGCCGTGATTCGGGGCGCCGCGCATTCTAACGGAACGCGCGAAGGCGTGACCGAACCCCGTGTGCGTCGCGATGCCGGCATCCGGGTGCGGATCCCGGTCGCAGGGTCGTGCATTCTAACGGTGAGCGCGGGCGCGTGGCTTCCAACGTGCGATTTTCGTCGCATGCCCGTGCTCTCCCGAGCGACTCGACATGCTGTGGGAATCGATGGTGAGCATGAGCGTCCGGCTGGCCGGCAGCCAGTCCGGACGCGGCTGTCCGGCCGACGTCGCCGCCGGGGGCACGTGCCCGGTCAGGCGCGCCGCGCGCGCTTCAGTGTGGATATCCGGCCATCGGAACGACTCGCGGCACTGTGGTTTTCGACGGTGAGGGTCGGCGTCCGATCGGGTGACAGGCCGCTTCGGGCATGGCTTGCCGCCCGCCGGCGCGCTTTGGAACACGCTTTCGCGATCGATTTGTCGAGGCGCTCCGATGTGGATATCCGGCGTCACAAGCCACTCGAAGCGCTGTGGTTTCCAACGGTGAAGGGGCGTGCATGGCCGGAAGGCAACGCAGGTTCAGGCACGGAAAACGGTCGCCGCGGCCAGTCGAAACCCTGTGCATGTCGACGGTGAGGGAGAAGCGGTGGTCGCGGCGCATGCGTATTCCGGCGTGAGGATCCGACGGACAAAGCCACTCTCGGCCCTGTGTATTCGAACGGTGAGGGTGGACAGCGGATCGACGAAACGAGCAGGCCGAGATGGGGATATCCACCGCCATCAACCACTCGCCGCGCTGTGACTTTCAACGGTGAGGGTCGGCGCCCGAGCGAACCGCGTGCCGGTTCCGGATGTGGATATCCCGGTCCCGACGCCACTCGAAACGCTGTGCAATCGAACGGTGAGCGCGCGAACCCGGTCGGCGAGAAGGGCCCGATGTTGTGGACATCCGGCGCGCCGGACCAATCGGAACGCTGTGCATTGCAACGGTGAGGGGGGCTGCCCGATTCCCGCGAAACCCTTGTCGCGCGGGGTTCGAGCGCCAGTCGACGGGCGCGAGGCGCGCCTTGCGGCACGCGCGGGCTGGTGGGCCGCCCCTTTTGTCGTGCCAGCCGGCCGTCCCGGCGTCCCGCCAACCGCTCGCCCGGTGCTCGCGTGAAAACTCTCTCAAATTCCGGCAAAAACCTGCGCAGTTTTTCTCGCACAAGCGCCGGTCGAGCAAGATGAGAAAAAACATTCTCGGCTGCGCGCGAAAAAATAGAGCCATTCGCTGCCGCCGGTCACCCGCCGCCCGATGGCCCGCCGCGCAGCCCAGAACAGCACAATCCGGAGACTTCCCCCATGACTGCCCGCCTGCCCGTCGACGGCACGCCTACCCTGTCCGACTACCGACTGACCGACAACCTGACCGCGACGCGCGGCCGGATCTTCCTGACCGGCACGCAGGCGCTGATCCGCCTGCTGCTGATGCAGCGCACGGTCGATACCGAACAGGGCCTCAACACGGCCGGCTTCGTCAGCGGCTATCGCGGCTCGCCGCTCGGGATGGTCGACCAACAGCTGTGGAAGGCGAAGAAACTGCTCGACGCAAGCAGCGTGCGCTTCCTGCCGGCCATCAACGAGGAACTCGGCGGCACGGCCGTGCTCGGCACGCAGCGCGTCGAAGCCGATCCCGAGCGCACGGTCGAGGGCGTGTATGCGATGTGGTACGGCAAGGGCCCGGGCGTCGATCGCGCCGGCGACGCGCTGAAGCACGGCAACGCGTACGGTTCGTCGCCGCACGGCGGCGTGCTGGTCGTCGCGGGCGACGATCACGGCTGCGTGTCGTCGTCGATGCCGCACCAGAGCGACTTCGCGATGATCGCGTGGCACATGCCGGTCGTGAACCCGGCGAATATCGCCGACATGCTCGAGTTCGGCCTGTACGGCTGGGCGCTGTCGCGCTACTCGGGCGCGTGGGTCGGCTTCAAGGCGATCTCGGAAACGGTCGAGTCGGGCTCGACGGTCGACCTCGATGCACTGCAGACGCGGTGGCCGGCGCCGGCCGGCTTCACGCCGCCGGCGGGCGGGCTGCACAACCGCTGGCCCGACCTGCCGAGCCTGACGATCGAGGCGCGTCTCGCCGCGAAGCTCGACGCGGTGCGCCATTTCGCGCGCACCAACAGCATCGACAAGTGGATCGCGCCGAGCGCGCACGCGAACGTCGGCATCGTCACCTGCGGCAAGGCGCACCTCGACCTGATGGAAGCGCTGCGCCGTCTCGACCTGACGGTCGCCGATCTCGACGCGGCCGGCGTGCGGATCTACAAGGTCGGCCTGTCGTATCCGCTCGAGATGACGCGCGTCGAGACCTTCGTCGACGGGCTCGACGAAGTGCTCGTGATCGAGGAGAAAGGCCCGGTCATCGAGCAGCAGATCAAGGACTACCTGTACAACCGCGCCGAAGGCGCGCGCCCGCGCGTGCTCGGCAAGCACGACGCCGCCGGCGCGTGCCTGCTGTCCGAGCTCGGCGAGCTGCGCCCGTCGCGCATCCTGCCGGTGTTCGCCGACTGGCTCGCGCGCCACAAGCCGGCGCTCGACCGGCGCGAGCGCGTCGTCGATCTGGTCGCGCCGCAGATCCTGTCGAACGAGGCCGACGCGGTGAAGCGCACGCCGTACTTCTGCTCGGGCTGTCCGCACAACACGTCGACGAAGGTGCCGGAAGGCTCGATCGCGCAGGCCGGCATCGGCTGCCACTTCATGGCGTCGTGGATGGAGCGCGACACGACGGGGCTGATCCAGATGGGCGGCGAGGGCGTCGACTGGGCCGCGCACGCGATGTTCACGAACACGAAGCACGTGTTCCAGAACCTCGGCGACGGCACCTACTTCCACTCGGGCATCCTCGCGATCCGCCAGGCAGTCGCCGCGAAAGCGAACATCACGTACAAGATCCTCTACAACGACGCGGTCGCGATGACGGGCGGCCAGCCGGTCGACGGCAGCATCTCGGTGCCGCAGATCGCGCGCCAGGTCGAGGCCGAAGGCGTGTCGCGCTTCGTCGTCGTGTCCGACGAGCCGGAGAAGTACGACGGCCATCACGGACAGTTCCCGACGGGCACGACCTTCCATCACCGCAGCGAGCTCGACACGGTGCAGCGCGAGCTGCGCGAGACGCCGGGCGTCACCGTGCTGATCTACGACCAGACCTGCGCGGCCGAGAAGCGCCGCCGCCGCAAGAAAGGCGAATTCCCCGACCCGGACAAGCGCCTGTTCATCAACGACGCGGTGTGCGAAGGCTGCGGCGACTGCGGCGTGCAGTCGAACTGCCTGTCGGTCGAGCCGCTCGAGACGCCGCTCGGCCGCAAGCGCCGCATCGACCAGTCGTCGTGCAACAAGGACTATTCGTGCGTGAACGGCTTCTGCCCGAGCTTCGTGACGGTCGAAGGCGCGGCGCTGAAGAAGGCGGCCGGCGCCGCGTTCGACGAAGCGGCGCTCGCCGCGCGCGTCGACGGGCTGCCGGTGCCGGCGACGCATCTCGACGCGGCGCCGTTCGACATGCTCGTGACGGGCGTGGGCGGCACGGGCGTCGTGACGGTCGGCGCGCTGATCAGCATGGCCGCGCACCTCGAAGGCAAGAGCGCATCGGTGCTCGACTTCATGGGCTTCGCGCAGAAGGGCGGCTCGGTGCTGTCGTTCGTGCGGATCGCATCCAGCGACCGGTGGCTGAACCAGGTGCGCATCGACACGCAGCAGGCCGACGTGCTGCTCGCCTGCGACATGGTCGTCGGCGCGAGCGCGGAAGCGCTGCAGACGGTGCGTCACGAGCGCACGCAGATCGTCGTCAACACGCACCGGATCCCGAACGCGTCGTTCGTGCGGAACCCGGATGCGAACCTGCATGCGGATGCGCTGCTCGAGAAGATGCATCACGCGGCCGGCGACGGCTACCTGTCGAGCTGCGACGCGCAGGCGCTCGCCGCGAAGTTCCTCGGCGATTCGATCGGCGCGAACATCCTGATGCTCGGTTACGCGTGGCAGCTCGGCCTCGTGCCGGTGTCGCTCGCCGCGATGATGCGCGCGATCGAGCTGAACAACGTCGCGGTGCCGATGAACAAGCTCGCGTTCTCGATCGGCCGGATGGCGGCCGGCGACGCGGCGGGCCTCGACGCGTTGTGGAACGCGCGTCACACGGTAGCCGTGCATGCGGCGCCCGAGACGCTCGCCGGGCTGATCGCCGATCGCGAAGCGCGTCTCGACGCCTACGGCGGCGCGCGTTACGTCGAACGCTACCGTGCGCTCGTGAACGCCGCCCGCGCGAAGGGCGACGACGCGCTGACGCGCGCGGTCGCGACGACGTTCTACCGGCTGCTCGCGGTAAAGGACGAATACGAAGTCGCGCGGCTGTACACGGACGATGCGTTCCGTACCGCGCTCGAGGCGCAGTTCGAAGGCGTGCCGGGGCAGGCGTACCGCGTGAAGTTCAACCTCGCGCCGCCGACGGTCGCGAAGGCCGGCCGCGACGGCAGCGCGCCGAAGAAGCGCGTGTTCGGCCAGTGGATGTGGCCGGTGTTCGGCATGCTGGCGCGCGTGCGCAGCCTGCGCGGCACCTGGCTCGACCCGTTCGGCCGCACCGTCGAGCGCAAGATGGAGCGCGCGCTGGCCGACGACTACGAGACGACGCTCGCGCGTGCGTTCGCCGCGATGACGGCCGGCAATGCGGCGCAGGTCGTGCAACTGGCCGACCTGCACGCCCGCGTGCGCGGCTTCGGTCACGTGAAGGTGCGCAACCTGGCCGGCGTGAAGCGCGCGGAGCGCGAGCTCGCGCTGCAGCTCGGCATCGATGCGGCGACGAGCGCGGCCGTGCAGCACGCGCTCGACGAGATGAAGGGCGCGGGGATGCTGAAGGGGATTCCGGTCGTCGTCGCGAAGTAACGCGAACGTGTGGGGAAGTGAAAACGGCGATGCCTGGGCGTCGCCGTTTTTTCATGCGTCCCGACCGTTGTGCGCGGGCCGTTTCCGGCCCGTCAGTCAGAGGATGCCTTTCTTGCGCGTCGACAGCGCGGTTTCCGACAGGTCGATCTCGCGGATCAGCTTCGTCAGCGTCTCGTCGGAAATCTTGCTGTCGCTGCGCAGCCGGTACAGCGCGGAGCGCTCCGCGCGCACGGCCGCGATCCGCATCTGCAGCTCCATCGTTTCGGCCTGCTTCGCTTCCGCGCGCGGCGTGGGGCCGTCCTCGGCCAGCGCGGAGAGCCGGCGGCGGTACTGGTCCATCACGCGTGCGGAGATGTCCGCGCAGCGCGCGGCGCCCGATTCGTCGAGACCGGCCGAGATCGCATCGTGCGACGAATCGATCGCGCGGATCGCGGCCTGCGCGGCGGCCGCGCGCGCGGTGCGCTCCTCGTCGCCGAGCGGGTTGCGCGTCGAGCGCACGCCGCGCAACAGCAGCGGCAGGCCGATCACCGCGACGATCAGCGAGCCGAGGATCACGGCCGACGCGACGAAGATCGCTGTGTCGCGCCCCGGCAGCGGCGCGCCGTCGGACAGCGCGACCGGGATCGACAGCACGCCCGCGAGCGTGACCGCGCCGCGCACGCCGCCGACCGTCATCACCGCGATCGTGCGCACGCCGGCCATCGTGCCCGCGAGGCCCTGGCGCGCGGCGCGGCGGCTCGCGAACCAGCGCAGCAGCCAGACCCACAGGAAGCGGATCGCATACAGCGCGAGCATCATCGCGCACACGTTGAAGATCATCCGGCCGACCAGCGCGTCGCTCGTGTGGTGCGCATCGACGAGCGCGCGGCCGATGATGTGCGGCAACTGCAGCCCGAGCATGATGAACACCATGCCGTTGAACACGAACTCGATCATCGCCCACGTGCTTTCGGCACGCACGCGCGACGCGACCGTGCTTTTGCGCGAGAAGCTCGTGTAATTCATCATCATCCCCGCCGACACGGCCGCGAGCACGCCCGACAGATCGAGATGCTCGGCGAACAGGTAGGCCGCGAACGGCACGAGCAGCGTCATCACGATGCCGGGGGCCGGATCGCCTTCCTGCTCGGCGTTCAGGAAACGCGTCGACAGCGCACTGAACACCCATGACACGATCGCGCCCGTCGCGAGGCCGCCGGCGGCGACGATCACGAACGTGACCGACGCGGCGCGCAGCGAGAACACGCCGGTCAGCGCGGCCGCGATCGCGAACTTCAGCGCGACGAGGCCCGACGCGTCGTTCATCAGCGCCTCGCCTTCGAGGATGTGCATCAGTTGCGGCGGGATCCGGCCCTTGCCGGCGATGCCGGACAACGCGACCGCGTCGGTCGGCGACAGCACGGCCGCGAGCGCGAACGCGATCGGCAGCGGCAACTCGGGAATCAGCCAATGCGCGAAGTAGCCCACTGCGAGTACCGTCATGAACACGAGCCCGAACGCGAGCATCAGGATCGCGCGGCGCTGCAGGTACAGCTCGCGTTTCGGAATCCGCCAGCCGTCCGCGAACAGCAGCGGCGGAATGAACAGCAGCATGAAGATTTCGGGGTCGAACGTCACGTGCAGGTTCAGTTTCGGCCATGCGAGCAGCGCGCCGAACGCGATCTGCATCAGCGGCAGCGGCAGTTGCAAAGGCAGGTTGCGCGTGACGGCGCCGGACAGCGCAACGGTCAGCAGCAGAATCAGGACTGTGAAGACGATTTCCATCGATACGGCGAATACGGGGAATGAAACGATCGTACGGAGTGTAGCGTGCCGACGTGACGGCTGCGCTCGAGCGGCCGGTGCGCGCGCACGAAGATGGTGCGTCGGGCGTGTGCCAAGGTGGTGCGATGGCCCGGCGCAGCCGCATGGCATATGGGTTGTCGGCGCCTTGCACGGAGCTTGCTTGAAGGTGGCAGCCGCCCGGCTTCGATCGGGCAACCGAGGGTCCAACCATGACATTGCACGTACTGTCCGCTTCGTCGGACGGCGCGACCAGGAGGAAGGCATGACGATCGTTCAACAGGAGCGTCCGTCCGCCGCGTCGCCGTACCGGTTCGAGCGGGAGATGAGTTCCGGCTTCGAACGTCTGGCCACGCAGCATCACGACCTGACGCTGACGACCGTATTCCAGCCGATATTCAGCTTGTCGCACCAGCGCGCGGTCGGCTACGAGGCGCTGTTGCGCGCGCACGATGCGCTCGACCGCGCGGTGTCGCCGCTCGACGTGTTCGGCGAAGCCGCCCGCCGGGGCGAGCTGCTGCAGCTCGACCGGCTCGCGCAGGCGCTGCATCTCGAGAACTTCGCGCTGCTCGGCGCCGAGCGCGAATGGCTGTTTCTCAACGTCCATCCGGGCGTGCTGACCGATCCGTTCCAGGCGGCCGCGCTGCTCGCGAACCTGAAACGGCTCGGCATGCCGCCGCGCCGCATCGTGCTCGAAGTGCTCGAGCAGCGCGCGGAAGACGTCGAGCGCCTCGCGGAGGCCGTGCGTGAATTCCGCACGCATGGCTTCCTGATCGCGCTCGACGATTTCGGCGCCGGTCATTCGAACCTCGAACGGATCTGGCAGCTGAACCCGGACATCGTGAAGCTCGACCGGATCATGCTGTCGCACGCGGCACACCGCACCGGGCTCACCGCGATCCTGCACGGGCTCGTCACGTTGCTGCACGAGGCCGGCAAGCTCGTGCTCGTCGAGGGGATCGAGACCGAGCACGAGGCGCAGATCGCGCTGTCGTGCGAGGCCGATTTCGTGCAGGGCTACTACTTCGGGCGCCCGGCGCCGGGGCTGCCGGACAGCGCGACCGCGACGGGCTGCATCGGCGAGCTGACCGAGCGCTTCCGTCAGCAGACCGAAGCGCGCGAGCGGCGCGACGCGCAGCGGCTCGCGCCGTATCTGCGCGCGTTCGAGCGGGCGGCCGAGCGTCTCGCGGCCGGCGAGCCGCTCGACGAGGTGTGCTGGAACTTCCTCGCGCTCGACGCGGCCGCGCGCTGCTTCCTGCTCGACGCGCACGGCCGCCAGTCGGGACGCAACGTCGTGCTGCGCGCCGATCGCGCGCTGAGCGAGGCGCGCTTCTCGCCGCTGGCCGACGCGCAGGGCGCGAACTGGCTGCGTCGCCCGTATTTCCGTTCGGCGATCGCCGAGCCGGGACGCGTGCAGGTTACGCGGCCGTACCTGTCGATCAACGAGGCGCAGCCGTGCGTGACGCTGTCGGTGGCCGTGCGCGTCGGCGATGCGCAGCGCGTGCTGTGCGGCGATATCGACTGGGTCGACGACGAAGCGGACGCCGGCTAGCACCGCCCGGATCGCATGCGGCGATCGGGGCGCGGCGGCGCGGGACGGCCGCCGTCACGCTGGCGTCCGTCCCGCGGCTCGGCTAGGATGCGCGAATTGTCCAGACGATTCGCGGGCCGCCCATGAACCGACATGCCGCTTCTTCCGTGCTTCTCGAAGTGATCGCCACGACCGTCGGCGATGCAAGGGCCGCCGCCCGCGCGGGCGCCGACCGCCTCGAACTCGTGACCGCGATCACCGAAGGCGGGCTGACGCCGAGCGTCGGCCTGATCGAGGCCGTCGTGGCCGCCGTGCCGATTCCCGTCAACGTGATCGTGCGACCGCACAGCCGGTCGTTCGTCTATGACGCCGACGATCTGCGCGTGATCGAGCGCGACGTGCGCGCGGCCGTCGCGGCCGGCGCGAACGGTGTCGTGTTCGGCGCGCTCGACGCGCGCGGCGACGTCGATCTCGAGGCGCTGGCCCGCATCGCGGCCGCCGCGGACGGCCGGGCGCTCACGTTCCACCGTGCCTTCGACGTCGCACGCGATCTCAACGCCGCGTTCGACGCGCTGCTGCGCGTGCCGGCCGTCACGTCCGTGCTGACGTCGGGCGGCCATCCGTCGGTGCTCGATGCCGTCGCGACGATCACGCGGCTGGTGCGGCAGGCCGCCGGTTCGACCTGCACGGTGCTGGCCGGCTCGGGGCTCACGATCGACGCGGTCGGCGATTTCGTTCGCGCGACCGGCGTGCGCGCGGTGCATTTCGGCTCGGGTGTGCGGCCGCGCGGCGAGGTGCTGGCGCCCGTCGACGAACAGCGCGTCGGGCGCGTGCGCGCGGCGCTCGACGGCGCGACGTCGCACGTGTGACGCGCGCGGCGGCACCACGCACCAGAACACGCATCGAGGGCGAGGGCCACATGACCGACGCAACCCACGACACACCGGACGACGCCGCCCCCGGCTGGGACGCGATCGACGGCGCGCTGGCCCGCCTTTATCCGGGCCAGGCGCCGAAGCACTACGGCACGCTGGTCAAGTGGCGGCTCGGCGGCCCCGACCCGCTCGACGGGATCAGCGTGTGGAAGCGCGCGGCGCCCGTGCCGCACTGGCACTTCGTCACGTACGGGCTGAGCGAGCTGTACGAGAAGGCGTCCGACGATCCGGCCGTCAGCGGCTTCGGGTTCGAGCTGACGATGCGCGTCGCGTGCGCGGCCGGCGACGACGAGCCGCCGCGCTGGGTGTTCAGCTTCCTGCAGAATCTCGCGCGCTACGTGTTCGAGAGCGGCAATGCGTTCGACGATGGCCACTGGATGACGGCCAACGGCCCGATCGCGCTCGATACCGGCACGGCGCTCTGCTCGATGGGTTTCGCGTTCGATCCGGAACTGCCGGCGATCGACACGCCGCACGGCCGTCTCGCGTTCCTGCAGGTCGTCGGGCTCACGCTCGACGAAGAGCGCGCCGCGAAGCGCTGGCGCACGCGCGCGCTGCTCGACGCGCTGCTGCCGCACATACCGCTCTGGGTGACCGATCTCGGCCGCGCGTCGCTGCTCGAACGGGCGGACGTGCGCGAGCAGGTCGATGCCGGCACGCAGCGCGACGGCTCGGCGAGCGGCTATCTGTTCACCGACGTGCTCGGATGGGGCACGCGCAAGCGGCTGCTGCGCGCGCCCGTGATCGAGATCACCGTCGGCGCACGGCAGGTCGAGGAACTCGTCGCGTTGCTGCCGTTGCGGTTGCCGTTCGACCGGCCGTTTCGCCTGGTCGGCCATGACGGCGCGGTGCGATTCGTGCGCGCCGACGCGAACGGCGTGACCGACGAAGACGGCACGCTGACGCTGCGCCTGACCGACGCGACGGTGCGGGCGCTGGCGCGCACGCTGAAGCCGCGCGCCGGCGAGTATGCGATCGACGGGCTCGACGGCGTGCGCTGGCGCGTGGAAAAGACGGTGATCCGCGACGCGAACGGCAACCCGGTGCAGACCATCGGATGAAAAAAAACCGGGGCGTGCCCCGGTTGTTTCGTCGGCGAACCCGGCCCGCCGGCCGAGGTCGCTTACGCGCTGGCCGACATCGCGTCCGCGTCGCTCGCGCGGATGCCGAGGCGCTCGAACAGCGCGCGGTCCTTCTGCGATTGCGGATTGCTGGTCGTCAGCAGCTGGTCGCCGTAGAACATCGAGTTCGCGCCGGCGAGGAAGCACAACGCCTGCAGCCCGTCGTCGAGCTGCTCGCGGCCGGCCGACAGGCGCACGACGGCCTTCGGCATCGTGATGCGCGCGACCGCGATGGTCCGCACGAACTCGAACGGATCGAGCGGCGCGGTGCCTTCGAGCGGCGTGCCTTCGATCGCGACGAGGTTGTTGATCGGCACCGAATCCGGATACGGGTTCAGGTTCGCGAGCTGCGAGATCAGGCCCGCGCGCTCGCGGCGCGATTCGCCCATCCCGATGATGCCGCCGCAGCACACGTTGATGCCGGCGTCGCGCACGCGGTCGAGCGTGTCGAGGCGGTCCTGGTACGTGCGCGTCGAGATCACCTGGCCGTAGAACTCCGGCGACGTGTCGAGGTTGTGGTTGTAGTAGTCGAGGCCGGCGTTCGCGAGCTGCTGCGCCTGTTCGTCCTCGAGCATGCCGAGCGTCATGCAGGTCTCGAGGCCGAGTTCCTTCACGCCGCGCACCATCTCGGTCAGCGCCGGCATGTGGCGTTCCTTCGGATTGCGCCATGCGGCGCCCATGCAGAAGCGGCTCGCGCCGTTCGCCTTCGCGGCGCGCGCGGCGTCGAGCACCGCGTCGACGTCCATCAGCTTCTCGGCCTTCAGGCCCGTGTCGTGATGCGACGATTGCGAGCAGTAGCCGCAGTCTTCCTCGCAGCCGCCCGTCTTGATCGACAGCAGCGTCGACAGCTGCACCGCGTTCGCGTCGAAATGTTCGCGATGCACTTGCTGCGCGCGGAAGATCAGGTCGTTGAACGGCAGCGCGAACAGCGCGACGACGTCGGCGACGCGCCAGCGCTGCGGGGCCGGTGCGGCCACGGGAATCGCGTCGGGTTGCACGGCGGCGGTCTGGGCTTGGGTCATTTCGGTTTCCTGTCCTGGGCGGGAATGGGGATTCGGTTGGGTCAACGCCGCGCGGTGCGCAGCGACTCGACGAGCGCGTCGATGTCGAGCATCGCCGCGGCGGATTCGGGCGCGGCCGGCGCCATGTACGGAATGCGGCCGATGAGCGGGGCGCGATGCTCGCGGGCGAGCCAGTCGCGCAGCGTCGCGACGTTCTCGTCCGGGAACGACATCGCCGGGTCGACATGATTCGCGACCCAGCCCGCGAGCGCGAGGCCGCGCTGGCGAATCGCGTCTGCCGTCAGCAGCGCGTGGCTGATGCAGCCGAGCCGCACGCCGACCACCATCACGACCGGTACGCCGAGCGCGACCGCGAGGTCGGCCATGTCGCGTGTGTCGGTGAGCGGCACCCGAAAGCCGCCGGCGCCTTCGACGACGACGATGTCCGCGCGCGTCAGCGCCTCGCGATGGCACGCGACGATCGTGTCGATGTCGAGCGTCACGCCTTCCCGCGCGGCGACGATGTGCGGCGCGGCCGGCGCCTTCAGCAGGAACGGCGTGCGCAGCTCGGGCGGCAGCACGACGTTCGCGGCCGCATCGAGCTGGTCGGCGTCCTCGTTGCGCCAGACGCCGTCGCGTTCGTACGCGCCGGCCGCGACGGGCTTCAGCGCGGCCGCGCGCAGGCCGCGCCGCGCGAAGCCGTGCAGCATCGCGGCCGAGACGAAGGTCTTGCCGATCTCGGTGTCGGTGCCGGTGACGAACAGGGAGAGCGGGGCGGGGTTCATGCGGCTTCCTCGCTGGCCTGGATCAACGCGGCTTCGAGCCGCGCGAGATCGTCGAACGAATGCGCGGCCGACAGCGACACGCGCAGCCGCGACGTGCCGGCCGGCACGGTCGGCGGCCGGATCGCGGGCACCCACAGGCCGTGCGCGTCGAGCGCGCGCATCGCCGTGAGCGTCGCGTCGTTGCTGCCGATCACGAGCGGCTGCACGGCCGTATGCGAATCGACCGGCTGCCAGCGCGTGTTGCGCAGCAGCGCGCGGGTGCGGTCGATCAGCGCGGCGAGGTGCGCGCGTCGCGCGTCGCCTTCGTCGCCCGCGATGACCTTCAGGCTGGCCGATACCGCATGCGCGACGGCCGGCGGCGCGGCCGTCGTGAAGATGTAGCTGCGCGCGCGCTGGATCAGCCATTCGATCACGGTTTCATGCGCGATCACGAACGCGCCCGCGACGCCGGCCGCCTTGCCGAGCGTGCCGACGTACACGAGATGCGGCGAACGCAGCGCGGCGGCGGCCAGGGCGCCGCGGCCCTGCGGGCCGAGCACGCCGAAGCCGTGCGCATCGTCGACGACGAGCCACGCGCCGTGGCGTTCGGCCAGCGCGACGAGTTCGGCGAGCGGCGCGAGATCGCCGTCCATGCTGAACACGGTATCGCTGACGATCAGTTTCGTTTCGGCATCCGAGGCGTCGAGCAGCGCGGCGAGCGCGGCCGTATCCGCGTGCGGATAGACCTGCACGTTCGCGCGCGACAGCCGCATGCCGTCGATCAGCGATGCGTGGTTCAGCGCGTCGGAGAAGATCGTCGCGCCCTGGCGGGCGAGCGCCGTCATCGCGGCGAGGTTCGCCATGTAGCCGGTGCTGAAGTACAGCGCGCGCGGTGCATCCGAGAAGCCGCCCGCGAAGCCCGCGAGTTCGTCCTCGAGCGTCGCGTGCGCGCGCGAATGGCCGCCGAGCAGGTGCGAGCCGCCGCTGCCGGAGCCGTAGCGCCGCGCGCCTTCGGCGAACGCGGCGACGAGCGCCGGATGCGCGGCGAGGCCGAGGTAGTCGTTGCTCGCGAAGCCGACGATCTCGCGGCCGTTCACGGTCATGCGTGCGTCGCACGCGGTGTCGGCGATGCGGCGCACGCGGCGCAGCCCTTGCGCGTCGAGATCGGCGAGGCCGCGTTGCAGGGTGTCGAGCAGGCTCATCGGCCGATGTCCTCCAGCGTCGCGTCGAGCGTGTCGCGCGTGCGCTGCGCGAGCCACGCGATGTCGTCGTCGCTCATCACGTACGGCGGCATCAGGTACACGGTCGTGCCGATCGGGCGCAGCAGCAGCTCGCGCGCCAGCGCGTGTTCGAAGAAGCGCCGCGAGAAGCCGCGCGCCGCGTCGCCGTCGAGCGCGACGTCGAATGCGAACAGCGTGCCGCGCTCGCGCAGGTGGCGCACCCGCGGATGCGCGTCGAGCGGCGCCAGCGCCGCGCGCAGCGCCGCCGATTTGCGGATGTTTTGCGCGAGCACGTCGTCGCGCGTGAACAGGTCGAGCGTCGCGACCGCCGCGCGGCACGCGAGCGGGTTGCCGGTGTACGAGTGCGAGTGCAGGAAGCCGCGGGTCGTGTCGTCGTCGTAGAACGCCGCGTACACGTCGTCGCGCGTGAGCACGAGCGACAGCGGCAGGTAGCCGCCGCTGATGCCTTTCGACAGGCACATGAAATCGGGCCAGACGCCGGCCTGCTCGCACGCGAAGAAGGTGCCCGTGCGGCCGCAGCCGACCGCGATCTCGTCGGCGATCAGGTGCACGCCGAATTCGTCGCAGAGGGCGCGCAGCCCGCGCACGTACGACGGATCGTGCATCGCCATGCCGGCCGCGCACTGCACGAGCGGCTCGACGATCAGCGCGGCGATGCGCTCGCCGCGTTCGACGAACAGGCGCCGCACGTCCGCGAGCGCGCGGCCCGCGACGTCGGCGGCCGTTTCTCCCGGCAGCGCGCCGCGTGCATCGGGCGATGCGACGACGTGCGCATGGCGGATCAGCGGATCGTACGCATCCTTGAACAGCGCGACGTCGGTCACGCCGAGCGCGCCGATCGTCTCGCCGTGATAGCTGTTCGCGACGCAGACGAATTCCTGCTTGTTCGCGCGGCCGCGGTTGCGCCACGCATGGAAGCTCATCTTCAGCGCGATCTCGACGGCCGACGCGCCGTCCGACGCGAAGAATGCATGGCCGAGCGTGCGCGCGGTGAGCGCGTGCAGCCGTTCGGCGAGCTCGATCGCGGGCTCGTGCGTGCAGCCGGCGAGCATCGCGTGCTCGAGCGTGTCGAGCTGGTCCTTCAGCGCCGCGTTGATGTCCGGGTTTGCATGGCCGAACAGGTTGACCCACCACGAGCTGATCGCGTCGAAGTAACGGCGGCCGTCACGGTCGTACAGCCACACGCCCGCGCCGCGCGCGACGGGGACGAGCGGCAGGCGCTCGTGATGCTTCATCTGGGTGCAGGGATGCCAGACCGCGCGCAGGCTGCGCGCGACCCAGTCGTCGGTGGCTGGCGTACTCAAGGCGACTCCGGGGGGTAAAACGGCCGCGCGGCATCGACGGATGCCGCGCGGCGGAACACGAAACGCGGTGAGATTAGCGTGTTCCGCCGGACGTTGCACTAGCGGTTACAAACCCCGCAAAGCCTTGCCGGGCGGGAGTTCGGCGCAGTTCGGGGGGGCTCGGAACCGAACGCGGCGGATGCGGGAAAATGACCGTAGATGACGACGTTCGAGTGAGCCCCCCTGACAGAAAAAAATCGCGGGCCGCGCGCCGGCATGACCGGGAAAAACGGGGATCGAAGACCGGCGCGAGGGGGCGGCGTGACGCCACGCACGCGAGGCGGCGGCCGAATGGTCTACGGAATCAGCGGCGAACAGGGGCGGCCGGCAGGGCAGGCGGGGCGGCATGCCGCATGGCCGCGAGCAGGGGCAACGCGGAAGGAGGTGCCGGATCGGGCGGAACGGGCGCGGCGGACGATCCGCCGCGCGTCAGCGCGAAGCGAGTGCGTGCGTATCGGCGTCGCGCGTGTTGGCGTCGCCGTTGTCGGCCGTCTGCGTCGTGTTCCACACGACCCGGTCGTTGACCGCATACAGCCGGCACGCGCCCGCGCCCTGCTTCGCGCAGTTGTCGAGCGCGAGCGCCATCGGGTCGTCGCCGCCTTCCGCCCACGACCACGCGCCTTCCGACGAGACCGCGAACGCGCGGCTCGGATGCTGGTTCAGGAAGCGGCGATAGCCTTCGCGGCCGGCTTCGTCGACATACGGCACCGCGTTGACCGCATCGATCGACGCATAACCGGTGGCCTTCGGCTCGTGCGGGTTCGCGACCGCGTAGCGCACCGAGGTCGGCAGGTTCAGTTCCGCGAGGAACGCATGCACGGCCGGCCACCACACGGGCACGCCGTCGCGATCGACGATCAGCCGGTGCGCGTCGTCCTTGTAGCGGCCGAAATCGATGAACAGCGCCTGGGTGCCGTGCGACACGTACGCGTCGTGCATCTGCGCGACGAGTGCGGGCGTCCAGACCGAATCGTTGTCGCCGTACAGCCACAGCGAGCGCACGGCCGTGTGCGCGCCGTACTGGTCGAACGCATCGACGAGGTTGCGCTGCCAGCCGTCGCACAGGTCCTGGCGCAGCCCGCCCGAGAAGTTGATGATGCCGCGCACGCCCGGCGCGGCTTCGGTGCCGTACGCGACCGAGGCGAGGCCGCCGTGCGACGTGCCGGCGACGACGATGCGCGACGCATCGACGTACGGCTGGTGCGACATGTAGCGCACCGTCGCGTCGACGTCGGCGGCCTGCGCGAGGCCGTTCTTGCCGACGTTGCAGCCTTCCTGCTGGTACGTGCCGCCCGAGCCGGCGAAGCCCTGGCGGTTCGGCGCGATCACCGCATAGCCGCGGCGCACGAATTCGCGCGCGAACGCGAGCGGCCGGCTGCGCGGCTGCAGATGCAGATCGCCGGTGTTCTTGCCGTGGTTGAAGACGACGAGCGGGAACGGGCCGGGGCCGTCCGGCTTGAAGAGCGTCGCCTCGAGCGTGACGGCGCCCGAAGCGTCGGCCGGGATGCGGAGAATCTGTTCGTTGAGATCGGCCGCGACCTGCGGCAGGTTCGAGTCGCCGTAATCGAAGCGCTCGGCATGGGCGAGCGAGCCGCTCGCGCCCGCACCCGGCGTTGCGTTCGGCAGCGCACCGGCCTGAGCGGCCGACAGCGCGCCGGCCGCCATCCATCCCACCAATACCTTGCTGAACGCCATTCGTAAGCCCTGCCATGCAACATGACCAATTCGAGGTCATCCTAGCCCGACAAAATCGGGTTGTGCAATGCGGGAATTACCCGGCGTCTGACACAGCAACTATTTGTCAGCGATCACTTACTTCGCCGTCGACGTAACGCCAGAAACCGTGCTCGTCGCGCTCGAAACGGCTCGTCTCGTGGAGCCGGTGAGCGCGCCCGCCGACCTTGTAGCGGGCCACGAATTCGACCTCCGCGTGGCGTTCGTCGAGCGGCGCATGGCGTTTGACCGCGAGGCCGAGCCAGCGCGGCGCGTCGGGGGCGTCGGGGTCGGTATCGAGATCGGGCGGGCAGGTGCGCGCGGCCCAGGTTGCGCGCAGGTAGTCGGTCGCGCCGAGTACGTACGCGCTGTACCGCGAGCGCATCAACTCGAGCGCGGTCGGCGCGGCCTCGCCGCCGTCGATGAAGCGGCCGCAGCATGCCGCATAGCGCGGCGCCGGCGCTTTGCCGGCGGGCGCGGGGGACGCGCCGCCGCACGGGCACGCGTCAGGTCGGTTCAAAATCATGCGAAACGGGAATTAACGACGTTCGGTTGTCGGTTCGGCTCACCAGCTCAGCTCGATGCCGTCGTACTGGAAGAAGCGGCCGTTGGCCTGCGACACGTCCGCACCGGATTCCGCGATCACGCGGCGCATGCCGGTCACGCTCGTTTCCGGGTCGATCGCGGCCTGCGCGCCGCCCATGTCGGTGCGCACCCAGCCGGGGTGCAGCGAGATGCACGCGGCATGGCGCGTCTGCAGCGACGCGATGCGCAGCGCATCGTTCAGCGCGGCCTTGCTCGCGCGGTACAGCCAGCCGGTCGTGCCGGTCGCCTCGGCGATGCTGCCCATCCGGCTCGACACGACCGCCAGCACGCCGCGCGCGTCCTCGACGAGCGGCAGCAGGATCGGCAGCAACTGCATCGGCCCGCGCACGTTCGTATGCATCACCGCGTCGAAATCCTCGGCCGTGATCGTCTCGACGCCTTCGGTGCGCGGCCCGTACACGCCCGACACGAGCACGGCCGCATCGAGCCGTTCGCCGTCGAGCTTCCAGCCGAGCGCCGCGATCTGCTCGGGCCGCGCGATGTCGAGCGCATGCGCGTGCGCGCCGAGCGCGCGCAGCGCGTCGAGCGACGCTTCGTCGCGCGCGGTCGCGATCACGTTCCAGCCGTCGCGCCGGTACTGCCGGACGAATTCGCGGCCGAGGCCGCGCGATGCGCCGACGATCAATACGGTTTTCATGCCCGTCGCTCCTTTCCTGGGCGCCGCCTGGGCGGTGCCGGTGTCAGATCCGTTCGAAATGGGTCGCGGCCGCGTGACGGCGGCCGCCACGCGCATGCCGCGTTACTGCGCGTCGTCGCACGGCTTCAGCGTGGCGGCGACCGCCTGCGCGACGCCTTCGAGCCGCCGCGCGGCGTCCGCCGCGATCATGTCGTTGTCCGGCGCATGGTTGCCGCCGGCGGTGAGCGCGGCCACGCAGCGCTTGTAGGTCTCGTCGAGCGCGTCGAAGTTCGACACGGCCATCCCGAGGTTGCGCATCCGGCCGTCGTGCACGCCGTACACGAGCCCGTGCACGGTGAGCGACTGGCCGCGGGCCCACGCGTCGTTGACGATCGTCGTGCGGCATACGTTGACGACCTGCTCGATCGCGTTCAGCTCGATCAGGCGGCGATAGCGCGCTTCGCCGACCGGCCAGTCCTCGAGCAGCGCCGCGTGGCGCTCGCGCACGTCCTGCACGTGATGCAGCCAGTTGTCCGCGAGGCCGACGCGCCGGTTGAGCAGCGCCGCGTTCACGCCGGAGCAGCCGTAGTGGCCGACGACCATGATGTGCTTCACGCGCAGGATGTCGACCGCGAACTGGATCACCGACAGGCAGTTCAGGTCGCTGTGCACGACGACGTTCGCGATGTTGCGGTGCACGAACACTTCGCCCGGCGGCAGGCCGATGATCTGGTTCGCGGGCACGCGCGAATCCGAGCAGCCGATCCACAGGTACTCCGGCGCCTGCTGGTCGGCGAGGCGCGCGAAGAATTGCGGATCGTCCTCGAGCTTGCGCTTGACCCAGGCTTCGTTGTTGTCGAACAGATGTGAGAGCGGATTGTCTGGGGTATTCATCGGTGTGGATTCCGTTGACGGAAATCGGATCGATATCGGATCGATCGGCAGGTTCGGTGTCCGCGGCGTCAGGCGGCGCGCTGCGCGTCGCCTTCGCCGTCGTTCTGGTCCGTCGCGCCGAAGCGCGCGGGGTAGCGCACGTTGAAGCGCAGCGCTGCGTCGTACGGATAAAAATCGGGCAATTCGCCCTGCATCAGGCGGTCCTTGCTCGCCTGCCACAGCGCGGGATCGAAGAAGTCCGCGTGGTGCTTCATGAACACGTCGCGCACGCGCGGGTCGCCGAGCAGGAACGGTCCGTAGGTCTCCGGAAAGATGTCGTGCGGGCCGACGGTATACCACGGTTCGCCGGACAGCTCGTCTTCCTCGTTGCGCGGCGGCGGCACGCGGCGCACGTTGCAGTCGGTCAGGTACTCGATCTCGTCGTAGTCGTAGAACACGACGCGGCCGTGGCGCGTGACGCCGAAGTTCTTGTACAGCATGTCGCCCGGGAAGATGTTCGCCTTCATCAGCTCCTTCACCGCATTGCCGTATTCCTTCACGCCGTGCTCGACGTCCGCGTCGCTGCCGTTCTGCAGGTACAGGTTCAGCGGCGTCATCCGGCGCTCGATGTACAGGTGCTTGATCACGAGGTTGTCGTCCTCGTATTCGAGCAGCGACGGCACTTCCTTCTCGAGCTCGCGCACGAGCGCGTGGTCGAGCCGCGCGAGCGGCAGCGCGACGCTCGAATACTCGAGCGTGTCGGCCATCCGCCCGAGGCGGTCGTGGCGCTTCACGAGCTGGTACTTCTCCATGATCTGCGCGCGCGTCGTTTCCTTCGGCGGCGGGAAGTGGTCCTTGATGATCTTGAACACGTACGGGAACGACGGCAGCGTGAACACGAGCATCACGAGGCCCTTGATCCCGGGCGCGATGATGAAGCGGTCGCTCGAATGCGACAGGTGGTGCAGCAGGTCGCGGTAGAACAGGTTCTTGCCCTGCTTCTGCAGGCCGACCGACGTGTAGATCTCGGCCTTCGGCTTGCCCGGCATGATCGTGCACAGGAAGTCGACGTACGCGGACGGCACGCCCATGTCGACGAGGAAGTACGAGTGCGAGAAGCTGAAGATGATCTGCAACTGGTCGCGGCGCAGCAGCACCGTGTCGAGCGCGAGCAGGCCCGGCCGCACGTGGCGGATCGGCACCGCGAACGGCAGCACGCGGTCGGCGTTGATGATGCGGCCGATGATGTACGCGCTCTTGTTGCGGAAGAACAGCGACGACAGCACGTGGATCTGGAAATTCGGCGCCGCGTCGAAGTGGCCGAATTCGTCGTCGATCGCCTGCATCACGCAGCCGATGTCGCGCGGGAGATCCTCGAACGCCGGTTCGAGCTGGAAGTTCGTGACGACGCGCTCGAGCGTGGCGGCGAGCCCGTCGGTGCCCGGATAGTACGCGCGGTAGGTCGGTTTCGCGGCCGGCTCGTCGTTCTCGAGATACTCGGTCGAGATCGCCGGGCGCACGAAGATGAAATCGTTGCTGAAGTACGACCGGTGCAGGATCTTGCAGCACACCGAATTGAAGAAGGTTTCCGCGCACTCGGGCTGGCGGTGCGACGTGAGCAGGCCGATGTAGTGCAGCTTGATCTGCTGCCACACTTCGTCGTCGATGTTCTCCGCGTCGTATTCGTCTTCCAGCAGCTCGACGCATTCCTGCACGCGCTCGTCATATGACGTGATCCGCTCGCGTGCGAGCCGCTGCAGCCCGTGCCAGTCGGAATGCTCGAACAGCGTCTTCGCCTCGACCGCCGCTTCGCGGAAGATCCGGTAATGGCGATCGAAGTATTCGAGCATCGTCTGCGCGACGTCGAAACCGATCTGCGACGACAGCAGTTTGGGGAAGTGATTCATCGCGTGCAGGCTCGTTCGGGAGGGGCTGTAAGCACTCGCCATTTTAGCGCCCAAGTCGGCGTTTCAATGACTTTTGGGGTGACGCGCCAACGGCGTCCAATCGGCGCGTTGTTCGCCGTTGCGTGCCGTTCGGTGCATCTTCGCGTAAAGATACGGGTACGGAACCGATTCTGGCACGAACTTTTTTTGACCGCCCGGCCGCCGCCGGGCACGCGTTCCGCACGACGGCGATAGAATCGACGCACCGCCCGCCGTGCCCGCCGCCGGCGGGCATTCGCACCGATAACGACGAGACGCCCCACCGATGAACGCACTGGAACACCAACTCGACTATCCCTTCGCCGACACGCTGCCTGCCGCGGGCGACACGTTCGAGGTCGCGCCCGGCGTGCGCTGGCTGCGCATGCCGCTGCCGTTCTCGCTCGACCACATCAATCTCTGGCTGCTGCGCGACGAGATCGACGGGCAGCAAGGCTGGACGATCGTCGATTGCGGGATCTCGTCGGACGCGATCCGCGCGCACTGGGAGCAGATCTTCGACACGCATCTCGACGGCCTGCCGGTGCTGCGCGTGCTGGTCACGCACTGCCACCCCGATCACTTCGGCCTCGCGAACTGGTTGTGCGAAGGCGGCGACCAGGGCCGCTGGAACGTGCGGCTGTGGATGACGCTCGGCGAATACATGTTCGGCTGCCTGATGGCGGCCGGCAACGGCTCGAACGCGGGCGGCGCGGCCGCCGCCGATCACTTCGCGCGCCACGGGCTGACCGATCCCGCCGCGCTCGACAAGCTGCGCAACCGCCGCGGCTACTACTCGGATCTCGTGCCGGCCGTGCCGCCGCGCTACCGCCGCCTGCGCGAAGGCGACGCGGTCGGGATCGGGGCGCGCACGTGGCGCGTCGTCACCGGCTTCGGCCATTCGCCTGAACATTGCGCGCTGCACAGCGAAGCGGACGGCGTGCTGATTTCCGGCGACATGGTGCTGCCGCGCATCTCGACGAACGTGTCGGTGTTCGACCTCGAGCCGGAAGGGAACCCGCTCGCGCTGTACCTGCAGTCGCTCGGCCGCTACGAGACGATGGCGGCCGACACGCTCGTGCTGCCGTCGCACGGCAAGCCGTTCCGCGGCGTGCGCACGCGCATCGCGCAGCTGCGCGAACACCACGATGCGCGGCTCGCCGAAGTGCGGGTCGCGTGTGCGGAAAAGCCGACGAGCGCGGCCGACATCGTGCCGATCATGTTCCGCCGCCGCGAGCTCGACATCCACCAGATGACGTTCGCGCTCGGCGAGGCCCTCGCGCACCTGAACCTGCTGTGGCTCGCGGGCGAGCTCGTGCGCGAGCAGGGCGACGACGGCGTGCTGCGGTTCCGCGCCGCCGGCTGAGCGCGCTTCGTCGTCCTTACACGACGGGTTCGTAGCGCCACCCGTCGCGATGCCATTGCATCGTGTGCGTCGGCTCGAGCGCGGCGAGAAACGCGCCGTCGTGCGACGCCACCACGATTGCGCCGGGGAAACCGGCCAGCGCGGCTTCGATCGCACGCACCGATTCGAGATCGAGGTGATTGGTCGGCTCGTCGAGCAGCAACAGCTGCGCGGGCGTGCCGCGCCACAACGCACAGGCGAGCGCGGCCTTCAGCCGTTCGCCGCCGCTCAGCTGCCGGGCGGGCTGCGTCGCGCGCGTTGCATCGAGCTGCAACAACGCGAGACGGCTGCGCAGGTCGCCTTCGGCGAGCGGTGTATCGAGCAGCCCCAACTGCTCGACGATCGAATGCTCGGGGTCGAGCAGCGCGAGCCGCTGGTCGAGATAGGCGGCGCTGACGTGTGTCGTGCAGGCACCTGAGCGCGGTTCGAGTTCGCCCGCGAGCATCCTCAGCAAGGTCGATTTGCCGCAGCCGTTCGGGCCCGTCAGCGCGACGCGCACGGGGCCGCTCGCGGACCACGTGATTTCGCCGGTGCCGCCCGCGACGCGCCACGGCGGTTGCGCACGGTCGAGCGTGAACAGCTGGCGGCGCGCGCTGACCTCGGTACCCGGCAGCGATACGAGCACGGGGGCATCTTCTTCGACGCGCGCGGCCGCTTCCTGCACGCGTTCGTCGAGCGTCGCCTTGAAGTCGCCCTGCTGACGCCGGACGGCCCCCATGATGTTGCGCGCCGCCCCCTTGCGGCTTTGCTTCGCCCCCGACGACAGGTTCGCCGTCTTCGCGTCGCGCAGCGATGCGGCCGCGTGACGCTGGATCGTGTCGTGTTCCTGTTCGAGCCTGCGCCGTACGCGCCCGCGCTCGGTGCGTGCATGGTCGAGCGCCGCTTGGGCAGCCTGCTGCGCCGCGTCGCGCTGCGCGCGGTAGAGCGCGTAGTTGCCGCCATACGAGCGCGCACCGTGCGGCGTCAGCTCGACGATGCGCTGCACGCCGGCGAGCAGCGCACGATCGTGGCTGACGATGACGACGCCGCCGCGCCAGCCGTCGAGCGCCGCGCGCAGCCACGCGCGGCCCGGCGCGTCGAGATGGTTGGTCGGTTCGTCGAGCACGAGCAGGCCGGCGCCGGACAGCAGCGCGCCGGTCAGCGCGACGCGTGCGCGCTGGCCGCCGCTCAGCGCATGAGCGGGCGTGTCGGGGCGCACGTCGCGCAGGCCCGCCGCATCGAGCGCCGTGCGCAGCCGCTCCGCGAGATCCCAGCGATCGCCGATCAAGTCGAAATCTTGAGGCTCCGCGCGGCCGTGCGCGAGACGCGCGAGCGCGCCGAGCGGCACATCGAGCGCGGCGACCTGCGCGACGGTTCGCGGGCCGGCGGCGGCGAGCGCGTCGTGCTGCTGCGCGACGTAGACGACGGGCGTGTGCCGCTCGATGGTCCCCGCGCTCGGCGCGCGGCGCCCCGCGATCAGTTGCGCGAGCAGGCTCTTGCCGACGCCGTTGCGGCCGACGATGCCGGTCGGCGTGCGATCGATGGTCAGGTCGAGCGAATCGAACAGCGTGACGCCGTCGTCGAAGCGGAAGGAAACGTGATGAAGCGCGACGAGCGCGCCGGCGGGCGTGGCTGCAGCCATGAGCACCTCCAAAAATGCGTGAAGACCTTCGCGCGCGGCGTGCGTGGCACGGGCGGCGAAAACATTTCGGGAAGGCTTAGTGGTTCACTTTGGCTGGCGTCCGGTAGGAGGAACAGGCGCGCAGTGTAGCAAGCGGCGCGCGCGGGTCGCAAGCGAGCGGCGCAGGGCCGTCGCTTGCGCGCCACGCGCGGTTACTGCACGGCCACCGTCGTGAAGTTCTGGCGTCCGAACGGACTCACGTGATAACCGCCCACGTTCGTGCGCGTGAGCGCGGCGGCCGTCGGGTAGCCGAGCGGGATCCACAGCGCCTGGTCGTGGATGATCTTCTGCGCCGATTCGTACAGCTTCGCGCGCTTCGCCTGATCGGCCGTCGACTTGCCGTCGGCGATCAGCTTGTCGAGCTGCGCGTCGCAGAAGCGCGCGAAGTTGATGCCCGACTTCACTGCATTGCAGCTGAACAGCGGCGACAGGTAGTTGTCCGGATCGCCGTTGTCGCCGGCCCAGCCCATGAACAGCATGTCGTGCTGGCCGAGCTTCGCCTGCTTGATCAGCTCGCCCCACTCGATCACCTTCACGTCGGCCTTCACGCCGATCTTCGCGAGGTCGGCCTGCAGCAGTTCCGCGCCGACCTTCGGGTTCGGGTTCAGCACGCTGCCGGTCGGGCGCGTCCAGATCGTCGTCGAGAAGCCGTTCGGGAAGCCGGCCTGCGCGAGCAGCTGCTTCGCCTTCGCGGGATCGTACGGATACGGCGCGACATCCTTCGCATAGCTCCACGTGTTCGGCGGGTACGGGTTGTTCGCGGCCGTCGCGGTGTTGTCGAACACGACCTTCAGGTAGGTCGCGCGGTCGAACGCGAGGTTCAGCGCCTCGCGCACCTTGTCGTTGTCGAGCGGCTTCTTCTGCGTGTTCAGCGCGACGAACGCGGTCATGAACGCGGGCGTCTGCACGACCTTCAGCGCGCTGTCGCCCTTCGCGGCGAGCACGTCCTGCGGCTTCGGCGACAGCGCGATCTGGCATTCGCCGGCCTTCACCTTCTGCAGCCGCACCGACGGGTCCGGCGTGATCGCATAGATCAGCCGGTCGACCTTCGGCTTCGTGCCCCAGTACGTCGGGTTCACGTCGTAGCGGATCAGCGCGTCCTTCGTATAGCTCTTCAGCACGAACGGGCCGGTGCCGACCGGCTTCGCGTTCAGGTCGGCCTGCTTGCCGGCCTTCAGCAACTGGTCCGCGTATTCGGCCGAATAGATCGACGCGAAGCCCATCGTCAGGATCGGCACGAACGTCGCGTTCGGCTCGTTCAGCACGAACTTCACGGTGCTGTCGTCGACTTTCGTGACCGACTTCACGAGCTTCACGAGGCCCATCGACTGCGCGTGCGGGAAGCCGCTCGCGCCGGCCACCTTGTGCCACGGGTTCGAATCGTCGAGCATCCGCGTGAACGTGAACACGACGTCGTCCGCGTTCAGCGCGCGGCCCGGCTTGAAATAGTCGGTGGTCTGGAACGCGACGTTCGGGCGCAGGTGGAACGTGTATGTGAGGCCGTCGGCGCTCGCTTCCCATTTGTCGGCGAGCGCGGGCACGACCTTCTTCGCGGCTTCGTCGTAGGACACGAGCGTGTTGAAGATCACGTCGGCCGATGCGTTGGTCGTGACGAGCGAGTTGTACTGCACGACGTCGAAGCCGTCCGGGCTCGATTCCGTGCAGACGGTGAGCGGCTTGGCGGCGGCGAGGCCGGGGGCGGCGAGGGCGGCGGCAACGGCGGCCGCCGCGAACAGCTTGACGTGCATAGGATCTCCCACGTGGCTTGTGTTTTTTGCTGGGTGACGGATGCGGGCGCGGCCCGGAAGCGGGCAGGGCCGGCGCGGCTGGCGAATAGCATACCGTCAAAGCGCGCGACGCGTGAAAAAAGGCGCCGGAACGCGGCGAATTGACCGAAAAACGGCTGCGTTCGCGACGGAACGGGTGTTGATGCGGCGCAGGCGCGGGGGGGACGGGCGGACGGCGAAGCGGACGGGCGCGGCGAGGGCGCCTCGGAAGGTGACGCGGAACCGACGCGTCGATGGCGACGATACGGCCCGGCGCACGTCGCGCGGGCCGCGCCGACGCCTCGTCAGTGCGCGCCGGCCTTCGGCTTGCGCGGCGCCTTTTCGAACAGGCGGTCGTACAGCCAGCGCGGCAGCACGTGCAGCACCTTCGCGACGACGCCCATCTGCCACGGAATCACGCGGAACGCGTGCTGCCGCGCGATCGCGCGCGCCGCGCGTGCGGCGAAGCGGTCGGCGTCCATCAGGAACGGCATCCGGTACGGGTTGTGCGCGGTCATCGGCGTGCGGATGTAGCCGGGCGCGATCGTCACGACGCCGACGCCGGCCGGGCGCAATTCGACGCGCAGCGATTCGAGATACTTGATCGCGGCCGATTTCGACGCGCTGTACGCGCCGGAGCCCGGCAGGCCGCGCACGCCGGCGACACTCGCGACGCCGACCAGCGTGCCGTGGCGGGCGGCCGTCATCGGGCCGACGAACGGCTCGAACGTCGCGACCATCCCGTAGTAGTTGATGTCCATCACGTCGCGGAACGTCGCGAGGTCGCCCTGGCCCGTGACGGCGCCCTGGCTGATGCCCGCGTTCGCGATCACGACGTCGGGGCAGCCATGCGTCGCGACGAACGACGCGGCGGCCGTCGCGAGCGCGTCGGCGTCGCGCACGTCGGCGGAATAGACGGAGATGGACAGCTTGGGGAAGCGCCGCGCGAACGCATCGAGGGCATCGGTGCGCCGCGCGACGAGGGCGAGCGTGGCGCCCTGGCGGGCGTATTCCTCGGCCATCGCGAGGCCGAGGCCGCTCGACGCACCGGTGATGAAGACCTTCAGCGGAGTAGTCATGCCGGTGCGCGGACGGGGATCAGAGCTTCTTGTCCTGAACCTGCTTCACGAGGAAGTCGAGCACCTGGGCCGTGCCCGGGATGCTGTTCGTGTAGGCGGGGCCCGTCTTGTACTTGCCCTGGACGACGACCGTCGGCACGCCGTCGATCGCGTAGTCCTTCAGCAGCTTGGCCGACTGGTTCACCTCGCCCTGCACGCTGAACGAGTTGTACGCGTCCATGAACTGCTTCTTGTCGACGCCTTGCGTGGCCAGGAAGTCGGCCTGCGCCTGCGGCGTCAGCAGGTAGTTCTTCTGCTTGTGGATCGCGTTGAAGATCGCCGGCGTGACCTTCTCGGCGATGCCGAGCGCGGACACCGCGTAGAACAGTTTCGAGTGCGGAACGAAGTCGTCGCGGAACGCGACCGGCACGCGCTTGAAGTCGATGTTGTTGCCCTGTTTCTTCACCCAGGCCTCGATCGTCGGCTCGAATTCGTAGCAGTGCGGGCAGCCGTACCAGAAGAACTCGATCACCTCGACCTTGCCGGCCGGCGCGGACGCCGGCTGCGGCGACTTCATCACCTCGAAGTCCTTGCCGGCGACCGGCGCGGCGGGCGAAGCGTGGACGAGGCCGGCGGCCAGGCCCAGGGACAGAAGGAGCGTGCTAAGCAGTTTTTTCATGTTGTGAACGTCGAATCAGTTGCTCGGGTTACGGAACGTAACGGGTTCTGCGTGGGCTCGGCCGGTTGGCTTACTGCTTCGTGAAGCGGATCACAGCCGTGTCGACACCTGCGTCGGACAGGCGCTGACGGGCCGAGTTCATATCCTCGAACTTCGAGAACGGGCCGACGCGCACGCGGAAATAGGTCACGCCGCTGACGTCGCGCTTCGACACCTTCGACTCGAAGCCCTGGAAGCCGAGGCGCGCGCGCTGCTGCTCGGCGTCGCCTTCGGTCTTGTACGCGCCCACTTGCAGGAAGTAGCCGGTGTTCGCGTCGTTCGCGGTCGGCGGCTTCGCGGCCGCGGCGGCGGCAGCCGACGACGTCGGCTTCGGCGTGTTCGCGGCCAGCTGCTGTTGCTGCTTTTGCGCGGCGGCCTGCTGCGCCTGCTTCTGCGCGGCGAAGCGTGCGAGGTCGTCCTCGCCGCCTTGCTGCTGTTGCTGCGCCTGTTGCGTCTTCTTCGGCGGCGGCGTGGTGTCGGCCGGCTTCGGTGCGACGGCGACGCCGTTGCCCGACGACGTATTGTTCGATGCCGCGGTGTTGTTCGAACCGCTGGTGCCGTTCGGGTTGCCCGACGGCGGCACCTCGACGATCTGCGGCTCGGGCAGCAGGCCGCCCTGGGTCTGATTCGCGGCCTGGCCGGGCGCGGTGTTCGGCGGTGCGGGCTGCGCGGCCTGCGGCACCGGCTGGCCGGGCGTCTTGCCCTGCAGCGCGCGGTTCGGGTCGAACTGCTGCGGCTGGCTCGCGCCGTTGTCGGCCGGCGGCGGCGCGACCTTCGACACGAACGGAGACGGCGAACGCGTGATGTAGAGCGCCACCACCACGGCGATCGCCAGGCCGACGATCAGGCCCAGCACGATTCCAAGAAATGTCCCTCCGGCTTGTTTCGATTGCTTCGAAGTTCGGCGTGGTTGTGCCATTGCTTGAGTCACCTGCAAAAAGAATCGTGAAAAGGCCGCGGCAGGCGCTGCCGCGGCCATTCGCTGCCCGGATCGGGCTGCTTACATCTTGGCGGGCGCGGACACGCCGAGCACCGCCAGGCCGTTCTCGAGCACCTGCCGGGTCGCGGCGAGCAGCGCGGCGCGCGCATTGCGCGGCGCTTCGTCGTCGACCAGGACGCGCTCCGCATTGTAGAACGAGTGGAATTCGCCAGCGAGATCGCGCAGGTAGAACGCGACCGCGTGCGGCGCCAGCTCGTTCGCCGCGTGCGTGAGCATGTCCGGGTACTCGGCCAGCTTCTGCATCAGCGACGCCGCCTGCGCGCTCGTCAGCTGCGACAGGTCGGCGCCCGGCAGCTGCGCGACGTCGACGCTGTAGCGCGACTTCAGTTCGTTGAGCACCGAGCAGATCCGCGCATGCGCGTACTGGACGTAATAGACCGGGTTTTCGTCGTTCTGTTTCAGCGCGAGGTCGATGTCGAACACGAATTCGGTATCGGCCTTGCGCGAGATCAGGAAGAAGCGCACCGCGTCGCGGCCGCGCGTGATGGTGGCCTCGTCGATCAGGTCGGGTGCCGCTTCCTGGCCCGCCGCCGCGCCGCCCGACCATTCGATCAGGTCGCGCACCGTCACGTAGCTGCCCGCGCGCTTCGAGATCTTCACTTCCTGGCCGTCGCGCATCACGGTGACCATCTTGTGCAGCACGTAGTCGGGATAGCCCTTCGGAATCCCGATGTGCAGCCCCTGCAGGCCGGCGCGCACGCGCGCGATCGTGCCGTGGTGGTCCGAGCCCTGGATGTTGATCACCTTCGTGAAGCCGCGCTCCCACTTCGTCACGTGGTACGCGACGTCCGGCACGAAGTACGTGTACGTGCCGTCCGACTTGCGCATCACGCGATCCTTGTCGTCGCCTTCGTCGGTCGTGCGCAGCCACAGCGCGCCGTCCTGCTCGTAGGTCATGCCGGCCTTGATCAGCGCGTCGACCGTCTTCTCGACGCGGCCTTCGCTGTACAGCGACGACTCGAGGTAGTACTGGTCGAACTTCACGCCGAACGCCTGCAGGTCCATGTCCTGCTCGCGACGCAGGTACGTGACCGCGAACTTGCGGATCGCGTCGAGATCCTCGACGTCGCCCGTGCCCTTGACCGGTTCGCCGTCCGACGCGGCGACCGTCTCGCCGTTCAGGAAGTCGCGTGCGATGTCGGCGATGTATTCGCCGTTGTACGCGGCTTCCGGCCAGCCCGCGTCGCCCGGCTTCAGGCCGCGTGCGCGCGCCTGCGTCGAGATCGCGAGGTTGCCGATCTGCACGCCGGCATCGTTGTAGTAGAACTCGCGGTGCACCGCGTAGCCCTGGCTCGCGATCACGTTCGCGAGCACGTCGCCGAGCGCGGCCTGGCGGCCGTGGCCGACGTGCAGCGGGCCGGTCGGGTTCGCCGACACGAATTCGAGCAACACTTGCTTGCCTTTTTCGCGATCCGACGTGCCGAACGCGCGGCCCTGGTCGAACACGGCGGCGATCACCGCCTGCTTCGCGGCGGCCGACAGGCGCAGGTTGATGAAGCCGGGGCCGGCGATCTCGGCGGCTTCGACGAGGCCTTGCGCGGCCGGCTGCGCGGTGAGCGCGGCGACGATCTGTTCGGCGAGCTGGCGCGGGTTCGTGCCGAGCGGCTTGGCGAGCTGCATCGCGACGTTGCACGCGACGTCGCCGTGCGCGGCGACCTTCGGACGCTCCAGCGTGATGGTCGGGGCGACGGACGCCGCATCGGCGCCTTTCAGCGCGTGTGCGACCTGCTTGACGCTATCCGCGAGCAGGGCTTCGAGGGTCTGTTTGTGTGCTGGCAGCATGCTGGTAGAAGGCTTCGTTGGTGGCGGCCGGAAACGCCGGCCCGCCGGCGCGCTTTTTAAGCGCGCGTTTCAGGGATCGCAGAATTTTAACAGGTGCTAATATGCCGCTCAGGCGGTCCGCGTCCGCGAGGCCGGACGCCGGTCTGCCAGCGTTCCCCAACCGCGCCGCGCAGGCACAACAAGATGAAAAGGGAATTGTCATGATTACGTTCAAGAGCAAGGCGGCACAGGATCTCGACGTGCTGAAGGATTTCGCCGTGTACGTGCTGGGCCTCGTCGGCAAGCAGCTGGGCGAGCGCGGTGTGATTACGCACGACGAACTGGACCACGCGATCGCCAAGCTGGAAGGCGCCGTTGCGCAGGCGAAGCAGGAACGCGCCGAGCATGCCGGCCATTTCCACGAGGACGAAGCCGACCACGCGCACCACGAAGTGCCGCCGAGCCTGGCACAGCGCGTCGCGCCGTTCCTCACGATGCTGCGCGAGGCGAAGGCCGGCGAGGCCGACGTGCACTGGGGCTTCTGAGCTTCGTTGCCCGGCAGGTCGAAAGACCGGCAACGCAAGAAAAAGCCCGCTCGAACGCGGGCTTTTTCTTTTGTCTGATCAAAAGGGCGGGTGGCCGCCCGTCCGCGTCGATCAGAGCTGCGGCGCGAGCGCGCGGCGCGCGTCGTCGAGCGACAGCGCCATGCGCCGCGCGTAATCCTCGAGCTGATCCTGCCCGATTTTGCCGACCGAGAAATAGCGGCTGTCCGGATGCGCGAGGTAGAAGCCCGACACGCTCGCGGCCGGCAGCATCGCCAGCGAGTCGGTCACGCTCATGCCGATCTCGTCCGCATGCAGCACGTCGAACATGTCGCGCTTCACGAGGTGATCGGGGCAGGCCGGGTAGCCGGGCGCCGGGCGGATGCCCGCGTACTTTTCCGCGATCAGCGCGTCGTTGTCGAGCGTCTCGCCGCTCGCGTAGCCCCACAGCTCGCGGCGCACGCGCGCGTGCATCGCTTCGGCGAACGCTTCCGCGAAGCGGTCGGCGAGCGCCTTCAGCATGATCGCGCTGTAGTCGTCGTGGTCGGCTTCGAACTGCTTTTCCTTCACGTCGACGCCGAGGCCGGCCGTCACCGCGAACATCCCGATGTAGTCGGCCACGCCCGACGCCTTCGGCGCGATGAAGTCGGCGAGCGAACGGTTCGGCCGCATCACGCCGTCGACCACCGGCCGCACGCTCTGCTGGCGCAGGTTGCGCCACGTGAGCAGCACTTCCGAGCGCGATTCGTCGCTGTAGATCTCGATGTCGTCGTCGTTGACGGTGTTCGCCGGCAGCAGCGCAATCACGCCGCTCGCGGTCAGCCAGCGACCCTGGATCAGGCGCGCGAGCATCGACTTCGCGTCGGAGAACACGCGCCGCGCCGATTCGCCGACGATCTCGTCGTTCAGGATCGCCGGGTACGGGCCCGCGAGGTCCCAGGTCTGGAAGAACGGGCCCCAGTCGATGTAGTTCGCGAGCTCGCCCAGGTCGTAGTTCTTGAACACGCGGCGGCCGATGAACTTCGGCTTCACCGGCGTATAGCCGGCCCAGTCGACCTTGGTCTTGTTCGCGCGCGCCTCGGCGAGCGTGACCATCGGCTGCGCCTTGCGGTTCGCGTGCTGGTCGCGGATGCGTTCGTAGTCGGATTTCAGCTCGTCGAGGTACTTCGCCGCGCCTTCGTCGGACAGCAGGTTCGACGCGACCGACACCGAGCGCGATGCGTCCGGCACGTAGACGACCGGGCCTTCGTAGTGCGGCGCGATCTTCACGGCCGTGTGCACGCGCGACGTCGTCGCGCCGCCGATCAGCAGCGGGATTTTCTTCACGCGGAAGTAGTCGTCGCGCTGCATTTCGGACGCGACGTACGCCATTTCCTCGAGGCTCGGCGTGATGAGGCCCGACAGCCCGATGATGTCCGCGCCCTCGACCTTCGCCTTCGCGAGGATCTCGTTGCACGGGACCATCACGCCCATGTTGACCACTTCGAAGTTGTTGCACTGGAGCACGACCGACACGATGTTCTTGCCGATGTCGTGCACGTCGCCCTTCACGGTCGCGATGACGATCTTGCCCTTCGCGCGCACGTCGCCGCCCGCTTCCGCGAGCAGGCGCTTTTCTTCCTCGATGAACGGGATCAGGTGCGCGACGGCCTGCTTCATCACGCGCGCCGACTTCACGACCTGCGGCAGGAACATCTTGCCCTGGCCGAACAGGTCGCCGACGACGTTCATCCCGTCCATCAGCGGCCCTTCGATCACGTTGATCGGACGGCCGCCGGCCGCGGCGATCTTCGCGCGCGCTTCCTCGGTGTCCTCGACGATGAAGTTCGTGATGCCGTGCACGAGCGCGTGCGCGAGGCGCTTCTCGACCGGCTGGTTGCGCCACTCGAGGTTCTCTTCCTTCTTCGCGGCGCCGGTCTTGAACTTGTCGGCGATCTCGAGCAGGCGGTCGGTCGAATCCGCGCGGCGGTTCAGGATCACGTCCTCGACGCGCTCGCGCAGTTCCGCGTCGAGATCGGCGTACACGCCGAGCTGGCCCGCGTTCACGATGCCCATGTCCATCCCGGCCTGGATCGCGTGATACAGGAACACGGTGTGGATCGCCTCGCGCACCGGGTCGTTGCCGCGGAACGAGAACGACACGTTCGACACGCCGCCGCTCACCTTCGCGTACGGCAGGTTCTGCTTGATCCAGCGGGTCGCCTCGATGAAGTCGACCGCGTAGTTGTTGTGCTCCTCGATGCCCGTCGCGACCGCGAAGATGTTCGGGTCGAAGATGATGTCTTCCGGCGGGAAGCCGACTTCGTTCACGAGGAAGTCGTACGAGCGCTTGCAGATCTCGGTCTTGCGCTCGAACGTGTCGGCCTGGCCCGTTTCGTCGAACGCCATCACGACCGCGGCCGCACCGTAGCGGCGGATCAGGTTCGCGTGGTGGCGGAACGCGTCCTCGCCTTCCTTCAGCGAGATCGAGTTCACGATCGCCTTGCCCTGCACGCACTTGAGGCCGGCCTCGATCACCTCCCACTTCGACGAGTCGATCATGATCGGCACGCGCGCGATGTCCGGCTCCGATGCGATCAGGTTCAGGAAGCGCACCATCGCCGCCTTCGAATCGAGCATCGCCTCGTCCATGTTGATGTCGATCACCTGCGCGCCGTTCTCGACCTGCTGGCGCGCGACGGCGAGCGCCTCGTCGAACTGGCCGTTGAGGATCATCCGGGCGAACGCCTTCGAGCCGGTGACGTTGGTGCGTTCGCCGACGTTGATGAAGAGCGTCCCGGGCGTGACGTTGAACGGCTCGAGGCCGGCAAGGCGCATCATGTGATCGGTCATGGCGGTGCGAATTCTGGTGATGAAGGACGTGGGGGGCGGTCAGGCGTTGTCGCTGTACTGGTTCGGCCAGCGGCGCGGCTTCACGTCGGCGAGCGCCTTCGCGATTTCGGCGATGTGTTCGGGCGTCGTGCCGCAGCAGCCGCCCGCGAGGTTCACGAGCCCGGCCTGCGCGAATTCCTTCAGCAGGCCCGACGTGACGTCCGGCGTTTCGTCGAAGCCCGTGTCGCTCATCGGGTTCGGCAGGCCCGCGTTCGGGTAGCACGACACGTAGGTGTCGCACAGCTTCGCGAGCTCGGCGATGTACGGGCGCATCAGCGCCGCGCCGAGCGCGCAGTTCAGGCCGAACGTGAGCGGCTTCGCATGGCGCAGCGAATTCCAGAACGCCTCGACCGTCTGGCCCGACAGGATCCGGCCCGACGCGTCGGTGACGGTGCCCGAGATCATGATCGGCAGGCGCTCGCCGGTATCCTCGAACAGCTCGTCGAGCGCGAACAGCGCGGCCTTCGCGTTCAGCGTGTCGAAGATCGTCTCGACGAGGAACAGGTCGACGCCGCCGTCGAGCAGCGCCTTCGCCTGCTGGTAGTACGACGTGCGCAACTCGTCGAACGTGACGTTGCGCGCGCCCGGATCGTTGACGTCGGGCGAGATGCTGGCCGTCTTCGGCGTCGGCCCGATCGCGCCCGCGACGAAGCGCGGCTTGTCCGGCGTTGCGTATTTCGCGGCCGATTCGCGCGCGAGCCTCGCCGACTCGACGTTCATCTCGACGACGAGATCTTCCATCCCGTAGTCGGCCTGCGCGACGGTCGTCGCGCCGAACGTGTTGGTCTCGACGATGTCGGCGCCGGCCGCGAAGTACTGGTCGTGGATCTCGCGGATGATCTGCGGCTGCGTGAGCGACAGCAGCTCGTTGTTGCCCTTGATGTCGCGCGGGAAATCCTTGAAGCGCTCGCCGCGATACGCGGCTTCGTCGAGCTTGTAGCGCTGGATCATCGTGCCCATCGCGCCGTCGAGGATCAGGATGCGCGATTTCAGCAGCGCGGGCAGTGCGGCGCCGCGCGTGTAGGGCGCGTCGAGCGGGACGGAAGCGGCGAGAGGGGTCGCAGACATGGGCGGAAGACCGGCGAAGACGGAAAACCGCCATTGTAGCCGGTGCGCCTGAGCGCCGCCCGGCCTTGCGCCGCGCGGGCGGCCCGCCAAATGAAAACCCCCGCCGGCGAACCGGGCGGGGGCGTGATCGGAGTGCTCGCGGGGGCCGCGCGGCGTGCGCGGCGAATGGCCCGGCCGCACGAGGCGCCGGGCCGCGGGTCGTCAGTGCAGCACGACGGGCATCATCATCAGGCTGTCGAATTGTCCGAGGAATTCGTCGACCTCGTCGAGCGACGGCTCATCCTCGATCAATTGCTTCACGTGTGCGCGGAATCGTTCGGCAAGCTCGCCGTCGATGAAGATTTCGCGCTGCGCGTTCTTGTCGACGATTTCGTATCCGCCGGCATTCATCAGATGATGGCCGGCCTGCGGCGCGAATTCGACGACGCAGTAGTTGGGGCTGTTGTAGATCATTTGCATGGCGGCACTCCTCTTCGCAGTGGCATCTGGCCTTGTTGTCCCCTAGGTGGGGCGAGCCTTGCCGGTTTCAAGGGGCTTGCGCTGCACACCCCGTTCCCGTTTGCGTGGGGTGTATCGGTTAGAAGCCGATATCGATGAAACGTTTCCCATTGTCTGCCGGTGGACGGAAATAGTTGTTAAAGAGTGTCATCGGCCATTTCACGGGAATCTGTAATCGGTCGAAATTGCCGAATCGCGTGCGCTTACGCGCGGGTTCACTGTGTGACAGTCGAAGCAGCCGGTTGGGCGGGCGGTTGCACGGCGGCCGGCGGCACCGGTTGGGCCGGTTCCGCGGCCGGTGTGGGCGAGGCCCCCGGCGCCGGCGCGCCGGCGGGCGCGTTCGTTGCGCCGCCCGGCGGCGCGGCGTCGGCCGGCACGCTCGGCGCCGCGAGGGGGCCATGCCACACCAGCTCGATCTGTGCACCGTTCGGCTCGGTCTGCATGAGTCGCGCGGGCAGCCAGCCGAGCGACGGCGCGAGCCACATGTCGATGCGGCGCGTATCGCCGTCCCGGCGCGGCAGGCGCATGAAGTGCCGCGCGTCGATAATGCCGGCCTGCGTCTGCACCTGCTCGTCGCCGATCACGGCGATCGGCCAGGTCTCGCCGCTGTTGTTGTCGATCACGAAGAACTGCTGCGTGACGCCCGGCTTGTACGCGGACGGATTGCCGCGCACGAGCCCCGACAACTGCATCAGCATGCTGAAGCGGTCCTGCACGCCGTCGGGCAGCGGTGCGTTGTTCGGCGTGCGCGTGAACACGACCTGCCGGATCTCGCGGTTGAAGATCGCGATGTCTTCCGGCCGCTTGCCGCGCTTCTCGACGTAACGGTCGGGCGCGATGCCGAACGCGTCGATGCGGCCTTCGCTGCGATAGGTGAACGGGCCGACGAACGGCACGGGCATTGACACCGACAGGTCGTACGTGTGCCCGTCGGTGCGCCAGCGGATCGTGCCGATCATGTTCTGCATCCCGTTGTAGAACGTGTCGTATTGCAGGTCGCCGGACGGGGGCGCGGCGAACTTCACGCCGCTCGTTGCAGGGCCCGGCGTCGCGGCGCTGCCGGCGCCGGCGGCCGATGCGGCTTGCGCGCCCGACGCACCCGGTACGCCGCTCGCCGCCGACGCGGCGGCAGGCGGCGGTTCGCCGTGCTCGGCCGTCTGCGTCGACGTGAGGACCGGCTCGGGCGCCGGCGCGGGTTTCGGCGCGGCAGCCCTGGGCGTGGCGGGGGCCGGGCGTTCGACCGGCTTCGGCGCCGGCGGGGCAGGCTGGCGCTCGATCGGCCGCGGTTTCAGCAGCTCGATCTGCACGGGGATTTCGGCGGGCGGCGGCGTGAACGATTCGCGGCTGCGCATCAGCCAGACGGCGGCGAGCGCATGCAGCACCAGCACGACGACGAGCGCGACGGCCACGCGCAGCCAGCGGCGGGGCAGGGCGTGACTCGGGCGGATGTCGGCGGGCTGAATGGGCATCGGAACAGGATCGGGGCGGTCGCGTGACGTCGGGCGCGCAAGCGCGCCACAGGAATCGGACCGTCGGATGCGCTGCGCGTTCGCGATGCGAGACGTGTACCGGTGCGTCAGGCGTCGCGTGCGTCGGGACTATAGCCGAGTTCGTAAGACAGTTTCCGCGCGCATGCGCGCAGCGCGGTGTCGATCTCGCCGCCCCACGCGATGTCGAACGAGCCTTCCTGGCCGAGCGCGACGAGCGCGAGCGCGAGTTCGCCGACCGCATCGAATACCGGCATGCAGAACGCGTGGATCGTCGGCAGCAGCATCCCTTCGACGCGCGCGGCTTCGTGCCGGCGCACGTCGGCGAGCACCGCGTCGACCTCGTCGAGCGTGCGCGGGCCGCCGTGGTGCGGCGAGCGGCGCGTATCGGCGAGTTCGCGCTCGAGCATCGCGGCGGTCTTGCCGCGCGGCAGGTACGCGGCGAACAGCAGGCCCGTCGCCGAGCCGAGCAGCGGCATCACGTCGCCGAGCTTCAGCGACGCCTTCGCCGGATGGCTCGATTCCATCCAATGCACGATCGTCGGCCCCTGGTTGCCCCACACCGCGATACCGACCGTCTGGTCGAGGCGGTCGCGGAATTCGGTCAGCGCGATCCGCGCGAGCTTCACGCCGTCGACGCGCGCGAGCCGCGCGAGCCCCATCTGCAGCGCGAAACCGCCCAGCTCGTAGCGGCCGGACACCGGGTCCTGCGACACGACGCCGAGCCGCGAGAAGCTGACGAGGTAGCGGTGCGCCTTCGCGGGACTCATGCCCGCGCGCTGCGCGAGATCGCGCAGCATCATCGCGCGCGGCTCGCTCGTCAGCACGTCGAGCAGGCGGAAGCCGACCTCGATCGACTGGATGCCGGAACGGACTTTCTCGCCGTGCTCGCCGGAAGCGGCGTCATCGGTGTCGGAGTCGGCGAGATCGTCGTCGGGAAGCGGGCTGGCGGGCATGGGCAACGGGTGCGCGAAAATGCGGCAGGAATCGGGGCGGAAACGGCAGGCGCGATCGTCGCGCGCCGCATGGATTCACCATCGTAAAATAGATTCCCTCCATCGTCACTACAACGGCAGAGTCCCCCTTATGAAACTTGCTTCGCTGAAGGACGGCACGCGCGACGGCCAGCTGATCGTCGTGTCGCGCGACCTGCACACCGCGGCGATCGCCGACACGATCGCGCCGACGCTGCAGCGCGTCCTCGACGACTGGGCGTTCTACGCGCCGCAGCTGCGCGACCTGTACGACGCGCTGAACCACGGCCGCGCGCGCCATGCATTCGCGTTCGATCCGGCCAACTGCATGGCGCCGCTGCCGCGCGCGTTCCAGTGGGCCGACGGCTCCGCCTACGTGAACCACGTCGAGCTCGTGCGCCGCGCGCGCGGCGCGGAGATGCCGCCCGAATTCTGGACCGATCCGCTGATGTACCAGGGGGGCAGCGACGATTTCCTGGGCCCGCGCGACGACGTCGTGTGCCCGTCGGAGGAATGGGGCATCGATTTCGAGGCGGAAGTCGCGGTGATCACCGGCGACGTGCCGATGAGCGCATCGCCCGACGCCGCGTTGAAGGCCGTGCGGCTCGTCACGCTCGTGAACGACGTGTCGCTGCGCAACCTGATTCCGGCCGAGCTCGCGAAGGGTTTCGGCTTCTTCCAGAGCAAGCCGGCCACCGCGTTCGCGCCGGTCGCCGTGACGCCCGACGAGCTCGGCGACGAATGGCGCGAAGGCCGCGTGCACCGGCCGATGATCGTCCACTGGAACGGCAGGAAGGTCGGCCAGCCCGATGCGGGCACCGACATGGTGTTCCACTTCGGCCAGTTGATCGCGCACGCGGCGAAGACGCGCAACCTGCGTGCCGGCTCGATCGTCGGCTCGGGCACGGTGTCGAACAAGGACGCGAAGCGCGGCTACTGCTGCATCGCCGAGAAGCGCTGCCTGGAGACGATCGAGCACGGCGCGCCGCAGACCGAATTCATGCGCTACGGCGACACCGTGCGCATCGAGATGTTCGACACGGCCGGCAAGTCGATCTTCGGCGCGATCGAGCAGTCGGTCGCTCCGCCCGACGGCGCGGCGTAAGCCGCGTACCGCGACACCCGGCCCCGGTCCGCGCGCCGGGTTTCGCCCGATGTTTGCCCGCGCGGGCTTGGCTACACTCGATTCAAGAGCGTCGAACAAGGAGCGGCACATGGCCGATCTCGCCGCGTACGGCGGTTACGAAGCACTGAAGGTGACGCGCCGCGACCACGGCGTGCTCGACATCGTGATGAGCGGCGAGGGCGCGAACCGCAGCGGCCTCGCGACCGCGAACGCGCGCATGCATCGCGAGCTCGCCGACATCTGGCGCGACGTCGACCGCGATCCCGACACGCGCGTCGCGGTGATCCGCGGCGAAGGCAAGGGCTTTTCGGCGGGCGGCGATCTCGCGCTCGTCGAGGACATGGCCAACGACTTCGACGTGCGCGCCCGCGTGTGGCGCGAGGCGCGCGACCTCGTCTACAACGTGATCAACTGCAGCAAGCCGATCGTGTCGGCGATGCATGGCCCGGCCGTCGGCGCGGGGCTCGTCGCCGGGCTGCTCGCCGACATCTCGATCGCCGCGCGGGATGCGCGCATCATCGACGGCCATACGCGGCTCGGCGTCGCGGCCGGCGACCACGCGGCGATCGTGTGGCCGCTGCTGTGCGGGATGGCGAAGGCGAAGTACTACCTGCTGCTGTGCGAGCCCGTGAGCGGCGCGGAGGCCGAGCGGATCGGGCTGGTCTCGCTCGCGGTCGAGCCGGCCGACCTGCTGCCGAAGGCGTACGAAGTGGCCGAGCGGCTCGCGCAGGGTTCGCAGTCGGCGATCCGCTGGACCAAGTACGCGCTGAACAACTGGCTGCGCTCGGCCGGCCCGACCTTCGATACGTCGCTCGCGCTCGAATTCATGGGCTTCTCGGGGCCCGACGTGCAGGAGGGCATCCGCTCGCTGCGCGAGCGGCGCCCGCCCGCGTTCCCCGGCGACGCGCCGTTCTGACGCGCGCGCTATGATCGATTCACGCGCGGCCGCGCGACGCATGGCGGCCGCCTCGCTTCCCCAGTCAAACAGGATGCCCGTATGACGACCGATGCCTCCGACGCCAACCCTTTCGCCGGCTTTGCCGGCTTCAAGCCCGCCGACATGATGGACCGCATGTGGGACATGATGCGGATGTCGCCGTTCGGCGGCATGGCGCCGTTTCCCGGCGCGGCGACAGGGCTGCCGCCGTCGCTGTCGAGCATGTCCGACATGATGGCGCCGCTCACGAGCGTCGAGGAACTCGACAAGCGGATCACCGATCTGCGCGCGGTCGAGCAGTGGCTGAAGCTCAACCTCGGGATGCTGCAGTCCGCGATCCAGGCGCTCGAGGTGCAGCGTGCGACGCTCGCGACGCTGCGTGCGTTCGGCGCGTTCGCGCAAAGCTCGATGTCGGCGGCCGAGGACGCGGCCGTTGCCGCCGCGCAGGCGGCGAAGGCCGCGCCGTCCGGCGACGCGGCGCCGGCGCCGGATGCCGCCGATGCGCCCGCCGGCGACGCCGGGCAGGCGTTCGACCCGGCCGGCTGGTGGAACCTGCTGCAGTCGCAGTTCAACCAGCTCGCGAGCCTCGCGATGGCGCAGCCGGGCATGCAGCCCGCCGCGCCCGGCGACGCGCCGCCGGATGCGGCCGCCGCGCCGGAGCCGGCCGCGAAGCCGGCGCCGGCGGCCGCCGCGCCGCGCAAGCCCGCCGCGAAGCGCGCAAAGCCGTCCGGCTCCGCCGCGGCGCGCGCCGCCGCCGCTTCGTCGCCCGAAACGCGTCCGCCGAAGCGCTCGACGTGACGCGGCGCCGGTAGCAGGTCGATCATGCGGCTCGCGCTCGTTCTGATGGGGGGCGGCGCGCGTGCCGCCTACCAGGTCGGCGTGCTGAAGGCGCTGGCCGAGATCGCGCGCGAAGCCGATCCGCAGCGGCACACGCTGCCGTTCGCGGTGGTGTGCGGCTCGTCGGCCGGCGCGATCAACGCGACGTCGCTCGCGAGCCACGCGGACGATTTCTCTCACGGCGTGCGGCGCCTGCTCGAGTTCTGGGAGCCGCTGCGCGCCGATTACGTCTATCGCAGCGACTGGCTCGGCATCGCGGCCGCCGGCGCGCGCTGGCTCGCGACCATGACGTTCGGCTGGGCGGCCCGCCGCTCGCCGCGCGGGTTGCTCGACAACACGCCGCTCGCACACCTGCTGCAGCGCGAGCTGAGCTTCCACCGGATCGAGCAGATGCTCGAGGCGCGGCTGCTGCATGCGCTTTCGATCACCGCGCTCAGCTATTCGAGCGGCCGGCACCTGACGTTCTACCAGGCGGCGCAGCCGATCCAGGCATGGCGGCGCGCGCAGCGCACCGCGCGGCTCGTCGACCTGTCGGCGTCGCACCTGCTCGCGTCGTCGGCCATCCCGTTCGTGTTCCCGGCCGTGCCGCTCGTGCTCGACGGGCAGATCGAATACTTCGGCGACGGGTCGATCCGGCAGATCGCGCCGCTGTCGCCGGCCATCCACTTCGGTGCGGACCGGATCGTCGTCATCGGCGCGGCCGACCCGCGCCCCGAAATCCCGGCCGCGAACGGCGCCGGGCTGGTGCGCGGCTACCCGACGCTCGCGCAGATCGGCCAGCAGGTACTCGCGAGCGTGTTCCTCGACTCGATCGGTTCGGACATCGAACGCATCGAGCACATCAACCGGATGATCGAGCACCTGCCGCACCAGGTCGAGGTCGACAGCGGCTGGCGGCACGTCGACGTGCTCGCGATCGCGCCGTCCGAGCGCATCGAGCTGATCGCCGCGAAGCACCTGAAGCAGATGCCGGCGACGATGCGCGGGCTGCTCGGCGCGATCGGCGGCAGCCAGCCGGCCGGCGCGTCGTTCGCGAGCTACCTGCTGTTCGAGGAGGCGTTCACGCGCGAGCTGATCGAGCTCGGCTACGTCGACGGGCGCGCGCAGCGCGACACGCTCGCCGGCTGGATCGCGCAGGCGGACGGCGGCGGGGCGCCCGCGGCCGGCACGCCGCCGGAAGGCGGCCACACGGCCGGAAAAATACGGGTCTGACACGCGCAGGAGAATGTAAGGTTGCGTTTTCGCGACGGTTGCCCGCGACCGATCGCCGCACCACGGTTGGCGGCGCGAGACCGGCGGGCGTCTCGGAACCGTCATGCACGCGTGCTATCATGGCCGCCGCCGTATACACCATATCGAGCAGCCCGCCGATCCGGCATCCGCACGGGACCCTCCGGGGAACCCGCCTGGGGCAGGGGACGGGCGCGCCAACGAGCCGGCCAGCGCCGGCCCCCAACGCAGGCAAGCGTGGCCGGCTTCGTCCGAACGGAGCGCGGCTGCGGCATGCCCAACGGCGGCGACGCGGCCGCACGGCTGCCGGACGAGGAATCAACGTCCGGCGGGCCGGTTTCCCGCGTAAAATTTGAGTCTTGGCTGCAAAAAGCGCGCGTGGCGCGCTGGCGCGGCAACAGTCACGTTTAGAGAAGTCGCATTGCGCAGAACAGGGGTGGGACCATCATGAACACGATGCTTTATCCGGAACTTTACAGGTCGCTCGAAGCCGTCCGCTGGGACATGGAGAAGGACATTCCGTGGGACAAGTTCGACGCTTCGCTGCTCACCGACGAGCAGGCGAAGACGATCAAGATGAACGCGATCACCGAATGGTCGGCGCTGCCCGCGACCGAAATGTTCCTGCGCGACAACCAGCACGACAGCGATTTTTCCGCGTTCATGAGCGTGTGGTTCTTCGAGGAGCAGAAGCATTCGCTCGTGCTGATGGAATACCTGCGCCGCTTCAAGCCGGACATGGTGCCGACCGAAGAGGAACTGCACGCGGTGCGCTTCCAGTTCGACCCGGCGCCGCCGCTCGAGACGCTGATGCTGCACTTCTGCGGCGAGATCCGCCTGAACCACTGGTACCGCTGCGCGGCCGACTGGCACACCGAGCCCGTCATCAAGCAGATCTACGAAACGATCTCGCGCGATGAAGCGCGTCATGGCGGCGCCTACCTGCGCTACATGAAGAAGGCGCTGAACAACTGCGGCGACGTCGCACGCGCCGCGTTCGCGAAGATCGGCGTGTTGATGGCGTCGGCGCGCCGCACCGAGAAGCCGCTGCATCCGACCAACCTGCACGTGAATCAGGCGCTGTTCCCGCGCGACACCGTGCAGTCGCGCCTGCCCGATCCGGAATGGCTCGAGCGCTGGCTCGACGAGCAGATCCGTTTCGACGGGGAGTGGGAAAAGAAGGTCGTCGAGCGGATCCTGCACAACCTGTCGATCCTGTTCGAGCGTACGTTCGCGACCGCGCAGGAGCTGAACCGCTATCGCAAGGAAGTCACCGGCCGCCTGCAGGCCGAAAGCGGCCCGTCGTCGGCCGCGCAGCCGGCCTGAGGCCGGCAGGTGCCGCCGCCGGCGTGATGCGCGCCGGCCGCACGGCGCCGTCGCGTATTCGTTGCATGAAGCCCGCCTGGCCAGCCCGGCGGGCTTTTTAACTGGCGCCGCCGTTGCGCGGGCCATCGTTCATTCCGTCCGATCTCCACCATGTCCGCTACCTTCGAACGCAAGCTGATCACCCGCGATGCCCTCGTCGCACTGCGCGCGTCGCTGCCGTCGCCCGTCGTGTTCACCAACGGCGTCTTCGACATCCTGCATCGCGGCCACGTCACGTATCTCGCCGACGCGAAAGCGCTCGGCGCGTGCCTGATCGTCGGCGTGAACAGCGATGCGTCGGTGCGCATGCTCGGCAAGGGCGACGACCGGCCGATCAATCGCGAAGAAGACCGCGCGGCACTGCTCGCGGCGCTGGAAAGCGTCGACTGGGTCGTGACGTTCGGGGAAAAGACGCCGGTGTCGCTGATCGAGGCCGTCCGTCCGGACATCCTCGTGAAGGGCGGCGACTACGACATGGATGCGTTACCGGAATCGGCGCTCGTGCGCGGCTGGGGCGGCCGTGCGCTGGCGATTCCGTTCGAGCACGACCGCTCGACCACCGCGCTGCTGAAGAAGGTGCGCGCGCAGCAGCCCTGAGCGCGGACCGGCGCCGTCAGGGCGCGGACGCGGCGAGCGGTGCGGTCGTGACCGCCGGCGGCGCGATCGGGCCGCCGATGACGGGCTGGTCGGTCGCCTGCGCGAGCGGCGTCACGCGCAGCGCGTCGGGCCGCACCTGCCGCGACAGCACGCCGGGTTCGCGCGGGCCGGCCGCCGGCAGCGGCCCGAACACGCCGCGTGCCGCCACGAACGCGAGCATGTTGGCGAGAAAGAGAACAGCGATCAGCCAGCGCAGCATCGTCGAAACTCCTTGTCGTCATCGACGTGGTTCACGTCATTCAGTCGAGCCGGCCGCATGGCCGGCTTTTTCATGGTTCGCGCCGATCGATTGCGCGGGCGGTTGCAGCCGCGCCGCGCGCCCCGCATCGTCGGTGTGACGCGCGTCCGTCCGGACCCGCGCCGTCACGTACCGGCGCGCTGCCGGCACCTGTTCCGTCAATCCTGCGCGGCCTCGGCCGCGATCAGCGCGAGCCCGGACAGGATCAATGCATCGTGCCGCGTATGCGGGACCGTCAGCGCGCGCGCGACCTCGTCCGCCGCACCGCCGGCCAGTACGAGCCGCACGGGCGCCTGCCAGGCTTCGGCCAGGTCGCGCCACGCGCGTTCGATCAGCCCGGCCTGCGCATACAGGCACCCGGCCGACAGCGAGCGCGGCGTATCGACCTGGAACGGCTCGGCCTGCGCACCGGCGAGCAGCCCGCTCGCGATATCGGTGGTCAGCGTCGGCAACTGCGCGGTGTGCGTGCCGAGCGCGCGCATCATCAGCGCCCAGCCCGGCGCGATCAGCCCGCCCGTGAAGCGGCCGTCCGCGCGCAGCGCCTCGAGCGTCGTCGCGGTGCCGAACGTCGCGATCAGCAGATGCTCGCCGGGAAACGCCGCGTGCGCGCCGATCAGGCCGGCCCAGCGGTCGCTGCCGAGCTGTTCGGGTGTCGTATAGCCGTTCGTCACGCCGCATTGCACGGGCCGCGCGCGGATCGTCGTGCGCGGCAGGCCCGGCCAGCGCCCGTCGAGCAGCGCGTCGATCCGCGCGGCGACGTCGGCGCCGGCGACGTTCGAGATCCACGCGCCGTGCGGCCGCGCCAGGCGCGACCAGTCGGGATCGGCGCCGCCGTCGCGCGTGTGGCCGAACGCGCCCGTATCGACGAGCGTGCGCCGCGTGTCGGCGAGCGCCCACTTGATCCGGCTGTTGCCGGCGTCGATCAGCAGGTGCGGCTCGCTCATTGCGCTTCGCGCAGCGATACGTCGCCGGCCGCGATCGTCTGCACGCCGTCCGGCGTGTCGAGCAGCAGTTGCCCGGTCGAGTCGATGCCCGTCGCGATGCCGCGCGCACGTTCGACACCCTGCTCGAGCAGCACGACTTCGCGGCCCGCATACGCGTGCAGCGCGTGCCAGCGCGGCAGGAACGGCGCGAGGCCGTCGGTGCCGAACTGCGCGAGCGCGGGCGTGAGTGCGTTCAGCGACGCGGCGAGCGTATCGGTGAGGTTGGCCGACGCGCATGCGATCGACAGCGCGGCGGGCGGCAGCCCGCTCGCGAGCGTCGCTTCGCGCGCGCGCAGCGCATCGACCTGCGCGGCGACGGCTTCCGCGCCGCGCACGTTGATGCCGAAGCCGATCACGACGGCGGTGGCGTCGGCGGTGGTCCAGACGGTTTCGATCAGGATCCCGGCGAGCTTGCCGACGAGGTGCGGCGCGCCGTCGTCGGTCATCAGCAGCAGGTCGTTCGGCCATTTGAGCGCGACGCGCGCGCGCGCGTCGAGCGGCAGCGTGGCCAGCCCTTCGGCGAGCGCGACGCCGATCGCGATGCTGAGGCCGCCGAGCGCGTCGACGGGGCGCGGCACGATGCAGCCGACCGAGCACAGCAGCGCATTGCCGGGCTGCGCGAACCACGGGCGGCCCTGCCGGCCGCGGCCGGCCGTCTGCTCGAACGCGACGCGCACGAGCGGCGCGGGCAGGGCCTGGGCGTTGCGCGGCAGCGCCTTGAGCCGCGCCGCGACGTCGGCGTTGGTCGAGCCGGTGGCGGCGACGATGTCGAGCGGCCACGCGCGCGGCGCGGCGTCCAGATGGGCCTCGAGCCGGTTGCGCGCGATGTGCGCGTCGCCGGATTCGGGCGTGTCGGAGGAGGTGGGGGCGTTCATGGCGCCTATTGTAGCGACAGGGGGCGGGGGCGCGTCGGGAAGCGGGGAGGCGGGGATGCGCCCCTTGCGGTGCCGGGGCCGGGGCGTCGCTGAATGCTCGACGCCATCGCGTGGCGTTGTCGGCCAATGAGGCGTTGCGCCGCGCGCAACGGACGATCGTTATTCGGGGTTTCGAATTTTCCTGATTGATTCCCGATTTGCGGTCACGCGTTTGGGGGGCTGCGCGATTTTCGCCAATTCGAGATGAAAGAGGACCGCGGATGAGTCGCCGGGCCGCGAGATTGCTCCACCATTTCTCAGGTCCGATATCACGGGTTGCGGCGGGCGTCGCGTCACTGCCTTCCCATGAATTCGAGGATTTCCGTTCCAACTCTCCGCATTGGCCCTGGCAGCGTATCCGATTCCCGGCGCATCCGTTTCATAAACGGGATGCGAACGCCCGGCGAGGACATACGTCACGTTCGGAACGAATGTGCCATGTCAGGCCGCTGTGCCCCGATCTGTCGGACAGTCGTTGTACAGCGCATGCGTGGTCGATGTCTTCAGCGCACGCGTGCCGATCAGCGTGCCCGGTACCAATGCGTCGCGCGACGCGGAGATGCCGGCCGGGGTGATCGGCGCTGCCGCCGCGACTCGGACGTATCCGCAAGCTAGGGCTTCTGCGCGCGATACGCCGGACAGAAGAAGCCGACGAAAAGCATCCTCGCCAACAGCAGGCTTCGGGTGGTCGTTCGCACTCGCGATACCGCAAAAGCATCGAAGAAATCTGACTCGTCCCCAACCTGCACTCCGGTCACAACGGGTCGCGTCTTCCTGGTCGATGACCGGCTTGGCTCGCGGGTCCGCTCATATGGGACATCAAACGAAAAACCTCAATATCGTACTTGTCCTATTTGAAAATCAAATCAAATCGGTCGCGTCCAATTCGATAAATTGTCCGAAATTTCGATAATGGTCTTCGAATCGCGCTTCGTCATTTTTAGACACGAGCACCGAATGATGCATGCACGTTTCAAATCATCAACCATCGTTTGAGATCAATACCATGAAACTCGCAACCAGCACCAAGATCGTTTCGACCCTTCTGGCCGTGGCAGGCCTCGGCCTGGCATCGGCGGCCCACGCGGCGGACGGCACCATTACGTTCACCGGCAACGTTACCGCGGCGACCTGCAAGATCGACGGTACGGCCGCGGGCGCGACGTCGAACAAGTCGGTCGCCATGCCGACGGTCAGCTCGGGCTCGCTGAACGCCGCGGGCGCGGTCGCCGGCCGCACGGCCTTCGGCTTCAAGCTGACGGGCTGCGCGGTGGATAGCGACAATTCGAAGGGCAACCCGACGAAGGTCCAGGTCATGTTTGAAAACGCAACGAACGTGACGGCCGACGGCAAGCTGTCGCTCGACAAGGGCACGATCGAAGCGCCCGAAGCGAAGAACGTCGTCCTGCAGGTCCTGAACGACCAGCAAGCCCCGATCAAGGTCGGCGCGAACTCGCTGGACCAGAACTCGCAAGTCGTCTCGATCGGCGAGGACGGTACCGCCCAGCTGAACTTCTTCGCCGAATACCTGGCGACGGGCGCGGCGACCGGCGGTTCGGCCAATTCGAAGGTCCAGTACTCGCTCATCTACCAGTAAGTCTCGCGCTTGCTCCGGCCCGCTCGTTCGACGGGCCCGGGGCGGTGTGCCGATGCATGCCGCCCCGCGGGCCATCCCCTTGCCGCCCGTCGACATCAACGACCAGCACCCTTCGAGAGTTCACATGAACGTCATCAGAAAATCGCTCCAAACCGTCGCTCTGGCCACCGTCCTGATTGCTTCGCAAGCCTGCGCGAGCGTCGTGCTCTCCGCGACGCGCGTCGTTTTTCCGAGCAACGAGCGCGAGATGACGATCAAGCTGACGAACGATGGTCCGGGGCCGGCGCTGATCCAGGCCTGGATCGACAAAGGTGACGCGCATGCGTCGCCGGAAGCCGTCGACGTGCCGTTCACGCTGACGCCGGCGATGTTCCGCATGGAGCCGAACAAGGGGCAAACCTTGCGGCTGCTGTATGCGAACGAGCCACTGCCTGCCGACAAGGAATCGCTGTTCTGGCTCAACGTGCTGGAAATCCCCCCGAAGATCGCGAACGCCGAGCGCAACCAGCTTCAGGTCGCGTTCCGGACGCGCATCAAGATCATGTTCCGCCCGCAGAACCTGCCCGGCAGCGCGCAGAACGCGCCGGCGCAGGTCCGCTGGCAAGTCGCGCGCGGCACCGGCGGTCATTACGTGCTCAACGCGACCAATCCGACGCCCTACGTCGTCAACCTGGGCAGCGTGCAGCTTCAATCGAGCGGCCATCAATACGATGCGGGCGCGGGCTACGTCCTGCCGGGCGGCACCCAGGCCTTCCCGGTCCCGGACCTCAAGGCGCCGCCCGCGGCCGATGCGCGTGTCCGGTTCGGCAGCATCAACGACTGGGGCGCCTCGGCCAACCACGAGATGCCCGTTTCGATGCAATGACGCCGAGCCGGCTGCTCGCCGGCAGGGCTGCCTGACACAGCGCCTACTCGTGTAACGCGTCGTGCGTGATTGCGCAGGCGCGCGCCGCTTCATGGCCTTTTTGCCTCTCCCGGAGCGCCCTTGCCATCCGCGCCCATCGGGCGCCCATGTCCCGGCCCGTGTTTTCGATTTCAATCCGACGCAAATAGGAGTCCTCAGGAATGACATCGTCGATCCGACATCTTCGTCCGGATGAGACCCGATTGCCGCGGCTCAAGCCGATGTCCGTGCTGATGCTGTCCGCCCTTGCCGTCTGGTCGATCGACAGCCGCGCAAACACCGACACCGCGGTGCCCGCTGCCCGGGAAGCGTTACAGGTCGCGCAGATCGACGTCGCGCAGGCCCAGTTCGACCCCGACTTCCTGAGCAACGGCGCAGGCCAGGCAGTCGACATCACGCGCTTTGCGCGCGGCAACGTCACCGCGCCGGGTACCTACGCCGTCGATCTCGTCGTCGGCGAGGACTGGGTCGGTCGATACGACATCGAATTCAAGGCCGCGCCCGGCACGCCGGACGCGCAGCCTTGCTTCGACGAGAAAACGCTGCGCCGTATCGGCATCGATTTCACGAAACTTCCCGCGCAAACCGTCAAGGCCGTCACGATCGACGGAGAATGCCGGCGTATCGGCCAGCTCGTGTCCGAGGCAAGCGCGTCGTTCGACTTCAGCGAGCAGCGCCTGACGCTCAGCATCCCGCAGGCGTCACTGGTACGCCGTGCGCGTGGCTATGTGAGCCCCGACCAGTGGGACGACGGCGTGCCTGTCGGCATGCTCGATTACAACCTGAACGTCTACAGTTCGAAGGTCAAGGGCAGCCGTGCGGACACGCAGGGTTATCTCGGGCTGAACAGCGGCGTCAATATCGGCAACTGGCACTTCCGCCACAATGGTTCGTACTCGTGGTCCGAGCGCGGCGGCAGCCGCTATCAGAACGTGTCGACCTACGTGCAGCGCGATCTGCCCGCGCTGTCGTCGCAACTCGTACTCGGCGAAACGTTCACGTCCGGCGAGCTGTTCGACTCGGCCCAGTTTCGCGGCGTACGGCTGTCGACCGACGACCGGATGCTGCCCGACTCGATGCGCGGCTACGCGCCCGTCGTACGCGGCGTCGCGAACAGCAACGCGAAGGTGACGATCCGCCAGAACGGCGTGACGCTGTACGAGACGACCGTCTCGGCCGGTCCGTTCGAGATCAACGACCTGTACCCGACCGGTTATGGCGGCGACTTGCGCGTGTCCGTCACCGAGGCGGACGGTTCCGTCCATACGTTCTCCGTCCCTTATGCGGCGGTTCCGCTGTCGCTGCGACCCGGTATCCAGCGCTACAGCTTCGTCGCGGGCGCGCTGCGCAACCAGCAGGGCACGAGCAACCCGCTGTTCGCGCAAGCCACCTATCAGCGCGGCCTGACGAACCTGCTGACCGGATACGGTGGCGTGACGGTTGCGGCCGGTTATACGGCGGCGATGCTGGGTGGCGCCTTCACTACGCGGGTCGGCGCGCTCGGTCTCGACTTCACGCAGGCCGTCACGTCGGTTCCCGGCGTGAAACGCTTCAGCGGCTCGAGCCTGCGGATCAGCTATTCGAAGTCCGTCGCCTCGACCGGCACCGACGTATCGATCGCCGCATACCGCTACTCGACGAACGGTTATTTCAACCTCAACGACGCGATGAGCGCCCGCGACTCGGTCCGCAACGGCTATTCGGTCGACACCGTCTGGCGGCAGCGCAATCGCGCATCGCTGATGGTCAGCCAGCGCCTCGGCAAATCGGGCGGGCAATTGAGCCTGACCGCGTCGGCCGCCAGTTACTGGAACCGCTCGGGCTCGGATATCGACTACTCGGTCGGTTACAACAATTCGTTCCGGAATATCTCGTACAGCCTGTCCGCCACGCGCCAGCGCAATGTCGGCGGCAACATGAGCACGCTGTACTACGCCAGCGCGACGATTCCGTTCGGCAAGTCCGGCTCGACGATGCTGACCAGCAACCTGTCGCACGACACGCAAGGCCGCACGCAACTGCAATCGATGCTGTCCGGCTCGCTCGGCGTCGACAACGCGTTGTCGTACAGCGTCGCCGCGAACCACACGAACGGCCAGGGCAGCGCGAGCACCGACGGCAGCGGCAACGTCACATATCGCGCACGCTTCGCCGAGTTCAACGTCAGTGCCGGCGGCAGTTCGAACTACCGGCAGGGTTCGGTCGGCATTCGCGGCGCGGCGGTCGCGCACGGCGGCGGCATCACGCTGTCGCAACCGCTGTCGGAAACGTTCGCCATCGTCGAGGCCAAGGGCGCGGAGGGTGCACGGCTCACGAGCGCGTCGGGCGCGCGGGTCGACCACCGCGGTTACGCGATCGTGCCTTACCTCACGCCGTACAACATGAACACGGTCGAACTCGACCCGAAAGGCATCTCGATGGATGTCGAACTGAAGGAAACGAGTCAGCAGGTCGCGCCGCGCGCCGGCGCCGTGCCGCTGCTCAGGTTCGACACCGATATCGGGCGCGCCGCCGTGATCCAGGCGCGCCGGGCGGACGGCACGCCGCTGCCGTTCGGTGCGGCCGTGACCGACGATACCGGCAAGAGCCTCGGCGTCGTCGGCCAGGCCAGCAAGATCTTCGTGCGCGGCCTGAAGGACCAGGGCGAGCTCACGGTGAAGTGGGGAGACGACGCCCGCTCGATCTGCCGCATCGAATACATGTTGCCGGTCAAGCAAGGCAACAACAAGCCGGCTTCCTTCGAGCCGATCAAGGGCGTATGCGGCGCGAAGACGCATGCCGCGGCGCTTTGATTCGCGGGTTACGCCCCCGCACCATCCGGCATCGATGGGTAACGTGCCAAGTAACGGAAAGCGACGGAGCTGATGCGTCGCTTTCCGGGTTTTCGTCACGGCGCGACAACCGGATGCTTCAGCGCATGCGCGGTCTCGATCCACTGCGCGTGGAATTCATCCGCATCGGGCTTGAGCCCCAGCTCGCCGTTCCGATAGGCCATCGCGAGCGTCTGCACGGCCTCCGGCAGCTCGTGCTCGGCGGCGCGGCGATAGAGCGCCAGCGCGCGCGCGTCGTCGCGCGGCACGCCGCTGCCGTCGCGGTACGCGTTCGCGAGCATGAAATCCGCGGCCGGGATGTCCGCGCGCGACGCGATCTCGAACCAGTGCGCGGCCTGCACCGGATCGGCGGCGATGCCGTAGCCGCTGCGATAGATCAGCCCGAGGTAATACGCGGCGGCCGGGTCGCCCTGTCCGGCCGCCGCGCCGAGCAGCGCGCGGGCGCGTGCGTAGTCTTTCGGGATGTCGCTGCTGCCGAGCAGCAGCGCCTTGCCGAGCGCGAGCTGCGCGCGCCTCGCGGCCGGCGCGTCGGCCTTGCCGTCGGCCGTCGCGGCCGTTTCCAGCCAGCCGCGCCCCTCGTCGCGCAGCCCCGGTTCGCGCGCGTCGACGAGCGCGATGCCGAGCGCCGCCTGCGCGGCGCCCGAGCCGCGGCGCGCGAGCGTGCGCAATTGCGCCAGCGCGTGCGGCTCGGTGGCCTGCGTGACCATCGCCTGCCACTCGTCGAGTTGCGCGGCGCTCGGCGCGGGGCCGTTGCCGCGCAGGCCGGTCGCCGCGACGACGGCCGCGACGGTCACGGCCGCCGCCGCGAGCAGGGCGGCCGGCGGGAGTTTCGCGCGCAGCACGCGCCGCGCGGCGGCGGCGACGCCGGTTTCGGCAGGCCGCATCGTCCGGATCGGTTGCATCGGATGTCTCATTGCGTGAGGTCGATCTCGTAGGTCGCGAGGTTCTTGCCCGAGCCGTCGTCGGCCGCGACCTGCGTGATGCCGGTCAGGCCGGCCGCCGCTGCGTCGCCCAGGCGGTTCGGCGCGGACGCGAACTGCACGTGCGCGACCGAGCTCGCGAGCTTCGTGAAGCGCCAGCTGCGCTGCGCGCCGTCTGCCGCACGCGTGATCGCGGCGCGTTTCTTGATGAACGCGATCAGCACGTCGCGGTTCGCGTCGGGCGACGCGAAGATCGTCTTGCTGCCGTCGAGGCCCGGGAAGTTGCCGCCGCCGCTCGCGCGGTAGTTGTTGGTCGCGACGATGAACTGCGCGTTCGGATCGATCGGCGCGCCCTTGTACGTCAGGTTCTTGATGCGGCTGCCGACGGCCTGCGTGACGTCGATTTCATACGCGAGGTCGGCCGACGTGAACATGTCGAAGTTGTAGCCGGGGAAGGTGCTGACGAGCGGCTGCACGGTCGCCTTGGTCGGGTCGATCCGGTTGAAGCGCTTCGCGGCCGTCTCGAGCCAGTTCTTCACGTCGGCGCCGCTCACCTTCACCGCGTACACGGTGTTCGGATACAGGTACAGGTCGGCCGCGTTGTTGATCGCGAGCGCGCCCGGCGCGACATCGGTGTAGTCGGTGCCGCCGCCGAAGCCGCTCTTGAACGGCGCGCTGACCGACAGCACCGGCAGCGACGCGTACTGCGGCAGGTTCGCCTGCACGTAGGTCTTCACGTAATCGGCCTGCGCCTCGTTGACGATCTGGATCGCGCCCGGATCGCCGACATCCGCGAAGTACGAGTTCATCCGGTAGTCGGTCGAGCCGATCGGCGTCTTCACGTAGTCGATCGTCGCCTGGTGCTCGGCGGCGATCGCGGCGGACACCGACGGATCGGGCGCGACGTAGCTCTTGTCGGCATTCTGGATCGACCGCGCCTCGACGGTCGTCTGCGACGGGTCGACGCTCCATGTCTTGCCGTCGAACTTCAGGCCGAGCTTGATCACGCCGAGGTGCTTACCCCAGTAGTTGGCCATCACGGTCGGCACGCCGTTGACGGTGCCCTTGACCTTGTCGACGCCCGGCAGGTTGAACTGCGACACGGTGCTGTTCGCGTCCGGGAACACCTGGTGCGAGTGGCCGATCAGCATCGCGTCGATGCCCGTCACCTTCGACAGCCACCAGCTGCCGTTTTCCATCGTCGGCGAGTACGCGGAATTGTCGAGGCCGCCGTGCGAGATCGCGACGACGAGATCGGCGCCCTTCGCGCGCATTTCCGGAATGTACTTCTCGGCGGCTTCCTTCAGGCCGGTCGTGTAGACCTTGCCGTCGAGCCAGCGCTTGTCCCAGTTCATGATCGCGGGCGGCGTGAAGCCGATGATGCCGATCTTCACGGGCGCGCTGACCGTCCTGCCGTCCGGCGTCGTGGCCGTCACCGTCCGCGTCAGGATCGTGTACGGCGTGAACAGCGGCGCGTTGGTCTTCGCGCTGATCACGTTCGCGAGCACCTGCGGGAAGTTCGGGCCCGCGCACTTCTTCTGCTGGGCCGGCGCGGGCAGGCCGTCGACCTCGAACGTGTTGCCGGTCACCTGCGACAGGTACGGCAGCCCGTAGTTGAACTCGTGGTTGCCGATTCCGCCGCCGTCGAATTTGGCGGCGTTCATCACCTTGTAGATCGCGAGCGTCTGGTCGCAGCCGATCGGCTTCACGAGCGCCTGGTAGTCCGACAGCGCGGTGCCCTGGATCGTGTCGCCGTTGTCGAGCAGCAGCGTGTTCGGGTACTGCTTGCGCGCCTGCGCGATCAGCGTCGACACGCGCTCGAAACCGAGCGAATTGTCGGCGGCGAGCTTGAAGTAGTCGTATGACAGCACGTTGGTGTGCAGGTCGGTCGTCTCGAGCAGCGCGAGCGTGGCCGTCGTGCCGACGGGCGTCTGGGCCTGCGGCTGTGACGGTTGCGTGGCGGTGACGTCGTCGCCGCCGCAGCCGGCGAGGGCGAAGGCGAGGCTGGCGAGCGCGGCGGCGGCCGGTACGTGGCGGCGGGAAAACGGGGGGAAGCGCATCGGTTGTCCTGTTCGGTGTTCTGTTTTATGAAACGCGAGGGATGCAGCGAATGGCGGCGCGGCGCGCCGACGGCCTGATGTGCGGCGCGAGAGAGTATCGAAAGGAAACGTGACGGAAGAATGAAAGGTCACGACGCCGGCAGCGGTCAACCGCCAACCGGCGGCCGGCATCGGGCCGCGGCAGACGGCGGCGCCGGGCTGGCCCGGATCGGGCGGCCGCGGCGGGGCGCCCCCGCCCGGCGCGGTCGCGGAAATCGTCACGTCGCGGCATCGGGCGGTTCGCTACAATGGCCGCTGTCATCCTTTTGCAAACAACCTGCCCTTGGACTTCGAGACTCCTCCCGGCCTCTCGGTCGACGCCGGCGGCCAGGGCCAGACGGTGCGCCTGTACGGCCAGTGGACCGCGCTCGCGCTCGCGCGCAATCGCGGCGCCGTGGCGCGCCGCATCGCGGGCATCGCCACCGGCCGCGTGAGCGAATGGGATCTGTCCGGCATCGAGCGGCTCGACCACGTCGGCGGCCAGGCGCTGTGGCGCGTGTGGGGGCGCAAGCTGCCGGCCGGCGTCGCGCTGAGCGCCACGCAGCGCACGATCTTCGAGCGCATCGAACGGCTCGACAGCGGCCGCGAGGCGCCGGAGCGGCTCGTGCGCGTCGATCCCGTCACGCGGCTCGGCCAGGCGATCTTCGCGTTCGGCGAGCACCTGCAGGGCGGCATCGCGATGTTCGGCCTCGTGATCCTCGATGCGCTGTCGGTGCTGCGCCGCCCGCGGACGATGCCGTGGAAGGAAACCTCGGCGAACATCTACAGCGCCGGCGCGCAGGCGCTGCCGATCACCGCGCTCGTCGCGTTCCTGATCGGCATCGTGCTCAGCTACCTGTCCGCGCAGCAGCTGCAGATGTTCGGCGCGAACCGCTACATCGTGAACATCCTCGGGCTGTCGGTGATCCGCGAGCTCGGCCCCGTGCTGTCGGCGATCCTCGTCGCGGGCCGTTCGGGCTCGGCGATCACCGCGCAGATCGGCGTGATGCGCGTGACCGAGGAGCTCGACGCGATGCGCGTGATGGGCATCCCGCACGGGCTGCGGCTGATCCTGCCGCGCGTGCTCGCGCTCGGCATCGCGATGCCGCTGCTCGTGATGTGGACCAACATCATCGCGCTGACGGGCGGCGCGCTGGCCGCGAAGCTCGTGCTCGGGATCGACGTCAACTATTTCGTGCGCTCGCTGCCGGGCGTCGTGCCGATCGCGAACCTGTACATCGGCGTCGGCAAGGGCGTCGTGTTCGGCATGCTGATCGCACTGGTCGCGTGCCATTTCGGCTTCCGGATCAAGGCGAACTCGCAGAGCCTCGGCGAAGGCACGACCACGTCGGTCGTGTCGTCGATCACGGTCGTGATCCTCGCCGACGCGGTGTTCGCGATCCTGTTCCAGAACGTGGGGCTCGGATGAACGCATCGAACGAAACGACCGCGCATGCGGCGGCCATCGGCGCCGGGTCGGTCGGCCCGCGGCCGGCCGGGGAGGCCGACGCCGGCGACCTCGTGATCGAGGTGCGCAACCTGACCAAGCGCTACGGGCGCAACATCATTCACCAGAAGCTCGACTTCGACGTGCGGCGCGGCGAGATCGTGTCGATCGTCGGCGGCTCGGGCTCCGGCAAGACGACGCTCGTGCGGCAGATCCTTGGCCTCGAGCGGCCGACGTCGGGCACGATCAAGGTATTCGGCGAGGATACGGCGACGATCGACGACGCGAGCGCGCGGATGATGCGCACGCGCTCGGGGATGCTGTTCCAGCAGGGCGCGCTGTTCTCGTCGATGACGGTGTTCGACAACGTCGCGCAGCCGCTGCGCGAGCTCGGCCGCGTGCCGCCGGACCTGCTGCACGACATCGTGATGCTGAAGCTCGAGATGGTCGGCCTGCCGTGCAAGCACGCGTCGAAGATGCCGGCCGCGCTGTCGGGCGGGATGGTGAAGCGGGTCGGCATCGCGCGCGCGATCGCGCTCGAGCCCGAGCTGCTGTTCCTCGACGAGCCGACGGCCGGCCTCGATCCGCAGGCGTCGGACGAATTCGTCGAACTGATCGCGACGCTGCACCGCACGCTGGGGCTGACCGTCGTGATGGTGACGCACGATCTCGACACGATGGTCGCGCTGTCGACCCGCGTCGCGGTGCTGGCCGACCGCAAGGTGCTGGTCGCCGCGCCTGTCGAGGAGGCCGCGAACGTCGACCATCCGTTCATTCACGAATATTTCCTGGGGCTGCGCGGGCGCCGCGCATTGCAGGCGCTGCCGCCCGAGCGGCGCGCGAAGCTGCCGAAGGCGGCCCTCGAACCGGCGCTGTCGAGCGTCGAGTTGTAACAGGCAAGGACAAGGAACCCTCTGATGGAAAACAAATCACATGCGTTCTGGGCCGGCCTGTTCACGATCGCGCTGACGCTCGCGATCGCGGGCACCGTGTTCTGGTTCAACGTCGACCGCACCGTGCGCGTGCCGTACGACCTGCTCGCGCGCACCAATGTGACGGGGCTGTTCCCGGACGCGGCCGTGCGTTTTCGCGGCCTCGACGTCGGCAAGGTGCAGTCGATCGGTTTCGACCGCACGCATCCGGGCCAGATCCGGATCCGCATCCTCGTCGACCACGACGCGCCGATCACGCAGTCGACCTACGGCAGCCTCGGCTTCCAGGGGGTGACGGGCATCGCGTTCGTGCAGCTCGAGGATACGGGGCGCGACCTGGCGCCGCTGCCGTCGTCGGCGAAGTCGATCGCGCAGATCCCGATGCGGCCGAGCCTGTTCGACCAGATCCAGGAGCGCGGCGACGTGCTGCTGCGCCAGCTCGAGCTGGCGGCCAAGAGCGCGAACGCGCTGATGTCGCCCGAGATGCGCGAGCAGTTGCGTGCGACGGCAGAGAGCCTGCAGCACGCGGCCGACGGCGCGGCGACGCTGACGAAGCAGCTCGGTCCGGCGGTCACCGCGCTGCCGGAGACGATGCACGAGGTGAATCGCGCGATGGCGTCGGCGAACACGCTGCTGCAGCCGAACGGGCCGCTCGTGTCGAACCTGAACAAGGCCGGTACGGCCGCCGAGCAGGTCGGCGTCGCGCTGAACGACCTGAACGCGCGCGTGCAGTACGACACGCTGCCGCGCTTCAATTCGCTGGCCGGCAGCGTCGGCGACGCGTCGCGGCAATTGAAGGACGTGGCCGGTGAACTCGGCCGCAACCCGCGCAGTCTGTTGTTCGGTTCGCCCGGCGCGGCGCCGGGGCCCGGCGAAGCGGGCTTCGTCTGGCCCGGTGCGACCGCCGGGAAATGAAGCGCGCATCCATTGACCGTCCGGCCGGAAACGGCCGGGCCATGACGCCTATCGAAACCGGAAACCTCATGCAGGAACATGCCATGCCACGAATCCTTGACCGCGCGCTGCGTCCCGCCGCGGCCGCGCTTGCCGTGCTGACGCTCGCGCTGGCGGCCGGCTGCGCCGGCAACAGCGCGGTGCTGTCGAATGTTCGCTACGACCTCGGGCCACCGTCGTCGGTCGTGACGGCCGGTTCGGGCCCCGCGCTGAAGGTGCTCGACGTCGTCGCGCCCGACGCGCTCGACTCGGACAAGTTCGCGTACCGCCTTGCCTACGCGGATGCGCAGCACGTGGCCGCCTATCGTGACAGTCGCTGGACCGCGCCGCCCGCGCAACTGCTCACGCAGCGGCTGCGCGGCGCGCTGTCGTCGCGCGGCGCGGTGCTCGAGGGGGCCGACGGCGTGCGCGCGCCGACCCTCAAGGTCGACCTGAACGAATTCGAACAGGTGTTCGACGGGCAGTCGCAGAGCCACGGCGCGGTGACCGCGCGCGCGACGCTGACGCTCGACGGCAAGGTGCTCGGCCAGCGCACGTTCGTCGCGCGGGCACCGTCGAGCACGCCGGACGCCGCAGGCGGCGCGCGCGCGCTCGCGGCGGCGAGCGAAGAGCTCGTGTCGCAGATCGCCGCATGGGCCGGCATGCAGGCGTACGCGGGCACGCCGTGACGCGACCCGCGCAGCCGCGATGAACGCGACCGGCACGCATCGCGCATCGCCGCTCGCGCGGCAAGCCTTCGCCGCTTACGCGGCGCTCGTCGTCTACGCGTCGCTGTATCCGTTCGACGGCTGGGTGTCGCTCGGCATCGGGCCGTTCGATTACCTGTTCGCACCGATGCAGCGCTACGTGACCGCCTTCGACGTGGTCACGAACGTGCTCGGCTATCTGCCGTTCGGCGCGCTCGGCGTGCTCGCGCTGCACCCGCGCTGGCGCGGCGTGGCCGCGACGCTGATCGCGGGTGCGCTCGGCGTGCTGCTGTCCGGTTCGATGGAAGCGCTGCAGACCTACCTGCCGACGCGCGTCGCGTCGAATCTCGATCTCGGCGCCAACGCGCTCGGCGCATTGCTGGGCGCGGCGCTCGTCGCGCCGGCCACGGGCGCGCTGCTCGACCGCGGCGCGCTGCGCCGGCTGCGTTTCGCGTGGTTCGAGGCCGACGGCGCGACACCGCTGCTGCTGGCCGCGCTGTGGCCGTTCGCGATCCTGTTTCCGTCGCCGTTCCTGTTCGGCATCGGCGACTGGCCGGCCGCGCTGTGGGAACGCGCCGACGCGTCGATGCAGGACGCGCTGCTCGCGTGGCTGCCGGCCGCGTGGCGCGTCAGCGAATGGCCGGAGCGGGTCGACGGCTGGCTGTCCGATTCCGCGTGGGAGGCCGTGCTCGGCGGGCTGATGCTGTTCGCCGCGCTGGCGATCGCGTCGCTCGCGATGCGGCCACGCGCGCCGCGCATCCGGCTGCTGGTCGCGCTGGTCGTCGTCACGCTCGTGCTGAAGGCGGCCGCGACGTTCATGCAGTCGGCCACCGGCCTCGTCGTCGTGTGGGCGACGCCCGGCGCGCGGCTCGGCATCGAGCTCGGCTTCGCCGCCGCGCTCGTCGCGCTGCGCGTGCCGCAGACCTGGCGCGCGGCGCTCGCGGCGCTGGCGCTGCTGGCCGGCGTGGCACTCGTGAACCTGCTGCCGGTCAACCCGTTCTTCGACTTCACGCTGTCGGGCTGGCGGCAGGGCCGCTACGTGCACTTCAACAGCATCGCGCGCTGGCTCGCGTGGATCTGGCCCTATGCGGCGCTGATCTGGCTCGGCCAGCGCGTCGAGCATGCGTGGCTGCCGGGCGCGCTGCGCCGCTGACCGGGCCGCCGGGGTGGGGCGGCAGCGGCGCTTGCGCGGGCAGCCGCGTGCGCCGGTCGCTATAATCGTCCGCATCCTCCGTTGCCTCTCGCGCAACGGCAATCCATCGCCCTTCTTTTCGGCACGGCGTCGCGCCGGGCCGCTCGTCACCACCATGGATTCCTACTACCAGCACCACGTCTTCTTCTGCCTGAACCAGCGCGAACCGGGCGCCGAACGTCCGAGCTGCGCGCAATGCGATGCGCAGACCATGCAGGAGTACGCGAAAAAGCGCGTGAAGGAACTCGGCCTCGCGGGGCCCGGCAAGGTTCGCATCAATAAGGCCGGCTGCCTCGACCGCTGCGAGGAAGGGCCCGTGATGGTCGTGTATCCGGAAGGCACGTGGTACACGTACGTCGACCAGGCCGACATCGACGAGATCGTCGAATCGCACCTGCGCGACGGCAAGGTCGTCGACCGCCTGAAGATCTGAGCGGGCCGGCCGAATGAACGTACATACGCAGAAATCGCTGATCGCGGGTCCGGTCGGGCAGATCGAAATCGCGGTCGACCTGCCGGATGCCGTGCGCGAAAGCGGCGTCGCGCCGCGCGGCATCGCGCTCGTCGCCCATCCGCATCCGCTGTTCGGCGGCACGATGGACAACAAGGTCGCGCAGACGCTCGCGCGCACGCTCGTGCAGCTGAACTACGTCGTCTACCGGTCGAACTTCCGCGGCGTCGGCGCCACCGAAGGCGTGCACGACAACGGCGCCGGCGAAGCCGACGACCTGCTCGCGGTGCTCGCGCACATGCGCGCGCAGCCCGCGTACGCGGACCTGCCGCTCGTGCTCGCGGGCTTCTCGTTCGGCACCTTCGTGCTGTCGCACGTCGCGAAGCGGCTGCGCGACGCGGGCGAGTCGATCGAGCGGATGGTGTTCGTCGGCACGGCCGCGAGCCGCTGGCAGGTGGCCGACGTGCCCGAGAACACGCTCGTGATCCACGGCGAAACCGACGACACGGTGCCGATCGCGTCGGTGTACGACTGGGCGCGGCCGCAGGAGCTGCCGGTCGTCGTGATCCCCGGCGCCGAGCATTTCCTGCATCGCAAGCTGCACGTGCTGAAGCGCATCATCGTCGACGCGTGGCGGTAACCGGCGCCCGCGCGCGGGGGTGACGGCCGCAGGCCGGTGCCCGCAGCGCGTGCCCGCGCTTGCCGCGGGCGCGACCCGCCCGCGCGGCATCGCGCCGCACGCGGCGCTCGCTTCGACTTGCACGCCGCCTGCACGCGCCTTTCGACGGGCTTCACGCGCGATCGCCTACGGCAACTGCCCGAGGCCGAGGCGCGCTGTCCGCCGACGGGTCGGGGCTCGACTTCCGCCGCCCTCGATGTGCCGTCTTTTCGCATCCGTGGCGGCATCGCCTGGCGCCCCGGCGCGGCCGGGCGGTGCGCCGGTTTGCGCGATGCCGCGAGCGCGAGTCGGCCGGCACATCGACACCGTTTCGCACCGAACGCGACACAAGGTTCGCGAAAACGCCCTGCGCGGCCACGTATAATGGCCGGATTCCGCGTCGCCCGCGGCCCGGCTGGGCCCATGCGGCGCTCGTTTCGCCGCCTGTCCGCCCGCTCGCGACGGCCGCGAACCGAACGCGTCCGCACGAGTCCAACCGGCGCGTTTCCCGCCGCCCGACGCTGTCGGGCGCGTGCCCGGAACGCCCGCCGCCTTGCCGTTCAACCCTGCGCGTTTCGCACCGCACTTTCTGCCATCAGCCTGAATCGATCATGCGTCTGTCTTCCCAAGGCCTCAAGTCCCTCGCTTCCTCCATCGCCTTCGGCACCGCCGCGCGCAACGTCGCGCTCGGCGTGATGCTGCCTGTCGCGCTCGCATCGACGATCGTCGTCGCCGAGGCGAAACCGGCCGCCAAGGCCAAGGCCGCGCATGCGGCGCCGGCCGCCGAGCAGTTCACCGGCGCGCCCGCGACCTACATGCCGGGCGCGGTGCCGCCGCCGGGCGTGAACGCGCGCTCGTGGGTGCTCGTCGACGCGACCAGCAACACGGTGCTCGCATCGGGCAATGCGGACGAACGCGTCGAGCCGGCCTCGCTGACGAAGCTGATGACCGCGTACCTCGTGTTCGAGGCGCTCGACAAGAAGAAGATCTCGATGGAACAGATCGTCACGCCGAGCGACGCCGTGCGCCGCGTCGGCCGCGACGAGTCGCGCATGTTCATCGAGGCGAACAAGCCGGTGTCCGTGCATGACCTCGTGTACGGGATGATCATCCAGTCGGGCAACGACGCCGCGATCGCGCTGGCCGAACTCGTCGGCGGCAGCGAAGGGCAGTTCGTCACGCTGATGAACGACGAAGCGCAGCGCCTCGGCATGAAGGGCACGCACTTCGCCGACGTGAACGGCATGCCCGACCCGAACCACTACACGACGGCCGGCGACCTCGCGAAGCTGTCCGCGCACCTGATCCGCGATTTTCCGCAGTACTACAGCATCTTCTCGGAGAAGGAATTCAAGTACAACAACATCCGCCAGGGCAACCGCAACCGCCTGCTGTGGCTGGATCCGACGGTCGACGGCCTGAAGACGGGCCATACGCAGGCGGCCGGCTACTGCCTGATCGCATCGGCGAAGCGCGCGATTCCGGGCGTCGACGGCCAGCGCCGCCTGGTGTCGGTGATGATGGGCGAGCAGAAGGAAGGCGAGCGCACGCAGGACAGCATGAAGATGCTGAACTACGGCTACAGCGCGTTCGATTCGGTGCGCCTGTTCAAGGGCGGCCAGGCGATCTCGACGCCGCGCCTCTACAAGGGCAAGGAAAACACCGTGCAGGTCGGCGTGAAGAGCGACCAGTGGGCGACCGTGCCGCGCGGCCTCGGCGACAAGGTCAAGACGGAGGTCGACGTCAACGCGCCGCTGATCGCGCCGCTCGCGGAAGGCCAGCAGGTCGGCACCGTGAAGATCGTCGCCGACGGCAAGACGCTGTCCGAATTCCCGGTCGTCGCGCTGCAGGCGGTGCCGGAAGCGGGTATCTTCGGGCGTATCTGGGACTCGATCCTGCTGATGTTCAGCAAGAAGAAGTAAGCCCGACGGGCCTTTGTTTTCACGACTTCATCCCCATCTGTCATCACTATGAGCCAAGCCGAATTCGAACCGATCGTCTACCTCAGCGTTGCGTCGCAGGAGGAACTGGTGCCGCTGTCCGAAGCCCGTGTGCCGGTGCTCGACCGCGGGTTCATCTTCGGCGACGGCGTGTATGAAGTCGTGCCCGTTTATGCGCACGACGGCGCGCACGTGCCGTTCCGGATCGATCAGCATCTGGAGCGGCTCGCGCGCAGCCTGAAGAAGATCGGCATCGACGATCCGCACGACGCGGCCGGCTGGCGCGCGCTGATCGAGCGCGTGGTCGCGGCGAATGCCGAAGGCCTCGGCGACGGCAACGCGCTCGTCTACCTGCAGGTGACGCGCGGCGTCGCGAAGCGCGGCCATGCGTTCCCGGCGAACGCGGTGCCGACGGTGTTCGCGATGACGAGCCCGCTGCGCCTGCCGTCGGAAGAGGAGCGCGCGAAGGGCGTGCGCTGCGTGACGGCCGAGGATCGCCGCTGGCTGCATTGCGACATCAAGTCGATCTCGCTGCTCGGCAACGTGCTGATGGCGCAGCATGCGGCGGAGCGCGATGCGTTCGAGACGCTGCAGCTGCGCGACGGCAACCTGACCGAAGGTTCGTCGTCGAACGTGTGGATCGTGAAGAACGGCGAGCTGATCGCACCGCCGCGCAGCAACAAGATCCTCGAAGGGATCCGCTACGCGCTGGTCGAGCAGCTGGCCGACGAATGCAAGATCCCGTTCGTCGCGCGCGAGATCAGCGAAGTGGAGTTGCGCGCGGCCGACGAGATCATGATCACGTCGGCCACGAAGGAAGTGCTGCCCGTCACGTTGCTCGACGACCTGCCCGTCCAGGGCGGCAAGCCGGGCCCCGTGTTCGCGGCGTTGTACGACGCGTACCAGCGTGCGAAGGCACGCGAGTTTGAACAGTTTGACCTAACCCGGAGAAAGTGATGAGCGAACCGACCAAAACCATCGAGGTGACCGGCGCGATCGATACCCGGAAGGAGTCGCTGCTGGAGTTTCCGTGCGATTTCCCGATCAAGATCATGGGCAAGGCGCATCCGGAGTTCAAGGACACGATCTTCAAGGTCGTGGCCGTTCACGACAACGAGATCGATGTCGAGAAGATCGAGGAGCGCGCGTCGAGCGGCGGCAATTACACGGGCCTCACGATCACCGTGCGCGCGACGAGCCAGGAACAGCTCGACAGCATCTACCGCGCACTGACCGGCCATCCGATGGTCAAGGTCGTTCTTTAAGCGCCTTCCAGCCGCCTGAGCGCTTTCCATCCTCCTTCCCGCGCGCACTCGGCGGGGGTCTTCCCCGCCGCGCGCCGCGCGTCCAGCTCGTCGCACAGCCGCTTGTATTCCACGACCTGCTCGAACAGCCAGGTCCTGAACGCCTGCACGCGCGGCGTGTTCAGAAGCGGCGGCGGGCACACGAAAAAATAGTGCCACGGGCTTTGCCCGTCGATGTCGAACAGGCGCACGATGCGCCCGTCGAGCAGGTCGTGTACCGCGAGCGAGCGGCGCACCAGCGCGATGCCCTGGCCGTCGATCGCGGCCAGCAGCAGGTTCGACGAATCCTGGTACAGCACCCCCCGTTTCGGCTCGGTCAGCGTATCGAGCCCGGCCGCGTCGAACCACGGCCGCCACAGCTCGTCGTCCGAGCGCAGCAGGTTGTAGTGGACGAGATCGGCGGGCGTTTGCGGCAGCTTGCCGCCGTTCAGCGTCGGCGCACAGGCCGGAAAGAACACCTCCTCGAACAGCGGCTCGACGTGCAGCCCCGGATAGGTGCCGGAGCCGAAGCGGATCGCGAGGTCGACGTCGTCGCGCGCGAAATCGGTGAGCGAGTTGGTCGACTGCAGCTCGACGTCGATTTCCGGATGCCGCTCGATGAACGAGCCGATGCGCGGCGTGATGAAGCGCGCGGCGAACGACGACAGCATCGACACGACGAGCCGCCGGTCGCGGTCGCTCGAGCGCACCTCGCGCGTCGCGTCCGCGATCACCATCAGCGCGGTGCGGATCTGCTGCGCGTAGCGCATGCCGGCGTCGGTCAGGCACAGCCGCTTGCCGTTGCGCGTGAACAGCTGCACGCCGAGCTCCTCCTCGAGTGCGCGAACCTGATGGCTGACCGCGCCGTGCGTGACGTACAGCTCGTCGGCGGCGCGCGAGAAATTCTCGTGACGGGCGGCGGCTTCGAACGCGCGAATCGCGTTCAGCGCAGGCAGCTGGCGGAGGTCCATTTGCTAATTTTCCTCACATCGACGTGAAAATTGGTCGTTTTGTCGGACGCCTTGAAGTGTCTACGATTGTAGCCATCGAAGCACTTATTGGCGGAGTCGATCATGCAAGAAATCTCTTCAAGCGTCACGTTCGAAATCCCGGCGGGCGAAACCGTACCGATGAAGGTACAACGCAGCACGCGGCTGATCGTTCAATGCGGGCCGGTCTGGGCCACGCGCAGCAACGACGTCGACGACTACTTCCTGGTCGACGGCGAGACGCTGAAGCTGCGCCGCGGCGAGCGGCTGTGGCTCAGCGCGGAAGGCCGCGAGGGCGCGTGCGTCGCGTTCTCGGTGTCGCGGCCGCCCCGGGAGGTCGCGCTCGGCGGGCTGGCACGGCTGCGCGAACGCGTGAGCGCGCTGTTCCACGACGGCTGGCGCACGGTCTGACCTGCATGTCGTCCGACGGATACCGGCGATCCGTCCCCGTCCCAAGGCCGGCGAGACCCATGGGTTTTCGGTAAACTACCGTCCATGTCCGTTTCGCCGGTTTACATCGTGTCCACCCCTGTCGCCGTTTCCGCATCGCCCGCCGATTCCCCGGCCCAGCCGGTCACCGTGCGCTGGCGGGGCCTCGAGGCCTACGAGACGAGCTTCGACGCGATGCGCGCGTTCACCGACGCGCGTACGGCCGATACCGGCGACGAGATCTGGGTGGTCGAGCATTCGCCCGTCTACACGCTCGGCCAGGCCGGCGACCCGGCCCACCTGCTGGTGGCCGACAGCGGCGTGCCGCTCGTGAAGGTCGACCGCGGCGGACAAATCACCTACCACGGCCCCGGCCAGATCGTCGTCTACCTGCTGCTGGACCTGCGCCGGCGCAAGCTGATGGTGCGCACGCTCGTGACGAAGATCGAGGAGGCCGTGATCGAAACCCTCGCGGCGTATAATCTCGCTTCGGTCCGCAAGGCGGGCGCGCCGGGGATCTACGTGGCATCCGGCGTGCACGAGGGCGCGAAAATCGCGGCCCTCGGCCTGAAGATCCGCAACGGCTGCAGCTATCACGGGCTCAGCCTGAACGTGAAGATGGATCTGCGCCCGTTTCTTGCGATCAACCCGTGCGGCTATGCCGGACTGGAAACCGTCGACATGGCGAGCCTCGAGGTTGCCGCCGACTGGAACGACGTCGCGCACACGCTGGTGCGCCGTCTGATCGCCAACCTCGACGGCGCATCCGCGGCCGCCGACAAGCCGCAGGCACTGGAACAATCGAATGACTGACGTTACCGCTTCTCCCGCACCGGCCGATTCGGCCGCCACCGCTGCCTACGATCCGACCGCCAAGCAGAAGGCGCAGGCGAAGACGGCGCGCATCCCGATCAAGGTCATTCCGATCGAGAAGCTGAAGAAGCCCGAGTGGATCCGCGTGAAGGCGGCCACCGGCAGCTCGCGCTTCAACGAGATCAAGACGATCCTGCGCGAGCACAACCTGCACACCGTGTGCGAGGAAGCGAGCTGCCCGAACATCGGCGAATGCTTCGGCAAGGGCACCGCGACGTTCATGATCATGGGCGACAAGTGCACGCGCCGCTGCCCGTTCTGCGACGTCGGCCACGGCCGCCCCGATCCGCTCGACGCCGACGAACCGAAGAACCTCGCGCGCACGATCGCCGCGCTGAAGCTCAAGTACGTGGTGATCACGAGCGTCGACCGCGACGACCTGCGCGACGGCGGCGCCGCCCACTTCGTCGAGTGCATCCGCGAAGTGCGCGAGCAGTCGCCGGAAACGCGCATCGAGATCCTGACGCCGGACTTCCGCGGCCGTCTCGACCGCGCGATCTCGATCCTGAACGCCGCACCGCCCGACGTGATGAACCACAACCTCGAAACGGTGCCGCGCCTGTACAAGGAAGCGCGCCCGGGTTCGGACTACGCGCACTCGCTGAAGCTCCTGAAGGACTTCAAGGCGCAGCATCCGGACGTCGCGACGAAGTCGGGCCTGATGGTCGGCCTCGGCGAGACGGAGGAGGAAATCCTGCAGGTGATGCGCGACCTGCGCGCGCACGACGTCGACATGCTGACGATCGGCCAGTACCTGCAGCCGTCCGAGCACCACCTGCCGGTGCGCGCGTACGTGCATCCCGATACGTTCAAGATGTACGAGGAAGAGGCGTACAAGATGGGCTTCACGCACGCGGCCGTCGGCGCGATGGTGCGGTCGAGCTATCACGCCGATCTGCAGGCGCACGGGGCCGGCGTGGTCTGAGCGCCGCGTTCGCGCAGCAGTCTCATGCAGTCGAAACAAGCCCGCAGCGATGCGGGCTTTTTCGTTGCCGCGCCGGCCGTCCGTGCTGCCGCACGGCAATCGCCACCCGACCGGACACGCGATCCGGTCGAACGTGGAAAGCAAAGCTGAAACGGCATCGATAGCTTCGCAGGATAAGTTCGCTCCCGCGGCACACAAAGCTCGTAAAGTCGGCTCTCCCGCAGCAATGCCCGCATTCCGAAGGAGAGCCGCATGTCCCGTTTCAGCTTCATCCGCCGCGCCGTCGTCGCGCTGACCGCCTTTGCCGCGCTCGGCGCGGCGCACGCCGAATCGCGCGAAGTCGTGATCGCGTACCAGGACATGGTCGTGCCGTGGCGTTACGCGCAGGCGAGCGGTGAAGTCGAAAAGGCGACCGGCTACAAGGTCACGTTCCGCAAGCTCGACAGCGGCGCCGACGTGATCCGCGCGCTCGCGTCGGGCTCCGTGCAGCTCGGCGAAGCCGGGTCGAGCCCGATCGCCGCCGGTCTGTCGCAGGGGCTCGACATCTCGCTGTTCTGGGTGCTCGACAACATCAACGACGCCGAGGCGCTCGTCGCGCGCAACGGCTCGGGCGTCACGAACGTCGCTTCGCTGAAGGGCAAGAAGATCGGTGTGCCGTTCGTATCGACGTCGCACTTCCATACGCTCGTCGCGCTGCAGGCAGCGGGCGTCAATCCGAACGACGTGAAGATCGTCAACCTGCGTCCGCCCGAAGTCGCGGCCGCATGGGCGCGCGGCGACATCGACGCGACCTACATCTGGGATCCGGTGCTCGCGAAGGTCAAGCAGTCGGGCACCGTGCTGACGACGTCGGGCCAGGTTGCGAAAGAAAGTGGCAAGGCGACCTTCGACGGCTTCGTCGTGAGCCGCAAGTTCGCGCGCGAGAATCCCGAGTTCGTCACGCGCTTCGTGAAGGTGCTCGCGGCGGCGGACGCCGACTACCGCACGCATGCGGCGGCATGGAAGGTCGGCTCGCCGCAGGTCGCCGCGGTCGCGAAGGTGTCGGGCGCGAACGCGCAGGACGTGCCGGCGAGCCTCGCGCTCTACGCGTTTCCGACGGCAGCCGAGCAGGCGTCGCCGACGTGGCTCGGCGGCGGCGCGCAATCGGGCGCCGCGAAGTCGCTCGCGGCCACGGCCACGTTCCTCAAATCGCAGGGCACGATCCAGACGGTGCTGTCCGACTATTCGGCCGGCGTCGATCCGCAGTTCGTGCAGAAGGCCGCGCGCTGAGCGCGGCGATCATCGCGGAGTCCCGAGCATGAGCACGCTGGAAGTCCGTCAGGTATCGGTTGCCTATCCGGGCGAGCGCGGCAGGCCGACGACGCAGGCGCTCGCGCGCGTCGACCTGCGTATCGATGCCGGTGAATTCGTCGTCGCGCTCGGCGCCTCCGGGTGCGGGAAGACGACGCTGCTGAACTGCATGGCCGGCTTCGTCGCGCCGACGACGGGCGACGTGCGCGTCGACGGCGTGCCCGTCACGGGCCCGGGCGCCGATCGCGGCGTCGTGTTCCAGAAATACGCGTTGCTGCCGTGGCTCGACGTGCTCGACAACGTCGCGCTCGGGCTGCGCTTCGCGCGCGTGAAGAAGGCCGAACGCGAGGCGCGGGCGCGACAGATGCTCGCGCTCGTCGGGCTCGACCATCATGCGCATGCGCGCGTGTACGAGCTGTCGGGCGGGATGCAGCAGCGTGTCGGCATCGCGCGTGCGCTCGCGAGCGACCCGCGCGTGCTGCTGATGGACGAGCCGATGGGCGCGCTCGACGCGATGACGCGCGGCTCGATGCAGGCGCTCGTGCTCGACGTGTGGGCGCGTACCGGCAAGACCGTGTTCTTCATCACGCACGATGTCGAGGAGGCGTTGTTTCTCGCGACGCGTCTCGTCGTGATGACACCGGGCCCGGGGCGCATCGCGGAAACCTTCGAGCTGCCGTTCGCGCGTCGCTACGTCGAATCGCGCGATGCGCGCGCGGTGAAGTCGTCGCCGGATTTCATCGCGTGGCGCGAGCGGCTGATCGCGTACCTGCATCGCGACGAGGCCGTCGCGGAGCACGCATGACGAGCGAACTCGCGCGGCACGGCGCGGCCGTCGGGCGCGGCCGGAACAGCACTTTGCACAGGCAGGACAGCATGAGCACGCAGGATTCGTGGGCGGCCGATCGCACGGCCGCGGGTATCGAGCAGGGCGGTCGCACGGAACACGAGGCGGCGGTGCGTCGTGCGCCGTCGTCGCGCCGCTACCGGCTGCCGGGGGAAGGGAAGACCGCGCGACTGAGCGCGGCGACGGTCGCGGCGCTGGCCGTGCTGTGGTGGGTCGCGACGCATCGCCAATGGCTGCCGCCGCTGTTCCTGCCCGCGCCGGAAGCCGTATGGGCGGCGTTCGTCGATGCGTGGCACGGGCGCATCCAGGGCGGCCTGCCGCTGTCCGACCATCTGCTGTGGAGCGCCGCGCGCGTGTTCGGCGCGTTCCTGCTCGCGACCGCGATCGGCGTGCCGGCCGGCATCCTGATGGGCGTGAGCCGCGTCGCGCGCGGCGTGCTCGATCCGCTGCTGGAGTTCTACCGGCCGCTGCCGCCGCTCGCGTACCTGCCGCTCGTCGTGATCTGGTTCGGCATCGACGAGACGGCGAAGCTCGTCGTGATCTTTCTCGCCTGCTTCGCGCCGATCGCGATGGCCGCACGCGCCGGCGTGCGCGCGGCGACGGTCGAGCAGATCAACGCCGCGTATTCGCTCGGCGGCAGCTTCGCGCAGATCGTGCGCCACGTGGTGCTGCCGGCCGCGCTGCCGGAAATCCTCACCGGGCTGCGGATCGCGATCGGTTTCGGCTGGACGACGCTCGTCGCGGCCGAGATGGTCGCCGCGACGGCCGGGCTCGGGCAGATGGTGCTCAATGCGTCGAGCTTCCTGCGCACCGATATCGTCGTGATGGGCATCCTGATCATCGGCGCGATCGCGTGGCTGTTCGATCTCGCGATGCGGTGGGTCGAGCGGCGCGTCGTGCCGTGGAAGGGGCGCGGCTGAAGCAGCGCGCGGCACGCCTGGATCGGCTGGCGCACGACCGTCAGCGGCCGGGCGTAAGCGGCGGTGAATTCGGCGACGAATGCGTCGCGCGGCAGTCGGGGCACCGACGCGCATCGCCGTACCGGCGATGCCCGCCGCCTGCAATCACGCGCTCATGTTCTGCGCTTGCGCAGGCGCTGCGTCGAGCGAAGCCGCCGGGTCGATCAGCCACGTGAAGTTGTCGCTCATCGCCCTCACTCGCCCATCGCCACCCCTTCCCGACGCGGATCCGCGCCGCCGAACCACACCGTCTGCCCCTGCACGTTCAGCCGCTGGATCCCCTGCAGCCCGGAGTTCATCTCGACGACCTGCACGTCGTGCCCGCGGCCCTTGAGCCCATCGGCGAGCGCCTCCGACACGCGGCCGCGCTCCAGTTGCGTCGGCCCGTTCATCGACCCGAAGTTCGGCAGCGCGATCGCCTGCTGCATCGTCATGCCCCAGTCGAGCACGCCGACCAGCGTCTTCGCGACGTGGTTGATGATCGCGGGGCCGCCGGCCGAGCCGACGACCATCGTCACCTGTTTCGTCTTCTTGTCGAACACGAGTTCCGGCGACATCGCCGAGCGCGGCCGCTTGCCCGGCTGCACGCGGTTCGCGACCGGCCGGCCGTTGTCGTTCGACACGAACGAGAAATCGGTGAGCTGGTTGTTCAGCATGAAGCCGCGCACCATCAGCCGCGAGCCGAACGCATCCTCGATGCTGGACGTCATCGACAGCGCCTGGCCGTAGCGATCGACGATCGCGATGTCGGACGTCGACGGCCGTTCGGGGCTGCGATCGTCGGCCATCGCGAGCGTCGCGCCCTGCGGCGCGCCGGCCTGCGCGACGCCCATGCTGGTGTCGCCGATCAGCCGCGCGCGCTGCGCGAGATAGGTCTTGTCGGTGAGGCTCGCCCAGCTGCCGCCCGGCAGCGGCACGAAATCGGGATCGGCGACGTAACGCGCGCGGTCCGCATACGCGAGGCGGCCGGCCTCGCTGAACAGGTGCGCGGCGAACGGTGTCGGCTCGTAGCCGACATCGTTGCGCACCGGCTTCTGCGCGCCGATCTGCTGCCAGTCGGGCATCGCCTCGAGGATGCCGAGCATCTGCGCGATCGCGAGGCCGCCCGACGACGGCGGCGGCATCCCGCACACCACCGAGCGCCGGTAGTCGGCGCACAGCGGCGTGCGCACCTTCGCCTTGTAGCGCGCGAGATCCTGCTGCGACAGCAGGCCCGGGTTGGTCGGGTGCTTGCGCACCTTCGTGACGATGTCGCGCGCGATCGCGCCGCTGTAGAACGCATTCGCGCCGCGCTCGGCGACCTGGCGCAGCACGGTCGCGAGCGCGGGGTTCTTCAGCACCGTGCCGGCCGCCTTCGGCGTGCCGTCGGCGTTGTAGAAGTACGCGCGCGCGGCCGGGTCGTTCTTCAGGTACCGGTCGTTCGCGATCAGCGTCGCGAGCCGCGGGCTGATCGTGAAGCCCCGCTCGGCGAGCCGGATGGCCGGCTGGAACAGCCGGCGCCACGGCAGCTTGCCGTGCGCGCGGTGCGCGGCGTCGAGCATGCGCAGCACGCCCGGCGTGCCGACCGAGCGGCCGCCGACGACACCTTCGTAGAAGCTCATCGGCTGGCCGGTCGGCCCGTAGAACAGCCGGTCGGTCGCGGCGGCCGGCGCGGTCTCGCGGCCGTCGTACGCCTGCGCCGTCTTGCCGTCGAAGTACAGCATGAACGCGCCGCCGCCGATCCCCGACGATTGCGGCTCGACGAGCGCGAGCACCATCTGCGTCGCGATCGCCGCGTCGATCGCGGTGCCGCCGGCCTTCAGCATGTCGTAGCCGGCCTGCGTCGCAAGCGGGTTCGCGGCCGCGATCATGAAGTGCTGCGAGGTCCAGCCTGGCTTGTCGGTCCATCCCGACGACAGTTCGGGCGCGTGAACGCCGGGCAGCGGGACGGCCGCGCCCGATGCGGCGGCGACCGGGACGACGGCGCCCGACGGCGCGGACGGGGACGTGCAGCCGGCGTTGAACGCGACGAGCGCGACGGCGGCAAGCAGCGTCCAGGGACGCGGGTGCGGGCGAATCCGGTCGAACATTGAACCCTCGGCAGCAGTGAATGCGAATGAGGCGACGGCGCCGGCGCAACGCGGCTGCCGGCCCGGCGCGCTATTGTCGCCGCGCCGCCGGCGGATTGTCATCCGACAGAAAACCCTGACGAATCGCGGCGGGCCCGCCCCGGCCGGTCTTTCCGGCCTGTTCGAGGATGAACTCTATGAACGTCGACGTCGCGCGCGTGTGATGCCGGTTCGGCATGTACAGCATGTACATGTGCGTGCCGAAGATGCTGAGCCGGTACGCGTCGAGCGACGTGACGACGGTGCCGCGCCGCATGTCGTCCTGCATCACGTAGTCGGGCACGATGCCGACGCCGATGCCCGCGAGGATCGCCTGGCGCAGGAACAGGAAGTTCTCCGAAATCAACGTGGGTTCGAGCAGCACCTCGTGGCGCTCGTCGCCGAGATACGCGGCGATCCGGAGCTGCCGGCCCATCACCGTCGCGGTGACGACCGGCGCGGCGGCCAGCGCGCCGAGGCTCGACGGCATCCCGTGCGCGGCCGCGAACGCCGGCGACGCGCACGCGACGTAGCGCACCGCGCCCATGTCGCGCGCGACGAGGTTCTGCGGCGGCTCGGACATCACGCGGATCGCGATGTCGACTTCGTCGCGCATCAGGTCTTCGACGCGATTCTCGAACACGACGTCGAGCACGATGCCCGGGTGCAGCCGCTTGAACGCGAGCAGCCAGTCGGACATCACCATCTGCCCGTAGCCGCTCGGCACCGACAGCCGCACGCGGCCCTGCAGGTCCTGGCCGAGCGTCGTCACCGATTCCTGCGCGGCGAGCAGTTCGTTGCGGATGCGCCGGCCGTGCTCGTACAGCTTCAGCCCGATCTCGGTCGGCTCGATGCGCCGCGTCGTGCGCCGCACCAATTGCTGGCCGATCGAGCGTTCCAGCTGGTTCAGCCGGTAGCTGACGTTCGCGCGGCTCATCTTGAGCCGCTGGGCGGCCTTGCTGAGATTGCCGGCGTCGAGGATCTCGACGAGCAGCGTCAGCGCGTTCAGGTCCATGTTTTCGCTCCTGATCCGTCCCGTTTAACGGTCGGAATGCATCCAGTGTCAAGTCAGACTTGACAGCTTGTAAAGGCAAGAGGGAATTGTCAATGAATCTCGATCAATCGAGAATCGGGTCATGCCTCGTGCACAGACTGGAGACGCCATGAATGCCCCCGCCACCCCCCAAGCCGGCACGGTCACGCGCGAGCGCCGTGACAAGGTGCTCGTCGTCACGATCGACCATCCGCCCGTCAATGCCCTGTCCGCCGACGTGCGGCGCGGCCTGGCCGACGCGATCGACGCCGCGCAGGCCGACGACGCGATCCGCGCGGTGCTGATCGTCGGCGCCGGCCGCAACTTCATCGCGGGCGCCGACATCCGCGAATTCGGCAAGCCGCCGGTGCCGCCGTCGCTCCCCGACGTCTGCGAGCGGATCGAATCGGGCACGAAGCCGGTCGTGGTCGCGCTGCACGGCGCGACGCTCGGCGGCGGCCTCGAAGTCGCGCTCGCCGCGCATTACCGGCTCGCGGTGCCCGGCGCGAAGCTCGGGCTGCCCGAAGTCACGCTCGGCCTGCTGCCCGGCGCGGGCGGCACGCAGCGTGCGCCGCGCCTGATCGGCGCGAAGGCCGCGCTCGACCTGATGCTGACGGGCCGCCATGCGAGCGCCGAGGAAGCGCTCACGCTCGGCCTGGTCGACCGCGTCGCGCACAGCGACGACACGCTCGCCGAAGGGCTCGCCTACGCGCAGGAACTCGTGTCGCTCGGCGCGCCGGTGCGCCGCACGCGCGATGCGCGGGGCCTTGCCGACCGTGCGGCCGCGCAGGCCGCGATCGACGCGGCGCGGGCGGAGTTGCCGAAGAAATCGCGCGGGCTGTTCTCGCCGGCGAAGATCGTCGACGCGGTCGAGGCCGCGCTCACGCAGTCGTTCGACGCGGGGATGAAGTTCGAACGCGGCCTGTTCCTGCAATGCCTCGACAGTCCGCAGCGCGCGGGCCTCGTGCATGCGTTCTTCGCCGAGCGTGAAGCGGCGAAGGCGCCCGAGGCGCGGCGCGCGAGCGCGCGGCCGGTCGAGCGGATCGGCGTGGTCGGCGGCGGCACGATGGGCGCGGGCATCGCGGTCGCGGCGCTCGACGCGGGTTTGCCGGTAACGATGATCGAGCGCGACGAAGCATCGCTCGCGCGCGGCCGTGCGCACGTCGAGAAGGTGTACGACGGCCTCGTCGCGAAAGGGCGCATGACGCCGGCCGCGCACGCGGCGCGGCTCGCGCGCTTCAAGGGCAGCACGTCGTACGACGCGCTCGCGCAGGCCGACGTCGTGATCGAGGCCGTGTTCGAGGACATGGCGGTGAAGCAGGCCGTGTTCGCCGAACTCGCACGCGTGTGCAAGCCGGGCGCGGTGCTCGCGACCAACACGTCGTATCTCGACATCGACGCGCTGGCCGCGAGCATTGACCGGCCGGCCGACGTGATCGGCCTGCATTTCTTCTCGCCGGCCAACGTGATGAAGCTGCTCGAGATCGTCGTGCCGGCGCGCGTGAGCGCGGACGTCGTCGCGACCGCGTTCGCGCTGGCGAAGCAACTCAAGAAGACGCCGGTGCGCGCGGGCGTGTGCGACGGCTTCATCGGCAACCGGATCCTCGCCGTCTATCGCACGGCGGCCGACTACCTGATGGAAGACGGTGCGTCGCCGTACCAGATCGATCGCGCGGTGCGCGACTTCGGCTTCCCGATGGGCCCGTTCCAGGTCGTCGACCTCGCGGGCGGCGACATCGGCTGGGCCACCCGCAAGCGCCGCGCGGCGACGCGCGACCCGCGCGCACGCTACGTCGAGATTTCCGACCGGCTGTGCGAGCGCGGCTGGTTCGGGCAGAAGACCGCGCGCGGCTATTACCTGTACCCGGACGGCGCGCGTGTCGGCACGCCGGACCCGGAAGTCGACGCGATCGTCGCGGCCGAGCGTGCGAGGAAGGGCATCACGCCGCGCACGTTCACCGACGACGAAATCCTGCGCCGCTACCTCGCCGCGATGATCAACGAAGGCGCGAACGTCGTGCACGAGAAGATCGCGCTGCGCCCGCTCGACGTCGACGCGGTGTTCCTGTACGGCTATGGCTTCCCGCGCTATCGCGGCGGCCCGATGCACTACGCGGACACGATCGGCCTCGCGAACGTGCTCGCCGATATCCGCGCGTTCGCGAAGGACGATCCGCTGTTCTGGAAGCCGTCGCCGCTGCTCGTCGATCTCGTCGCGCGCGGCGCGGATTTCGCGAGCCTGAACCGCGTCGACTGAACGCCCACCGCATTCGCAACGGAACGAAGATGGACCTCAATTTCACGCCCGAAGAGGAAGCCTTCCGCACGGAAGTGCAGCGCTTCCTGCAAGCCGAACTGCCCGAGCGCATCGCGCGCAAGGTGAAGGGCGGCCTGCATCTCACGCGCGACGACATGCGCGAATGGCACGCGACACTCAACGCGCGCGGCTGGCTCGCGAGCCACTGGCCGCGCGAATACGGCGGCCCCGGCTGGAGCGTCGCGCAGAAGTTCCTGTTCGACAACGAATGCGCGCTCGCGGGCGCGCCCCGTATCGTGCCGTTCGGCGTGAACATGCTCGGCCCCGTGCTGATCAAGTACGGCGACGAAGCGCAGAAACGTCACTGGCTGCCGCGCATTCTCGACGGCACCGACTGGTGGTGCCAGGGCTACTCGGAGCCGGGCGCCGGCTCCGATCTCGCGGCGGTGAAGACGAGCGCGGTACGCCATGGCGATCACTACGTCGTGAACGGCCAGAAGACCTGGACCACGCTCGGCCACTACGCGAACATGATCTTCTGCCTCGTGCGCACCGCGACCGACGTGCGCAAGCAGGAAGGCATCAGCTTCCTGCTGATCGACATGAACACGCCGGGCGTCGAGGTCCGCCCGATCATCACGCTCGACGGCGAGCACGAAGTGAACGAGGTGTTCTTCACCGACGTGCGCGTGCCGGTGGAGAACCTCGTCGGCGAGGAGAACCGCGGCTGGACCTACGCGAAATACCTGCTCACGTACGAGCGCACCAACATCGCGGGGATCGGCTTCTCGACGGCCGCGCTCGACCGGCTCCGCGCGGTTGCCGCGAAGGTCACGAAGAACGGGCGGCCGCTCGCCGACGATCCGTTCTTCGCGGCGCGCGTCGCGCGCGTCGAGATCGAACTCGAGAACATGCGCACGACCAACCTGCGCGTGCTGGCCGCGGTCGCGGGCGGCGGCGTGCCGGGCGCGGAAAGCTCGATGCTGAAGATTCGCGGCACGCAGATCCGCCAGGAAATCACCGCGCTGATGCGGCGTGCGATGGGGCCGTACGCGCTGCCGTTCGTCGACGACGCGCTCGCTGCCGATTACGACGGCGAGCCGGTCGGCCCGGACGAAGCCGCGAGCGCCGCGCAGCAGTACTTCAACAACCGGAAGCTGTCGATCTTCGGCGGCTCGAACGAAATCCAGAAGAACATCATCGCGAAGATGATGCTCGGGCTGTAACGAGGGACGCGACGATGGATTTCCAGCACACAGAAGACCGCCGGATGCTGGCGGACACGTTGAACCGCTTCATCGCCGAACAGTACCCGTTCCCGGTGCGCGACCGCATCGCGCAGTCGGCCGAAGGCTTCGATCGCGCGATGTGGCAGCGCCTTGCCGAACTCGGCACGGTCGGCGCGCTGTTTCCCGAAGCCGACGGCGGTTTCGGCGGCGCGGGCTTCGACATCGCCGTGGTGTTCGAATGCCTGGGGCGCGGGCTCGTCGTCGAGCCGTTCCTCGGCGCGCTGCTCGCGGGCCGCGCGTTGTCGCTCGCCGGCGGCGATGCGCATCGCGACAGGCTCGCCGCGCTGATCGACGGCAGCGCGAGCGCCGCGTTCGCGCACGACGAACCGGGCTCGCACTACGAGCTGACGACCGTGCGCACGCGCGCCGAACGCACCGGCGACGGCTGGGTGCTGACGGGGGCGAAGGGCGTCGTCGACCAGGCCGCGCAGGCGGCGTTCTTCGTCGTCAGCGCACGCGTGTCGGGGCAGGACGACGACGCGGCCGGCATCGGCCTGTTCGTCGTGCCGGCCGATGCGCCGGGCGTGTCGCTGCGCGACTACCGGAAGATCGACGGCGGCCGCGCGGCCGAGGTGCGCTTCGAACGCGTCGCGCTGGCGGCCGATGCGGCGCTCGGCGCGCACGACGGCGAAGCGGGCGCCGAGCTGCTTGAACGCGTACTCGGCTACGGGCTGCTCGCGCTGTCGGCGGAAGCGCTCGGCGCGATGGATGTCGCGAAGGAGCACACGCTCGACTACCTGCGCACGCGCAAGCAGTTCGGGCTGCCGATCGGCAGCTTCCAGGCGCTGCAGCACCGGATGGCCGACCTGCTGCTCGAGGTCGAGCAGGCGCGCTCGGCCGTGATCAACGCGGCCGCGCAGCTCGACGCGCCGCGCGCGGTGCGCGAACGCGCGCTGGCCGCGGCCAAGTACAGCATCGGCCGGATCGGCACACTGGTCGCCGAGGAAAGCATCCAGCTGCACGGCGGGATCGGGATGACCTGGGAGCTGCCGCTGTCGCATTACGCGAAGCGGCTCGTGATGATCGATCACCAGCTCGGCGACGAGGATCACCATCTCGCGCGCTACATCGCGCTGTCGAAACAATAAGGACGAACACGCGAATGGAGGAGACAAGAATGACGAACGACCCGCGCGCGCTGCCGCTGGCCGGCGTGAAGGTGCTCGATTTCTCGCGCGTGCTGGCCGGCCCGTGGTGCGCGATGGTGCTCGCGGATTTCGGTGCGGAAGTGATCAAGGTCGAGCATCCGGTGCGCGGCGACGACACGCGCGACTGGGGGCTGCGGATCGGCGACACCGAAACCACGTATTTCAACAGCGTGAACCGCAGTAAGCGCTCGATCTGCCTCGACCTGCAGACGGAAGCGGGCCAGCGCATCGCGCGCGAACTGGCCGCGCAGGCCGACGTGGTGATCCACAACTTCAAGTTCGGCGGCGCGGAGAAGCTCGGCCTCGGCTACGACGCGCTGGCCGAACTGAATCCGCGCCTCGTGCATTGCGCGATCTCCGGCTACGACCGGTCGGGCGCCGAGGCCGCGCGGCCGGGCTACGACCTCGTCGTGCAGGGCGAGGCCGGGCTGATGGCGCTGAACGGCGAGGCCGGCCAGCCGCCGCTGAAGTTCGGCGTCGCGGCGGTCGACCTGTTCACCGGCATGTACTCGGCGCAGGCGATCCTCGCCGCGCTCTACGAACGCCATGCGACCGGGCGCGGGCGGCGCATCGAGATGGCGCTGTTCGACTGCGGGCTGATGATCACCGCGTACTACGGGCTCGACGCGCTGTTGATGGGCGAGGACCCGCCGCGCTACGGCAATGCGCATCCGTCGATCGTGCCGTACGGCGTGTTCGACGCGGCCGACGGCCCGCTCGTGATCACGGTCGGCAACAACACGCAGTTCGCACGCTTCTGCGACGCGATCGAGCGTCCCGATCTCGCGGCCGACGCGCGTTACGGGACCAACCTCGGCCGTTCGGAAAACCGCGCCGACCTGCTGCCGGAGATTCGCCGCGAACTCGCTCGACGCTCGCGCGCGACACTGCTCGCCGCGCTCGCCGATGCCGGTATTCCATGTGGCGAAGTGCTCGGGTTGCACGAGGCACTGACGTCCGAACGCGCGACCCGCGCCGGGCTCGTCACGCGGCAGCCGCATCCGGTCGCGGGCGGCGTCGACGTGCTGGCGCCGCCGTACCGCTTCGACGGCGCGCGGCTGCCGGTGCGCGGTGCGCCGCCGGTACTGGGTGCCGATACGGATGCGGTGCTCGGCGGCTGGCTCGGGATGTCGGCCGACGAGGTCGCGCGGCTGCGCGCGGATCGCGTCGTGTAACGCATCGATGTGCCGCCACGGCGCGGGCGGATCGATTGGCGCGCCGGCCATCCACAAGACACTTCTCGCACATCGACGAGAGGACATTGGAGACACCATGGAGCTTTCCGTCATCGAATCGGTCACGGCGCGCCGCGACTACCAGCAGCTCGTGCGCGCACGGCGCCGCTTCAGCTTCACGCTGACGGCACTGATGATCGCGACCTACTACGGCTTCATCCTGCTCGTCGCGCTCGCGCCGCACGTGCTCGCGGCGCCGCTGTACCGCGGTGCGACGACGACGGTCGGCATCGCCGCGGGCGTCGCGATCATCCTGGTCGCGATCGGCCTGACCGCGTGCTACGTGCTGCGCGCGAACCGTGCGTTCGACCGCCGCGTCGACGCGATCCTGCAGCGTTCGTGATGGAGGCCGACATGCGACGCACTTCGAGCGCGCTCGGCGCGCTGGCCGTTCTCGTTTCCTCCACCGCGCAAGCGGTATCCGTCGCGGGCCCGATGCCCGACAAGGTCGAACTGAACCCGGTCGCGATCGGGATGTTCTTCGCGTTCGTGTTCGCGACGCTCGCGCTCACGCGCTGGGCCGCGCGGCGCACGCGCTCGACGCGCGACTTCTACACGGCCGGCGGCGGCATCACCGGGCTGCAGAACGGGCTCGCGATCGCCGGCGACTACATGTCGGCCGCGTCGTTCCTCGGGCTGTCCGGCATGGTGTTCATGTTCGGCTTCGACGGGCTGATCTACTCGATCGGCTTCCTGGTCGGCTGGCCGTTCGTGATGTTCCTGATCGCCGAGCCCTTGCGCAACCTCGGCAAGTTCACGTTCGTCGATGTCGTCGCGTACCGCTTCGCGCAGCGGCCGATCCGGCTGCTGACGTCCGCGAACGCGCTGACGATCGTCGTGCTGTACCTCGTCGTGCAGATGGTCGGCGCGGGCAAGCTGATCCAGCTGCTGTTCGGGCTGTCGTACGGCACGGCCGAGCTGATCGTCGGCGTGCTGATGGTCGTCTACGTGTTCTTCGGCGGCATGACCGCGACCACCTGGGTGCAGGTGATCAAGGCCGTGCTGCTGCTGTGCGGCGCGACGCTGCTGGCGTTGCTCGCGCTCGGCGAATTCGGCTTCAGCGTCGACGAGATGTTCCGCCGCGCGGTGGCCGTGCATCCAGGTGCGCTGTCGATCATGGGGCCGGGCAAGCTGATCCGCGACCCGGCCAACGCGCTGTCGCTCGGCATCGCGCTGATGTTCGGCACGGCCGGCTTCCCGCACATCCTGATGCGCTTCTTCACGGTGCCGAACGCGAAGGAGGCGCGCAAGTCGGTGCTCTACGCGACCGGCTTCATCGGCTACTTCTACCTGCTGACCTTCGTGATCGGCTTCTCGGCGATCGTGCTGCTCGCGCAGCATCCGGAGTTCTTCAGGCTCGGCGCGAACGGCACGTTCAACCTGACGCACGACCTGCTCGGCGGCTCGAACATGGTCGCGGTGAAGCTCGCGCAGGCGGTCGGCGGGAACTGGTTCTACGGATTCATCGCCGCCGTCACGTTCGCGACGATCCTCGCGGTGGTCGCGGGCCTGACGCTCGCCGGCGCGACGACGATCTCGCACGACCTGTATGCGCAGATGTGGGCGCGCGGCAAGCCCGACGAGCGGCTGGAGATGCGCATCTCGCGCGCGTCGACGATCGTGCTGTCGGCCGTCGCGATCGGGTTGTCGATCCTGTTCGAGCACGTGAACGTCGCGTTCATGGTCGGGCTCGTCGCGGCGGTGGCCGCGAGCGCGAATTTCCCGGTGCTCGCGATGTCGATCTTCTGGCGCGGGATGACGACGCGCGGCGCGGTGCTCGGCGGCGGCCTCGGCCTCGCGTCGGCGGTGGTGCTCACGGTGCTGTCGAAATCGGTGTGGGTCGACGTGCTGCATCACGCGCACGCGCCGGTGTTCCTCGACAACCCGGCGCTCGTATCGGTGCCGCTCGCGTTCGTCGGGATCGTCGTCGGCTCGCTCGCGGATCGCGGCGAGCGCGCCCGGCGCGAGCGCGACGCGTTCGCGCAGCAGGAGTTCTATGCGCAGACGGGCCTGCTGGCCGGCCGCGCCGTGCAGCACTGATTCATCTGAAGAATTAGGGAATCCGTCCGGATCGCCGGACGGATATTTTCCGGAAATCCGGAATCCCGGATTTCCTTGCCTGCCGCATTATGGGAAATACAATGAAAACAACGGTTTGAGGGGTTCCGGAAACCTGGCATCGACCTTGCGATATAAAACGCACGGCCATTCCCCCCGGCCGAACTACTACAGCAAGCAAGGAGACAACGATGACCGACGCCTTCCTCCCCCTCCGGATGTCCTGAGGCATCGCTTGTTGCGGCACGGCAGCCGCGCGGGCGAGTGGCCTTTCCCCTGAGACATTCGCCTGCGCGCGTGACGCCGTATCCACCGGCTCATCTACTTCAGCAGGAACCATCGTGAAGAAGAAACCCTTCTACAAAGTGCTCTATGTGCAAGTGATCTTCGCCATCATCGTCGGCGTGATCCTCGGCCACTATTACCCGGCGCTCGCCACCGACATGAAGCCGCTCGGCGACGGCTTCATCAAGCTGATCAAGATGGTGATCGGTCCGATCATCTTCTGTACGGTCGTCACCGGCATTGCCGGCATGGAGGACATGAAGAAGGTGGGCCGCGTCGGCGGCAAGGCGCTGCTGTACTTCGAGATCGTGTCGACCTTCGCGCTGCTGCTGGGCCTCGCGGCCACGCACCTGCTGCGTCCGGGCGTCGGCTTCAACATCGATCCGGCGACGCTCGACGGCAAGGCCGTCGCGTCGTACGCGGCGAAGGCGCACGGGCAGTCGACGGTCGACTTCCTGATGCACATCATCCCGAACACGATGGTCGATGCGTTCGCGCAGGGCGAAATCCTGCAGATCCTGCTGATCGCGCTGCTGTTCGGCAGCGTGCTCGCGCACCTCGGCGAGCGCGGCAAGGTCGTGACCGACTTCATCGACGGGCTCACGCGCGTGCTGTTCGGCATCGTGCACATCGTCACGAAGCTGGCCCCGATCGGCGCGTTCGGCGCGATGGCGTTCACGATCGGCAAGTACGGCGTCGGCTCGCTGGTGCCGCTGCTCAAGCTGATCGGCACGTTCTACCTGACGTCGGTCGTGTTCGTGCTCGTCGTGCTCGGCGCGATCGCCCGCTTCACGGGCTTCTCGATCATCCGCTTCGTGTCCTACATCAAGGAAGAGCTGCTGATCGTGCTCGGCACCAGCTCGTCGGAAGCCGCGCTGCCGCAACTGATGGAAAAGCTCGAGAAGGCGGGCTGCTCGCGTTCGGTCGTCGGCCTCGTCGTGCCGACCGGCTATTCGTTCAACCTCGACGGCACCAACATCTACATGACGATGGCCGTGCTGTTCATCGCGCAGGCGACCAACATCGAACTGACGTGGATGCAGCAGCTCACGCTGCTGGCCGTCGCGATGCTGACGTCGAAGGGCGCGAGCGGCGTGACGGGCGCGGGCTTCATCACGCTCGCCGCGACGCTGGCCGTCGTGCCGACGATCCCGCTGTCGGGCATGGTGCTGATCCTCGGCATCGACCGCTTCATGAGCGAATGCCGCGCGCTGACCAACATCGTCGGCAACGGCGTCGCGACGATCGTCGTGTCCGCGTGGGAGAAGGAGCTCGACCGCAACAAGCTGCGCCAGGCGCTGAAGGGCGGCGGCGAGGTCACGCCGACCGAGACGGCCGGCGTCTGACGTCATGAAGGAGCAGGCGGCGGCGCCCGCCGCCGGCGGCGCGGGGCGCGGCGCTCGACCCGTGGATGCGGAGGCCTATGACACAATAGGCGATCCGCATCGCCAGGAAGCCTCGACCGTGACGCGCCGCCTGCTCATCCTCGTCGTGCTTGCCGCCGCGCTCGTCGCGGCGTGCGCGCTGACCTGGACGGTCACCTGGCAGCGCGGCGTCGCCGAGCTGCAGCGCAATGCCGCGGTGCGCGTCGATCGCACCACCAACGCGCTCAAGAGCACGCTCGACCGCTACGAGTCGCTGCCCTACCTGCTGGGCAGCCATCCATACGTGCAGGACCTGCTCGCCGAGCCGAAGCGCGGCGACTACACCGCGCGCGTCAACCGTTATCTCGAAGATCTCAACGAACACGCGCACGCGACCGTCACCTACGTGATCGGCGCGGACGGCCTGTGCGTCGCGGCCAGCAACTGGCGCGCGCCCGACAGCTTCGTCGGGATCGAATACCGCTTCCGCCCGTATTTCGTCGACGCGATGAACGGCCAGGTCGGCCGCTTCTTCGGCATCGGCACGATCTCGCGCGACCCCGGTTACTACATCTCGCAGCCCGTGTGGCGCGACGGCAGGATCGCGGGCGTCGTCGTCGTGAAGCTCAATCTCGAATGGTTCCAGGGCGCCGATGCGTCCGAGCCGCTCGTCGTCGCGGACGATCACGGCGTCGTGTTCCTGTCGTCGGTGCCCGCGTGGAAGTACCACACGCTGCGCCCGCTCACGAGCCCCGTGGCCGCGTCGATCTACGAGACGCGCCAGTACGCGCAGCAACCGGTCACGCCGCTGCCGCTGCGCATCGAGCAGACGCTCGGCGCCGATGCGGAGATCGTGCGCCTCGGCCCCGGCCGGCGCGCGCCGCGTTTCCTTGCCAGCAAGCGCCGGATCGGCGAGCCCGACTGGCTGCTCGTCACGCTCGCGCCGATCGCGCCCGTCGACACCGATGCGCGCAACGCGACGATCGTCACGGGCTTCGGCTTCGTGTCGGTGGCGCTGCTCGCGTTCTACTGGCGGATGCGCCGCGCGCGCGTGCGCGAAATGATCCGCGGCCGCGCGCTGCTGCAGCAGGCGTACGCGGAGCTGAACCGGCGCGTCGAGGAGCGTACGGCCGACCTGTCGGAAGCGAACGCGCAGTTGCAGAAGGAAGTCGGCGACCGGATCCGCGCGGAGCAGGAGCTGCGCGCCGCGCACGACGAACTGATCCAGGCGAGCAAGCTCGCCGCGCTCGGCCAGATGGCGGCCGGCATCACGCACGAACTGAACCAGCCGCTCGCGGCGCTGCGCAGCTTCTCGGACAACACGCGCGTGCTGCTCGATCGCGGCGAGCAGGCGGCCGCGCGCGAGAACCTCGAGGCGATCGCGGCGCTCACCGAGCGAATGGGCAAGATCACGAACCAGCTGAAGCTGTTCGTCGGCCGGGCGAAGCCGCGCAACGAGCAGGCGCTCGTCGTGCGCGCACTGCGCAGCGTGCTGTCGCTGCTGGGCGAGCGCCTGAGCGGCGTCGCGCTCACGCTGACGCTGCAGGACGCGACCGTGTCGCCCGCGCACGATGAACCGCTCGACCTGGCGCGCGACTATCCGGCGCTCGTCGCGCGCTGCGAGGATTTGCGCCTCGAACAGGTGCTGATCAACCTGCTCGGCAATGCGCTCGACGCGGTGGCCGGCGTCGCGGCGCCGGCGATCGAGGTGACGATCGCGGTGTCGGCCGCGGCGCTCGCGGTCGAAGTGCGCGACAACGGCTCCGGCATCGCGCCCGACCTGCTGCCGCGCCTGTTCGAACCGTTCTTCACGACGAAGGAAATGGGGCGCGGGCTCGGGCTCGGCCTCGCGATCTCGTCGTCGATCGCGAGCGACGCGGGCGGTGCGCTGACCGCGCGCAACGCGCCGTCGGGCGGCGCGCTGTTCGTCTTGACGCTGCGGCGCGCACGCACGCATCATCCGGACTCCGTGTCCGAGCCGGCGGGTTCGCACTAGACCCGTCGCAGGCCCGGTCGGCGCACGACCGGCATCAACGCAGCCGCGCGCGACACAGCCGCGCGGCCTGTCAGGAGCAAGTGAGTACGATGGCCAACCGGCTGCAAGTGATCTATATCGAAGACGATGCGCTCGTTCGCCGGGCGAGCGTGCAGAGCCTCCAGCTGGCGGGCTTCGACGTCGCCGGCTTCGAGTCGGCCGAAGCGGCCGAGAAGGCGATCGTCGCGGACACCGCCGGCGCGATCGTCAGCGACATCCGGCTGCCCGGCGCGAGCGGGCTCGACGTGCTCGCGCAGTGCCGCGAGCGCGTGCCCGACGTGCCGGTGATCCTCGTCACCGGGCACGGCGACATCTCGATGGCCGTGCAGGCGATGCGCGACGGCGCGTACGACTTCATCGAAAAACCGTTCGCGGCCGAGCGCCTGATCGAGACGGTGCGCCGCGCGCTCGAGCGCCGCGAGCTCGTGCTCGAGAATCACGCGCTGCGGCGCGAGCTGGCCGGGAAGGACGTCGTCGCGCCGCGCATCATCGGCCGCAGCCCCGCGATCGAGCAGGTGCGCAAGCTGATCGCGAACGTCGCGCCGACCGACGCGTCGGTGCTGATCAACGGCGACACCGGCGCCGGCAAGGAGCTGATCGCGCGCAGCCTGCACGAGCTGTCGCCGCGCCGCGACAAACCCTTCATCGCGGTGAATTGCGGCGCGCTGCCCGAGCCGATGTTCGAATCGGAGATGTTCGGCTACGAGCCCGGCGCCTTCACGGGCGCCGCGAAGCGCCGCGTCGGCAAGCTCGAATATGCGTCCGGCGGCACGCTGTTTCTCGACGAAATCGAAAGCATGCCGCTCGCGCTGCAGGTGAAGCTGCTGCGCGTGCTGCAGGACGGCGTGCTGGAGCGGCTCGGCTCGAACCAGCCGATCCGCGTGAATTGCCGCGTCGTCGCGGCCGCGAAGGGCGACATGAGCGAGCTCGTCGCGGCCGGCACGTTCCGGCGCGACCTGCTGTACCGGCTCAACGTCGTGACGATCGCGCTGCCGCCGCTCGCCGAGCGCCGCGAGGACATCGTGCCGCTGTTCGAGCACTTCATGCTCGACGCGGCCGTGCGCTACGGGCGGCCCGCGCCGGTGCTGACCGACCGCCAGCGCGCGAGCCTGATGCAGCGCGACTGGCCCGGCAACGTGCGCGAGCTGCGCAACGCGGCCGACCGTTTCGTGCTCGGCGTGGCCGACATGCCGCAGGAAACGGGCGCGGGCGGCGACGGCGCGGACAACGACCAGACGCTGAAGGAGCGCATCGAGCAGTTCGAGCGCGCGGTGATCGCCGAGGCGCTGAACCAGACGGGCGGCGCGGTCGCCGCGACGGCCGACCGGCTGCACGTCGGCAAGGCGACGCTGTACGAGAAGATGAAGCGCTACGGGCTGTCGGCGAAAGGCGAAACCGAGCGCTGAAAAGCAAACGGACCGCAGAACCGGGTTGCCCGGCCGTACGGTCCGTGTAGGCGGGAAGGGCGCTGCGCGCGGCCCGTCGAGCCGGATCTTGCGGCGCTCAGGCCGCGTTGCCGTCGAGCGCCTTCTTGAGCAGCGCGTCGAGCTCCGCGAACTGCGGCGCGCCGACGTAGCGCTTGAGGATCTTGCCGTCCTTGTCGACGACGAAGGTCGTCGGCGTGAGCTGCACGTTGCCGAACTGCTTCGCGACGCTGCCGTCGTCGAGCGCGACCTTGAACGGCAGCTGGCGCGTCTGCGCGTAGTTCGCGACGTACATCGGCGGATCGTAGTTCATCGCGACCGCGACGAATTCCAGACCCTGACCCTTGAAACGGTTGTAGGTATCGACCATCTGCGGCATTTCCTGCATGCAGGTCGCGCAGCTCGTCGCCCAGAAGTTCACCAGATAGACCTTGCCCTTCAGGTCGCCGGCGGTCGAGACCTTCTGGCCCGACAGCAGCGTGAACGTCGCGTCCGGCACGCTGGACTTGCCGTTGAACGCGAAGAAACCGGCGACGGCGATGGCCGCGACGACGGCGGCCGCGACGAGGTAGCGGACGGGGCCGGCACTGCGGCGGGCGGGAGGCGTGGTGTTCATCAGGTGCTCTCGGAGTCGGTCGATGACGCGGGTCGATGCAAAGGACGTCGAAATTCGGCGCCCATTTTAGCGCGAATGCGGCGCGCGCACCGGCGGCCACCACGCATTCCGGTTGTCAGGTTCGGCGGATAATGCAGGTTTTCCTGTCCCCGATCCACGCCATGCCGAAGGAAGTCATCGATTCGTTGCGCCCCCTTTTTCGCCCGCTGCGACACTTCGCCGCGCTCGCATGCATCAGCGCCGCGCTGGCCGCGTGCTCCCCATCGTTCGACTGGCGCACGCTGCACAACGATGCCGGCTATACGATCGACCTGCCGGCGAAGCCGACCGTCGAGGAGCAGCCGGTGGCGATCGGCGGCACGTCGATGCCGATGCGGATGCAGGCCGCGCATGTCGACGGCGCGGTGTTCGCGGTCGGCACGCTGACGTTGCCGGACGACCGTGACGACACGCGCCGCGCGGCGCTCGACTTCCTGCGCGCAGGGCTGTCGCGCAACCTCGAAGGCGCGCCGCGGACGGCATCGGTGCCGGTGCCGCTCGCGGCCGGCGGCGCGGTGGACGGGATCGAGCTGCGTATCGCGGGGGCCGCCGCCGGCGGGGATCGCGCGCGCAAGACGATCGTCGCCCGGCTCGCCGCGCGCGGCCGGCACGCGTACCAGGCCGTCGTGATCGCCGACCGGCCGCTCGCGCAGGAGCAGCTCGACCAGTTTTTCGGCTCGTTCAAACTCGATTGATCGCGGCCCGCGAGCGGCGCCGACACACCGTGACAACTGAAAGTTCATTCGCAGCTTTCGACGCTAGTGACCGGATTTTGCGAGGTTTTTTCGACTATCCACAGCGCATGTGGATAACTTTGTTGAAAAGTCACCCGGATTTCCCGCCGAGCCTCACCGGACGGCCTTCCGGCTCATTTGGCCGTGCACGTGCCGTTTGGGAAAGATCAATGAAAACAAAGGGATACGGATTCCGTCACGCAACGGCCCCGGCGAGCCGCGATCCGGGGCCGGATTCGCTAAATTGTGCATAAGTCAAGTCTTGACAGCCGGATTTTGTCCTAAGAGGGCACTCAGAGCGCCGTGAGCGCGCGCCGGTAGCGGATCGCCTCGGCGATCTGCGCGGCCGTCGGCAGCGGGTCGCCGGCCAGGTCGGCGATCGTCCGCGCCACTTTCAGCACGCGGAAATACGCGCGCGCCGACCAGCCGAAGCGCTCGCCGGCCTCGCGCAACAGCCGCTCGCCTTCGTCGGTCGGCCGGCACAGGTCGTCGGTCTCGCGGCCGCTCAGCATGTGATTCGTCTTGCCCTGCCGGTCGAGCTGCAGCGCCCGCGCCTGCGCGACGCGCGCGGCCACCGCCGCGCTCGGCTCGCCGGGCGCCGTCGTGCGCGACGCGAGCTCGGCCGGCGACAGCGCGGGCAGGTCGATCTGGATGTCGATGCGATCGAGCAGCGGTCCCGACAGCTTGCGCAGGTAGCGCGCGGCGACGTCCGGCGAGCAGCGGCAGCGCCCGGACGGATCGCCGTGCCAGCCGCACGGGCACGGATTCATCGCGGCGATCAACTGGCACGCGGCCGGGAAGTCGGCCTGCTGGGCCGCGCGCGAAATCGTGATGCGGCCGGCTTCGAGCGGCTCGCGTAGCATTTCGAGCACGTGCCGGTCGAATTCCGGCAGCTCGTCGAGAAACAGCACGCCGAGATGCGCGAGCGTGATTTCGCCCGGCTGCGGCGGATTGCGGCCGCCGACCAGCGCGGCGGCGCTCGACGAGTGATGTGGCGAACGGAACGGCCGCCGGCGCCACTGCGCGGGCGAGAAGCCGAGGCGGCTCGCGGAAAGCAGCGCGGCCGACGTCAGCGCCTCGTCGTCGGTCAGCGGCGGCAGCAGGCCGGCCAGCCGCGCGGCCAGCATCGACTTGCCGGCCCCCGGCGGCCCGACCATCAGCATGTGATGGCCGCCCGCGGCGGCGACTTCGAGCGCACGCCGCGCCCCGCGCTGGCCGACCACATCCGCGAGGTCGGGCGCGGCCGGCGCCGGCAGGCCGTCGAGGCAGGGCGCCGCGACCGGCGTGAGCCGCCCGTCCGGCGCATCGGCGAGGTGCGCGCACAGCGCGGGCAGGTCGCGCGCGCCGAACACGATCACGCCCGGCACGAGCGCGGCCTCGGCCGCGCTGTCGAACGGCAGGTACAACTCCGGCGCGCGTGATGCCGCCGCGGAGCCCGGCGTCGAGACGGCGTCTGGGCCCGAGCCCGGTTCCGATCCGGTTTCGCCCGCCCGCCAGTCCCGCGCGGCACCGCACGCCATCGCGAACGCGCCGCGCATCGGCCGCAGCGCGCCCGTCAGCGACAGTTCGCCGGCGAATTCGCGGCCGGCCAGCGCGTCGGCCGGGATCTGGCCGTTCGCGGCGAGGATGCCGAGCGCGATCGGCAGGTCGAACCGGCCCGACTCCTTGGGCAGGTCGGCCGGCGCGAGATTCACGGTGATGCGGCGCACGGGAAATTCGAAGCCGCAGTTCTGCAGCGCGGCGCGCACGCGCTCGCGGCTCTCGCGGACTTCGAGATCGGGCAGGCCGACGATCGAGAACGACGGCAGCCCGTTGGCGAGATGGACTTCGACGGTAACGTCCGGCGCGCGGCCGGAGGCGGGCGCGCGACTGCGCACCACGGCGAGCGACATGGCGAGGCTCCTGTAAGCAGGCGGACGACGGCCGTTCGGGGCCGCATGCCGCGGGAATCGGAGAAATCGGTGCGCGCGTGCCGGCGTGGCGCGGGGAAAGAACGAGGGGCTGCGAAACGACGAACTGCGAAGAGCGATGGACTGCGAAGAGCGGGGTGCTGCGGAGAACGGCGGACGACGAACTACGACGAAAACGGAGGCTCGGCGGTGGCGGGCGCGGCGGCCCGCGCCCGGACCTTGCGGCCGGGTGCGGCGTCAGGCCTGCGGTGCGGCGAGCTTCTGCTCGAGTTCCGCGACGCGCTTTTCGAGTTCCTCGAGGCGCACGCGGGTGCGGGCGAGCACCTGGGCCTGCGTGTCGAATTCCTCGCGCGTGACGAGATCGAGCTTCGAGAAGCCTTGCGACAGCATGGCCTTCACGTTGCGCTCGACGTCCTTGGCCGGCGAGTTTTTCAGCAGGTCGCTGACGCGCGACTGCAGATCGTTGAAAACGTCGCTGGGTTGCTTCATGTGATTCCCCTTCCTTGCACAAAAATTGTGCATCTTCAGTTGCGTACGTGCCCATGATGCACGCATGACCGGAAATGGTGCGCCGGGGGCGCGAATTCCGGGCATGGCGCCGGCATGGGTGAATGGCCCGGTAATCCGGGACGTGCGTGCACTCTAGCAACGTTCCTTTCGCCGCGCCAGCAAACCGGCCCGCGTTGGCCATTCGGCCGGGCTTCGGCGCCTTACATCGGGGGATGCGACCCCGTTCCCGAGCCCTTCGAGACGGTGCTCGGATCAACATGGCATGCGAGTTGCTGAGGAGAGTCCGTTACAACATTCCAACCAATTCGACGGGACAACTCAGCGAGAGGACTTCATGAAACTCATTACCGCAATCATCAAGCCGTTCAAGCTCGATGAGACGCGCGAGGCGCTGTCGGCGCTTGGCGTCTCGGGCATCACGGTGACGGAGGTAAAAGGGTTCGGCCGCCAGAAGGGGCATACCGAGCTGTATCGCGGCGCCGAATACGTGGTCGATTTCCTGCCGAAGATGAAGATCGAGGCGGCCGTGTCCGACGATCTCGTCGACCAGGCGGTGGAAGCGATCGAGCGGGCCGCGCGCACCGGGAAAATCGGCGACGGCAAGATTTTCGTCACGCCGATCGAGCAAGTGATCCGGATTCGCACCGGGGAGACCGGCGCCGACGCGCTGTAACAGAACAGACAAGACAAGCGACAAGAGGAAACCCAAGATGCGCAAACTTCTGATGTCCCTGCTGATGGCCGGCTCGCTGATGGCGGCCGGCGTCGGCTCCGCGCTTGCCGACGACGCGGCGTCCGCCGCGGCCGCATCCGCGCCCGCCGCCACGGCTTCCGACGCATCGGCCGCCGCCGCGCCGGCCGCTTCGGCGCCGGCCGCCGACGCATCCGCCACCGCCGCTGCCGCCGCACCGGCTTCGGGCGCCGCCGACGCATCGGCCGCAGCCGCCGCGTCCGCGCCGGCCGCACCGGCTGCGCCGACCGCCCCGTTCTCGGTCGATTCGTCGAAGATCAGCGCGGGCGACACCGCGTGGATGCTGACCTCCACCGCGCTCGTGCTGTTCATGACGATCCCGGGCCTCGCGCTGTTCTACGCGGGCATGGTCCGCAAGAAGAACGTGCTCGCGACCGTGATGCAGAGCTTCGCGATCACCGCGGTGATCACGGTGCTGTGGACGGTGGTCGGCTACAGCCTCGCGTTCACGCCGGGCAACGGCTTCATCGGCGGCCTGTCGCGCGCGTTCCTGCACGGCATGAACTACATCAAGGGCGACAAGGCGACGACGCTGACCGTCAGCCATCTCGCGACGACGATTCCGGAATCGGTCTACTTCGTCTACCAGATGACGTTCGCGATCATCACGCCGGCGCTGATCTGCGGCGCGTTCGCCGATCGCATGAAGTTCTCGGCGATGCTCGTGTTCATGACGCTCTGGTCGCTGATCGTCTACGTGCCGATCGCGCACATGGTGTGGGAGCCGACCGGCTGGCTGTCGGCCGACGGCGTGCTCGACTTCGCGGGCGGCACGGTGGTGCACATCAACGCCGGTATCGCGGGCCTGGTGTCGTGCCTCGTGCTCGGCAAGCGTGTCGGCTACGGTCGCGAATCGATGGCGCCGCACAACCTCGTGCTGACGATGATCGGCGGCTCGATGCTGTGGGTCGGCTGGTTCGGCTTCAACGCGGGTTCCGCGGTCGCGGCCGACGGCCGTGCCGGCTTCGCGATGCTGACCACGCAAGTGGCAACCGCCTGCGCGGCGCTCGGCTGGATGTTTGCCGAGTGGATCGCGAAGGGCAAGCCGTCGGTGCTCGGCATCGTGTCGGGCGCGGTCGCGGGTCTCGTGGCGATCACGCCGGCCGCCGGTTTCGTCGGCGTGGCGGGCGCACTGGTGATCGGTATCGCCGCCGGCGTCGTCTGCTTCTGGTCGGCGACCTGGCTCAAGTCGAAGCTCGGCTACGACGATTCGCTCGACGCGTTCGGCGTGCACGGCATCGGCGGGATTCTCGGCGCGCTGCTGACGGGTGTGTTCGCGGTCAAGGACATCGGCGGCGCCGACGGCAGCCTGCTGCTGCAGGCGAAGGGCGTGCTGATCACGCTGGTCTACAGCGGCGTGCTGAGCTTCGTGCTGCTGAAGCTGATCGATCTGACGATGGGCCTGCGCGTGACCGAAGAGGAAGAGCGCGAAGGTCTCGACGTGATCCTGCACGGCGAGCACGTGGAATAAGTCTCACGAATCAACAGCGGGCCGCCGCGACGACGGCGCCCGCTCCGAATGAGCGCAGCGACTTCGGCCCGCCTACCCGGCGGGCTTTTTTTCTCCTGCCACTCACTGCCGTAGCGGATAACCCTTCACTCTATCGGGTCAATAGCCGAAAACTTCCTCCTTATCCTTGTGAAGCCGGGAACAATCCCCAAATGGGCAAGGCAATTGCTCTACAATCTTCATTCTCCCGCTCGCGAGTGATTCATGGTTCCCCACCTCGTTACCGCGTTGAACGGTCCGCTGCTCGAACTCGAGCAGAAGATCCTCGACGCGACGCCTGCGATCGAACGCTGGTTCAGGCTCGAATGGCAGGAACACACTCCGCCGTTCTATTGTTCGGTGGACCTGCGCAATGCCGGCTTCAAGCTGGCGCCCGTCGACGCGAACCTGTTTCCCGGCGCGTTCAACAACCTGCCGTCCGAAGTGCTGCCGCTGGCCGTGCAGGCCGCGATGGCCGCGATCGAGAAGATCTGCCCGGACGCGAAGAACCTGCTCGTGATCCCCGAGCTGCCGACCCGCAACGCGTTCTACCTCGAAAACGTCGCGCGCCTCGCGACGATCATGCGTCAGGCCGGCCTGAACGTGCGCTTCGGCTCGCTCGACCCGAGCATCACCGACATGACGCCGATCACGCTGGCCGACGGCCAGAAGATCGTGCTCGAGCCGCTCGAGCGTTCGCAGCGCCGCCTTGGCCTGAAGAATTTCGATCCGTGCTCGATCCTGCTGAACAACGACCTGTCGGCCGGCATCCCGGCCGTGCTGGAAAACCTGCACGAGCAATACCTGCTGCCGCCGCTGCACGCGGGCTGGGCCGTGCGCCGCAAGTCGACGCACTTCGCGTGCTACGACGACGTCGCGAAGAAGTTCGCGAAGATGGTCGGCGTCGATCCGTGGATGGTGAATCCGTATTTCGCGCACGTGGAAGGCGTCGACTGGCAGGCGCATGAAGGCGAGCAGGCGCTCGCCGACGCGATCGACGGCGTGCTGAAGAAGATCGCGCGCAAGTATCGCGAATACGGGATCAGCGAGAAGCCGTACGTCGTCGTGAAGGCCGACGCGGGCACGGCGGGGCGCGGCGTGATGACCGTGCACGACGCGGCCGAGATCGGCCGGATGTCGAAGGCCGAGCGCGCGCAGATGGCCGAGTCGAAGGCCGGCCTCGCGGTGCGCGACGTGATCGTGCAGGAAGGCGTCTATACGTTCGAGCGCGTCGGCGACGAAGTGGCCGAGCCCGTCGTGTACATGATCGACCGCTACGTGGTCGGCGGCTTCTACCGCACGCACGGCGGCCGCGAGCGCGACCAGAACCTGAACGCGCCCGGCATGCACTACGTGCCGCTCGGCTTCGAGCACACCGCGCTGCCGGATGCCGGCGCGAAGCCCGGCGCCGCGCCGCCGAACCGTTTCTACATGTACGGCGTCGTCGCGCGGCTGTCGCTGATCGCGTCGTCGATCGAACTGGAAAAGACCGATCCCGAAGCCATCCAGGTGTAACGGACCTTCGCTACGTACAGGACCCGCATGGACATTCTTTTTATCGCCGACCCGCTCGAGCATTTCAAGATCTACAAGGATTCGACCTACGCGATGATGGCGGAGGCCGCCCGGCGCGGGCATGCGGTGTACACGTGCCAGCCGCACCAGCTCGCGTGGACGGGCTCGGGCGTCGAGGCGGACGTGCAGCGCGTGACGATCGTCGGCGACACGACCGACCTGCATCGCCGTCCGTGGTACGAGGCGGCCGCGCACGAGTCGCGTCAACTGACGTCGTTCGGCGCGGTGCTGATGCGCAAGGATCCGCCGTTCGACATGGAGTACGTGACGGCCACCTGGATGCTGGAGCTGGCCGAACGCGCGGGCGCACGCGTGTTCAACAAGCCGCAGTCGATCCGCGATCACTCGGAGAAGCTGGCGATCGGCGAGTTTCCGCAGTTCGTCGCGCCGACGCTCGTCACGCGCGACGCGGCGCGCTTGCGTGCATTCCACGCCGAGCATGGCGACGTGATCGTGAAGCCGCTCGACGGGATGGGCGGGATGGGCGTGTTCCGCGTGAAGGCCGACGGGATGAATCTCGGCGCGATCATCGAGATGCTCGGCCATGACGGCACGCGCTCGCTGATGATCCAGAAGTTCATTCCGGAGATCAAGGCGGGCGACAAGCGCATCCTGTTGATCGCCGGCGAGCCCGTGCCGTATTCGCTCGCGCGGATTCCGCAGGGCAGCGAGGTGCGCGGCAATCTCGCCGCGGGCGGGCTCGGCGTCGCGCAGCCGCTGACGGCCCGCGATCGCGAGATCGCGGCCACGCTCGGGCCCGTGCTCGCGTCGCGCGGGCTGCTGCTGGTCGGCCTCGATGCGATCGGCGACTGGCTGACCGAGGTGAACGTCACGAGTCCGACGTGCTTCCGCGAGATCATGGAGCAAACGGGCTTCGACGTCGCCGCGATGTTCATCGACGCGCTGGAGCGTGCGGCCGCGTAAGCCGCTTTCCGCGCAACCCCGGCGGCGGCCGCGCAGGCCCCCCGTCGCCGGAGCCGCTTGACCGGCCTGCTACAATGCCCGCTTGCCAGGTGCCGTTTTCGGCGCACCGAAGGCCCGGCGGTCGGGCCGATACTGTTGCAAGGCTGAACATGAAACGTTTCCCACACTCGCTACGCTCATTGCCCCGCCGCGGGGCGTCGGCCCGCCAGGGGCGGCCGGGAGCGATCTGACATGGCCGGGATCCTGATCATCGCGCACGCTCCGCTCGCCACCGCGCTGCGGGACTGCATCGCGCACATCTATGGCGGCGTGCCTGCCCGCATCGGCTGTATCGACGTGATGGCGGACAGCGACCCGGCCCAGGTGATGGCGTTCGCGCACGCGGAACTCGCGCGGCTCCGGGAAGACAACGGCGTGGTCGTGCTGACCGACATGTACGGCGCGACGCCGGCGAACATCGCCGGCCAGCTCGCGAAGCTCGACAACGTGCGCGTGCTGGCGGGCGTGAACCTGCCGATGCTCGTGCGGGCCGTCTGCTACCGTACCGTGCCGCTCGACAAGCTCGTCGACAAGGCGCTGTCCGGCGGCGCGAAGGGCGTCCACGAGGTGTCGGCCGGCACACCGCCGCCGCCGACGGAAACCGGCTGCGGCCAATGCGCGCCGATTCCGCCGGAACCGCAGCCGCGCACCGAGTCGCACTGATTTCCCGTTTTCCGTTTTAGACCACACCGCCGGCGTGCGCCGCCGGCGGCCTCGACCGACCCGACCGAGAATCATGCTTCAACAAGAAACCACCATCGTCAATAAATTGGGGCTCCATGCGCGCGCATCGGCCAAGCTCACGCAACTGGCCGGCAACTTCCAGTCGGAAGTCTGGATGACGCGCAACGGGCGCAAGATCAATGCGAAGAGCATCATGGGCGTGATGATGCTGGCGGCGGGGATCGGCAGCACCGTGACGATCGAGACCGAAGGGTCCGACGAGCAGGAAGCGATGGACGCGCTGCTGAAGCTGATCGCCGACAAGTTCGGCGAAGGCCAGTGATCGCCACGCGCGATCGTTGCCGTTTCCAGTCAGAATGCCGCGGATTTCGCGGCATTTTTTTCGTCGGCAGCATTGATGCGGAATGCGCAATGCTGCGGTGCATGCAGTCAGCGGGGGGGCGCGGAATTTATAATCGCTAACCGGGGTCATAAGCGCATCGCAGCAGTGTGCCGCGGCTTTACTTGTACAGAGGAGGTGCGCGTGTCCTTCACGCTGCATGGCATTCCCGTCTCACGTGGTATCGCGATCGGGCGAGCGTATCTGATCGCGCCGGCGGCGCTCGACGTCGCCCATTACCTGGTCGAGGCACCCCAGATCGACGCCGAGGTCGAGCGATTCCGCACGGCGCTCGACGTCGTGCATCACGAACTCGAGGCGCTGCGCGCCGACCTGACCGACGACACCCCGAGCGAAGTCGGCGCATTCATCGACGTCCACACGATGATCCTGAGCGACGAGATGCTCGTGCAGGAAACCATCGACCTGATCCGCACGCGCCGCTACAACGTCGAATGGGCGCTGACCGAGCAGCTCGAGCTGCTCACGCGCCACTTCGACGACATCGAGGACGAATACCTGCGCGAGCGCAAGGCCGACATCGAGCAGGTGGTCGAGCGCGTGCTGAAGGCCTTGGCCGGTGCGCCGTCCGCGTCGCAGGCGCTCGACCGCGCGGCCAGGAACGGCACGAACGAGATGATCGTCGTCGCGCACGACATCGCGCCGGCCGACATGATGCAGTTCAAGACGCAGTCGTTCCAGGCGTTCGTCACCGATCTCGGCGGGCGCACGTCGCACACGGCGATCGTCGCGCGCAGTCTCGGCATTCCGGCCGCGGTCGGCGTGCAGCACGCGAGCGCGCTGATCCGCCAGGACGACCTGATCATCGTCGACGGCGACCAGGGCATCGTGATCGTCGATCCCGCGCCGATCGTCCTCGAGGAATATTCGTACCGCCAGTCCGAGAAGCAGCTGGAGCAGCGCAAGCTGCAGCGGCTGAAGTTCTCGCCGACGCAAACGTTGTGCGGCACCAAGATCGAGCTGTACGCGAACATCGAGCTGCCCGACGACGCGAAGGCGGCCGTCGAGGCCGGTGCGGTCGGCGTCGGCCTGTTCCGCTCCGAGTTCCTGTTCATGCATCAGAAGGAGATGCCGGAAGAGGAGGAGCAGTTCGCCGCGTACAAGCGCGCCGTCGAGTGGATGAAGGGCATGCCGGTGACGATCCGCACGATCGACGTCGGCGCGGACAAGCCGCTCGAGGCGCTCGACGAAGGCTACGAAACCGCGCCGAACCCGGCGCTCGGCCTGCGCGCGATCCGCTGGAGCCTGTCCGAGCCGCAGATGTTCCTCACGCAGCTGCGGGCGATCCTGCGCGCGTCCGCGTTCGGCCAGGTGAAGATCCTGATCCCGATGCTCGCGCACGCGCAGGAAATCGACCAGACGCTCGACCTGATCCGCGAGGCGAAGCGCCAGCTCGACGATGCGGGGCTCGCGTACGACCGGAACGTGCGCATCGGCGCGATGATCGAGATTCCGGCCGCGGCGATCGCGCTGCCGCTGTTCCTGAAGCGGTTCGATTTCCTGTCGATCGGCACGAACGACCTGATCCAGTACACGCTCGCGATCGACCGCGCCGATAACGCGGTCGCGCACCTGTACGACCCGCTGCATCCGGCCGTGCTGCACCTGATCGCCTATACGCTGCGCGAAGCGAAGCGCGCGGGCGTGTCGGTGTCGGTGTGCGGGGAGATGGCGGGCGATCCGGCGCTCACGCGCCTGTTGCTCGGGATGGGGCTCACCGAGTTCTCGATGCACCCGAGCCAGCTGCTCGTCGTGAAGCAGGAGATCCTGCGCGCGCATCTGAAGGCGCTCGAGAAGCCGACGGCCGACGTGCTCGCGGCGTTCGAGCCGGAAGAGGTGCAGGCGGCGTTGCAGCGGTTGTCGGTCGCCGAGCCGCGGGCGGATGCGGCCGCCTAGGCGGCCAGGTCGCCGCTCGCTGTCGCCGTGTCGCGCAGGCGCCGCTCGGCGCCTGCCCGTCGCGCGTCAGTGCCGGCCCCCGCACACGGGGCAGTCGACCTGGCGCGCGATTTTCATCGTCGTCCACTCCATTCGCAGCGAATCGAGCATCATCAGCCGCCCGTTGAGCGTCTTGCCGATGCCGCCGATCACGCGCAGCGCTTCGGCCGCCTGCATCGCGCCGATGATGCCGACCGTCGGTGCGAACACGCCCATCGTCGCGCACGCGACTTCCTCGAACGGCTGGTCTTCCGGGAACACGCACGCATAGCAGGGCGCGGCCGGATCGCGGAAGTCGAACGTGCTGATCTGGCCGTCGAAACGCAGTGCGGCGCCCGACACGAGCGGCACGCCGTGCGCGACGCACGCGCGGTTGATCGCGTGGCGCGTCGCGAAGTTGTCGGTGCAGTCGAGCACGACGGTCGCCCGCGGGACGTGCGTGTCGAGCCACGCATCGTCGACGCGTGCCGCGACCGCGTTCACCTTCACCTCGGGGTTCAGCTGCGCGAGTGCGTCGCGCCCCGATTCGACCTTGCTGCGGCCGACCGATGCCGTCACGTGCAGGATCTGCCGCTGCAGGTTCGTGAGGTCGACCGTATCGGCGTCGACGAGCGTGATCGTGCCGACACCCGATGCCGCGAGGTACATCGCGGCGGGCGAGCCGAGGCCGCCCGCGCCGACGACGATCGCATGCGCGTCGAGAAAGCGCTGCTGCGCGTCGATGCCGATTTCGTCGACGAGGATGTGTCGGGAGTAGCGCAGGAGTTGATCGTCGTTCATGGGGAGTCGTGGGGCGAGGCGGGCGGACGTTTCGTTATTTTAGGCGCGCATGAAAAACGGGCCATCGCGGTCTTCCCGCGATGGCCCGTCGGATGCCGGCCGGCGCTTACTTCGGCGCCGACGCGGGCTTCGGTGCGGACGCCGGCTTTGCGCTGGCGCCCGATGCCTTCGATACGGCGGCAGCCTTGCCGGTCGGGCTCTTCGTGCTCTCGGCGAGCAGCGACTTCGATTCCTGGACCGGCTTGCCCTCGAGCTTGTTGAGCGCCTGCTGCATCATGAAGTCGTCGGCGCTGCCGAACTCGATCGGCTTGCGATCGCGATCCTTCTGGCGTTGCTCCGGCGTCTTCTTGTCGTTCTGCTCTTCGAGGATGCGCAGCTGATCCATCCGGCGCTGCTCGCGCTCTTCCTGTTCCTTCTTCTCGTTCGGGTCCTGCGTGTTCGCGAGGTGGTTCGTGTAGTCGACCTCGCGCGTCACGAGCACGTCGTCGGGATCGCCGTCCGCGTACTGATCGACCGGCACGTCCGGCGTGATGCCCTTGTTCTGGATCGAACGGCCGCTCGGTGTGTAGTAGTACGCGGTGGTCAGGCGCAGCGCGGTGTCGGCCGTCATCGGGCGGACCGTCTGCACCGAACCCTTGCCGAACGTCGTCTTGCCCATGATCTGCGCGCGCTTCGAATCCTGCAGCGCACCCGCGACGATTTCCGACGCGGATGCCGAATAGGCGTTCGTCAGCACGATCATCGGCACGGTCTTGAAGACCGGCGGCAGGTTCTTCAGCGGATCGCCGTCGAAGGACGGCAGGCGATAGTTGTCGTACGTATCGCGGTAGACCTGCTTCGAATCGGGGATCTGGCCGTTGGTCGACACGACGACCGAGTCGGGCGGCAGGAACGCGCCGGCCACGCCGACCGCGCTCTGCAGCAGGCCGCCGCCGTTGTTGCGCAGGTCGAGGATGAGGCCCTTCAGGTTCGGCTGCTGGCGCGCGATGTCCTGCAGCTTCTGCGCGAGGTCGGGCGTCGTGCGCTCCTGGAAGCTCGTGATGCGGACATACGCGTAGCCCGGATCGAGGATCTTCATCTTCACGCTCTGGACCTTGATGATCGCGCGCGTGACCGTGACCGGGAACGTGCGGTCGTCGCTCTTGCGGAAGATCGTCAGCGTGACCTTGGTGCCCGGCTCGCCGCGCATCTGCTTGACGGCCTTGTCGAGCGTCATGCCGCGCACCGGCTTGTCGTTGATGCGCGTGATCAGGTCGCCCGGACGGATGCCGGCGCGGAACGCGGGCGTATCCTCGATCGGCGAGATCACCTTGACGAGGCCGTCTTCCTGCGAGATCTCGATGCCGAGACCCGCGAAGCGGCCCTTCGTCTGCTCCTGCAGCTCGTCATAGTCGGTCTTGTCGAGGAACGACGAGTGCGGGTCGAGGCTCGACACCATGCCCTTGATCGCCGCCGTCAGCAGCTTCTTGTCGTCGACCGGTTCGACGTACTCGCGCTTGATCTGGCCGAAGACTTCCGCGAACAGGCGGAGCTGGTCCAGGGGAAGCGGCGCCGTGGCGGTCTGCTCGGCCGATGCGGAAACCTGCAGCGTGGCGAACACGCCCGTGGCGAGGCCCGCGGCAATCAGGCCGATGTTCTTCAATTTCATTCGCATAGAGATCTGGTGCGGTCGGGAAGCGCGTGGCGGTAGCGGGGATGTAGCGGACAAGTATAACTGTTCGTCCGAAGACTCAGTGGAACGGCGCGAAAAGCGCTGCAAACGGCCCGGAGCCGGCCTGGCTGGGCCCCGCCGGCCGCGCTGCGGGTTCGAAAGCGGATTCGACAGCAGCGGGGCCGAGAAGGTTCGCGCGGGGTGCGGGCCGCGGCCGGGCACCCCGCGCCGGACGCGGCCCGCCCGGCGCGACGGGCGTCAGCCCGCCTTGCCCTGCTTCGCGACGGCGGCCTGCGCCTGCGCGATCGCGTCCTGGTCGCCGAGGTAATAGTGCTGGATCGGCTTCAGGTTCTCGTCGAGTTCATACACGAGCGGCACGCCGTTCGGGATGTTCAGGCCAACGATGTCGCTGTCGGAGATGCCGTCGAGGTACTTGATCAGCGCGCGCAGCGAGTTGCCGTGCGCGGCGATCAGCACCTGCTTGCCGGCACGGACGGCCGGCGCGATCGATTCGTTCCACAGCGGCAGCACGCGCGCGACCGTGTCCTTCAGGCACTCGGTGAGCGGCAGCTGCTCGCGCGGCACCTTCGCGTAGCGCGGGTCGTTGAACGGCGCGCGCTCGTCGGTCGGCTCGAGCGCGGGCGGCGGCGTGTCGTAGCTGCGGCGCCACACGAGCACCTGCTCGTCGCCGAACTTCGCGGCCGTTTCCGCCTTGTTCAGGCCCGACAGCGCACCGTAGTGGCGCTCGTTCAGGCGCCACGAGTGGACGACCGGCAGGTACATCAGGTCCATCCGGTCCTGCACGTGCCACAGCGTGCGGATCGCGCGCTTGAGCACCGACGTGTACGCGATGTCGAACGTGTAGCCGGCCTCCTTGAGCAATTCGCCGGCCTGGTAGGCCTCGTTGCGACCCTGTTCGGTCAGGTCGACGTCGACCCAGCCGGTGAAGCGGTTTTCCTTGTTCCACGTCGATTCGCCGTGGCGGATGAGAACGAGTTTGTACATGGATCTTGCGGTCGGTAGTGATAGGGAAGCGGGGCGCGTCGCACGGGACCCGACCGGGGCCCGCCATCGCGCAAGACGGTTATTTTATAATGGCGGGATTGTCCTCATCCGATTTCTCTTTTTCCGGCGGAATTCCGTGACGTTCTTTACCGATTACACGAACCTGGCCCTCATCGCGATCCTGGTGGTCTCCGGCGGCCTGCTGGCCTGGCCCGCACTGCGCCGCGGCCGTGGCGGCCTGTCGGCCGCGGAGGCGACGCAACTCATCAACCGTCGCAACGCGGTCGTGATCGACCTGCGCGCCGCGTCCGATTTCGCCGCCGGCCACCTGCCGTCGGCGCGCCAGGTCGCCGCGGGCGAGATCGGCGCGAAAATTGCGCAAGTCGCGAAGAACAAGAGCACGCCGGTGCTGCTCGTCTGCCAGAACGGCCAGCAGTCGCAGAAGGCGGCGCGCGAGGTCGAGGCGGCCGGTTACGCCGAGGTGCACGTGCTCGAGGGCGGCGTGGCCGCCTGGCAGCAGGCCGGGATGCCGGTCGTCAAACAAGGAGTGGCGAAGTGAACAAGGTTTTGATGTACAGCACGCAGGTGTGTCCGTATTGCATGCAGGCCGAGCGCCTGCTGAAGCTGCGCGGGGTCGAGCAGATCGAGAAGGTGCTGATCGATCGCGATCCGGCCCGCCGCGAGGAAATGATGACGCGCACGGGGCGCCGCACGGTGCCGCAGATCTATATCGGCGACACGCACGTCGGCGGTTACGACGATCTGTCGAAGCTCGACCGCGAAGGCGGCCTCGTGCCGCTTCTGCAAGCGGCCTGATTAGGGCAGAATGGCCGCCGGCCGCGCCGCGGCTTGGGCGCGCAGGATTCATCCGTGGCGGCCGGCGAGAAGCCGGGCCGCCCCGTCACCACTTTTAGGGAAACACCATGTCCGACGTCGAAAACCAACCGTTCTTCAACATCCAGCGCGTCTACCTGAAGGATATGTCGCTCGAGCAGCCGAATTCGCCGGCGATCTTCCTCGAGCAGGACATGCCGTCGGTTGAAGTCGAAGTCGACGTGAAGGCCGACCGTCTCGCGGAAAGCGTGTTCGAAGTCGTCGTGTCGGGGACCGTCACGGCGAAGGTGAAGGACAAGGTCGCGTTCCTGATCGAAGCGAAGCAGGCCGGTATTTTCGACATCCGCAACATTCCGGACGAACAGCTCGACCCGCTCGTCGGCATCGCTTGCCCGACGATCCTGTTCCCGTACCTGCGTTCGAACATCGCCGACGCGATCACGCGCGCGGGCTTCCCGCCGATCCACCTGGCCGAAATCAACTTCCAGGCGCTGTACGAGCAGCGCCTCGCGCAGCTTCAGCAGCAGGCCGGCGCCGCGGCAGGCGCGCCGAACGGCACGACGCTGAACTGACGTTGAACGCAGACCGGTGCTGGGTATGAAAGTAGCCGTTCTCGGCGCCGGTGCCTGGGGCACCGCGCTCGCGGGCCATCTGGCCGCGCGGCACGATACGCTTCTGTGGGCGCGCGACGCCGCGCTCATCGCCGGGCTGCAGGCCCGGCACGAAAACGCCCGCTATCTGGACGGCATCGCGCTGCCCGACGCGTTGCGCTACGACGCCGATCTCGGCGCCGCGCTCGCGCACGGCGCCGCGGACGACGCGCTGTGCGTGATCGCCGCGCCCGTGGCCGGGCTGCGCACGCTGTGTCGCGCGATGCGCGACGCAGGCTGCGTGCCCGCGCATATCGTCTGGGTCTGCAAGGGCTTCGAGGCCGACACGCATCTGCTGCCGCACCAGGTGATCGCGGCAGAGCTGCCCGAACAGCAGAGCAACGGCGTGCTGTCGGGCCCGAGCTTCGCGCGCGAGGTCGGCCAGTCGCTGCCCGTCGCGCTGACGGTGGCGAGCACGTCGGCCGCATGCCGCGAGCGCACGCTCGCCGCGTTCCATCACGGCGCGATGCGGATCTACACGGGCGACGACGTGGTCGGCGTCGAGGTCGGCGGCGCGGTGAAGAACGTGCTGGCGATCGCGACCGGCATCTCGGACGGCCTGGGCCTCGGGCTGAACGCGCGCGCCGCGCTGATCACGCGCGGCCTCGCCGAAATGTCGCGGCTCGGCGTCGCGCTCGGCGGCCGCGCAGAAACCTTCACGGGCCTCACGGGCCTCGGCGACCTGATCCTCACCGCGACGGGCGACCTGTCGCGCAACCGTACGGTCGGCCTGCAACTGGCGGCCGGCCGCACGCTGAACGACATCCTCGGCGCGCTCGGCCACGTGGCCGAAGGCGTGCGCTGCGCGCAGGCCGTGCTGGCGCTCGCGCGCGCGCAGTCGATCGAAATGCCGATTACCGAGGCCGTGTGCGGCGTGCTGTTCGACGGCATCGCACCGCGCGACGCGGTCAGCGGCCTGCTGCGGCGCGACGCGCGCGCGGAGTAGCGCGAACCGGCGCTTCCCGGTGCGGTTGCGCCGGGCGCGCGGCACCAAAGCGGACTACGCTTGAACCGTCTCCGGCGTTCCGGGAGGGTGTCATGCTGCAGATCGGTTCCACCATGCTCGACGCGCGGGTCGTCGACATCACGACGCTCGAGGTCGACGCGATCGTCAACGCGGCGAACGGCTCGCTGCTCGGCGGGGGCGGCGTCGACGGCGCCATCCATCGCGCGGCCGGCCCCGGCCTGCTCGCCGAGTGCCGCACGCTCGGCGGCTGCGACACGGGCGACGCAAAGCTCACGCGCGGCCACGGGCTGCCGGCGCGCTACGTGATCCATGCGGTCGGCCCCGTATGGCACGGCGGCGGGCGCGGCGAGGCCGACCTGCTCGCGTCGTGCTACCGGCGGGCGATCGAGCTGGCCGAGGATGTCGCCGCGACGTCGATCGCGTTCCCGGCAATCAGCTGCGGAATCTATCGTTATCCGGTCGAGGAGGCCGTCGGCATCGCGGTCGGCACCGTCGCCGAAATGCTGCCGCAGGCGCCGAACCTCGCACGCGTGGTGTTCGCGTGCTTTTCCCCCGACATCTACGACCTGTATCGCGTGCGGCTCACGCGGACCTGACGCATCGCGCGCCGCGGGTGGCGTGCCCGGTGGGTCAGGCGCCGCCTTCGAAGCCGGCCTGGCGCCACGCCTCGAACACGACCACCGCGACCGTGTTGGACAGGTTCAGGCTGCGGTTGTCCGGCCGCATCGGCAGGCGGACGCGCTGTTCGTCCGGAAAGCGCTCGAGCAGCTCGGCGGGCAGGCCGCGGGTCTCCGAGCCGAACACGAACCAGTCGCCCGGCAGGAACGCGTGATCGTGGAAGCGGCCCGAGCCGCGGGTCGTGAACGCGAACATCCGCGCGGGATCGGGTGCTTCGGATGCGACGAACGCATCCCAGTCGCGGTGCACGCGCATCTGCGCATACTCGTGATAGTCGAGGCCGGCGCGGCGCATCCGTGCGTCGTCGAGCGGGAAGCCGAGCGGCTCGATCAGGTGCAGGTGCGCGCCCGTATTGGCGCACAGGCGGATCACGTTGCCGGTGTTCGGCGGAATTTCGGGAGCGACGAGGACGACGTTGAACATGTTTCGGTTTGGCTGGGCCGGCCGGGGCCGCGCAACGTGCGCGTTCCCGGCCGGCCGGTTCGTGGCGGCCGCGGCCACGCAGGCGTGGCCGGCCTCTCTATCTAATTAATCCCTGGCGGTGCGCAGCGCAACCAGATTCGTCACGCGCGCGGCGCCCGCCGCCTTCAGCGCGTGCGCGGCGGCCGCGAGCGTCGCGCCGGACGTCATCACGTCGTCGACGAGCGCGATGTGGCGGCCGGCGACGTCACCGGCCACCACGAACGCCGCCATCACGTTGTCGCGCCGCGCCTGCCGGTCGAGCCGCGACTGCGGCGCGGTGTGGGCGACGCGCGCGAGCAGCGCCGCATCCGAGCGCACGCCGAGCCGGCGCGCGAGCGGACGTGCGATCGCCCACGCCTGGTTGTAGCCGCGCGCGACGAGCCGCCGGTGCGACAGCGGCACTGGCGCGACCAGGTCGAAACGGCCCGCGCCGCGCGTATCGTCGACCAGCCGCGCGAGCCGCGCTGCGAATTCGGCGCCGAGTGCGAGCCGCGCGTGAAACTTCAGGCCGCGTGCCAGCCCGTCGAGCGGCGCGCGGTAATCCGCGAGCGCGAGCGTCGCGTCGAACGGCGGCGGGGCAGTGCGGCACGCATCGCATCGATACGCGGCCGGGTGGCCGGCACCGGTGCGGCGGCCGCCGCGCGAACGCGGCTGCCCGACACCCAGCGGCAGCGCGCAGGCGTCGCAGCGCAATCGCGCTTCATTCCAGTACGCGGCGTCGCAAGCGTCGCAGATCACGGCGTGTGACAAATTGCCGCACAGCGCGCAGCGATTCGGTAGCGCGACCGCGGCGACTTTCGCCGCCAGCATGCGAGCCTGCGACAAAACGACGCGCATCGTGCGTCCGGCGGAACTGCGGGTCATCGCAACACTCCTGCCACCCCGTCTCAATGAAGCTTCCGGGGCGAGCGAGTATACTTCGGGCTCTTCGCCAGTGTGCCCGACATGTCCCCAGCTTCGACTCCAACCGGCCGTCCGGCCAATGACGCCAGGCGCCTGCGGCGGATCTTCGACCGCCGTGCCGCCACCTTCGACGCGGTCGCGTTCCTGCCGCGCGAGATCGCGCAGCGGATGAACGAGCGTCTCGAATACATCAAGGTGAGCCCCACGGCCGTGCTCGATGCCGGCTGCGGCCCGGGCGACGATCTGCCGGCACTGCGCGCGCGCTTTCCGGAAGCGCCCGTGTTCGGCGTCGACCTGTCCGGCGCGATGCTCGCGCGGGCCGGTCAGCGCGAGGTCGAACAAACCAACTGGCGCCGCTGGCTGCCGGCGTCGCTCGGCCGCGCGCTGGGCCAGCGCGGGCCGCGCGTCGCGCAGGCCGATTTCGCCGCGCTGCCGTTCCCGGGCGGCGCGTTCGACCTGATCTGGTCGAATCTCGCTCTCCACTGGCATTCGCGTCCCGACGCGGTGCTGCCCGAATGGCAGCGCGTGCTGCGCGTGAACGGCCTGCTGATGTTCAGCACGCTCGGGCCCGACACGCTGCGCGAGCTGCGGGCGGCCTGCGCGGACGCCGAAGCGGCGCTGGGCATGGCGCCGCCCGCCGCGCGCGTGATCGATTTCGTCGACATGCACGACCTCGGCGACATGCTCGTCGAGAGCGGCTTCGAGATTCCCGTGATGGATCAGGAAGTGCTGACCGTCACCTACAAATCCCCCGATTCCCTGCTGGCCGACGTGCGCCGCTGGGGCGCCTATCCGTTCGAGCGCACGGCGCCGCGGCACGCGACGCGGCGCTTTCGCGCGGCGCTCGGCGACGCGCTGGCGGCGCGCCGGCGCGAGGACGGCACGATTCCGCTGACCTTCGAGGTGATCTACGGCCACGCATGGAAGGCCGTCCCGCGCACGACCGCCGAGGGGCACGGGATCGTGCGCATCGAGGATATCGGCAAGGGGCGTCCGAAGAATCGGTAAAGCGGTAAAGAGGGGTTTTGTTATGTCTGAAATTAGCGGCGCAAAGCGGGGTCGAATTGGCGCGAAAAATGGCCGAAAAGCTTGTCGCGCTTGGCTTGGCGGGCGATAGGCGCTTGCTTGTGGATGCCATTGAACCCGCCTATAATGCGTCAGCTTGTCGTCCCGGGGTCCCCGCAATACGGGGCGACGAGTCCGATGCAGGCATGCATCGCATGCCATTCGCGTGAGGCGGCGATGGAAGCAGCGAGGGTTTTGGCGGAGACGACGAACGGCGAGCCGGTCCTCGAAGACTGGCTGATCAAACGCAACTGTTCGGTGTCGCCACGCCAGTTCGTGCTGTTTTATGCGTCGCTCGCGGGCTTCTCGCTGGTGATCGCGTCGTTGCTGATGTGGAGAGGGGCCTGGCTCGTCATGCCCTTTACCGGAATCGAGTTGCTGGCAGTGGGTGTCGCATTTGCGATCCATGCTCGCCATGCGGTCGATTACGAGCGCATCAGGCTGTTTCCGCATCGGCTCGTGATCGAGCGGATGGATGCGGAGCGGCTCACGCAGATCGAATTCAACCCGCGCTGGGTGCGGGTCGAGCCGGGTGCGACGCCACGCGATCCGATTCGACTGGTATCGCGCGGGCAGACCGTCGTGATCGGGCAGCATCTCGCGCAGTACAAGCGTGCGCAGTTCGCCGACGAACTGCGCGTATCGCTCAGGCGCTGCGGCTGACGAGGCGCGGGCACCGGCCGATACGGGCCGGCGGCTTGCGACGGGGGAGGGTTTGAATGGAAATTTTGGGTAAGGATGCTATGAAAACAATCAAGCGAGCCCTCACGGGCGTGCTGGCATGCAGCGGATTGCTCTTTGCCGGTGCCGCCCTGGCGGTCGGTGATAGCCCGGGCGGCCCCCGCGTCAACGAGATCAACTTTCAGCCGCCGGTCACGAAAATCGCCGAGGAGCTCTACGATCTCCACACGATGATGCTGATCCTGTGTACGGTGATCTTCGTCGGCGTGTTCGGCGTGATGTTCTATTCGATCTTCGCGCACCGCAAATCCAAAGGCCACAAGGCCGCCAATTTCCATGAAAGCACGACCGTCGAGATCATCTGGACGATCGTGCCGTTCGTCATCGTCGTGCTGATGGCGCTGCCGGCGACGAAGGCCGTCGTCGCGATGAAGGACACGACGAACGCCGATCTCACGATCAAGGTCACCGGCTACCAGTGGAAGTGGGGCTACGACTACGTGAAGGGCCCGGGCGAGGGCATCGGCTTCCTGTCGACGCTGACCACCCCGCGCGACGAAGTGATGGGCAAGAAGCCGATCACCGACACCTATCTGCAGGAAGTCGACAACCCGCTCGTCGTGCCGGTCAACAAGAAGATCCGCATCATCACGACCGCGAACGACGTCGTCCACTCGTGGTACGTGCCCGCGTTCGGCGTGAAGCAGGATGCGATCCCCGGCTTCGTGCGCGACACGTGGTTCAAGGCCGACAAGGTCGGCACGTTCCGCGGTTTCTGTACCGAGCTGTGCGGCAAGGAACACGCGTACATGCCGGTCGTCGTCGAAGTGCTGTCGGAAGACGACTACGCGAAGTGGGTCACGGCGCAGAAGGCCAAGCTGGCCAGCGCGTCGGTCGATCCGAACAAGGTCTACACGATGGCTGAACTCGTCGCGCACGGCGAGGAAGTCTACAAGGCGAACTGCGCGGCCTGCCACCAGGTGAGCGGCAAGGGCCTCGGCGCGTTCCCGGCGATGGACGGCAGCCCGATCGTGAACGGCCCGATCGCCGGCCACGTCGAGCGCGTGCTGCACGGCAAGGGCGCGATGCCGTCGTGGGCGTCGCTGTCGGACCTCGACATCGCGTCGGTCATCACGTACGAACGCAACTCGTGGGGCAACCACAAGAACGACCTGCTGCAGCCGAAGCAAGTGGCCGACGCGCGCAACGGCAAGATGCCGGAAGACGCGGCAGGCGCGGCAGCGGCAGCGGCACCGGCGGAAGCGGCATCGGCACCGGCGCAAGCCGCGTCGGGCGCCGCCGAGCAGCCGGCGGCAGCGGCATCGGCCGCGCTGTCGACGATCTACTTCGAAACGGGCAAGAGCGTGCTGCCGGCCGACGCGAAAGCGGCGATCGCCGCCGCGGCCGACTATGCGAAGGCACATCCGGACGCGAAGCTCGCGCTGTCGGGTTTTACCGACAAGACGGGCTCGGCCGACGCGAACGCCGAACTGGCGAAGCATCGTGCACAGGCCGTGCGCGACGCGCTGAAGGCAGCAGGCGTGGCGGAAGACCACATCATCATGAAAAAGCCGGAAACGATCACGGGCGGGGCTGACGCTAAGGAAGCCCGGCGTGTCGAGATCGGCCCGGCGGCTTGACGTGTCGCTGAGTTAGTCGACGTATTCGCATTAGGAGATTCTCATGTCTAGCATCGGGCACGACGTAGCCGCGGACCACGCGCACGACGACCACGCGCACGAAATGCCGCACGGCTGGCGTCGCTGGCTGTTCGCCACCAACCACAAGGACATCGGTACGCTGTACCTGCTGTTCTCGTTCATCATGTTTCTGTCGGGCGGCGTGATGGCGCTCGGCATCCGTGCCGAGCTGTTCGAGCCGGGCCTGCAGATCATGCGTCCGGAGTTCTTCAACGAACTCACGACGATGCACGGCCTGATCATGGTGTTCGGCGCGATCATGCCGGCGTTCGTCGGCTTCGCGAACTGGATGATTCCGCTGCAGATCGGCGCATCCGACATGGCGTTCGCGCGGATGAACAACTTCAGCTTCTGGCTGCTGCCGGTCGCGGCCGTGCTGCTGGTCGGTTCGTTCTTCGCGCCGGGCGGCGCGACGGCTGCCGGCTGGACGCTGTACGCACCGCTGTCGACGCAGATGGGCCCGGGCATGGACTTCGCGATCTTCGCGGTCCACATCATGGGCGCGTCGTCGATCATGGGCGGGATCAACATCGTCGTGACGATCCTGAACATGCGCGCACCGGGCATGACACTGATGAAGATGCCGATGTTCGCATGGACGTGGCTGATCACGGCGTACCTGCTGATCGCGGTGATGCCGGTTCTGGCAGGCGCGATCACGATGGTGCTGTTCGACCGCCACTTCGGCACGTCGTTCTTCAACGCGGCAGGCGGCGGCGACCCGGTGATGTACCAGCACATCTTCTGGTTCTTCGGCCACCCCGAGGTGTACATCATGATTCTGCCGGCGTTCGGGATCGTGTCGCAGGTGATCCCGGCGTTCGCACGCAAGACGCTGTTCGGCTATAGCTCGATGGTGTACGCGACGGCATCGATCGCGATCCTGTCGTTCATGGTCTGGGCGCACCACATGTTCGCGACGGGCATGCCGGTCACCGGTCAGCTGTTCTTCATGTACGCGACGATGCTGATCGCCGTGCCGACGGGCGTGAAGGTGTTCAACTGGCTCGCGACGATGTGGCGCGGCTCGATGACGTTCGAAACCCCGATGCTGTTCGCGATCGGCTTCCTGTTCGTGTTCACGTTCGGCGGCCTGACGGGCCTGATGCTCGCGATGGCGCCGCTCGACATCCAGTATCACGGCACCTACTTCGTGGTGGCGCACTTCCACTACGTGCTGGTGGCCGGCTCGCTGTTCGCGCTGTTCTCGGGCTGGTACTACTGGGCGCCGAAGTGGACGGGCTGGATGTACAACGAGACGCGCGGCAAGATCCACTTCTGGGCGTCGATGATCTTCTTCAACCTGACGTTCTTCCCGATGCACTTCGTCGGTCTGGCCGGCATGCCGCGTCGTTATGCGGACTACCCGGCGCAGTTCACGGACTTCAACCAGGTGGCGACGATCGGCGCATTCGGCTTCGGCCTCGCGCAGGTGTACTTCCTGTTCGCGGTCGCGCTGCCGGCCTACCGTGGCGGCGGCGAGCTGGAAAAGGCGTCGGACAAGCCGTGGGACGGCGCGACGGGCCTCGAGTGGACGGTGCCGAGCCCGGCTCCGTTCCACACGTTCGAGCAACCGCCGCACGTCGAGTAAGTTTCATGGTGCGCCCGGCCGCTGCCTGCCTTGATGGCAGGCGCGGCGGGCGCCGCATTGAGGTTTCAGCGAAGTTTCAGATGAACCCGAATCCACAAGAAAGACGAACGCCCGAGCAGATTCGCGCGGGCAACAAGCGGCTCGGCCTCACCCTGCTCGTCATCGCCGCCGTTTTCTTTGTGGGTGTCGTGATCAAGCAGTGGTGGCTGTCCACTCACTGATGCAGCAACTGACGCAGTAGCGAGGAAGTCGTCGTATGTCGAAGCCGGAAGAGGGCGCCGTCGATCGCGCGTTCAATCGTTCGATGCTGGTGAAGCTCTTCGTCGTGGCCGGACTGATGTTCGGTTTCGGCTTCGCGCTGATCCCGATGTATCGGGCGATCTGCCAGATCACCGGCATCAACAACCTGGTGCAGCGCGACGTCAGCGAGCGCGAGGTGAAGAACTCGCAGGTCGACTACAGCCGCACGGTGTCGGTCGAGTTCGATGCGAACGCGCGCGGGCCGCTCGGTTTCAAGCCGGAGCACAACAGCCTCGACGTGCATCCGGGCGAACTGATGACGATCGTGTACGACGTGACGAACGGGCAGGGCCGGCCGGTCGTGGCGCAGGCGATTCCGAGCTACGCGCCGAAGCAGGCGACGGAGTTCTTCAAGAAGATCGAGTGCTTTTGCTTTACGCAGCAGACGCTGGCCGCGAACGAGTCGCGCAAGATGCCGGTGGTGTTCGTGATCGATCCGAAACTGCCGAAGGACGTGAAGACGATCACGCTGTCGTACACGTTCTTCGAACTGAATACCCCGGCCACGCCGGCACCGGCGCAGCGCAGTACCGCGGCGCAGGGCACGGCGAAGCCGGACGCATGACGACGGAGGCGGGGCGATGACGGAGGTCAAGCGGGGCGGGTCGTTCGGCCAGGCGCTGAAAGCCGTGCTGTGGTCGTTCTTCGGCGTGCGCAAGCGGCGCGACCTGGAGGCCGATGCGACGCAGCTGAATCCGCTGCACGTGCTGATCGTCGCGTTGCTCGCGGCCGGCGTGTTCATCGGCGTGCTGATCCTGATCGTGCGTGCCGTCGTGGGCTGAGGCCCGCGGCCACGAAAGAATGCAGTGCGCGGCGTCACGGCGCGGCGTGCGGGAAAGAGCGGTGGCAGTCGCGCCGCGCAAGAAATAAAGCCGGAGCGGTTTCCGGTACACAAATTGGACTGAAGTGGAGAATCAAGCATGAGCGGTCAAAACCAGACCCCGTACTATTTCGTGCCGCATCCGTCGCAGCATCCGATCAGCGCGGCCATCGGCCTGCTGGTCATGCTCGGCTCGGTAGCGCTGTGGATCAACGGTCACGACTGGGCGCCGTTTACGGCGCTGCTCGGCCTGCTGTGGTTGCTCTTCACGCTGTATCACTGGTTCGGCGACGCGATCGCCGAATCGGAAGGCGGTCATTACGGCAAGAACGTCGACAAGTCGTACCGCTGGAGCATGAGCTGGTTCATCTTCTCGGAAGTGATGTTCTTCGGCGCGTTCTTCGGCGCGCTGTTCTATGCGCGTGAAATCGCGCTGCACCAGCTCGGCAGCCTCGACTACAAGCTGATCTGGCCGGACTTCTCCGCCGTGTGGCCGAACGAAGGCCCCGCCGCGCTCGCCGGGCACTTCAAGACGATGGGCCCGTGGCCGATCCCGACGCTGAACACCGCATTCCTGCTGTCGTCGGGTGTGACGCTGACGATCTCGCACCATGCGCTGCGTGACGATCATCGCAAGAAGGCGATCGCATGGCTGGCCGCGACGCTCGTGTTCGGTATCTGCTTCCTGTTCCTGCAGGGCTTCGAGTACTACCACGCGTACAACGAACTGAACCTGACGCTGAACTCCGGCGTGTACGGCTCGACGTTCTTCCTGCTGACGGGCTTCCACGGTTTCCACGTGTTCCTCGGCGGCACGATGCTCGCGGTGGTGCTGGTGCGGATGATTCGCGGCCACTTCAAGCCCGATCATCACTTCGCATTCGAAGGCGCCGCGTGGTACTGGCACTTCGTCGACGTCGTCTGGCTCGGCCTGTACGTCGTCGTCTACTGGCTGTAAATGGAAAAACGGCCCGCGCAGCAATGCGCGGGCCGTTTTCATTGGTGCCGACCGGGTAGCGCCGCTGCCTGCCGACACCACCCTGGCGCCGCCGCGACTCAGTCAGGCGGCGCTTTTGCTTGGTGGCGCGACCGTGCGGCGAAATGTCACAGCGGCCGCCGCGGCAACGGCATCAACGCCCGATCGGCAGGCCGGTCGAATGGATCCAGCCCATCCAGTTCGCGATCAGGATGAGCAGGAACAGCGACACCGACAGCCCGACACGGGTGGCGAGCGACCAGACCATGCGTTTCGTGTGGCCGCGGTCGTGCATCATGAAGTAGAGCGCCGAGCCCATGCTGGCAATGATGAGGACGAAGGCGATGGGAACGAGGATGTGCATGACACGAACCGGACGACGGCCATTCGAAAGGAAGGGGATAATTATCGCACTTCGCTTTCGCGCATGTGCCCGGCGGGCCGCATGATGAAGATCCGCTGGCTGCCCGCGCTCCTGATCCTCGTCGTCGTCGCCGTGACGATCCGGCTCGGTTTCTGGCAGCGCGATCGCGCGCACCAGAAGGAAGCGCTGCAGGCGAGCATCGCGCGCTACGAGCAGGCGGCGCCCGTCGACGTCGGCGCGCAGCCGATGCCGCTCGCGTCGATCGAGTTCCATCGCGTGCGGGCCAGGGGCCGTTTCCTGCCCGAGCAGGCGGTGTTTCTCGACAATCGGCCGTATAACGATCAGCCGGGTTTTTACGTCGTGATGCCGTTTAAACTCACGGGCGGCGGCGTCGTGCTCGTGAACCGCGGCTGGCTGCCGCGCAATATCGCCGATCGCACCGCGATCGAGCCGTTCGCGACGCCGGCGGGCGACGTCGAGATCGTCGGCATCGCGCGTGCCGACGCATCGCGTGCGTTCGAGCTCGGCGAGGGCGGGTCGGCCGCGCACCAGAAGATCCGGCAGAACCTGGACGTCGCCGAGTATGCGAAGGAAACGGGGCTGCCGCTGCAGCCGTTCGTGATCCAGCAGACGAGCGACGACGGCGACAGGCTCGTGCGCGACTGGCCGGCGGCAACGACCGGCGTCGAGCGCAATTACGGTTACATGTTTCAGTGGTGGGCGATGGCGGCGGCCGCGCTCGGCTTCGGCCTGTACGCCGCGCGGCGTGCGGCGAAGAAGTCGGCCGGCGCATGAGCGCCATCCCAGGACGCGGCGCCGGCGCCGCGGGTTCGTTTCGAGAGGTCTGATTTGTCCATGCAATCTTCCCGTCAGGGTCCGGCCGCCGCGCCGATCTCGCCGGCGGCCCGCAAGCGCGGCCGCTGGATGCTCGTGCTGCTGGGTCTCGTGTGCGCTGCGCCGATGATCGCGTCGTACTTCACCTATTACGTGATCAAGCCGAAGGGCGGGTCGACGAACTACGGCACGCTGATCGAGCCGCAGCGCCCGATCCCGGCCGGTCTGCAGGTGACCGACGAAACCGGCAAGACCGTGCCGCTGGCGTCGCTGCGCGGCGTGTGGCTGTTCGTGATGACCGACCGCAGCGCGTGCGACGACGCGTGCGCGCAGAAGCTTTATTTCATGCGCCAGATCCGCGTCACGCAGGCGGGCGAGCGGCACCGGATCACGATGGTGTGGCTGCGCAGCGACGCGGGCGCGATGCCGCAGAAGGTGCTCGACGCGTACCCCGACACGCGCCGGCTCGTCGCCGATCCGGCCGCGGTGGCCGCATGGCTGCCGGCCGATGCCGGCACGAAGGACAGCGACCACATTTACCTGGTCGACCCGAACGGCAACCTGATGATGCGTTTCCCGAAGGACCCGAATCCCAGCAAGATCAAGTCGGACGTGACGAAGCTGCTGAAGTGGTCGAGCATCGGTTAAGGCAAGAGAACGAGGCACCATTCCGATGTCGTATCTACTGCAACTCGGCCTGATCGGCTTGTGCATCGCGCTGCTGCCGCTGTCGTACGTGTGGGTGAAGGCCGACGACGACAAGTTCCGCAAGCTCGTGTGGATCACCACCTTCCTGACGCTCGATCTCGTGATGTTCGGCGGCTTCACGCGGCTGACCGATTCGGGGCTCGGCTGCCCCGACTGGCCCGGCTGTTACGGCACGTCGTCGCCGTTCATCGCGCACGCCGCGATCACGGCCGCGCACCAGGCGATGCCGACGGGCCCCGTCAGCATGACGAAGGCGTGGATCGAGATGATCCACCGCTATTTCGCGATGGCGATCGGCGTGCTGATCATCGCGCAGGTCGTGATCGCGTGGGCCGCGCGGCTGCGCCGCCGCCCGCTGCACGTGTCGCCGTGGTGGCCGACGAGCCTGCTGCTGCTGATTCTCGTGCAGGGCGCGTTCGGCGCGTGGACGGTCACGATGAAGCTGCAGCCGGTGATCGTCACGATCCACCTGCTGCTCGGCCTCACGCTGCTCGGCACGCTCGGCTGGCTCGCGGCGCGGCAGACGCCGCTGCCGTCGTATGACCCCGAGGCCGGACGCTACCGCGCGGCCGCGCTCGCGGCGCTCGTGCTGCTGGTCGTGCAGATCGCGCTCGGCGGCTGGGTGAGCACCAACTACGCGGTGCTCGCCTGCACCGACTTCCCGACCTGCAACGGCCAGTGGATCCCGCCGATGGACTTCCAGCATGGCTTCCACCTGTGGCGCGCGCTCGGGATGACGAAGGACGGCGAGGCGATCACGCAGGACGCGCTGGTCGCGATCCACTGGACGCACCGCACGTTCGCGTTCGTCGTGGTCGCGTACCTGGTCGCGTTCGCGCTGAAAATGCGCCGCTTCGAGTCGCTGCGGCGGCCCGCGAACGGCGTGCTGCTGGTCGTGCTGCTGCAGTTCGTGACGGGCCTGACCAACATCGTGCTGCAGTGGCCGCTGCCGGTCGCCGTCGCGCACAACGGCGGGGCCGCGATCCTGCTGCTGCTCGTCGTCATGTTAAACTTTCGCATCCTTTCAAGCCGCCCCGGCCGTGTCGCGCAGCCTGCGCGCGACGCCGCCCCGGCGTGACCGCCCCCATGCAAAGCACCCTCTCCCAATCGCCCGGTAGCCGCTTTTCCCAGTACATGGCGCTGACGAAGCCGCGTGTCACGCAGCTCGCGGTGTTCTGCGCGGTGATCGGCATGTTCCTCGCGACGCCGGGCATGGTGCCGTGGCATGTGCTGATCGGCGGCACGATCGGCATCTGGCTGCTGGCCGGTGCCGCGTTCGCGATCAACTGCCTCGTCGAACAGAAGATCGACGCGATGATGCGCCGTACCGCGTGGCGCCCGTCCGCGCGCGGCGAGATCACGACGCCGCAGATCCTGCTGTTCTCGGCCGTGCTCGGCAGCGTCGGCGCATGGACGCTCTATACGTTCACGAACCCGCTGACGATGTGGCTGACGATCGCGACGTTCGTCGGCTACGCGGTGATCTACACGCTGCTGCTCAAGCCGATGACGCCGCAGAACATCGTGATCGGCGGCGCGTCGGGCGCGATGCCGCCGGCGCTCGGCTGGGCCGCCGTCACCGGCGCGGTGCCGGGCGACGCGTGGATCCTCGTGCTGATCATCTTCGTGTGGACGCCGCCGCATTTCTGGGTGCTCGCGCTCTATCGCCGCAAGGATTACGAGAACGCGGGGCTGCCGATGCTGCCGGTCACGCACGGCGAGAAGTTCACGCGGCTGCACATCCTGCTGTATACGGTGATCCTGTTCGCGGTCACGCTGATGCCGTTCATCTCCGGGATGAGCGGGGCCGTCTACCTGACGAGCGCGGTGCTGCTCGGCGCGGTGTTCCTCGCGTATGCGTGGAAGATCCATCGCGACTATTCGGACGAACTCGCCCGCAAGGCCTTCCGCTACTCGATCGTCTACCTGTCGCTGCTGTTCGCCGCGCTGCTCGTCGATCACTACGCACGCCCGCTGCTCGGCGTGTAACCGCACGGTTGAACGCAATGCTCCAATCAAGGTTCGGGCGCCGCGCGCGCCAAGGCTGGATGTTCGCGTGCGCATTCGCGGCGGCGCTGCTGCTCGCCGGATGCGACAACGCGCCGAAATTCCAGAATCTCGACATCACCGGCAACACGCAGTTCGGCAGTGATTTCTCGCTGCCCGATACGGCCGGCAAGGTGCGTACGCTCGCCGATTTCAAGGGCAAGGCCGTCGTGATGTTCTTCGGCTATACGCATTGCCCGGACGTGTGCCCCACCACGATGGCCGAGCTGTCCGAAGCATTGAAGCAGCTCGGGCCCGACGCCGCGAAGCGCGTGCAGGTGCTGTTCGTCACCGTCGACCCGGAACGCGACACGCCGGCGCTGCTCGGCCAGTACGTGCCCGCGTTCGATCCGTCGTTCATCGGCCTGCGGCCGGCCGACGAAGCGGCGCTGAAGAAGGTCACGAAGGATTTCCGCGTGTACTACGCGAAGGTGCCCGGCAAGACGCCCGGCAGCTACACGATGGATCACACGGCCGCGAGCTACGTGTTCGACCGCGACGGCAAGCTGCGCCTGTTCGTGCGCGACGGCCAGGGCCCCGGCCCGTGGGTCCACGACCTGAAGCTGCTGGTCGACTGACCGGCCGCCGCCGGGCGTCCTGCCCGGCGATCACGTGACGGCCGTCCCGCGCCGTCACGCTTTTCCTCTTTTCCCGCTGTCCGCCTGCGCTGAGCGCCGGGCGGCGCGCGCGTTACGGCAGCGCCGGCACGTTGAAGCCGGACGCGGCACGCGTGATCCGGAATTCGGTCACGCGATAGGTGGCGAGCCCCTCGGTGACGAACGGATCGGTCTCGAGGATCGCGTCGAGTGCGTCGCGATCGATGCGGGCCGCGAGGATCATGCCGCCTTCGCGCGGCACCTTCGGTCCCGCCGCGATGAAGATGCCCTTGTCGAATTGCGGCTGCAGATACGCGCGATGGCGTTCGAGCGCGTCGTCGATGCGTTCGAGCGACGCGGTGTAGTGGATGTCGATGACGTACATGGATGGCCCTGGAATGGTGCCGGCGCGTTGCGCGCCGGTCAGGCGGTCTTTGTAGCACAGCGGATGCGGGCTGTCGCGCCGGCGCTGCCCGCCGAGCGCCGGCGCGTATTCAAGTTGTAAGCCTCGTTGCCGTAATTGAAGGAGCAACCGTTTGCGCGGGACAGGCCGTTCGCGCGCATCGGCGCATCGACATCGACAAAGGCACGCAGATGAGCAGAATGAGTTTGAACCGCAAGCTGTGGCTCGCGCTTGCGCTGGTATGGGTCGGTCTGCTGGGCGTCGGCGCATGGAGCGCGTACGAGACGCGCGCGACGATGCTGGACGAACGCAAGGCGGGCATCGCGAATCTCGTCGACTCGGCGGCCGGCATCGTGAACGCGTATCACGCGCTCGCGCAGAGCGGCACGCTGCCCGAGGCCGACGCGAAGCGCGACGCGCTCGCGAGCCTCGCCGCGATGCGCTACGGCGATTCGGGCTACGTGTTCGTGATGGACTCGAAGCCGGTCGTGCTGATGCACCCGACACTGCCGAAGCTCGTCGGCACGCAGGTCGGCGACTATCTCGATCCGGACGGCAAGCCGCTGTTCGTGACGATCCTGAACGCCGCGAAGGCGACCGGCAGCGGCTTCGCCGAATATCGCGGGCGGCTGCCGCACAGCGAGACGGCCGTGCCGAAGATCAGCTACGTCACGCGGTTCGCGCCGTGGGACTGGAACATCTCGAGCGGGGTGTTCCTGAAGGACATCGACACCCTCTATTACCGGACGCTGCTGGGCCACCTCGCGGTGGTGCTCGTGATCGGCTTCGTGATCAGCGCGGCGATGCTGGTGATCATTCGCAACGTGCGCGGCAGCCTGGGCGGCGAGCCCGACGAAGCGGCCGCGCTCGCGGCGCGCATCGCGCGGGGCGACCTGACGCAGCCGGTACCGGTGCGCGCGGGCGACCGCACCAGCATGATGGCCGCGATGCACGACATGCAGGCGCGGCTGCAGGCGACGCTCGGCGGGATCCGCCAGTCGGCGGAGTCGATCGCGTCGGCGAGTCGCCAGATCTCGGCCGGCAACGACGACCTGTCGCAGCGTACCGAGGAGCAAGCCGCGTCGCTCGAGGAAACGGCCGCGAGCATGGAGCAGCTCACCGCGACGGTGAAGCAGAACGCCGACAACGCGCGGCAGGCGAGCGGGCTCGCGAACAACGCGTCGGACATCGCGCGCACCGGGAGCGACGTCGTGAGCCGCGTGATCGGCACGATGGGCGAGATCGACGACAGCTCGCGCAAGATCGCCGACATCATCGGCGTGATCGAGGGCATCGCGTTCCAGACCAACATCCTCGCGCTGAACGCGGCGGTCGAGGCCGCGCGCGCGGGCGAGCAGGGGCGCGGTTTCGCGGTGGTCGCGGGCGAAGTGCGTTCGCTCGCGCAGCGCAGCGCGACGGCCGCGAAGGAAATCCGCGAACTGATCGTCGACTCGGTCGAGCGCGTACGCAACGGCTCGACGCTGGTCGGCCAGGCTGGCACGACGATGGGCGAGATCCTGCAGGCCGTCGCGCGCGTGACCGACATCATGGGCGAGATCGCGGCCGCGTCCGAGGAGCAGGCGAGCGGCATCACGCAGGTCGGCCGCGCGGTCACGCAGATGGACCAGGTGACGCAGCAGAACGCGGCGCTCGTCGAGGAAGCCGCTGCGGCTGCCGCGTCGCTGCAGGAACAGGCCGCACGGCTGCGCGACGCGGTCGGCGCGTTCCGGGTCGGCGAGCGGGCGGCCGAACCGGCATTCGGGGCGAACACGGCCGGCGAGACGGCGGTGAGGTAAAGCGTGCCGGCCGACGCGCGACGCGTCATGAACGCAACTAACGGCCGAACCCCGCACCTGCCGCCGGCACTGTACCGGTGCATACCCATATGAGCGGGATGTATTTCACTTCCCGCCGATCCTGTGACACCATTTGCCCCTTCCTGCGAGTCGGGGCTTACCCGTATCGCGCCCCATTTTTTAGCAAGCAAGAAAGCGAGAAACAGATGAAGCGTCGCAGTCTCCTGAAGGTATTTTCCGTACTGGCCACCGGTGCCGCGCTGACGCTGTCGGCAGGCGCGCGCGCCGACGACAAGGTGATCAAGGTCGGCACGGTCGCCGGCCCGGATGCGGAAGTGTGGCAAGTCGTGCAGAAGGTCGCGAAGGAGAAGGAAGGCCTGAACGTGAAGGTCATCGAATTCAACGACTACGTGCAGCCGAACGCGGCGCTCGACGCGGGCGACCTCGACGCGAACAGCTTCCAGCACCAGCCCTACCTCGACAGCCAGGTGAAGCAGCGCGGCTACAAGATCGTCAGCGCGGGCCTGACCTACATCTCGCCGATCGGCGTGTACTCGAAGAAGTACAAGTCGCTGAAGGACCTGCCGCAAGGCGCGAAGCTCGCGGTGCCGAACGATCCGTCGAACGAGAACCGCGCGCTGCTGCTGCTGCAGACGCAAGGCGTGATCAAGCTGAAGGCGGGCGCCGGCACGGGCGGCAACAACGCGACGGTGCTCGACATCGCCGAGAACCCGAAGAAGCTGAAGATCTCCGAACTCGACGCCGCGCAACTGCCGCGCGTGCTGTCGGACGTCGATGCCGCCGTGATCAACACGAACTACGCGCTGGCCGCGAACCTGCAGCCGACCAAGGACGCGATCGCGCTCGAATCGCTGACGAGCCCGTACGCGAACCTGATCGCCGTGCGCGCGAAGGACAAGGATCAGCCGTGGGTGAAGAAGCTGGTCAAGGCGTACCAGTCGCAGGAAGTGCGGGAATTCATCAAGAAGCAGTTCAAGGGCTCGATGGTCGCGTCGTTCTGAACGCCGCGCACCGGTACCGCTGAATGAAAAGGGCCTGCATCGCGCAGGCCCTTTTTTCATGGGCGTCCGGCGCGCGGCGCCCGTTCACATCTCGCCGCGCCGCGAGCAGATCGACATGATCTGCTGGATCGCGTAGTTGTCGCGCACGCCCGGCAGCGACTGCACGACGCACTCGTGAAAGCGCCGCTCGCGCGGCAGCAGCATCGCGTTGTTGCGGTACAGCGCGTCGCACGAGCGCTGGATCAGCTGCGCCGCCGCGCCGTTGCGGCTTTCGCGCAGCGCATTGAGCATGCAGTCGTCGTATTGCGCGCTGCCGTCGGTCAGCGCGCATGCGGTACCGGGCAGCGCCAGCGCGACGGCCACGCATGTGATGGTTCGGATCCCCCGTTTCATCTGCCCTCCGATGGCGTGGATTGGGTCGGCCGACAGCATAACGTAAAGCCGCGCGCGCGGCTGACGCGTTGGCCGACACCGGCCGGCACCGCCGCCGGCCGGGCTTCGCGCGCATTTTCGGGCTCCGGCGCGTGCCGCCATCCGGCGTACCGGGCGAAAGCGCTTAGTCAGGCGGTGGTCTGCGGAAATGGTATGCTCGTGCGTTCGCCGCTGCACGCTTTCCCGGAGCGTGCGCGGGCCGATCGCCGGCGTGTCGTACGCGCGGCGGTGCCCGCCCGACGGCGGCGGGAATCCATCATCCAGAACCGACACAATACGGGGGAGACTCACCCATGAAGCGATTCAAGACTTTCGCGATCCGTTCGATCGCGGCCGGCGTCGCCGCATTCGCGCTGGCCGGCGCCGCGCATGCGCAGACCGTCAAGGTGCTGTCGATCGTCGATCATCCGGCGCTCGATGCGATCCGCGACGGCGTGCGCGCCGAACTGAAGGCGGAAGGTTACGGCGACGACAAGCTCAAGTGGGAATACCAGAGCGCGCAGGGCAACACGGGCACGGCCGCGCAGATCGCGCGCAAGTTCGTCGGCGACCAGCCGGACGTGATCGTCGCGATCGCGACGCCGGCCGCGCAGGCGGTCGTCGCCGCGACGAAGAGCGTGCCGGTCGTCTATTCGGGCGTCACCGATCCGGTCGCCGCGCAGCTCGTGAAGGGCTGGGGCCCGTCGGGCACCAACGTGACGGGCGTGTCCGACAAGCTGCCGCTCGATCGCCAGGTCGCGCTGATCAAGCGCGTCGTGCCGAATGCGAAGACGGTCGGCATGGTCTACAACCCGGGCGAGGCGAATTCGGTCGTCGTCGTGAAGGCGCTCAAAGAGATCCTCGCGAAGCAGGGGATGACGCTGAAGGAAGCCGCCGCCCCGCGTACCGTCGACATCGGCCCGGCCGCGAAGAGCCTGGTCGGCAAGGTCGACGTGATCTACACGAATACCGACAACAACGTCGTGTCCGCGTACGAAGCGCTCGTGAAGGTCGCGAACGAAGCGAAGATCCCGCTCGTCGCCGGCGACACCGACAGCGTGAAGCGCGGCGGCATCGCGGCGCTCGGCATCAATTACGGCGATCTCGGCCGGCAGACGGGCAAGGTCGTCGCGCGCATCCTGAAGGGCGAGAAGCCGGGCGCGATCGCGTCGGAGACGAGCAGCAACCTCGAACTGTTCGCGAACACGGGCGCGGCCGCGAAGCAGGGCGTCACGCTGTCGCCGGATCTCGTCAAGGAAGCGAAGACGGTCATCAGGTAAGCCGCGGCACGCGCGCCGCGCTTGCCGGCCCGATCCGGGCCTCGACGACATCGCCGGACGGGCGGCTCCCACCCGGGGCCGCCCGTTCGCTTCGCCCGGCCGTACACGTCCGGCCGGGAAGCAACAGGATTTCCCCACCATGTCTCTGTTCTCGTTTCTGGGCGCACTGGAGATCGGCCTGATCTTCAGCCTCGTCGCCCTCGGGGTGCTGATCTCGTTCCGCATCCTCAACTTCCCCGACCTCACCGTCGACGGCAGCTTTCCGCTCGGCGGCGCCGTCGCCGCGACGCTGATCTCGGCCGGCTACGACCCGTTCACGTCGACGCTGCTCGCGATCGTCGCGGGTGCGCTGGCCGGCTTCGTCACCGGCTGGCTGAACGTGCGCCTGAAGATCATGGATCTGCTCGCCAGCATCCTGATGATGATCGCGCTCTACTCGGTGAACCTGCGGATCATGGGCCGCCCGAACGTGCCGCTGATCTCCGAGCCGACGCTGTTCACCGTGCTGCAGCCGGACTGGATGCCCGACTACGTGCTGCGCCCGGCGCTGCTCGCGATCGTCGTCGTGGTCGCGAAGCTCGGCCTCGACTGGTTCTTCTCGTCGCAGCTCGGCCTCGCGATGCGCGCGACCGGCGCGAACCCGCGGATGGCGCGCGCGCAAGGCATCGCGACCGGCCGCGCGACGCTCGCCGGGATGGCGCTGTCGAACGCGCTCGTCGCGCTCGCCGGCGCGCTGTTCGCGCAGACGCAGGGCGGCTCGGACATCTCGATGGGGATCGGCACGATCGTGATCGGGCTGGCCGCCGTGATCATCGGCGAGACGCTGCTGCCCGCGCGCCGGCTCGTGCTGACGACGCTCGCGGTCGTGCTCGGCGCGATCGTCTACCGTTTCTTCATCGCGCTCGCGCTGAACAGCGAATTCATCGGCCTGAAGGCGCAGGACCTGAACCTCGTGACGGCCGCGCTCGTCACGCTCGCGCTGGTGCTGCCGGCGACGCGCAAGAAGCTGTTCGCGCGCAAGAACGGAGGAGCATGACATGCTGTCCGCACACGATCTCAAACTCACGTTCAATCCCGGCACGCCGATCGAGACGCGCGCGCTGCGCGGGCTGTCGCTCGAGATTCCCGATGGCCAGTTCGTCGCGGTGATCGGCTCGAACGGCGCCGGCAAGTCGACCTTCCTCAATGCGGTCAGCGGCGACCAGCCGGTCGATGCGGGGCGCATCGCGATCGACGGCGCGGATGTGACGCGCAAGGCCGCGTGGGACCGCGCGCACCTCGTCGCGCGCGTGTTCCAGGATCCGATGGCCGGCACCTGCGAGGCGCTGACGATCGAGGAGAACATGGCGCTCGCGATGGCGCGCGGCGTGCGGCGCGGCTTTCGCGCCGCGCTCGACCGGCCGTCGCGCGAACTGTTCCGCGACAAGCTGCGGCTCCTGAACCTCGGCCTCGAGAACCGGCTGACCGACCGGATCGGGCTGCTGTCCGGCGGCCAGCGGCAGGCCGTGAGCCTGCTGATGGCGTCGCTGCGGCCGTCGCGGATCCTGCTGCTCGACGAGCACACGGCCGCGCTCGACCCGAAGACGGCCGCGTTCGTACTGGAGCTGACCGCGCGCATCGTCGCCGAGAGCAAACTGACGACGATGATGGTCACGCACAGCATGCGGCAGGCGCTCGACTACGGCGACCGCACGGTGATGCTGCACCAGGGGCAGGTCGTGCTCGACGTGTCGGGCGATGCGCGCAAGGGGCTCGACGTGCCGGACCTGCTGCAGATGTTCGAGAAGGTGCGTCACGAGCAGCTCGACGACGACGCGCTGCTGCTCGGCTGACGGGCGGGGCCGGCCGGCGTGCGATGACCTGACGCGCGCGCCGGCCTCCTCCCGGCTTTCCTCTGACGAAAACCGGTTTCGCACCGGTGCTGTGCGACGCGGGCGCATTGCCATATACTGTATATCCATACAGTTGTGGGTGGCGTCATGCTCGCATCCTCCATTTCTCCCGAATCCCTTCATCCGTCGCTCTGGCGCGGCTCGCAGCTCGCGCGCGGCGGCCCGCGCACGATCGAGACCGGCTTCGCGCCGCTGTCGGCCGAATTGCCGGGCGGCGGCTGGCCGGTCGGCGGGCTCGTCGAACTGCTGGCCGCGCAGCCGGGCTGCGGCGAGATGCGGCTGCTCGCGCCCGCGCTGGCCCGTACCGTCAGTGCGCGGCGTCCGCTCGCGCTCGTCGCGCCGCCGCAATCGCCGCATGCGACCGCGCTCGCCAGTCTCGGCGTGCCGGCCGACGCGCTGCTGTGGCTGCGCGCCGGCAGCCGCACCGATGCGCTGTGGGCCGCCGAGCAGGCGCTCCGGACGGGGTGCTGCGGCGCGCTGCTGCTCTGGCAGGATGCGCGGCCCGATGCGCTGCGGCGCCTGCATCTCGCGGCCGCGCGCACGGGCGACACGCTGTTCGTGATGCTGCGCCCGCTGTCGGCCGCGCGGCAGCCGTCGCCGGCCGTGCTGCGCGTCGCGCTGTATCCGGTGCCGGGCGGCGTGTCGCTCGACATCGTCAAGCGGCGCGGCCCGGCGCGCGGCGAGCCGCTCGTGCTCGACCTGCCGTCGCCCATCGTGGAGAGCCGCTATGCGCGTCTTGCTCGGCATCCATCTGCCGCGCCTGCCGCTCGACGTGTGCGTCCCGCCGCCGTCTGACGCAGCGGCCGGCGAGGCCGGCGACGCAGGCTGTGCTGTGCTCGAGCAGGGCGTCGTGCTGATCGCCGATGCGGCCGCGCAGCGGCAGGGCGTGCGCGCGGGCATGAAGCGCGGCGGCGTGCTCACGCTCGCGCCCGAGACGCAGCTCGTCGAACGCGATCCCGCGCGCGAGGCCGATGCGCTGCGCGCGGTCGCGCTCGCATTGCTGCGTTTCTCGCCGTGCGTCGCGCTCGACGACGAAGCCACGCTGATCGTCGACGTCGGCCCGAGCCTGCGGCTGTTCGGCGGCCTGCCGTCGCTGTGCCGCCAGGTGCGCGCGACGCTCGCGGCGCTCGGTTATGCGGCGCGCCTGTCCGCCGCGCCGACCGGGCGCGGCGCGTGGCTGCTCGCGCGCACGTCGGCGCGGGCGCGTCTCCGGCGCCGCGTTGCGCGCCCGGCTTCGCTCGTCCGTTCGCTCGACCGGCTGCCCTGCGTGCTGCTGCCCGATGCGCGCCCGTACGCGGGCTGGTTCGACGGCCTCGGCTGCCGCACGCTCGCCGATCTGCGCGGTCTTCCGCGTGCGGGGTTGCAGCGTCGCTGCGGCCCCGCGCTGCTGGCCGCGCTCGATCGTGCGTACGGCGACGCGGTCGAGCCGCTCGCGTGGATGGCGGTGCCGCCCGTGTTCGACGTGCGGCTCGAATTGCCGGAGCGCGTCGAATACGCGGAAGCCGTGCTGTTCGCCGCGCGGCGGCTCGTCGTGCAGCTGTGCGGCTGGCTGGCCGCGCGGCAACTGTCGCTGGCCGCGATGACGTTCGATCTCGAGCACGAGCGCGGCCGCCAGGCCGTGCCGCCGACGCCGCTCGAACTCGCGTTCGCCGCGCCGGTGCGCGACGAAGCGCACTTCATGCGGCTGCTCGGCGAACGGCTCGCGCGCGTCGAGTTGCCGGCCGCGGTGATCGCGGTGCGTCTGAAGGCCACGCGCGTCGAGTCGGTCGCGCCGCCGGCCGACGATCTTTTTCCCGAACCGGGCGGTACGCGGGAAACCCGCGAGCGGTTGCTCGAGCTGCTGGTCGCGCGGCTCGGCGCGGAGAACGTGCTGCGCGCGGCGCCCGTCGCCGATCACCGACCCGAGGCCGCGAACCGCTGGCTGCCGCTCGATGTGCAGGCGGGCAAGCCGGCCGGCGGGCCGCCGGCGGTGCCGCCGAGGCCCGCGTGGCTGCTCGCCGAGCCGCTGCCGTTGCTGGTGCGCGAGAACCGGCCGGTATTCCATACGCCGCTGAGAATGATGTCGTCGGTGGAGCGGATCGAGGCCGGCTGGTTCGACGGTCAGTTCGCCGCGCGCGATTACCACGTCGCGCAGGACGAAGCCGGTGCGTGCTACTGGGTGTTCAAGGAGCGGGCGGGGAGCGAGGCCGAGCCGCGCTGGTTCCTGCACGGCTTGTTCGGGTGAACGGAGATGGTTGCGGATTTCAGTGGGTTGCCCGATTACGCGGAGTTGTTCTGCCGCTCGAACTTTTCGTTTCTGCATGGCGCGTCGCATGCGGAAGAACTGGTCGAGCGTGCGGCGGAACTCGGCTATCGCGGGATCGCGATTACCGACGAGTGCTCGCTCGCCGGTGCGCCGCGCATGCATGTCGCCGCGCAAGCGAAAGGGCTGCCGCTCGTCATCGGTTCGTACTTCGACGTCACGCCGGACGACGTCGCGCCCGGCCACGATCCGGGCCCCGGTGCGTTCGGGCTCGTGTTGCTCGCGCAGAACCGCGAGGGGTACGGCAATCTTTCGGAGCTGATTTCGTGGCGGCGGATGGCGTCGCCGAAGGGGACTTACACGCTGACGTCGCGGATGCTGTCGGCGCCGCCTGCGGAGTTTGCCCACTTGCGCGGGATGCCCGACTGCTTCGCGATTCTCGTGCCCCTGTATCCGGTACGCGCGGACGTGCTCGATGTGCAGGTCGCGTGGTTTCGCGTGACGTTCGGCGCGCGCGCGCGGCTCGGGCTCGTGCAGTTGCAGCGTGCGCTGGACGGCGCGCAGCGCGACGAGATTCGCGAGGCGGGCGAGCGGCGGGGCGTGCGTATCGTCGCGCTGGGCGACGTGACGATGCACCGGCGCTCGTGCAAGGCATTGCAGGACGTGATGACGGCGATTCGCGTCGGGATGCCGGTGTCGGAATGCGGTTATGCGCTGGCGCCGAATGCGGAACAGCATTTGCGTTCGCGCGGGCGGATCGCGAAGCTGTTTTCGCCGGACGAGATCGCGGAGACATGCGCGATGTTCGATGCGTGCGATTTCGAACTCGATTCGCTGCGCTACGAATATCCGGACGAGATCGTGCCTGAAGGTCATACGCCGACGAGTTATCTGGAGCAGGAAACCCGGGCGGGCGCGCGCCGTCGCTATTCCGGGGAACCGCCGGAGCACGTCCGGGAACGGATCGACTACGAGTTGGCGCTGATCGCGACACTGAGTTACGAGCCGTTCTTCCTGACTGTCTACGACATCGTCAAGTTTGCACGTAGCCAGAACATCCTGTGCCAGGGGCGTGGTTCCGCGGCGAACTCGGTTGTTTGCTATTGCCTCGAGATCACCGAAGTCAGTCCCGATCAGAGCACGATGCTGTTCGAGCGTTTCATCAGCGCGGAGCGCGGCGAGCCGCCCGACATCGACGTCGATTTCGAGCATCAGCGCCGCGAGGAAGTCATTCAGCATATCTATCGGAAATACGGCGAGAATCGCGCCGCGCTCGCGGCAGCCGTGTCGACCTATCGCCCGCGCGGCGTGCTGCGCGAAACCGGCAAGGCGCTCGGCGTTGATCCGATGTTGATCGATCGCGTCGCGAAAGGGCATCGCTGGTTCGACGGCAGCCGCGACCTGTTGCAGCAGTTCGCGACGACCGGGCTCGATCCCGAAACGCCGCTGATTCGCACATGGGCCGAGCTGGCGGGGCGATTGCTCAACTTTCCGCGTCACCTGTCGCAGCATTCGGGCGGTTTCGTGATCAGCCGCGGCAAGCTCACGCGGCTCGTGCCGGTCGAGAACGCGGCGATGGACGGGCGGCGCGTGATTCAGTGGGACAAGGACGATCTCGAATCGCTCAAGCTGATGAAGGTCGACGTGCTCGCGCTCGGCATGCTGTCGGCGTTGCATCGGGCGTTCGACCTGCGCACCGCATGGCGCGGGCCGGCGGAGGACGGCGAGCCGTTCACGCTGAAACACATTCCACAGGACGATGAGGAAACCTACGACATGATCTGCCGCGCCGACACGGTCGGCGTGTTCCAGATCGAATCGCGCGCGCAGATGTCGATGCTGCCGCGTTTGCGCCCGCGTGATTACTACGATCTGGTCGTGCAGGTATCGATCGTGCGGCCTGGCCCGATTCAGGGCGGTGCGGTGCATCCGTATTTGCAGCGGCGCAGGATCGTGGCCGGCGAAGAGGAGGGCGAGGTCACGTATCCGAGTGATGCGCTCGAGGAGGTGCTCAAACGCACGCTCGGCGTGCCGATCTTCCAGGAACAGGTGATGCAGATCGCGATCGTCGCCGCGGGTTTTACGCCTGGCGAAGCCGATGACTTGCGCCGCGCGATGGCCGCATGGAAGCGCAAGGGCAATCTCGAGAAGTATCACGACAAGATCATGAGCGGGATGCTCGAGCGCAACTACACACGCGAATTCGCCGAGCAGATCTTCGAGCAGATCAAGGGCTTCGGCGAATACGGCTTCCCCGAAAGCCACGCCGCCAGTTTCGCGAAACTGGCGTACGCGAGCAGCTGGCTCAAATGCCACGAACCGGCGATCTTTCTCGCCGCGCTGCTGAACAGTCAGCCGATGGGCTTCTATCCGCCGTCGCAACTCGTGCAGGACGCGAAGCGTCATCGCGTGAAGGTGCTGCCGATCGACGTGACGCAAAGCAACTGGGAGGCGTCGCTCGAAGCGCTCTCCGGCCAGCTGCCGCCCCACGGCCAGCCGGCCGTGCGGCTCGGCCTGTCGCTCGTGCGCGGCCTTGGCGAAGCCGCCGCGCGCCGGATCGAAGCCGCGCGCGCCGCCGGCCCGATCGACAACGTCGATACGCTCGCGCGCCGCGCGCAGCTCGAACGCCGCGACCTCGAAGCGCTCGCCGCGGCGAACGCGCTCGCGACGCTCGCCGGCCATCGCCGCGACGCGCTGTGGCAGGCTGTCGCCGCGGCGCCCGAGCGCGACCTGCTCGCCGCCGCATCGATCGACGAAGCGGAGCGGCCCGCGCTCGGCGCGCCGTCGGAAGCCGACGACATCCTCGCCGACTATCACACCACCGGCCTCACGCTGAACCGCCACCCGGTCGCGCTGCTGCGGCCCGCGCTGCGTGCGCGGCGGCTGTCGTCCGCGGCCGAGCTGCACGACCGTCCCGACGGCCGGCTCGCGCGCGCGTGCGGGCTCGTGACCGCGCGGCAGATGCCGGGTACCGCGAAAGGCGTGATGTTCATGACGCTCGAGGACGAAACGGGCTGCGTGAACCTGATCGTCCGGCCCGAGCTGCTCGCGCGGCAGCGCCGCGAAACCCTCGATTCGCGGCTGCTCGCGGCGTCCGGCGTGTGGCAGGTCGCGAGCGGCGTGCGGCACCTCGTCGTGCAGCATTTCGAGGATCTGACGCCGCTGCTCGGCGGCCTGCGCACGTCGAGCCGCGAATTCCACTGAGGCCGGCATCGCGCCGGCCTGCTCGGCAGGTGCATACCAGTTGGACTAATTGGTTCTATTTCGGTCTTATATCCGCGTCCGAAATCTCGCCGGGTCATGCCCTCGAACTGTCCCCTTGCATACCACCTCGGGTAAATCCCTATCCCGCACTGCTTTGTAAACAAAGGCTTTGCCGGCACTAAAACGCTTGCCGGGCAAGGCTTCCGGCGATTTCCGCGATGCTAATACCAGTTCGTTGACTGGTATTATGGTGGTTATATAATGCGTTCACTTTCGACGGTCCGAGATCGTCGTCCGACACCCGGAGGCACATGGAAACCGGCTGGTCCGAACTGGCGCCCGATCCCCTCGACGACACGCCGCTCTATCTGCAGCTCGCCCGCAACCTGGCGAGCGCGATCCACGGCGGCGCGTGGCGGGCCGGCGAGGCGCTGCCGTCGGAGCGGTTGCTGTCGGTGTCGGTCGGCGTATCGCGCATCACGGCGCGTCGCGCATTGGCGCTGCTGGTCGAGCAGGGGTTGATCAAGCGGGCGCGCGGGGCGGGCAGTTTCATCACGCCGCGCGTGGCCGATCCGCTGTCGCGTCTGGTCGGCTTCACCGCGAAGATGCAGCAGCGCGGCTTCGTGCCCGATTCGGTGTGGCTGTCGCGCCGGCTGCGCGCCGCGAGCCGCGACGAGATCACGCATCTCGGCCTCGCGCCGGGTGCGACGGTGGCGCGGCTCGAACGGCTGCGCCGCGCGGACGGCATCGTGATGGCCGTCGAGCACTCGACGCTGCCGGCCGCGGTGGTGCCCGATCCGCAGGCGCTCGGCGCGTCGCTGTACGAATACCTCGAAGCGCGCGGCATGATCGTCGTGCGCGCGCTGCAGCACTTTCGCGCGGTGAACGCGACGCGCGAGATCGCGAAATGGATGGCGGTAAAGCCCGGCGCGGCGCTCCTGGTGATCACGCGCATCGGCTACGGTGCCGACCAGCGCGCGATCGAAGTGACCGAAACGTATTGCCGCGACGACTATTACGACTTCGTCGCCGAACTGAAACGCTGACGCGCGAGACTGCGCGCGCATCGCGCGCGATCGCGATGGAACGCAATCGCGCGCGATGAATCGCAACGAATTGGCAAATCGCGACGCGGACGCCCGCGTCACCAGATCATCAAGAGAAACGTCATGCTGACTGGCAACATCCTCACCCCCGACGGCTGGATTCACGGTTCGCTCGATAGCGAGAACGGCCGCATCACCACGCTCGACGGCGCGCCCGTCGATCCCGCGACGAACGACGCGCCGTACATCCTGCCCGGCTTCATCGACCTGCACGTGCACGGCGGCGGCGGCGCCGACGTGATGGAAGGCGGCGACGCGATCGAGACGATCGCGCGCACGCACGCGCAATTCGGCACGACGAGCCTGCTCGCGACGACGATGACCGCGCCGCGCGACGAACTGATGCAGGTCGTCGCGAACCTCGGCACCGTCGCGCGTACCCGCACGCCGGGCGGCGCGCGCGTGCTCGGCGTGCACCTCGAAGGGCCGTACATCAACCCCGGCAAGCTCGGCGCGCAGCCCGACGCGGCCGTGTCGGCGGTGCTCGACGAAGTGCTGAAGTACCTGTCGATCGCGCCGATCCGCGTGGTCACGCTGGCACCGGAAATCGCGGGCCACATCGAGATCATCGGCGAGATGGCCGCGCGCGGCGTGCGCGTGCAGCTCGGCCACTCGCTCGCGACCTACGACGACGCGGTCGCCGCGCTCAAGCACGGCGCGTGCGGTTTCACGCACCTGTTCAACGCGATGTCGCCGCTGCACCACCGCAACCCGGGCCTCGTGGGCGCGGCGCTTGCGCACGCCGAATACGCGGAAATCATCCCCGACCTGCTGCACGTTCACCCGGGCGCGATTCGGGCCGCGCTGCGCGCGATTCCGCGCCTGTACGTCGTGACCGACAGCACGTCGGCCACCGGCATGCCCGACGGCGAATACCGGCTCGGCAGCCAGCACGTGACGAAGTGCCTCGGCGGCGTGCGGCTCGCCGACGGCACGCTCGCCGGCAGCACGCTGACGATGGACCAGGCGCTGCGCAACCTCGTGTCGCTCGGCCTGCCGATCGCCGACGTGTCGAACCGGATGTCGCGCTACGCGGCCGATTACCTTGGCGTCGCCGATCGCGGCCGCCTCGAGCGCGGCGCATGGGCCGATCTCGCGGTGTTCGACCGCGACCTGAACCTCACCGCGACCTACGTCGAAGGAGAATCGATTGTCGAATATGCTTAAGGAAGCGCGCGAGTCCGCCCAGGTCGTCGCCGCGCAGATCGCCGACACCACGCGCGTCGAAGCGCTCGCCGGCCAATTGCTCGATCACCCGCCGGCCGTCGCGCTGACGGTCGCGCGCGGCAGCTCGGATCACGCCGCGAGCTATTTCGCGAGCCTGACGATGAGCCGCCTCGGCGTGCCGGTCGCGTCGCTGCCGATGTCGGTCGCGACGCTGCAGCAGGCGCCGCTGAAGGTGCAGGACCAACTCGCGATCGCGTTCTCCCAGTCGGGCAAGAGCCCCGACCTCGTCAACACGATGGCCGCGCTGCGCGAAGCCGGCGCACGCACCGTCGCCGCCGTGAACGTGCTGCCGTCGCCGCTCGCCGACGCATGCGAGCACCAGTTGCCGTTGCTTGCCGGCCCCGAACTGTCGGTCGCCGCGACCAAGAGCTATATCGCGATGCTGTCGCTGTCCGCGCAGATCGTCGCCTACTGGCAGCGCGACGCCGCGCTGATGACCGCGCTGCGCGGGCTGCCCGACGTGCTCGCGCAGGCCGGCCGGCTCGACTGGTCGCAGGCCGTCGCCGCGCTCGCCGGTATCGAGCGGATGATCGTCATCGGCCGCGGCCTTGGCCTCGCCATCGCGCAGGAAGCCGCGTTGAAACTGAAGGAAACCTCCGGCATCCAGGCCGAGGCATTCTCGAGCGCCGAAGTCCGGCACGGCCCGATGGAGCTGATCGACCGCGATTATCCGCTGCTCGTGTTCGCCCCGCCCGGGCCCGAACAGGCCGGCCTGCTGCAGCTCGCCGACGACATGCGCGCCCGCGGCGCCGCCGTGCTGCTCGCGGCGCCCGCCGGCACGCCCGGCGCGACGCTGCCGCTCGCGCAGTCCGCCCATTCGGCGCTCGACCCGATCACCGCCATTCTTTCGTTCTACGTGATGGCGGCGGATCTCGCCGTCGCGCGCGGCCGCAATCCCGACACGCCGCGCCACCTGAACAAAGTCACCGAAACGCACTGATAGCCGAGACAGCCGATGAGACGCGCCGAGGAGTCCCAGTTGAAGAGCCCCACCCCCGATCAGATCGTCCTGCTTAGCCCCTTGACGGGGCCGATCGTCGCGCTGGCCGACGTGCCCGATCCGGTGTTCTCCGGCGGGATGTTCGGCGACGGCATCGGCATCGACCCGCTCGCGGGCCGGCTCGTCGCGCCGTGCGCGGGCGTCGTGTCGCATCTCGCGCGCACGGGCCACGCGGTGACGATCACGACGCCGCAAGGCGCCGAAGTGCTGCTGCACATCGGCATCGACACCGTCGAGCTGAACGGGCAGGGCTTCATCGCGCACGTCGAGGCCGGCGCGCGCGTCGAAGCGGGCACGCTGCTGATCGAATTCGACCAGGATGCGGTGGCGCGCAGCGCGCATTCGCTCGTGTCGGTGATCGCGATCGCGAACTCCGACGCGTTCGAGGTCGTCGCGCGCGCGAGCGGCTTCGCGACGGCCGGCGAGACGCCGCTGCTCACGTTGCGCGGCAAGGGCGACGCGGCCGTGCAGGCCGCGCAGACCGGTGCGGCGGCGCAGAACGAAGTGCGCCGCGAGATCGTGCTGGCGCAGCCGGGCGGCCTGCATGCGCGGCCGGCCGCGCGGGCGCGCGAAGCCGTGCGCGGGTTCGACGCGACCGTCGACGTGCTGTTCGACGGCCGCAAGGCATCGATCGCGAGCGTCGTCGGCCTGCTCGGCCTCGGCGCCGGCGAAGGCGCGACGGTCGAACTGGTCGGCCGCGGCGCGCATGCGCAGCAGGCGGTCGACGCGGTCGAGCACGAGCTGCTGCGCGAAGCGCACGGCGAAGTGGAGGAAAAGCCGGCGCGGATGACGTCGCCCGTGCCGCGGACGATTGCGCGCAGCACCGGCGCACCGCTGGACCCGAACACGCTCGCGGGCGTGTGCGCGGCGCCCGGCATCGCGGTCGGCGCGCTGGTGCGTCTGGACGATGCGGACATCGTGCCGCCCGAACAGGCCGCCGGCACGCCGGCCACCGAAAGCCGCCAGCTCGACCAGGCGCTGAAGGCGGTCGACGCCGAACTCGACGAAACGGTGCGCAATGCGTCGGCGCGCGGCGCGGTCGGCGAAGCGGGCATCTTCGCGGTGCATCGCGTGCTGCTGGAAGATCCGACGCTGATCGACGCGGCGCGCGACCTGATCAGCCTCGGCAAGAGCGCGGGCTTCGCGTGGCGCGCGACGATCCGCACGCAGATCGACACGCTGTCGAAGCTCGACGACGCGCTGCTCGCCGAACGCGCGGCCGACCTGCGCGACATCGAGAAGCGCGTGCTGCGCGCGCTCGGCCACACGAACGGCGCCGCGCGTACGCTGCCCGACGAGGCCGTGCTCGCGGCCGAGGAATTCACGCCGTCCGACCTGTCGTCGCTCGATCGCCAGCGCGTGACCGCGCTCGTGATGGCGCGCGGCGGCGCGACGTCGCACGCGGCGATCATCGCGCGGCAGCTCGGCATTCCGGCACTGGTCGCGGTCGGCGATGCGCTGTACGCGATCCCGGACGGCACGCAGGTCGTCGTCGATGCGAGCGCGGGCCGGCTCGAACACGCGCCGACCGCACTCGACGTCGAGCGCGCGCGGCACGAACGCCAGCGCCTGGACGGCGTGCGCGAGGCGAACCGGCAACTGGCCGGTGCGGCCGCCGCGACGGTCGACGGCCGCGCGATCGAGGTCGCCGCGAACATCGCGACGCTCGACGATGCGAACACCGCGGTCGACAACGGCGCCGACGCGGTCGGCCTGCTGCGCACCGAGCTGATGTTCATCCATCGCCAGGCCGCGCCGACGGTCGTCGAACACCAGCAGAGCTACCAGTCGATCGTCGACGCGCTGCAGGGCCGCACCGCGATCATCCGCACGCTCGACGTCGGCGCGGACAAGGAAGTCGACTACCTGACGCTGCCGCCCGAACCGAACCCGGCACTCGGCCTGCGCGGCATCCGCCTCGCGCAGGTGCGCCCCGACCTGCTCGACGATCAATTGCAGGGCCTGCTCGCGGTGAAGCCGTTCGGCGCGGTGCGCATCCTGCTGCCGATGGTTACCGACGCCGGCGAACTCGTGCGGCTGCGCAAGCGCATCGACGAATTCGCGCGCGCGCAGGGCCGCACCGAGCCGATCGAGGTCGGCGTGATGATCGAGGTGCCGTCGGCCGCGCTGCTGGCCGACCAGCTCGCGCAGCACGCGGATTTCCTGTCGATCGGCACCAACGACCTGACCCAGTACACGCTCGCGATGGACCGCTGCCAGGCCGACCTGGCCGCGCAATCCGACGGCCTGCATCCGGCCGTGCTGCGCCTGATCGACATCGCGGTGCGCGGCGCGGCGAAGCACGGCAAGTGGGTCGGCGTGTGCGGCGCGCTCGGCGGCGATCCGCTCGCGGTGCCGATCCTGGTGGGCCTCGGCGTGACCGAACTGTCGGTCGACCCCGTATCGGTGCCGGGCATCAAGGCGCGTGTGCGCCGTCTCGATTACCAGTTGTGCCGTCAGCGCGCGCAGGACCTGCTCGCGCTCGATTCGGCACAGGCGGTAAGGGCAGCAAGCCGCGAGGTCTGGCCGCTCGACTGAACGTCGGCGGCAGGTTCGTGGCCCGTATGACGACGAAAGCAATCAGCGCAACGACGATTAACGAAGAGACAAGGATTGGAGGACTGAATGAACGGGAATCCGTTTCTGAAAATACAGGGCCTGGGCCGGGCACTGATGCTGCCGATCGCGGTACTGCCGGTCGCCGGCATCCTGCTGCGACTCGGCCAGCCGGACGTGTTCAACATCAAGATGATCGCCGACGCCGGCGGCGCGATCTTCGACAACCTGCCGCTGCTGTTCGCGATCGGCGTGGCGGTCGGGTTCGCGAAGGACAACAACGGCGTGGCGGCGCTCGCGGGCGCGATCGGCTACCTGATCGAAACCGCGATCATGAAGGACATCGATCCCAAGCTGAACATGGGCGTGCTGTCCGGGATCATCGCGGGTGTCGTCGCGGGCCTGCTGTACAACCGCTACAAGGACATCAAGCTGCCGGACTACCTCGCGTTCTTCGGCGGCAAACGGTTCGTGCCGATCATCACGGGGCTGGTGTGCGTGGTGCTCGGCATCGTGTTCGGGTACGTGTGGCAGCCGGTCCAGCACCTGATCGACGCGGCCGGCCAGTGGCTGACGACGGCGGGCGCGATCGGTGCGTTCGTGTTCGGCTTCCTGAACCGCCTGCTGCTCGTCACGGGCCTGCATCACATCATCAACTCGCTGGCGTGGTTCGTGTTCGGCAACTTCACGCCGCCGGCCGGCGGCGAGATCGTGCACGGCGACCTGCACCGCTTCTTCGCGGGCGACCCGACCGCGGGCACCTTCATGGCTGGCTTTTTCCCGATCATGATGTTCGGCCTGCCGGCGGCGTGTCTCGCGATGCTGCACGAAGCGCCCAAGGAACGCCGCGCGATGGTCGGCGGCCTGCTGTTCTCGATGGCGCTGACGTCGTTCCTGACCGGCGTGACCGAGCCGATCGAGTTCAGCTTCATGTTCCTCGCGCCGGTGCTGTACGTGATCCATGCGGTCCTGACGGGGCTGTCGCTCGCGATCTGCCAGATTCTCGGCGTGAAGCTCGGCTTCACGTTCTCGGCCGGCGCGATCGACTACGTGTTGAACTACGGGCTGTCGACGAAGGGCTGGATCGCGATCCCGCTCGGCATTGCGTACGGCGTCGCGTACTACGGGCTGTTCCGCTTCTTCATCCGCAAGTTCAACATGGCCACGCCGGGCCGCGAGCCGGCATCGGCCGATGCGGCTGCCGAATCGTACGCGTCGGGCGGCTTCGTCGCGCCGGCTGCGGGCGCCGCCGCGACGGCCGCCGCACCGCGCGCGCAACGCTACATCGCCGCGCTCGGCGGCGCGGGCAACCTGTCGGTCGTCGACGCCTGCACGACGCGCCTGCGCCTGACCGTCGTCGATCCGGAGAAGGTCTCGGAACCTGAACTGAAGTCGATCGGCGCGCGCGGCGTGCTCAAGCGCGGCGGCAACAGCGTGCAGGTGATCATCGGGCCGGAGGCCGACATCATCGCCGACGAAATGCGTGCCGCGATCGGCAGCGGCGCGACCGGTGCCGCGTCGGCCGCGCCGGCCGCCGCCGCGCAGCCCGTCACGGGCGCGGCCGCCGGCCCGCTCGATCCGGAGCCGACGCGCTGGCTCGCGGTGTTCGGCGGCGCGACCAACGTCGCGTCGCTCGATGCGGTGGCGACCACGCGCCTGCGCGTCGTCGTGCGCGATCCGTCGGCGGTCGATCGCGATCGCCTCGGTGCGCTCGACGTCGCGTGGGTGTCGCTCGACACGTTCCACATCGTCTGCGGCAACGCGGCCGCACGTTATGCCGAACAGCTCGGCGCGCGCCTGCCGCCGTCGGCCGGCGGGGCGGCCGCGCAGCCGGCCTGATGCGATGAAACCGGCCCGACCCGCGATGCGGGTTCGGCCGGGCGGTAAAACGAAAAACGGCTTGCGATGTGTCGCAAGCCGTTTTTCGTTGGAGCGGGGCGACGGCGCGTGGCAGTCGACTGCCGCGCGCAGCGCCCGACGGCTCAGCCGGTCACGGATTCGTCAGCGTGAAGGTCGGCTTCCGGTAGCCGACACCGGCGCGGTCGAGCTTCGGCAATTCGCGTTGCGTGAGCAGCGTCGCGAAACCGGCCCAGTCGCGCTGCAGCGCGGCCGTGTCGACGTGATGCGTGTCGCCGCGCTTGAAGCGCACGCCGGCCGCATACGGCAGCTCCCAGTCGGCCCGGTGCCACGCGCGCTCGGCGAGCGCGAGCAGCCGCGGATAGGCCATGTATTCGAGGAAGGTGTCGTTGCGCATCACCTCGCCCCATGCCTGGCCCTGCATGCCTTCGATGCGCGGCGCGGGGCCCGCGCCGGTCGCCTCGAACGGGTTGCCGTCACGGTCGCCCATCACTTCGGCGTTCTGCGGCAGGTTCTCCGGCGCGAGCGAGAACACCTTGTACTCGTCGGTCGCGTGCGAGCCCCAGTAGTAGCCGCGCTCGCGCGGGTTGAGCGTGTACGGGAAGTCGAAGTACAGGTAGTCGGGCAGCGCGAGCACCGTCAGGTAGCCCTTGCCGCTCAGGTCGCGCGCGCTGTCCGACGCCCCCCAGAAGATCGTGTCCCACAGCGACACCATCACGTGGCGCGTGCTGAAGTCCTGCGGCCCGTTCGCATGCTTGATGCCGTCCTGCCACGCGGCCATCGTGTCGATCCCGTTCGCGCTGACGGCCGCGCTCACCTGTTTCGCGAAACGCGTCGGCAACTCGTCGATCGACTTGATCTCGCCGCGCTGGAGCAGCGCCGTGCACGCGGGCGAGCGCGCCCACGGCTTGTCCTGCGCGGCGAGATCGATGCGCCCCTTGTTCGGGTCGGTGCCGTTCAGCGGCTGGAAGCCCCCGCCGAGGAAGATGTTCTTCGCTTCGTCGCCGCCGTAGTGCCAGGTGCGCAGCGGCGCCTGCGCGTCCGCATGCATCGCCGCGATCTCGCGGATTACCTTCGACGCGAAATTGAGCGCGCCCGGCACGCACGGGTTCAGGTCGCTGCGCCGGTCGTAGAACTGCACGGTCGTCAGGTTCGTCGTGTCCTGCGGATCGAGCAGCCGGTACGCGTTCGCTTCCTGGTCCCGGCCGGCCGCATGCAGCCGCCGGTAGCGCGCCTCCATCGTCACGACGGCCGCGCGCGCATGCGCGGGCATGTCGATCTCGGGGATGACCTGCACGAAGTGCGCGGCCGCGTAGCGCACGAGCGCCACGTAGTCGTCGCGCGTCAGGTAGCCGCCGCCCGAGCGGTTGTCGGGGCCCGAGCCGAGCTGCGGCAGCAGGCAGCGCGTCTCGTCCGGGTCGTGGCAGCGGCGCCCGCCGATTTCGGTCAGCTCCGGCAGGCCGGGAATCTCGATGCGCCAGCCTTCGTCGTCGGACAGGTGCAGGTGCAGGCGGTTGAGCTTGTACGCGCTCATCTGGTCGATCAGGCGGCGCAGCGTCGCCGGGTGCTTGAAGTTGCGCGCGAGGTCGACGTGCATCCCGCGGTGCGTGAAGCGCGGCGCATCCTCGACGAGCATCGCCGGGACCGGGCCGCCGCCGGCCGGCACGAGCGAGTAGAGCGTTTGCACGCCGTAGTAGAGGCCCGCGCGATCGTAGCCTTCGATCAGCACGCCGCGCGGCCCGATCGCGAGCCGGTAACCGCCCGGCGTCGCGATGTCGGCCGGCAGCCGGCGCGGCGCGACGGCGCCGCGAACCGGCGTGCGCGCGCCGTCGAGCCCGAGTGTCGCCGCGCGTTCGCGCAGTGCCGCGACCTGCGCGTCCGCCAGGTCCGGCAGCGCGAGTTCGACGCCGCGCAGCTCGAGCGTGCCGGGCAGCGGCTGTGCGCGTTTCACGCTCGGCAGCGCGCGGCTCGCGTCGGGCCGTGCAGCCACCGGCGGTGCATTGCCGGTCGAGTTGTTCTGCGCGTCGGCCGGCAGCGATTCGACGTAGCGCAGCTCGTCGTCGGTGTCGTTGTAGCGCAGCACGACCGGCGGCGCGCCGTCGACCACGACATACGGGCGCGGAATCACGTCGCTGTAGCGCAGCAGCCAGTACTCGGCGACGAACGGCAGCTCGATGCGCTCGCCGGGCGCGAGCCGCACCGAGCCCGGCTGCGGCGTCAGTTCGTACAGGTCGCCGGTGAGCCGCCGCAGCGCGAAGCCCGGGCGGTCGATCCGCAACAGCCGGCGGATGCTGTGCAGATAGAGCTTCCAGCCGCCGTCGGCGATCGCCTGGTGGCCACGGTTCTGCAGGATCAGGCGGCCCGTCGCGCAGGCCGCGCCGTCCGCGCCGAGATCGGCGCGCGGCACGCCGGCCGTGGCCGCGTGATTGTTGTCGACGGCGACGCGCAGCGCGAGGCCGTTCGACAGCAGCGTCGCGAGACTGGCCGCTCGCGCGGCGGCTGGCGCGGTGCCGACGGTCGTGCCGGCGGTGGCCGGCGCCGGTTGAGCCGCGATCGCGGCCGGCGACAGCACCGCGATCGGCAGGCTCGCAAGAAGGGACGACAAGATGCTTTTCATTCGAACTCCTAAAAAGTTGGCGTAGCGGCGTCGTGGGACGACGTCGCTGCGATCGGGTCTTTCAGTGGAGCTGCGGGCGATACCAGCACGCGGGGCGATGCGGCCGCACCACGCGCAATCTGCACGCGGGGGCGTGCGTTACGGAACGGGAGGCGGGCACGCGTGCCGATCGGATCGGCGCGGCGGTGTGCGTGGGGTCATCGGCGGCGCGCCGCCATTGCCGCGGCGGCGGCGAGTCGAGCGTAGCCGGCCGGATTCGGCCCGCCGCGCGCGAGCACGACGGGCGCCGCCGCACGCGGACGTCGACACGGCGCGCACGCGCGCGCCCCACACGGGATTCGCATGTCTCCCCCACCCAAGAAGGAATCGGCCTGTCAGCGGCCGTGTCCAACGATCTTATGAAACCTTTTATTGGTATTCAAGTGGTATCAATCTGGCGCTAAATTGGCATCGACGCACGGCGCCCGTCCGGCGGGGGCGGGACGAAAAAAACCTCGCGTGATGCGAGGTTCGTTCCGGACGGCGGCGGCGCGATCGGCCGCACGCGGGTCAGGCGGGCGTCAGTCGCGGCGGGCGCGCGCGGGTACTTCCTGCGCCTTCTGCCGCGCTTCGAGCCACATCGCGTTGACGATGCCGAACGACAGCGCGACGCCGATACCGAGAATCCAGCTGAAATACCACATGATCCGACTCCTTGCGAAACGATGGGCGAGGGCGCGGCGCGCCCCGGCCCGGTTCTTCAATACATCGAGTGCTTGTTCTCTTCGAGCGTCTGGCGCGTGACCTTGCCGCGCATCACGCGATACACCCAGCTCGTGTAGAGCAGGATGATCGGCAGGAACACGATCACCGCGAACAGCATCACCTGCAGCGTCAGGTGGCTCGATGTCGAATCCCACACGGTCAGGCTGCTGCGCGGGTCGAGCGACGACGGCATGATGAACGGGAACATCGAGAAGCCCGCGGTCAGGATCACGCCGGTGATCATCAGCCCCGTGCAGAAGAAGGCCGTCTTCTCCTGCTTCGAGCCGGCGAGCAGCAGCGCGAGCAGGCCGCCCGCGATGCCGACCACGGGGGCGGCGATCATCCACGGGAATTCGCCGTAGTTCGCGAGCCACAGGCCCGAGCCGGCGGCGACATCCTTGAGCAGCGGGTTCGCGACGGTGTCGGTCGGCGCGGCATGCGTGATGTGGAAGCCGCCGATGGTCGACGCGACCAGCACGCCGGCCAGCACGAACAGCACGACCGCGAGCAACGACGCCACGCGCAGCGCGATCGAGGCGCGGCGCGCGATCACGCCGTCGGTCTTCATCTTGATGAACGCGGCGCCGTGCGCGACGAGCATCGTGAGGCTGACGAGCCCGCACAGCAGCGCGAACGGGTTCAGCAGCGCCCAGAAGCCGCCGTAGTAGGTCACGCGCAGGTCGCTGTCGAACTTGAACGGCACGCCCTGCAGCAGGTTGCCGAACGCGACGCCGAACACGAGCGCCGGCACGAAGCCGCCGACGAACAGGCCCCAGTCCCAGCCGGCACGCCAGCGCGGGTCGGGCCGCTTGCTGCGGTAGTCGAAGCCCACCGGCCGGAAGAACAGCGCGAACAGCACGAGCAGCATCGCGAAGTAGAAGCCGGAGAACGACGCCGCGTAGACGAGCGGCCAGGCGGCGAACATCGCGCCGCCCGCCGTGATCAGCCACACCTGGTTGCCTTCCCAGGTCGCGCCGACGGTGTTGACGATGATGCGGCGCTCGTCGTCGGTCTTGCCGAGGAACGGCAGCAGCGCGGTCGCGCCCATGTCGAAGCCGTCGGTGACGGCGAAGCCGATCAGCAGCACGCCGACGAGCAGCCACCAGATCAGCTTGAGAGTTGCATAGTCCATAGCGATTCCTTGTTCCGTTTCGGGTGCGTGCTCACGCCGGGGCGCGCTCGCTGGCGGCCGCGAGTTCGTGGTGATAACGGCCGGTATGCAGCGACGACGGGCCGAGGCGCGCGTACTTGAACATCAGCGTGATCTCGATGACGAACAGGACGGTGTAGAACAGGATGAAACCCGCGAGACTCAGGTACAGGTCGCTCGGCTGCAGGCTCGACGCGGACAGGTGCGTCGGCAGGATGCCCGCGATCGTCCACGGCTGGCGGCCGAGCTCGGCGACCACCCAGCCGAATTCCGCGGCCAGCCACGGCAGCGGGATCGCCCACACCGCATAGCGGAGGAACCAGCGGCGGTTGTCCTGCAGCAGTTCGCGGCGCGCGCAGAACCAGAACGCGGCGACGAAGGTCGCGAGGAACAGGAAGCCGAGGAACACCATGATCCGGAACGAGAAGAACACGGGCGCGACCGGCGGAATCGTCTTCTTCGCGGCGGCCTTGATCTGCTCCGGCGTCGCATCGACGACGTTCGGCGTGAACTGCTTGAGCATCAGCCCGTAGCCGAGATACTGCTTGTGCTGGTCGAACAACGCGCGCGTGGCCGCGCTCGTGTCGCCTTCCTTCAGCTTCTGCAGCGCGCCGTACGCGATCATCCCGCTCTGGATGTGCTCCTCGCTGTGCTTCGCGAGATCGCGCAGGCCGATCACGGGCTCGTCGATCGAGCGCGTCGCGATCAGGCCGAGCGCGTACGGGATCTTGATCGCGTAGTCGGTGCGCTGTTCTTCCTGGTTCGGAATGCCGATCAGCGTGAACGACGCGGGCGCCGGCTGCGTTTCCCATTCGGATTCGATCGCGGCGAGCTTCATCTTCTGCACTTCGCCGGTCGTGTAGCCCGATTCGTCACCGAGCACGATCACGCACAGCGTCGCCGCGAGGCCGAAGCCGGCCGCGACCGCGAACGAGCGCAGCGCGAAGTCGACGTCGCGCTTCTTCAGCAGGTACCACGACGACACGCCGAGCACGAACATCGCGGCCGTCACGTAGCCGGCCGACACCGTATGCACGAACTTCACCTGCGCGACCGGGTTGAACAGCACGTCGAACAGGCTGGTCAGCTCCATGCGCATCGTCTGGTAGTTGAACTCGGCGCCGACCGGGTTGTTCATCCAGCCGTTCGCGACGAGGATCCACAGCGCGGACAGGTTCGAGCCCAGCGCGACGAGGAACGTGACGATCAGGTGCTTGACCTTCGACAGGCGGTTCCAGCCGAAGAAGAACAGGCCGACGAACGTCGATTCGAGGAAGAACGCCATCAGCCCCTCGACCGCGAGCGGCACGCCGAAGATGTCGCCGACGTAGTGCGAGTAGTACGACCAGTTCGTGCCGAACTGGAATTCGAGCGTGATGCCGGTCGTCACGCCCATCGCGAAGTTGATCCCGAACAGCTTGCCCCAGAACTGCGTCATGTCCTTGTAGACCTGCTTGCCGGTCATCACGTAGACCGCTTCCATGATGACGAGCAGCCAGGACAGGCCGAGCGTCAGCGGCACGAACAGGAAGTGGTAGAGCGCCGTGATGCCGAACTGCAGACGTGACAGATCGACGACATCGCTACTTATCATGGTGGTCTCCCTCGGTAGATGCAGGCGCCGGTACCGAGAGCAGCTTCTCGGCGACGGCGGCAGGCGGAAGCGACATGTGCTCGGCCTGCGGATGATTGAAGAATGCGTATTTGAGCGACATCAGGAGGATCAGCTTGACGATCAGCACCAGGGTGATGTCGCGGGCGAGGGTCGGTCCGCGTGCCCACGCGGCGATGCGCGCGCGCCAGCCGATCGTGCCGGGCGGCCGCGGGGAAGGCGGCGCAGGCTCTTTATTGATCGAGATCAAGGTGATTATCCTGAATCGATTTACGTCGGATTTGGGGCGACTTTACGTCGGATTTATGACGGCCGTGAAGCTGTTTTAATCCTTTTGCGCCTGACATGCCAATTTTAAAAGGACTGCTTTCCGATGCCGAGTGCTGCGCTGCGGCAGACCGTCGCGAAACGAGGGGCAAAAGTTGAGGCAGATCAAGGTTATGCGGAAGGGGCCCGCAAATGGCCGAATACCTGATGAATCAGCTCAATTAATCGGCGGAGAGACGGGAAGGGAAACGAGCGGAGAAACGGGAAGAGAAGCGGGAAGAGAAGCGGGAAGAGAAGCGCATGCGGAAGCGCGTGAAAGTCCGCTAAAAAGACGGGCGAAAAAAAACCGCTGCCGGTCGGGCAGCGGTTTTCGACGAGGCGCGCTCGAGCGCCGGGGATTTACGCGTATTCGGCGAGGGCCGTGCGCATCTTTTTCATTGCGCTCGCTTCGATCTGGCGGATGCGTTCCGCGGACACGCCGAATTCGGCGGCGAGATCGTGCAGCGTCGAGCCGCCCGAGCCGTCGTCGTCGACGTGCAGCCAGCGCGCCTCGATGATGCGGCGGCTGCGCGCGTCGAGTGCCTCGAGCGCCTGCGCGATGCCGTCCGTCTGCAGCATGTCGCGCTGACGCGCGGCGAGCACGGCGGTCGGCTCGTTGTGCGAGTCGGCCAGGTAGGCGATCGGCGCGTACGATTCCTCGCCGTCTTCCACCTGCCCTTCGAGCGCGATATCGCCGCCCGACAGGCGCGTTTCCATCTCGGTCACGTCTTCGCGCTTGACGTTGAGTTCCTGCGCGAGACCGTCGATTTCCTCGGGCGTCATCGCCTGCATGGACTTCTTGTGGCTGCGCAGGTTGAAGAACAGCTTGCGCTGCGCCTTCGTCGTCGCGACCTTCACCATGCGCCAGTTGCGCAGGATGTACTCGTGGATCTCGGCCTTGATCCAGTGGATCGCGTACGACACCAGGCGCACGTTTTGCGCCGGGTCGAAACGCTTCACCGCCTTCATCAGGCCGATGTTGCCTTCCTGGATCAGGTCGCCGTGCGGCAGGCCGTAGCCGAGATAGTTGCGTGCGACCGACACGACCAGACGCAGGTGCGACAGCACGAGGCGGCGCGCCGAGTCGAGGTTGTTGTCCTCGCGGAATTCGGTTGCGTACCGGCGTTCCTCTTCGGCGGTCAGCAGCGGAATGCGGTTGACGGCCTGGATGTACGCGTCGATGTTGCCGAGCTGGCCGGGCAACATCGATTGGGCTGCGAGCGCCAGCGAGCCTGCCGATTCGGCCTTGGCCGGCGTCGGGCTCAGGGTGTTCGGGAGGGTCAGGGCGTTGCTCACTAAAAACTCCTTTGGAATCAGGGACAAACCCCCGGTCTCGAATGAGATTCCGTGGGCCATCTTAGCACTCCCGGAAGACGAGTGCTAATCCTTAGAGCGGACGTGGGCATCCGAGTTCCCGTTTTTCTATCGAAGAAGTCGAATCGATAGTCTAATTTGCGACCCGGGGCGCGACGCGAAGTTCCGTAAACCGTTGTTTCTGATGGTAATCAGTAGACGATTTCGATTTTTGCCGTTTTGGAAGCAAGCCATTTCGCTTCGTGATGCCGATCCGAAAAGTCCTTTACCATACCATTCAGTTCGCTCGGGCCAGGCCGTCGCGGCAGGCTCCATTCAACCCAAAAAGTTGGAGTGTCAGATGAACAATAAGAAGAATCGCCGGCCCCGCAGCCGGCTTGCGCTGCATGCGTTGCTGGCGGCGTCCCTGCTGGGCGGATCGGGTGCGGCGTTCGCGGATCGATGGGGGATCCAGGCGGGCGGCGGGTTTTCGGATCGGCGCGGGATCGACAAGGGCGACCTGGGCGTCGTGTGGGATCCGGGCTGGAACTGGTGGCAGGTCGGCGGCTGGCACTTCGCGTTCGTCGTCGAAGGGCACGCCGGATACTGGCACACGGGCGGCAACGTCCACGGCAGCATCGGCGAATTCGGCGTGACGCCGTTGTTCCGCTTCATCAAGAGCACGGGCGAAATTCGCCCGTTCATCGAGGCGGGCGGCGGGGTCCGGCTCCTGACCCATCCGACGATCTCGAACAACTTCTCGCTGTCGACCGCGTTCCAGTTCGCGCCGACCGGGGGCGTCGGCGTGCAGTTCGGCCAACGGCAACAGTATCAGGTCGGCTACCGTTTTGAACATGTGTCTAACGCGGGTATCAAAGAGCCGAATCCTGGTATAAATTTCCACCAGTTCTACGTGCAGTACAACTTCTGATCCGCACGCCCGCGCACGGCGGGCGCGTTGCCGAGGAGTCAGGCGATGGCGAAGGTGATCGATGCGATCCGCGCGCTCGAGCGCGATCGGTTCCGGGCGATGGTGGACGGGGACGGCGAGGCGCTCGGCGCGCTGCTGTCGGACAAGGTGTTCTTCGTGCACACCAACGGCAAACGCGAAACCAAGCAGCAGTTCATCGATGCCATCGTCGCCGGCCGCCGCCGCTATCGCCAGATCGAAATCCAGTCGCAGGACGTGCTGCCGGTCGGCGGCGAAACCTGCGTCGTCACCGGGCGCGCGTTGATCGAGATGGAAACGAACAACGGCGGCTTGGTCTTCCCGATCGCTTATACGTCCGTCCACACCGAGGAACAGGGGCGCTGGTGCCTGCTCGCGTGGCAGGCGACGCGGTGCGCGACCGAGACATGAGCGCGCGTCGCGCTCCTTTTCATGCCCCCGAATCGAGCGGCCTTCTGGGCCGCTTTTTGCTGGCCCGTGCGGCGCGGATCGCGCGGCGCACGGGCGGTCGTTCCGCTCGCTGACGTTTGAACGCTCGGTCGATGCGCGGCCGTCAGGCCGCCGCGCGGTGGTCCGTGCAGTGCCACGCCGATCGGTTGATCGCACTGACGACCGCGTCGAGCGCGGCGCTCGCCGCATCGGCATGCAGGCCGACGCCGTGCCGCAGCGGTGCGTCGCCGACCCGGCAGCCGACCGATACCGCGAACCGTCCGTCCGTCGCGCGCACCGATTCGCACGACGCGACGTCGATCGCGGCGCCGGCCGCCGCCGCGAAGGCCGCGGCGAATCGTCGCACGGCGTCCTCCGGCTCCGACTCGGTCGCGGCCGCGGGCGCCGCCGCGATCTCGCGGTTCTGCCAGCGCGCGCTGCCGCCGTGGCGCGCGGCCGGGCCGTCGGTCTCGAAGAATTCGCGCGTGAACAGCGCGCAGATCGCGTCGCCCGTCACTTCCTCGCCGGATGCGTCCGCGAGCGTCTGCACCGCGTGGCTGAATTCGATCTGCACGCGCCGCGTCGGCGTGAAGCCCATCCCGCGTTCGAGCAGGAACGTCGCGCCGCCCTTGCCGGACTGGCTGTTCACGCGGATCACCGCGTCATAGCTGCGGCCGAGGTCGGCCGGGTCGATCGGCAGGTACGGCACTTCCCAGACCGCGTCGGGGCGTTGCTGCGCGAAACCCTTGCGGATCGCGTCCTGGTGCGAGCCCGAGAACGCGGTGAACACGAGGTCGCCCGCGTACGGGTGGCGCGGGTGCACGGGAATCTGGTTGCAGCGTTCGACGACGCGGCGCACCGCGTCGATGTCGGAGAAGTCGAGGCCCGGGTCGATGCCCTGCGTGTAGAGGTTCAGCGCGAGCGTGACGAGATCGACGTTGCCGGTGCGTTCGCCGTTGCCGAACAGGCAGCCCTCGATGCGGTCGGCGCCCGCGAGCAGCGCGAGTTCGGCCGCCGCCACCGCGGTGCCGCGGTCGTTGTGCGGATGCACCGACAGCACGATGCTGTCGCGATACGCGAGGTTGCGGTCCATCCATTCGATCTGGTCGGCGAACACGTTCGGGCTTGCGGCTTCGACGGTGGCCGGCAGGTTGACGATCATCTTGTGGTCGCGGGTCGGGCGCCACGTCTGCGCGACCGCGTCGCAGATCTCGCGTGCAAACGTCAGCTCGGTCATGCTGAAGGTTTCCGGCGAGTACTGGAAGGTCCACTGCGTGTCGGGGCGCGCGTCGGCGTGCGCCTTGATGATGCGCGTGCCGTCGATCGCGAGCGCCTTCACGTCGTTTTTCGACATCCCGAACACGATGCGGCGGAACGACGGGCACACCGCGTTGTACAGGTGCACGATCGCGCGCGGCACGCCTTCGAGCGCGTCGAACGTGCGGGCGATCAGGTCCTCGCGCGACTGCACGAGCACCTCGATCGTCACGTCGTCGGGAATCCGCTGGTCGTCGATCAGCTTGCGGACGAAATCGAAGTCGGTTTGCGACGCCGACGGAAAACCGACTTCGATCTCCTTGAACCCGATCGCCACCAGCATCTCGAAGAATTCGAGCTTCTGCTCGATGCTCATCGGCTCGATCAGCGACTGGTTGCCGTCGCGCAGGTCGGTGCTCATCCACACGGGCGCGCGCTCGATGGTGCGGGACGGCCAGCGGCGGCCATTGAGGCGGACGGGTTCGAACGGACGGTACTTGTCTTGCGGATTGCGCTGCATCTTCTGGACCTCGGGTCTCAAGTCGCGAGCGAAGACGGGCGGCATGAGCGACGGTTGGCGCTGCCTCGCATCGCCGCGCGCCATTGCGCCGCGGATGCGGATGATCTTCGCGAATCGGCCGACGGATAGACGGACGAATGCTGACGACTTCGGTTGTAAAAACTGCGAGAGGGGTACTGCGAGGAACTGCTGGGAGGGACCGTGCGGACAGCACACGGCGCTACGACAGCCTTAGGCTAGTCGTAGCGATAGCGGCCGCGCTAGGCGGCCGGAGGTAATTCGGAGGGTGTTCGGAAAGGAACGCATGGCAGTCACTCTATGCCAGGATGCGGGCGCGTGTCAAATGGTCGGGACAAAGGGGCCGGTCGCGGCCGCGTCGTCAGCGTGCGATGCGCGCGATCTCCACGATCGTCGCGACCTGCCGCGCCACCGTGTCCGGCACCGGCACCTCGCCGCGCAGCACGGCGTCCGTCCACGCGGCCGTGGTCGCCGCATCGCGCGCTTCGGGCAGCGCGACGGGCGGCGCATCGGTCGAAGAACGCTCGGCCTCGATCAGTGTGTCGCACACGCCGTCGTGCAGCCAGTCGACCTGCACCTGGCGCCGCGTGTCGGCGACGGCTTCGCCCTCGGTGCCGCGCGCGAGCAGCGCGCCGCCCAGCGCGGCGTCCGGATGATCGCGAAACAGTTGCGCGAGGCTGTCGCGGTACGGCGGATGCGTGTAGTTGACGAGCCGCAGCCCGGCCGGCGCGAACGGCTGCAGGATCTTCACGAGCGTGTGCGTCGAGTTGCGTACGCCGAGCACGCTGCGCATCGACAGCAGGCGGGCGATGCGCGGCGCCAGGACGCCGATCGGTGCGAACGCGACGCGGCGCTCGGCCAGCATGTCCTCGATCGCATCGTGCGACGCCGACGGCGCGAGCGACAGCGCGGAGAAGATCTCCGCGCTCGTCACGCGACCGGGATCGCGCTCCACGCCGTGCACGAGCGCCGGTACGCCTTCGCGCGCGAGCAGCAGCGCGAGCAGCGGCACGAGGTTCGGCTGCTTGCGCGCACCGTTGTAGCTCGGGATCGCGACCGGGCGGAACGCGGCGTCCTGCACGTGCACGGGCTCGAACGACGCCTGCGCGGCGGCGAGCATCGCGGCCAGTTCGTCGGCGGTTTCGCCCTTCAGCCGATAGGCGATCAGGATCGCGCCGAGTTCGACGTCCGACACGCGTGCGTCGAGCATCGCGCGGTAGAGCGCGAACGTGTCCTCGGCGGACAGCGCGCGCGCGCCGTTCGGGCCGCGGCCGATTTCCTTGATGAAGCGGGCGCAAGGGAACGGAGCGGCGGCGGTGTCGGGGGAAGCGGTCATCGGGGCGTGGGGCGGGCGGCCGGCATCGGGCCGCGCGGTGAGCGGTGAGGAATGCCCGAGTATCGCACGGGCGCGGCCGCGCATCGTGCCGCGCTACACTCTGGGTCCCGGCGGTGCGCGCGCCGGTTGCGCCGCGCCCGTGCCGTTGCCGGCCGAATACGACCAACAGAGACATCCCATGAAGCTCTACAGCTATTTCCGCAGTTCCGCGTCGTACCGCGTGCGGATTGCCCTGAACCTGAAGCGGCTGCCGTTCGACTATGTTCCCGTGCACATGCTGCGCGACGGCGGCGAGCAACTGAAGGACGCGTACCGCGCAGTGAATCCGGACGCGGTCGTGCCGACGCTGGTCGACGGCGACGCGACGCTGCAGCAGTCGCTCGCGATCATCGAGTATCTCGAGGAAACCCATCCCGAGCCCGCGCTGCTGCCGAAGCAGCCGGTCGATCGCGCATACGTGCGCGCGATCGCGCTGCAGATCGCGTGCGAAATCCATCCGCTGAACAACCTGCGCGTGCTGAAGTACCTGAAGCACACGATGAAGGTGCCCGAGGAGGCGAAGAGCGCGTGGTACCGGCACTGGATCGAGGCCGGCTTCGAGACGCTCGAGACGCGTCTCGCGAGCGATCCGCGCACCGGCAAGCTGTGCTTCGGCGACACGCCGACGCTCGCCGACGTGTGCCTCGTGCCGCAGGTGTTCAACGCGAACCGCTTCTCGATCGATACCACGCGCTTCCCGACGATCCAGCGGATCGCCGACCACGCCGCGGCGCTCGACGCGTTCAAGGCCGCCGAGCCGGGCGCGCAGCCCGACGCGGAATGAGCGCGCCGCGCCGCTGGTGACGAGCGGGCGCGCATGAAAAAGGGCGCCCGAAGGCGCCCCGTGCGATGCGTGCCGGCGAGGGTCAGCCGAGCAGCGCGTCCGCGAATTCCACCGCGCTGAACGGCTGCAGGTCCTCGACCTTTTCGCCGACGCCGATGAAGTAGACGGGCACCGGGCGTTGCCGCGCGATCGCGGCGAGAATCCCGCCCTTCGCGGTGCCGTCGAGCTTCGTGACGATCAGGCCCGTGAGGCCGAGCGCGTCGTCGAATGCCTTCACCTGCGTGAGCGCGTTCTGGCCGGTGTTCGCGTCGATCACCAGCAGCACTTCGTGCGGCGCGCCGTCGTGCGCCTTCGCAATCACGCGCTTTACCTTCTTCAGCTCTTCCATCAGGTGGAGCTGCGTCGGCAGGCGGCCGGCCGTATCGGCCATCATCACGTCGATCTTGCGCGCGCGCGCGGCGCTGACCGCGTCGAAGATCACCGCGGCCGGATCGCCGCTTTCCTGCTGCACGACCGTCACGTTGTTGCGCTCGCCCCAGACCGCGAGCTGCTCGCGCGCGGCCGCGCGGAACGTGTCGCCCGCGGCCAGCAGCACCGACTGGTCGAAGCTCTGCAGATGCTTCGCGAGCTTGCCGATGCTGGTCGTCTTGCCCGCGCCGTTCACGCCGGCGATCATCATCACGAGCGGCTGCGCGCGGCCGAGCATCAGCGATTTCTCGAGCGGCGTCAGCAGTTCGACGAGCAGGTCGTGCAGCGCGCCCTTTACCTGCTGCGGGTCGGTCAGCCGGCCCGTGCGCACCTTTTCGCGCAGCGCGCCGAGCAGGTACTCGGTCGCATCGACGCCCGCGTCGGACATCAGCAGCGCGGTTTCGAGCTCCTCGTACAGATCCTCGTCGATCTTCGTGTTGACGAAGACGCCGGTGATGCTCGAGCCCGTTTTCGCGAGCCCCGTTTTCAGGCGCGCGAGCCACGACTTCTTCGCGGACGCGTCCTGCAGCGGCGGCGGGACGATCTCGACCGTCTCGACGACCTCGTCGCGGCCGTCGTTGGTCGGCGTGACCGTCATCACGACGGCCGGCGCGGCCGGTTGCGCGGGTGCCTGCGGCACGTCGGCCGCGGGCGGGGCCACGGGCGCGGGCGCATCGGACGGCTCGTCCGCTTGCTGCGCGTCGGCCGATTGCGATTCCGCCGGATCGGGCTCCTGCGATTTCTTGAATCGTTTGAAGAAACTGAACATGGTCTGACGTCGGGAAGAGGGCAGGCCCGCCGAGAGAGGCGGGGCGCTGGGCGGGCCGTTCTGCGTTCGCGCGGGCGCGGCGCACGGCGGCCGAAACCGTGCATTTTATCAGTGCGGCGTGGCGCTCGCGTCAGCGCGCGCCGCCGCTGTGGTAACGTGCGCCTGTTTGGCGGTGCGCCCCTGCGCGCGCCCGGTCCCTCCGTCGTCGATATCCCGTATGTCCCGTTCCTCTTCCGGCCGCCCGGCGGCCCCTCCTGCCCGCGGCAAGCCGCACACGATCCGCATCATCGGCGGCGACTGGAAGCGCACGCCGCTCGCGGTGCTCGATCTCGACGGCCTGCGGCCGACACCCGACCGCGTGCGCGAGACGCTGTTCAACTGGCTCGGCCAGGATCTCGAAGGCCGCCGCTGCCTCGACCTGTTCGCGGGCACCGGCGCGCTCGGCTTCGAGGCCGCGTCGCGCGGCGCGGCGGGCGTCGTGATGGTCGAGCGTCACCCGCGCGCCGCGCAGCAGCTGCGAGCGATCAAGGACAAGCTCGGCGCCCGTTCGGTCGAGGTTGCCGAGGCCGATGCGCTGCGGCTCGCAGCCGGGCTCACGCCGGGCGCGTTCGACGTCGTGTTTCTCGATCCGCCGTTCGGCGAACCGGCCGTGCTCGATCGCGCGATCGCGCTGGCGGCGCCGCTCGTCGCGGCGGGCGGCGCGCTGTACGTCGAAACGGGGGCGGAACTCGACCCGGCCGCGCACGAGGCGCTCGCGGGCTGGGAGGTGGTGAAGCACGGCAAGGCCGGCGCGGTTCACTATCATTTGCTGCGGCGCGAAAATGATGAATAATGCGCGTTCCATACGAGGCGGCGCGCCGCAAAGGCGACGCATGCCCATCTCGGCAGTGGCGTGCGCATCGCGCGGCTGCCATCCCGTTTGCGTGATGACAGGAGGAGCGACATGGTAGTCGCCGTGTATCCCGGTACGTTCGATCCGCTGACGCGCGGGCACGAAGACCTCGTGCGGCGTGCGTCGAGCATTTTTGATACGCTGGTCGTGGGCGTCGCCGACAGCCGCGCGAAAAAGCCGTTTTTCTCGCTCGAAGAACGTCTGACGATTGCGAACGAGGTGCTCGGCCATTACCCGAACGTGAAGGTGATGAGTTTCACCGGCCTCCTGAAGGATTTCGTCCGGACCAACAACGCACGCGTGATCGTGCGCGGCCTGCGTGCCGTGTCCGATTTCGAATATGAGTTCCAGATGGCGGGGATGAACCGCTACCTGTTGCCCGACGTCGAGACGATGTTCATGACGCCGTCCGATCAGTACCAGTTCATCTCGGGGACGATCGTGCGCGAAATCGCGCAGTTGGGCGGCGATGTCAGCAAGTTCGTGTTCCCGTCCGTCGAGAAGTGGCTGACCGAGAAAGTGACGGCGATGGGAGGCCCTGCCGCGTGATGCGGCGCCGGCCGGTTTCGTCGCGAAGCCGGCCGCCGGCCTGAGGAAGTGAGATCAGTATGGCTTTGATGATTACCGACGAGTGCATCAATTGCGACGTGTGCGAGCCCGAGTGCCCGAACGGCGCGATTTCGATGGGCCCGGACATCTACGTGATCGACCCGAACAAGTGCACCGAGTGCGTCGGCCATTTCGACGAACCGCAGTGCCAGCAGGTGTGTCCGGTCGAATGCATTCCGCGCGATCCGCAGCATGACGAATCGCACGCGCAATTGATGGAGAAGTATCACGCGCTGATCGCCGTGAAGGGCGACGACGCATCGTGATCCGGCAGTGACGCGCGCCCGTTGATGGGCGAGCGCGCGTCCTGCGTTCAGAGCGGCGCCACCCGGCGCCGGTTCTTCCGTATCAGGCCAGCCACTCGCGCAACGCCGCGACGAGCGCGTCGCATTCGGCGTCGGTGCCGACCGTGATGCGCAGGTGCTGGTCGATCCTCGGCAGCCGGAAGTGCCGCACGAAAATTTCCCGTTCCTTCAGTTTCGCCGCGATCGTGCCCGCATCGTGCGCGGGATGGCGCGCGAACACGAAATTCGCCGCCGACGGCACGATGTCGAAGCCGAGCGCGTCGAGCGCGTGCGTGAGCCGCGTCCGGCTGTCGACCACGCGCCGGCAGGTCGCGTCGAAATAGTCGGTGTCTTCATACGCGGCCTGCGCGGCGACCTGCGCGAGCCGGTCGAGCGGATAGGAGTTGAAGCTGTCCTTCACGCGGTTCAGTGCGTCGATCAGCGCCGCATCGCCGAACGCGAAGCCGACGCGCATGCCGGCGAGCGAGCGCGCCTTCGACGTCGTGTGCACGACGAGCAGGTTCGGATGACGGTCGATCAGCGTAATCGCCGACTGCGCGCCGAAATCGACATACGCCTCGTCGATCACGACGACCGATGACGGGTTCGCGGCCGCGATCCGCTCGACATCCGCGAGCGGCAGCGCGCGCCCGGTCGGCGCATTCGGGTTCGGAAACAGCACGCCGCCGGCATCGTCGAGGTAGTCGTCGACACGGATCGAGAAGTCGTCCGCGAGCGGCACGATCGCGGTCTCGACACCGTACAGACGCGCGTAGGTCGGATAGAAGCTGTACGTGATGTCCGGAAAGCGCAGCGGCCGGTCGTGCTTCAGCAGCGCCTGGAACGTGTGCGCGAGCACCTCGTCGGAGCCGTTGCCGACGAACACCTGCTCGGGCTTGATGCGGTGATGGGCCGCGACCGTCTCGCGCAGCGCGCGCGCGACCGGGTCGGGATAACGACGCAGCGTGTCGCCGGTCGTGCCGAGTTCGCGTGCGATCGCCGCGACGACGCGCGGCGACGGCGGATAGGGATTCTCGTTGGTGTTCAGCTTGACGGGGTGCGCGAGCGCGGGCTGCTCGCCCGGCACGTAAGGCACGAGTTGCTGAACGACGTCGCTCCAGTAACGGCTCACCGCTTGGCTCCTGTCGGGCAAAACGTCGAGATTACCGCATGTGCGCGTCGTAGTGGGGCGGGCGCAGCCGCCCGGCGACGCCGGACGGCCCGATGCACCGGGCCGGTGCGAGCGGCGATCAGTTGCGATGCAGTTGCATCGTCGCGCGGTCGAGTTCGCCCTTGACGACCATCGGCATCACGGCGAGCGCGCGTTCGATCGACGCGTCGATCACGTCCTGCTCCTCGCGGCGCGGCGGCTTCAGCACGAAGTTCGCGACGTCGGGCTTCGCGCCGGCGCGTGCGCTTTCCGGAATCAGGTCGCGCGGATGGCCGATGCCGATCCGCAGCCGCCAGTATTGCTGCGACGACAGGTGCGCGGAGATGTCCTTCAGGCCGTTGTGGCCGCCGCTGCCGCCGCCGAGCTTCAGTTTCACGGTGCCGGGTGGCAGGTCGAGCTCGTCATGCGCGACGAGGATCTCGTCGGGCAGGATCTTGAAGAATTGCGCGAGCGCGACGACCGACTGGCCGGAGCGGTTCATGTAGGTCTGCGGCTCGAGCAGATGGACTTCCTCGCCGTGCAGGCGCGCTTTCGCGTAGAAGCCGTGGAAGCGGCGTTCGTCGCGCAGCGTCGTGCCGGCTTCGCGGGCGAGCTGGTCGATCAGCCAGAAGCCGGCGTTGTGGCGCGTCGCGGTGTATTCCGCCCCGGGATTGCCGAGGCCGACGATCAGTTTGATCATGACGTTTCGAAGGCGGCAGCGGCCGCCTTGGCGCAGAAAAAGAAAAACCCGCCGGGCAAGCCGCGGCGGGTTGCGTCGACCGTTTCGTGAAACGGATCGATGGGGCGCGTAGGCAGCCGCTTAGGCAGCCGGCGTTTCGCCTTCGGCTGCGTCCGACACGGCACCAGCCGGGACCGTCGCCGAAGCGATGACCGGGTTTTCCGCGTCGATGTGCGCGACCAGCGCGACGCCCTTCGGCAGCGTGATGTCCTTCGCGTGCAGCGATTGACCGGCTTCGATCTTCGACAGGTCGACTTCGAGGAACTCCGGCAGGTCGGCCGGCAGGCACTCGATTTCGATTTCCGTCGCGACGTGCGAAACGATCGCGCTCGACAGCTTCACGGCCGGGCTGACTTCCGCGTTCAGGAAGTGCAGCGGTGCCTTCGTGTGCAGCTTCTTCTTCGCGTCAACGCGCTGGAAGTCCACGTGCAGCACCAGTTGCTTGAACGGGTGGTATTGCACGTCGCGCAGCAGAACCTGTTGCGACTGGCCAGCCACTTCGAGGTCGAGGATCGACGAGTGGAAAGCTTCCTTCTTCAGGGCGTGCCACAGGGCGTTGTGATCCAGTTCGATCTTTTGCGGGGCGGCTTCGCCACCGTAAACGATACCCGTGGTCTTGCCAGCGTTGCGCAGGCGGCGGCTCGCACCCGTACCTTGCTGTTGGCGCTCGAAAGCGACGACTTTCATATGATTCTCCAATAGCTGCCCGCGACCAGGCAGTAAAACGGGGCCGTCAAACGGCGGCCCCTGATGAAACGGCCGGGGTTTCGTCTATCCCGTCCGATTGTGCAAAAAGCGAAGCGTTGCCGCTTCGCTTTCCGCGCATGCTTTGTTCCGTCGATTCGCGATCAGGATTCCGCGAACAGCGACATCACCGAATCGCCGCGGCGGATCCGCGAGAACGTCTCGGCCAGCAGGCTCGCGCTCGTCAGCGAGCGGATCTTCGAGCAGGCCAGCGATTCGGCCGACAGCGGGATCGTGTCGGTGACGACCAGCTCGTCGAGTGCCGATGCGGCGATGCGATCCGCGGCGCCGCCCGACAGCACGGGGTGCGTCGCGTACGCGAACACCTGCTTCGCACCGCGGTCCTTCAGCACTTGTGCGGCCTTGCAGAGCGTGCCGGCCGTATCGACCATGTCGTCCATGATCACGCAGGTGCGGCCTTCGACTTCACCGATGATGTTCATCACTTCGGCGACGTTCGCCTTCGGGCGACGCTTGTCGATGATCGCGAGATCGCAGTTGAGCTGCTTCGCGAGTGCCCGGGCACGCACCACGCCGCCGACGTCCGGCGACACGACGAGCAGATCCGAGTAGTTCTGCTTGCGCAGGTCGCCCAGCAGGATCGGCGTTGCGTAGATGTTGTCGACCGGGATGTCGAAGAAGCCCTGAATCTGGTCGGCGTGCAGATCCATCGTGATGATCCGCTCGACGCCGGCGATTTCCAGCATGTTCGCGACGATCTTCGCCGAGATCGCGACCCGCGCCGAACGCGGGCGGCGATCCTGACGAGCGTAGCCGAAGTAGGGGATGGCTGCGGTGATCCGGCCGGCGGATGCGCGCTTGAGCGCATCGACCATGATCATCAGTTCCATCAGGTTGTCGTTCGCCGGTGCGCACGTGGATTGCAGGACGAAGACGTCCTTGCCACGCACGTTTTCCTGGATCTCGACCTGGATCTCGCCGTCGGAGAAACGGCTGACCATTGCTTTGCCGAGGGGGATACCAAGGATATTGACGACTTCCTGGGCAAGCGCGGGATTCGCGTTGCCAGTAAAGACCATCAGGCCATCATGGCTGTGGCTGCTCATCGTGCACCTGCTTCAGGCTTGGGGCGGGAAATGCGGGAAAATTTTTGGCAGGGGAGGAAGGACTCGAACCCTCGCATGCCGGAATCAAAATCCGGTGCCTTGACCAACTTGGCGACTCCCCTACACTTAACTGACTGCTTCACCGAACTCGTGTAGGCCGTTCGGCAAAGTAAAACTTCATGACGCGAAAGCGAAGAGCGGATGCTCGTTCAGACTCTCGGCAACTGCGCCCTTCCAGCTGGCGGGCAGCTTGGCTTTCGCCGCTTCTGCCTCGTGCTTGCTGTGAAACGCTGCAAACACGCTTGCTCCGGAGCCGGTCATCCTCGCGGGGGTAACATCATACAACCATTTGACCGCCTGCGCAACTTCCGCGTACTTCCTTGTTACAACTTCCTGCATGTCGTTCCGGCCGAAGCTATCTGGCCATCCCGCATCGCTGGTTTGCTGTGCAAGAAAGTCAGCAATTGTGACGGGCTTCGTATCTCTTGTCAACAACTCATCTGAAAATATTTCAGCGGTCGGGACATGAACGCTTGGCGTCACAACCAAGAACCAGCGAGTCGGCAATTCTACCTCAGCTAATTCTTCTCCGATACCCTCTGCGAACGCATTTTTTCCAAAAATAAAAAACGGGACGTCGGCGCCGAGTTTGACCGCGAGCGACTGCAGCTCGGCACGCGGCAGGTCGAGCTGCCAAAGGCGGTTCAGCGCGAGCAGCGTCGTCGCCGCGTCGGAGCTGCCGCCGCCGAGACCGGCGCCCATCGGCAGGCACTTGTCGATCTCGATGTCGACGCCGTGCGCGGTGCCCGTATGCGTTTTCAGCAGGTTGGCCGCGCGCACGACGAGATCGCTTTCCTCGGGCACGCCGGGCACGTCGGTGACGCGTGCGACGCGACCGTCGTCGCGCAGCGTGAAGTGCAGCGTATCGCCCCAGTTCAGCAGCTGGAACACGCTCTGCAGGTCGTGATAGCCGTTCGGGCGACGGCCGGTGATGTGCAGGAACAGGTTGAGTTTCGCGGGCGCAAGGCAGTTGCGCAGCGAGCGGGTCGAATCGGTCATGCGTATGTCTGGGCTGGGCCGGTGCTCACTGGTCGAGCACGAGCTTGATGTCGAGCGGCGGTGTCGCGCGCACGAGGTTGACGCGTTTGACGCCCGTGGCCGGGGCATCCGCGTAGGCAAGGTAGTCGATCGTCCAGCCGTCCTGGCGGATCTGCTTGACGCGCGTGCCGTCGGCCGGGTCGCGCACGGTTTCCGCCTGCGTCGCGGGCGCGGCCGTCGGCAGCAGCCAGTAGCGCAGGCCGGCGAGCGGCAGTTCGAAGCCGAGCGTCTTCTGCATCAGGTCGCCGACGTCCGGCGCGTATTGCGTCGGACGGTTCGGCAGTTCGAGCGAGGCTGCCTGCGGCGTCGATTTCACGATCGCGAGCGTCTGGCCGAGCGGGCTGCGCAGCTCGAGCGACACGTCGTCGCCGTGTTCCTGCCAGTCGAAGTTGCCGTACACGTGCTGCTGCTTGCCGAGACGGTCGTCGTACTGCACCGCGAAGCGGCCGTGGTAAGCATGCGACGCGGCCGTTTGCAGCACCGCGCCGGTCGCCGGCGCGCTGGCCGACGGCGGCGTGCTCGCGCAGCCGGCGAGCGCGAGCGCCGCGCCGGCCGCGGCCAGCGTGCGCTGCGCGCGGGAGAACGGGGAAAGCGTCGGGAACATCCGCATCAGAGGCCGTTGATCTGGAGGCGCTTCAGCGTCTGCACGAGCGTCTCGTTGTCGGGTTCGAGCTTCTGCGCGTCGCGCCATGCGGAACGCGCGTCGTCCTGCGCGCCGCTCTTCCACAGCACTTCGCCGAGGTGCGCGCCGATTTCGGCGTTCGGCTGCAGTTCGTACGCGCGCCGCAGGACCTTGGTCGCGCCGGCCGTGTCGCCCATCCGGTACTTCACCCAGCCGAGGCTGTCCATGATGTACGCGTCGTTCGGCGCGAGCGCCATCGCCTTGTCGATCAGCTTGCTGGCTTCGGGCAGGCGCTGGTTGCGGTCGGCCAGCGAATAGCCGAGCGCGTTGTACGCCTGCGGGTTGTCGGGCTGCGTGCGGATCAGCTCGCGCAACTGCTTTTCCATCGTCGTGTAGTGGCCGGTCTTTTCGGCCGCCATCGCGTAGTCGTAGCGCAGGTCGGGATCGTCGGGGAAGTCCTGGACCGCTTGGCCGAGCCGCGCCTCGGCTTCCGGATAGCGTTTCGCTGTGAACAGGATCGACGCGTCGGTGCGCGCGACCACGGCCGCGTCGCGCGGATCGGTGATCGGCAGGTCGTCGAGCACCTTGCGCGCCTCGTCGGTCTTGCCCTGTTTCTGCAGCAGCTGCGCGCGCGTGATTTGCGCGGGCAGGTAGTGCTGGCTCGTCTGGTCGACCTTGTCGAGCCATTGCGACGCCTGCGCGTCGTTGTTCTGGTCGATCGCGATCTGCGCGAGGTAGATGTAGCCCTGGCCGACGTCGAGGTTCGGCTGCTTGTTGCCGAGCTGCACGTACTGCTTCAGGTAGGCGGTCGCTTCGTCGAGCTTCTTCTGCTGGATCTTGATCAGCGCGAGCGCCATCAGCGGCGTCGGATCCTTCGCGTCGAGCTTGCGCATCGTCTCGAACTGCTTCTGCGCGTCGTCGAGGCGGTCGTCGGCGAGATACAGCTGCGACAGCGCGAGCCGCGCATCGCGCGACTTCGGATTCTGCTGAACATACTTCTCGAACGAGGCGATGCCGGCCGCGCGTTCCGCCGGGCCCATCTGCGACAGCATCAGCGCCGCCGGCAGGTAGTCGGGGCGCAGCGCCAGCGCCTGCTTCAGCGACTGCGCGGCGCCGTCCTTGTCGTCGACCGCGAGCTGCTGCCGTGCGATCGCGAGCTGGGCCTCGGGGCGGTTCATGTCGTTCTTCAGCATGTCCTTCAGCACCGCGAGGCCGCCGACGCGGTCGGGGCCGCGCACGAGCAGCGCCTGCAGCGCGAGGATCGCCGGGCCGCGCGTCTCGCCGGTCGCGCGGGCCAGCTCGCGCGCGAGCATCGGCTGCGCGTCGGCCGGCTTGCCGGCGAGCACCAGCAGCGCGGCATCGACCTGCGACGCCCGGTTCGAATCCGGCGCGTACTGGCGCCACAGATTCGCGGCGGACAGCGCGTCGGCCGGGCTCTGCGCGCCGAGCGCGATCTCGGTCGCGCGCTGCGCCATGCGCGGATCGCGCGTGTCGCGGGCAAGTGCGAGGTAGGTCTGGTAGGCGGGCGCCGGCTGGTTGCGCTGGAGCGCGACCTCGGCGGCGAGCACCTGGTAGACGATCTGGCTCGTCAGCGGCACGCCGGGGAGATTCTTCTGCTCGTCCGGCATCACATGCTCGAACGCACCCTGCGGCTCCGCGTCGTCCGATGCCGGATCCTGCGCGTGGGCCGGGAAGGCGGTGAGGGTCCAGGCGGCAAACAGCGCGGCGCCGAGTGCACGGCGGACCGGGAAGGCGCGCACGCCGCGCACGGCGGCGGGGCGCTTCTGAAGCAGCTTCGAGGGCAGAGTCATGGAAATCCGTTCGATGTTTCAACCGATTGTAACGCGCTCGCTACAATACACGCACGATCGTGAATCCAGCCTCAGACCCGTAAAACATGCCAGAGTTGCCAGAAGTCGAAGTCACGCGCCGGGGCATCGAGCCCTTTGTCGCGGGCCGCCGCGTCGAGCGTGTCGACGTCCGTACCGAGATGCTGCGCTGGCCCGTGCCGGCGGGGCTCGCCGAGCAGTTGCGCGCGCGCGAGGTGCTCGCCGTCGAGCGTCGCGGCAAGTATCTGCTGTTCGAGGTCGACGCCGGCTGGTTCATCGTCCATCTCGGCATGACGGGCACGCTGCGCGTGCTGCCCGCGGCCGGCGTGCCGGTCGCCGCGAAGCACGACCATATCGACTGGATCTTCGACGAATTCGTGCTGCGGTTCCGCGACCCGCGCCGCTTCGGCGCCGTGTTGTGGCACCCGCGCGAAGCAGGCGACGTGCACGCGCATCCGCTTCTCGCGAGCCTCGGCGTCGAGCCGTTCTCGCCGGCGTTCACCGGCGCGCTGCTGCACGCGCGCACGCGCGGCCGCACGGTGTCGGTCAAGCAGGCGCTGCTCGCGGGCGACATGGTCGTCGGCGTCGGCAACATCTATGCGTCGGAGAGCCTGTTTCGCGCCGGCATCCGGCCGACGACGGCCGCCGGCAAGGTCTCGCTGCCGCGCTACGAGCGGCTGGCCGACGCGGTGCGCGCGACGCTCGCCGACGCGATCGAGCGCGGCGGCAGCACGTTGCGCGATTTTGTCGGCAGCAACGGCGAAAGCGGCTACTTCCAGCTCGACTGCTTCGTCTACGACCGGGCGGGCCAGCCGTGCCGCGTATGCGGCACGCCGATCCGCCAGATCGTGCAGGGCCAGCGGTCGACCTATTTCTGCCCGACCTGCCAGCGTTGAAACCTTTTTTCACGATTAGATAACTTGAAGCCGCCCCGCATCGCCCCCGCTCCGTTCCCCGTCACGCCGCTGCACCGCACGTTCGCCACGCGCCTGGTCGCGTGGCAGCGCGAGCACGGCCGCCACGACCTGCCGTGGCAGAACACCCGCGATCCGTACCGGATCTGGCTGTCGGAAATCATGCTGCAGCAGACGCAGGTGTCGACCGTGATTCCGTACTACACGCGCTTTCTCGAACGCTACCCCGACGTCGCGGCGCTCGCCGCCGCCCCGGCCGACGACGTGATGGCGCTGTGGGCGGGGCTCGGCTACTACTCGCGTGCGCGCAACCTGCATCGCTGCGCGCAGGTCGTCGTCGCCGAACACGGCGGTGCGTTTCCGGCGACGCCCGACGCGCTGGCCGAACTGCCGGGCATCGGCCGCTCGACGGCCGCCGCGATCGCGTCGTTCGCCTACGGCGCGCGTGCGACGATTCTCGACGGCAACGTGAAGCGCGTGCTCGCGCGCGTGTTCGGCGTCGAGGGGTTTCCGGGCGAGAAGCGGGTCGAGAACGACATGTGGGCGCTCGCCGAATCGCTATTGCCCGATGCCGCGAACGCGGCCGACGTGAGTGCCTACACGCAGGGGCTGATGGATCTCGGCGCGACGCTGTGCGTGCGCGGCAAGCCCGATTGCGCGCGCTGCCCGTTCGCGGGCGACTGCGTCGCGCAATCGACGGGCCGCCAGCGCGAACTGCCGGCCGCGCGGCCGAAGAAGGCCGTGCCGACGCGCAGGACCTGGATGCTCGTGCTGCGCGATGGCGATGCCGTGCTGCTGGAGCGCCGCCCGCCGACCGGGATCTGGGGCGGACTGTGGAGCCTGCCGCAAGCGGACGGCGACGCCGCGCTCGCGGAACTCGCGCGCGGTTTCGGCGGCGGCGGCACGGTGCCGCTCGCCCCGCTCACGCACACCTTCACGCATTTCCGGCTCGAGATCGAACCGCGGCTGAGCGACATCGCGGACGGCGGTGGATTGCCTTCGTCCGCGCGCGACGCGGATACCGCCTGGGTGCCGTTGAGCCGGCTCGATGCGTACGGCGTCCCGGCGCCCGTGCGCAAGCTGCTCGACGCACTGAGCGGGCCGCTGCTGTAACGAAAGGGAAAGGGCGCCGCGCGCCCGGGAACGCGCCGGGCCGGCGCCGCCTAAAGCCAGCCGTGCCGGTCGAGCACGTGGTGCACGGCGTCGATGCGTGCGCCGACGTCCGGAAACTCCATCAGCTTCTGCCGCGCCCGCAGGTCGAGCGGCAGCAGTTCCGCGAGGCGGTTCGACACCCAGCTCGGATCGTCGAGGCGGAACGGTTCGCCGAACGGCATCTTCTCCGGATCGGACTTCTTCAGCGCGTTGATGATGCGCTCGAGCACCTCGGCGCACGAGCCGAACTGCGCGAGCGTCTGCTCGCCTTCGAGCGGGATGTCGTCGGGCAGCGGCTCCGCGATGCCGACCAGCAGCCCGTTGCCTTCGACGCGATACGACAGCAGCTCGAAACGCTGCGTGCCGACCGCCTGCAGATACAGCATCCCGAATTCACCGGTATCGCACTCGGTGATGCGCGCCATGCAGCCGATGGTCTCGGGCACCGACACGGCGCCGTCCTGCGCGACTTCGGGCCCGCTCTTCAGCAGGCACACGCCGAACGGTGAGTTATCGCGCAGGCACGCGCGGGACATGTCGAGATAGCGCGCCTCGAACACCTTGAGCGGGAGCAGGCCTCCCGGAAACAGTACCGTGTGCAGTGGAAACAGCGGCAGGTCGATCAGGGTGGTCGATAGGGAGGACATGGCGCGCTGACAAGGGAGCGGGTGTCGCTAGGGTCGGGCGACCTCGGAGACGAGCCGCGACGACGCGTCGACATCCACTGGCGCGTCACGATGCCGCACGATCACGTTCGCCTCGTGCGCGAGGCGCGCGGCGAGCGTTTCCGCGATGAACACCGAGCGATGCTGGCCGCCCGTGCAGCCGATGGCGACGGTCAGGTAGCTGCGGTTGTCATCACGGAAGTGCGGCAGCCATTTCATCAGGAACGCATGGATGTCGTCGATCATCTGGTGGACGATCGGCAGTGCGTCGAGAAAGGCGATGACCGGCCGGTCGAGCCCGGTGAGCGGGCGCAACTCGTGGTCGTAGTACGGGTTCGGCAGCGCGCGCACGTCGAACATCAGGTCGGCGTCGAGCGGCACGCCGCGCTTGAAGCCGAACGACTCGAACATCACCATCAGGTCGTTGTCTTTCTGCTCGATGAAGCGCTTGACCCACGTGCGCAGCACGTTCGCGCGCAGCGTGCTCGTATCGATCTGGTGGCCGAATTCGGCGAGCGGCGCGACGAGGTCGCGCTCGCGCTCGATCGCTTCCTCGAGCGACGACAGCAGGCCGACGTCCGCATCGTGCGACAGCGAGCCGGACAGCGGATGGCGGCGGCGCGTTTCGGAGAAGCGCTGGATCAGCGCCTGGGTGCTGGCGTTGAGGAACAGCACGCGCACGTCGTGCTCGCCCGACAGTTCGCGGATCAGGCCGGGCATTTCGTCGAGCGACGCGCTCGAGCGCGCGTCGATCGCGACCGCGAGCCGGCGCTGGCCGTTCTGGCCGAGGTAGCGGGCGAGTTCGGGCAGCACGTGCGGCGGCAGGTTGTCGACGCAGTAATAGCCTGCGTCTTCGAGCGCGTTCAGCGCGACGGACTTGCCTGAGCCGGAGATGCCGGTGATAAGGACGATGCGCATGGGAAGCAGTGAATCCTGACGTTTCATCATAGCACCGGCTCGACGCGTCGGCGTTGCGCGGCCGGCGCGTGCGGGTTACACCAGTTTGCCGGGGAACTGACTGTCGGGATCCTGCATCGCGAGTCGTTGCCGATCCATGAAATCGCGCAAGGTGTCGATTCCGCGCAACTGCAGGATCGTGTTCCGGACGGCCGCCTCGACCAGCACCGCGAGGTTGCGGCCGGCCGCGACCTGGATCGTGACCTTGCTGATCGGCAGGCCGAGCACGTCGACGGTCTGGCTTTCGAGCGGCAGGCGTTGGAATTCGCCGTCGGGGCGCCGTACGAGCTGGACGATCAGCTTCAGCTTCATTTTCCGCCGCACGGCGGTTTCGCCGAAGATCGTCTTGATGTCGAGCAGGCCGAGGCCGCGCACTTCGAGCAGGTTCTGCAGCAGCGGCGGGCAGCGCCCTTCGACGAAATCGGGGCCAAGTCTGACGAAATCGACCGCGTCGTCGGCGACGAGGCCGTGGCCGCGGCTGATCAGCTCGAGGCCGAGTTCGCTCTTGCCGAGGCCCGAATCGCCGGTCAGGAGCACGCCCATCCCGAGGATGTCGATGAACACGCCGTGCAGCGTCGCGCGCGGCGCGAGGATGCGCGACATGTAGAGCCGCAGGCTGTCGATCACGGCGGCGGCCGACATCGGCGTCGTGAACAGCGGGGTGGACGAGCGCGTGCAGCGCAGCACGAGTTCGGGCGGGGCCGCGGCGCCGCCGGCGACGACGAGGAACGGCGGCTCGAGCGCGATCAGCTCGGCCATGTGGCGCGAGCGGTCTTCGTCGGTTTGCCGCTGGTAGTAGTCGATTTCGGCCTCGCCGAGCACCTGGATCCGGTTCGGGTGGATCAGGTTCAGGTGGCCGACGAGGTCGGCGCTCGAGGTCGCATTGCCGACCGTGTCGGCGGAAAAGCCGCGCTCCCAGCCTTCATGCCCCGTCAGCCAGCTCAGTTTCAGCGTGGCCGCGTTGTCGTCGAAGATGCTCTGGGCGTTGATGCTGGACGTATCCATGACTCTCGTCACTCCAATGAGCCGGTGCATGCGCGCGGCGACGGGCGTCGCCATGCCGAGCCGGCGCCGGGCGGCCCTGGACGGCGGCGTGTGCCGCCGCGTACCGGAAAATATTCCGCCCGGATCAACTCAAGGTTGCCACTGAGTGAGCAGGCGATGCAACTCGGCGATATCCGTTTCGTTGTGCAGACGCTCGCGCGCGTCGCGATCGGATAGCAGTTGCGCGATTTCCGACAGGATCTCGAGGTGCTGCTGGGTGGCTTGCTCGGGGACGAGCAGGAAGATCAGGAGGCCGACCGGCTGGCCGTCGGGCGCTTCGAACGGGATCGCATCGGCGAGGCGGACGAACGCGGCGAGCGGGTGCTTGAGACCCTTGATGCGGCCGTGCGGAATCGCGACCCCTTCGCCGAGCCCGGTCGAACCGAGGCGCTCGCGCGCGAACAGGTTGTCCGTGACGATGCTGCGGGCGATGCCGTTCTGATTCTCGAACATCAGCCCGGCTTGTTCGAAGACGCGTTTCTTGCTGGTGACTGAGAGGTCGATGACGACGTTCTCTATGGGCAGGATTTTGGCTAGGCGATTCATGTTGGCAGGCGATTGGGCGGCCTGGGGTCTCCTTGCTGCGGCAGACTGATTTTCCATGTTCGGCGATATCAAGGCATGTGGCATCGGCAACCTGCAACGCAGCTACCGCACCCAGCGCCCCCCGGCGATAACCGGAACATTATAGAGCACAGCCGCGTGCGTGGCGCAGCCCGGACCGACCGGTTGCACCCCTGCGCGGAGTCGCAAAAAAAACGCCCGGCGAACCGGGCGGCGTGCGTGTTGCAGTAAGGTTATTGCGGCGGCAGTTCGATCTGGTCGATCGACGGTTGAAGCTTGATCGGGTCGTGCGCGTGCGTTTGCAGGCGCTCCATGTGCTTGACGACCTGGCGATCCAGCTTGTCGATCAGCAAATCGATCGCAGCGTACAGGTTGCCGTTCGCGCTTTCGACGAAGATGTCCTTGCCCTTCAGGTGCAGGTTGATTTCCGCGCGCTGCTGCTTGTCCTTTTCCTTGTGGTTGTCGACCGAGAGGATCACAGTGCCATCGATCACCTGATCGCTATGCCGTAGCACCCGGTCCAGCTTGGTGATCACGTATTCGCGAATGGCAGGCGTGACTTCGAGATGATGTCCACTGATCTTCAGGTTCATAGTGCTTCTCCAAGCGAGTGACCACCCGGCCGCATCGAGGCGGCGCTCCGGTCGACTTGCCCCTGCCGCACGAGGCGGCATATCGCGGACAAGTCGCCCGGCCTGTTCCCCGTGTGCGCGGTGGCCGGAACACGCCTGCCGCCGGGCAGGCAGCAGGCTTAAAGAGACTTGCGCAGATTCACTGCCGGGATCTTGAGGGCTTCGCGATATTTCGCAACCGTGCGGCGCGCGACCACGAAACCCTGTTCTGCCAGCAGCTCGGCAATGCGGCTGTCCGAAAGTGGCGATTTTGGGTCTTCAGCTCCTATCAGTTGCTTGATGAGGGCTCGGATGGCGGTCGACGAGGCGGCGCCACCGGTGTCGGTCGAAACGTGAGATCCGAAGAAGTACTTAAATTCCAGCGTCCCGAACGGGGTCAGCATGTACTTCCCGGTTGTCACACGGCTGACAGTCGACTCGTGTAGGCCCAGCGTATCAGCTATTTCCCGCAAAACCAAGGGGCGCATGGCAATTTCACCGTGCGCAAAGAAATTCTTCTGACGCTCGACAATAGCCTGCGCGACTCGCAGGATCGTGTCGAAACGCTGCTGGATATTTTTGATCAGCCAGCGCGCTTCCTGGAGCTGCTGCTTCAGCGAACCGGCCGACGGATCGCCGCGGCTGTTGCGCAGGATGTTCGCGTACAGGTTGTTGATCCGCAGGCGCGGCACGACCTCCGGATTGAGTTCCGCGAGCCACCCCTGGCCGGCCTTCTTCACGATGATGTCGGGCACGACGTAGTCGGCCTCGGCCTTGCCGTACGCGGCGCCGGGGAACGGCTCCAGCGAGCGGATCAGCGCATGCGCGTCGCGCAGCGCGTCGTCGCTCGCCTTCAGGTGCTTGCGCAACCGTGTGAAATCGCGGGCCGCGAGCAGTTCGAGGTGCTGCGACACGATCTCGAGCGCGAGCGTGCGCGTCGGGGACGGATCGAGGCGCAGCAGCTGCAGCTTCAGGCATTCGGACGCCGAGCGTGCGCCGACCCCGGGCGGGTCGAAGCTGTGCAGCAGCGCGAGCGCCGCGTTCAGTTCGTCGCAGTCGATCTCCAGCTCGGGCGGCAGGTCGGCGAGCACCTCGTCGAGCGTCGCGGTCAGGTAGCCGTCGTCGTCGAGCGACTCGATCAGGAACATCACGAGCGCGCGATCGCGCGGGCCGGCCTGCGTGACGCGCAACTGCGCGGACAGGTGGTCGCGCAGCGACGTCGCGGCTTCCTGCACCTGCAGCGGCGGGAGGTCGTCGTCGTCGGACGCGCCGCTCGCGCGGCCGAATTCGTCGAGATTCCATTGCGGGCCGTCGTTGCCGTCGCCGGAACCGTAACCGTCGTAGTCGTCGGCACCGGCCGGCTCGTCGCGCTCCGCGCGATCGCTGGACGTGCTGCTGCCGTTTGCCGAGGCCGGCTCGGTGTTCTGCGCGGGCGGCGTCTGCGCGATCAGCGATCCGTCCGCCGCGACACGCAGCGGGCTCGCGATCCATTCGTCGTCGTTCTCGAGCAGCGGGTTCTGCGCGACGGCCATCGCGACTTCCTGCTGCAATTCGAGCGTGGACAACTGCAGGAGCCGGATCGACTGCTGCAGCTGCGGCGTCAGCGCCAGGTGTTGCGACAGGCGGAGTTGAAGGCTGGCTTTCATGGCAAGGAGGGAGTCATACCGGCAGTTTGCCACGACCCAGGCGCATTGAGCCATCCGCGATTACGCGCGGCGCGCCGCCCGGCCGCGGGCATGCCCGCGGGGCGTGGATGCAAAGCAGGGCGCGGCCCCGCGCGGCGATGCCGGGCGGGGTGCAGCCAGCCACGAGGGGAGTTACATGCGGAAGTGTTCGCCGAGGTACACGCGGCGCACGCTTTCGTTTTCGATGATTTCGCTCGGCGCGCCGGCGGCGAGCACCGAGCCGTCGCTGATGATGTACGCGTGATCGCAGATGCCGAGCGTTTCGCGGACGTTGTGATCGGTGATCAGCACGCCGATGTTGCGTTGCTTCAGGAACTTGACGATCTTCTGGATCTCGAGCACCGCGATCGGGTCGACGCCGGCGAACGGTTCGTCGAGCAGGATGAAGTTCGGGTTGGTCGCGAGCGCGCGGGCGATCTCGACGCGGCGCCGTTCGCCGCCCGACAGCGACAGCGCGGGGTTCTCGCGCAGATGGCCGATCTGCAGCTCGTCGAGCAGCGCCTCGGTGCGCGACGAGATCGCGTCCTTCGACAGCCGCTTGCCGTCTTCGCCGTGCTGCAGTTCGAGCACCGCGCGGATGTTTTCCTCGACGGTCAGCTTGCGGAACACGGACGCTTCCTGCGGCAGGTACGACAGGCCGAGCGACGCGCGCTTGTGGATCGGCAGCAGGCTGATCGAGCTGCCGTTCAGCGAGATCTCGCCCGCGTCGAGCGGCACGAGGCCGACGATCATGTAGAACGACGTGGTCTTGCCGGCGCCGTTCGGGCCGAGCAGGCCGACGACCTCGCCGCTCTTCACGTCGAGCGACACGTCCTTGACGACCGTGCGCGAGCCGTAGCGCTTCTTCAGGTTGCGGACGACGAGCGAGCTCGTGGTGCCGGCAGGCTGGCGGTTCGGTAGCGCGTTCATTGGCCCGGCGCTCCCTGGATCGTGGTCGACGGCGACAGCTTCGCCGGCGCGCCGTTCAGCGGCGCGGGGCCGCCGTTCTTCGGCGACAGCATCGCGCGCACGCGGCCGTTCGGGTTGCCCGGCGCGGCCACGTCCTTGCCGCCCTTCGCGGTGTAGAAGTCGCGCTGGCCGTCGTACGTGATCACGCTGCCGTGCACGGTATCGGCGACGGTCGACGTGCCCTGCAGGCGGCGCACGGTCGCGGCCGTCGTGAGCGTGGTCAGGTCCTGCTTGCCGTCGTAGTCGATGCGCTCGGCGTCGCCGTCGATGTATTCGTCGAGGCCTTCGCGCTTCTGGCGGAACGTCGCGTGCTTCTTGCCGCTGCCGAACGAGGTGGCGTACTGATAGCCTTCCGGGTCCTGGCGCACTTCGACGCGATCGCCCTTGATGATGATCGTGCCCTTCGTGATCACGACGTTGCCGGTCGCGACCGTGACCTGCTTCAGGTCGTCATAGGTCAGGTTGTCGGCCTCGACGTTGATCGGCTTGTTCTGGTCGGCCTTCTCGGCATGGGCGAGCGGCGCCAGCCCGACCAGCGGGAGCGCCACGAGCGTCGCGGCAAGCGCGGCGCGGACGGCGCGCGCAGCGCCGCCGGAAATCTGTCGAGGGAACGGTTCGTTCATGCAGTCACGTGAGGGATGCGTCACTTGGGTTGACCTTTCGAGCCGCCGGACGTGTCCGCGGCGGCAATCGTGCCGCGCACGTTGCCGTAGAGCTCGATGACCCGGGTGACGTTGTTGTACTTCATGCCGTCGGTCGCGTTGACGAGCGACAGGCCGCGCTGAAGTTTAACCGGCTTTTCGGTCTGGATCACATCGTCATTGACGAAGATCCGGAAATGCTGGGAATCGGCCTGCATCTGCGGATCGCCGCCGCCGGCCGCGCGCAGGATGCGGGCATCGTCGTACAAATCGACGATCGACACGTCGCCGTTGACGGTGCCGCGCTTCGCGGTGGTCGTGACGACCGGCTTGCCGGGCTGGAACGCGCGCATGGCCGGATCGGTCAGGTCGCTGCTTTCGGTGTCTTCGTAGTGGATCAGCTTCGCGGCCGTCAGCCGGTACTGGGTCGAGCCGGACTGGTCGAGCTCGGTGACCGAGAAGTTGTCCGCGAAATAGTCGGGCGTGTGGCGCTTCGGCTGCACGGTGCCCTCGCCGGGCGGCGGCAGCGTGGCCTGCAGCAGCCACCACGTGACGCCCGCGAGCGCGGCGACCGCGCCGAGCGGCAGCAGCTGGGTCCAGCGGAAATGCGTATTCATCCGTCAGGCTCCGCAGGCCGCCGCGAGCAGCGCGTCGTAGCGGCGCTGCGCGCGCAGGATCGCGTCGCAGACTTCGCGCACGGCGCCCTGGCCGCCACGGGCCTCGGCCACCCAGTGCGCGCGGGCGATCACCTCGGGGTGCGCATTCGCGGGGGCCGTCGCGAAGCCGCAGCGCAGCATCACCGGCAGGTCGGGCCAGTCGTCGCCCATGTAGCCGCATGCGTCGGCGGCGAGGCCGAGCGAGGCGATCAGGTCGGCGAACACGGCGAGCTTGTTCTCGACGCCCTGGAACAGGTGCGCGATCTTCATTTCCTTCGCGCGCGCCGCGACGATCTCCGAGCGGCGGCCCGTGATGATCGCGGTCGCGATACCGGCTTCGCCGAGCAGCTTCACGCCGTGGCCGTCGAGCGAATTGAACGACTTCATCGTGTCGCCGGCCGCGGTAAACAGCAGGCCGCCGTCGGTCAGCACGCCGTCGACGTCGAAAATCATCAGCTTCACGCGGCTGGCGCGTTCGGCCGCAGTCAGCGCTGCGCTCATCAGATCACCTTCTTCGAAAACAGGTCGTGCATGTTCAGCGCGCCGATCAGCGCGCCGTCGGCATCGACCACCAGCATCTGGTTGATCCGGTGGCGCTCCATCAGTTCCACGGCCTCGACCGCCAGATGATCCGGCGCGATCGTGCGCGGGTCGCGCGTCATCACGTCGGTGATCGGCAGCGTGCGGAAATCGCCGTCGCGTGCGAGCACGCGGCGCAGGTCGCCGTCCGTGAAGATGCCGACGACCTTGCCGGCGGCGTCGACCACGGCCGTCATGCCGAGGCGTTTCGCGGTGATCTGGAACAGCGCGTCCGACAGCGTCGCGTCGAGCCCGACGGACGGGACGTCGTCGCCCGAGCGCATCACGTCGCGCACGTAGGTGAGCAGGCGCCGGCCGAGCGCGCCGCCCGGGTGCGAGCGCGCGAAATCCTCCGAGCCGAAGCCGCGCGCGTCGAGCACGGCGACGGCGAGCGCATCGCCGAGCGCGAGCGCGGCGGTCGTGCTCGCGGTGGGCGCGAGGTTCAGCGGGCACGCTTCCTTCGAGACGGCGGCGTTCAGGTTCACGTCGGCGAGTGTCCCGAGGCTCGACTCCGCGCGGCCCGTGATCGCGATCAGCTTCGCGCCGATCCGCTTCACGAGCGGCAGGATCGCGACGAGTTCTTCCGACTCGCCGGAATAGGAGATGCCGATGAAGACGTCGTCGGAGGTGACCATCCCGAGGTCGCCGTGGCTGGCTTCGGCGGGGTGGACGAAGAAGGCCGGCGTACCGGTGCTGGCCAGCGTGGCCGCGATCTTGCGGGCGATATGCCCCGATTTGCCGATACCGGACACCACCACGCGGCCGCGGCAGCCGAGCAGCAGCGCGACGGCCTGGACGAAGCCGCCGTCGAGCTGGTCGCGCAGCGCGCGCACGGCGTCCGCCTCGATGTCGAGTACGTCGCGGGCGAGCGCGAGCGCCCGATCATCATTGATTTTCGCTATCATGCGCGGAGTATAGCAAAGGCGTTTGTTCGCCGCGCCGGGCCCTCGGACTCGTCCGAGGTCGCCTGTCCACCGCCACCACCCGCGCCCGCATTGCCGTGGCCCCGACGAACGAGGACGCTTCGCCTGTGATTTCCCCGCTCGAAATGACCCTGCTGCTGCTGCTGGCCTCGGTGGTGGGCGTCGTCGTATTCCGTTCGCTGAACCTGCCGCCGATGCTCGGCTATCTGACCGTCGGCATCCTGGTCGGCCCGCATTCGTTCGGCGTTGCCGCGGATCTCGAACGGGCCGAGCACCTCGCGGAATTCGGCGTGGTGTTCCTGATGTTCTCGATCGGCCTCGAATTCTCGCTCGCGAAGCTGAGGGCGATGCAGCGGCTCGTGTTCGGGCTCGGGTTGCTGCAGGTCGTCGCGACGCTCGTGCTCGCGCTCGTGCTCGGCGCGCTGTTCGAGCGCTGGGTGCACATCACGTGGCAGGGCAGCATCGCGCTCGGCGGCGCGCTCGCGATGTCGTCGACGGCGATCGTGTCGAAGATGCTCGCCGAGCGCCTCGAGATCGAGACCGAGCACGGCCGCAACATCTTCGGCGTGCTGCTGTTCCAGGATCTCGCGGTCGTGCCGCTGCTGATCGTGATCGCGGCGTTCGGCGCCGAATCGTCGAAGGACCTCGCGATCACGCTCGGCTTCGCGGCGGTCAAGATCGTGATCGCGCTGACGCTGCTGCTGGTCATCGGCCAGCGTTTCATGACGCGCTGGCTGAACGTCGTCGCGCGGCGGCGCTCGCAGGAACTGTTCGTGCTGAACCTGCTGCTCGTCACGCTCGGCGCCGCGTTCGTCACCGACCGTTTCGGCCTGTCGCTCGCGCTCGGCGCGTTCATCGCGGGGATGCTCATCTCCGAGACGCCGTTCCGTCACCAGGTGGAAGAGGACATCAAGCCGTTCCGCGACGTGCTGCTCGGCCTGTTCTTCGTGACGACGGGGATGCTGCTCGATCCGCGCGTGATCTGGGAGCACCCGCTCCTCGTGCTCGGCTTCTTCGCCGGCCAGATCCTGTTCAAGGCGACGATGATCGCGGGGCTCGCGCGGCTGTTCGGCGCGACGCCGGGCGTCGCGATGCGCACCGGCATCGGCCTCGCGCAGGCCGGCGAGTTCGGCTTCGTGCTGCTGAACCTGATCCTCGACCGGCATCTCGTCGATTCGACGCTGCTGCAGGCGATCCTCGCGTCGATGCTGCTGTCGATGCTCGCCGCGCCGTTCCTGATCCAGAACGCCGACCGGATCGTGATGCGGCTGTCGTCGACCGAATGGATGCAGCAGTCGCTGCAGATGACGCGGATCGCGACGCAAAGCCTGAAGCAGCGCGGCCACGTGATCATCTGCGGCTACGGGCGTGCCGGGCAGAACCTGGCGCGGATGCTCGAGCAGGAAGGCATTTCGTACGTCGCGCTCGACCTCGACCCCGATCGCGTGAGCGCGGCCGCGGCGGCCGGCGAGTCGGTGGTATTCGGCGACGCGGCGCGCCGCGAGTCGCTGCTCGCGGCCGGTATCCACCGCGCGGCGGCCGTCGCGATCACCTATGCGAACACGCCGTCGGCGCTGCGCGTGCTGCACCACGTGCACGAGCTCGAGCCGACGCTGCCGGCGATCGTGCGTACCGTCGACGATGCCGATCTCGAGAAGCTGCTCGCGGCCGGCGCGACCGAGGTGATTCCCGAGATCGTCGAGGGCAGCCTGATGCTCGCGTCGCACACGCTGGTGCTGGTCGGCGTGCCGATGCGCAAGGTCGTGCGGCGCGTCGAGGAAATGCGCGACGAGCGTTACAGCCTGCTGCGCGGCTATTTCCGCGGGGCGGACGATGCGGACGACGACGACCACGAGCAGGTGCGGCTACAATCGGTGCCGGTCGACGCGCGCGCGGACGCGGTCGGGCGTTCGCTGGAAGAACTCGGGCTGTATGCGCTGGGGCTGGAAGTCACGGCGATCCGCCGCCATGGCATCCGCGGCGTCGAACCCGACCCGCAGACCAAGCTGCGCGCGAGCGACATCGTCGTGCTGCGCGGGCTGCCCGAGGCGCTCGCGCTCGCGGAGGAGCGGCTGTCGCGCCATCGGCGCGATCCGCCGGCCGCCGCCGCCTGAGTCGCGATTCACAACCTGACCCGTATTTATTCGAAACGGTGCCCGATCTTCGCGCACCGTTTTTTTCGGAGAGTTTCATGCCGCACTCGTCGCCGGGCGCACCGCTCGATCCGGTCGCCTTCATCCACAGCCAGATCCGTACGGTGCCCGACTGGCCGCGGCCGGGCGTGCAGTTCCGCGACATCACGACGCTGCTGCAGAGCCCGAAGGCGCTGCGCATCCTCGTCGACCTGTTCGTCGAACGTTATGTCGACGCGAAGCTCGACTATGTCGCGGGCCTCGACGCGCGCGGCTTCATCATCGCGCCGATCGTCGCGTACGAGCTGAGCGTCGGCTTCGTGCCGATCCGCAAGGTCGGCAAGCTGCCGTACAAGACGCGCTCGGAATCGTACGATCTCGAATACGGCAGCGCGACGGTCGAGATCCACGAAGACGCGTGCCGCCCCGGCGATCGCGTGATCATCATGGACGACCTGATCGCGACCGGCGGCACGATGATGGCGGGGCGCAACCTGCTGCAGCGGCTCGGCGCGGTGGTCGTCGAAGGCGCGGCGATCATCGACCTGCCCGATCTCGGCGGCTCGACGCTGCTGCGCAATGCCGGGTTGCCCGTCTATACCGTCACCGAATTCGGCGGCCACTGAGCGTCAGCGTCCGTCATCACGCGAGGTCACGATGCCCAACTTCATGCTGTTTCTCGCCACGTCGATCGCGATCACGTTCGCGCCCGGTCCCGACAACCTGCAGGTGCTCGCGCGCGGCATCTCCCAGGGCCGCGCGGCCGGCTTCGTCGCCGCGCTCGGCTTCACCGCCGGGATCCTGTTCCACACGACGCTCGCGGCGCTCGGCGTCGCGGCCGTGCTGCGTTCGTCGCCCGTCGCGTTCCAGATCCTGAAGCTCGCGGGCGCCGCGTACCTCGTGTGGATCGGCATCAAGGCGCTGCGCAGCCAGGGGCTCGCGAATGCGCATGCGCGTCCGCCGCAGCCGCTCGGCACGATCTTCCGGCAGAGCGTGATCGGCAACCTGATGAACCCGAAGGTCACGCTGTTCTTCGTCGTGTTCCTGCCGCAGTTCGTCGATCCGCACGGCGCGCAGGGCGTGACGCTGCAGATGTTCGAGCTCGGCGCGCTGTTCATGCTGCAGACGGCCGTGGTCTTCTCGCTGTTCGGCGTCGGCGCGGGCATGATCGGCACGTGGCTGAAGCGCCGCCCGAAGGCCGGCGTGTGGCTCGACCGCATTGCCGGCGCGACGTTCATCGCGATCGGCATCCGCGTCGCGCTGAAGGACTGATCGCGATGACGTTTCCGTGCATCGCGGCCGCGCGCCGTTTCGATCCGGCCGCGCACCTGCGTTTCGAGATCGCCGGCCAGGCGGTCGGCTGGGTGCGCCGTCAGGACGTCGCGAAGCTCGCGCGCTGGCCCGACGTGTTCGAGCTGACCGGCGAGCGCGTCGTGCTGTCGGCGCGCTACGACTCGGTCGACGCGCGCAGCATGGCGCTCGCAAGCGCGATCGGCGCACTGGCGGCCGACGGCGCGATTCCCGGCTGGCGCGACGAGATCTACGCGATCCGCAACCGCTTCGACGACCCGCCGCTCGCGTACATCGAGCGCGCCGCGTCGCGCTTCTTCGGCACGCAGACCTATGCGGTGCATCTGAACGGCATCGTAGAATATGCGGTTGCGCCGGGCGCGCAGCGCGCCGCGGCCGTGCCGCAGATGTGGCTCGGCCGCCGCAGCGCGACCAAGGCCACCGACCCCGGCATGCTCGACAACGTCGTCGCGGGCGGCATCAGCTGGGGGCTGGGCGTTCACGAGACGCTCGCGAAGGAGTGCTGGGAAGAAGCCGGCATTCCGCCCGAACTGGCCGCGCGCGCGATCGCGGGCCGCGCGGTGCAGGTGCTGAACTCGCTGCCGGAAGGCACCCAGTCCGAACTGATCTTCGTGTACGACCTGCCGCTGCCGCCCGACTTCGCGCCGCGCAACCAGGACGGCGAAGTGGCCGAACACCTGCTGGCCGGCGTGCCCGAGGTGATCGGCTGGCTGCGCGAAGGCCGCGCGACGATGGATGCGAGCCTCGCGACGCTCGACACGCTGCTGCGCCACCGCTGGATCCCGGCGGCCGACGCGGCCGGCATCGACGCGCTGTTCGTACCGGCCGCATGACGCACGCCGCGGCGCGCGGTCAGGCGGGGCGAACGGGCAATTTGACGAATACGGAAACAAAGGGAGTAGCGGTCATGCCGACCGATCACAGCTTTATCTTGAAACTGTCGTGCCCCGACCGGCACGGCATCGTCCACGCGGTCTCGGGCTTCCTGTTCGAGCGCAGCAACAACATCCTCGATTCGGCGCAGTTCGGCGACAGCCGCACCAGCGAGTTCTTCATGCGCGTGCACTTCGAGCAGGACGGCGACGGCACGGATGCCGCGACGGCGCTCGACACGCTGCGCAAGGAATTCGCGCCGCTCGCCGAGCAGTTCTCGATGCGCTGGGAGCTGCACGACGCGGCCGTGAAGCCGCGCGTCGTGATCATGGTGTCGAAGATCGGCCATTGCCTGAACGACCTGCTGTTTCGCTATCGCACCGGCCAGCTGCCAATCGAGATCCCGGCGATCGTGTCGAACCACAAGGAGTTCTACCAGCTCGCCGCGAGCTACAACATCCCGTTCCATCACTTCCCGCTGATCGGCGGTTCGTCCGATGCCGCGAAGGCCGCGCAGGAGGCGCGCGTGCTGGAAGTAATCGACGAGCACCAGGCCGATCTCGTCGTGCTCGCGCGCTACATGCAGATCCTGTCGCCGAACATGTGCGAGCAGCTCGCCGGGCGCGCGATCAACATCCACCATTCGTTCCTGCCGAGCTTCAAGGGCGCGAAGCCTTACTACCAGGCGTTCGACCGCGGCGTGAAGCTGATCGGCGCGACCGCGCACTACGTGACGACCGATCTCGACGAAGGCCCGATCATCGAGCAGGAAGTCGAGCGCGTCGACCACAGCATGACGCCCGACCAGCTGACCGCGATCGGCCGCGACGTCGAGTGCGTGACGCTCGCGCGTGCGGTGAAGTGGCACGTCGAGCACCGGATCGTGCTGAACGGGACGAAGACGGTCGTGTTCCGCTGATCGGCCGGGCACCGGACGGCCTCGAAACGAAAACGCCGCACCCTTTCCGGGGTGCGGCGTTTTTTGTTGCCCGAGCGGGCAGCGCTGCGTCAGATCAGCCGCAGCAGGTACAGCTCGCGCTTCAGATACGCGTAGAAGATCGGCGCGGCGATCACGCCGGGCAGCCCGAACGCGGCTTCCATGATCAGCATCGCGAGCAGCAGCTCCCACGCGCGCGACTCGATCTGGCCGCCGATGATCTTCGCGTTCAGGAAGTATTCGAGCTTGTGGATGACCACCAGGAACGCGAGCGATGCGATCGCCGTGCCCATGCTGACCGACAGCGACACGGCGACGATCAGCGTGTTCGAGATCAGGTTGCCGATCACGGGCAGCAGGCCGACGATGAACGTGACGAGCACGAGTGTCTTCGACAACGGCAGCCGCTGGTGGAAGATTGGCAGCGCGACGAGCAGGTAGATGCCCGTGAACGCCGCGTTGATCGCCGAGATCTTGATCTGCGCGAACACGATCCGGCGGAATGCATCGGCGAAGCGCGACACGCGCGTGACGAGCGCGGTCGACAGCGGCCGGCGCACCTTGCCGTGCTCGACGCCGATCGCGATCATCGCGCCGATGATCATCCCGAACAGCACGTGGCCGAAGCCGCGCGCGACGCTCTTGCCGCTCTGCTGGAGCTGGTCCATGTGCGAGTGCATCAGCACGGCGGCCTTGGTCTTCATCTGCTCGACGTCGACGGGCAGCAGGTTCGCGATCCAGGCCGGCGTGCGCGCGCGGGTCTGCTCGACGATCTGCATCAGTTGATCGAGCAGGCTTTGCAGGTTCGGCACCGTGCGCTCGAAGTGTTCGATGATGCCGATCGTCAGGCCCGTCAACGCGCCGACGATAGCGATCGACAGCAGCACGACGGCGACCCAGCGCGCGCGCATGCTCGTGGTGTGGCGTTCGATCGCGGGCGCGATCGTGTGGATCAGCTGGTAGACGAGCAGGCCGGCCAGCAGCCCGCCGAGCAGCTTGAGCTCGATCACGAGCCACATGGAAAGGATCGCGAACGCATAGCTGCCGATCTCGAGTGCCGACAGCTTCGGCAGGCTGAAGTCACTCGTCAGCCGCACGCTGCGCAGGTGCGGTTCGCGATTGTGCGTATCGCGAGACGAGTCGGGTTGCTTCTCCATTGTGGATTCCTGTCGTTCGTGTGTCATGCCGCGGAATGCGAGGCAGAGCCGTGTTCGCCCGGTTCTGCACCGGATTGGTGCGGGTGGCGAACCTTACGACCGTAAAGTATAGCTGCCATTATGGTCCGCAACGGGACGGTTTGGCGCGTGGTGTAAACGCAGAAGGGAAAACGAGGGGAAGCGGGTTGCGCGGGGCGCCGGGACGCGCGCGCGGCCGGGCGGCCGCGCGCGGGAAGGGGGCCGGCGTCAGCCGGCCGCGACCTTGCGGGTCGGGCGCTTGAGCAGCGGCGCGAGGTACTTGCCGGTGAAGCTCGCCTTGGTTTTCGCGACCTGCTCGGGCGTGCCCTGCGCGATGATCTGGCCGCCGCCGGCACCGCCTTCGGGGCCGAGGTCGATCACCCAGTCGGCCGTCTTGATCACGTCGAGGTTGTGCTCGATGATCACGACCGTGTTGCCCTGGTCGCGCAGCCGGTGGATCACTTCCAGCAGCAGCGCGATGTCGTGGAAGTGCAGGCCGGTGGTCGGCTCGTCGAGGATGTACAGCGTGCGGCCCGTGTCGCGCTTCGACAGCTCGAGCGACAGCTTCACGCGCTGCGCCTCGCCGCCCGACAGCGTCGTGGCCGACTGGCCGAGGCGGATGTAGCCGAGGCCGACGTCGAGCAGCGTCTTCAGCTTGCGCGCGATGACCGGCACCGCGCTGAAGAACTCGTACGCGTGCTCGACCGTCATGTCGAGCACTTCGCTGATGTTCTTGCCCTTGTACTGCACTTCGAGCGTTTCGCGGTTGTAGCGCTTGCCGTGACACACGTCGCACGGCACGTAGACGTCCGGCAGGAAGTGCATCTCGACCTTCAGTACGCCGTCGCCCTGGCACGACTCGCAGCGGCCGCCCTTCACGTTGAACGAGAAGCGGCCCGGATCGTAGCCGCGCTCCTTCGAGGTCGGCACACCCGAGAACAGCTCGCGGATCGGCGTGAACAGGCCCGTGTACGTGGCCGGGTTCGAGCGCGGCGTGCGTCCGATCGGCGACTGGTCGACATTGATCACCTTGTCGAAGTGCTCGAGCCCCTCGATCGCCTCGTGCGGCGCCGGCTCGGCCGACGAGCCGTACAGGTGGCGGGCGACCGCGTGATACAGCGTGTCGTTGATCAGCGTCGACTTGCCGGAGCCCGACACGCCGGTGATGCAGGTCAGCAGGCCAACCGGCAGGTCGAGATCGACGTGCTTCAGGTTGTTGCCGTGCGCGTCGACGATGCGCAGCATCCTTTCGGGATCGGGCGCGAGCCGCTCGTCCGGATACTCGATCGTGCGCTTGCCGACCAGGTACTGGCCCGTCAGCGACTGCGGGTTCGACTGCACCTGCTTCGGCGTGCCTTCGGCCACGATCACGCCGCCGTGCTCGCCCGCGCCGGGGCCCATGTCGACGACGTAGTCGGCCGTGCGGATCATGTCCTCGTCGTGCTCGACGACGATCACCGAGTTGCCGAGATCGCGCAGGTGCTTGAGCGTCGCGATCAGGCGGTCGTTGTCGCGCTGGTGCAGGCCGATCGACGGCTCGTCGAGCACGTACATCACGCCCGTCAGGCCCGAGCCGATCTGCGACGCGAGCCGGATGCGCTGCGCCTCGCCGCCCGACAGGGTCTCGGCGCTGCGCTCGAGCGACAGGTAGTCGAGGCCGACGTTGTTCAGGAACGTCAGGCGCGCGACGATTTCCTTGATCACCTTGTCGGCGATCTCGCGCTTCGCGCCTTCGAGCGTCAGGCCGTCGAAATAGCCGAGCGCGTCGCGCAGCGGCCAGCCGCTGATTTCATAGATGCCGCGCGCGTAGTCGCCGGTGCCGATCCGCACGTGGCGCGCCTCGCGGCGCAGCCGCGTGCCGTCGCACGACGGGCACGGCTGGTTGTTCTGGTACTTCGACAGCTCTTCGCGCACCGCGACCGAATCGGTCTCGCGGTAGCGGCGCTCGAGATTCGGGATGATCCCCTCGAACACGTGCTCGCGGATCGTCGTGCGGCCGCGCTCGTTGATGTACGAGAACGGGATCGTCTGCTTGCCCGAGCCGAACAGCAGCACCTTCCGGATCTTTTCCGGCAGATCCTCGAACGCGGCGTCGATGTCGAATTCGTAGAATGCCGCGAGACTCTGCAGCATCTGGAAGTAGAACTGGTTGCGGCGGTCCCAGCCCTTCACGGCGCCGGCGGCGAGCGACAGCGACGGGTGCGCGACGACCCGCTTCGGGTCGAAGAACGTGATCTGGCCGAGGCCGTCGCATTCCGGGCACGCGCCCATCGGGTTGTTGAACGAGAACAGGCGCGGCTCGAGCTCCTGCAGCGAGTACGAGCAGATCGGGCACGCGAACTTCGAGCTGAACAGGTGCTCGCGGTCGGTATCCATCTCGAGCGCGATCGCGCGGCCGTCGGCGAGGCGCAGCGCCGTCTCGAACGATTCGGCGAGCCGCTGCTTCATGTCCGGACGCACCTTGAGGCGATCGACGACGACGTCGATCGTGTGCTTGTCGTTCTTCTTCAGCTTCGGCAGCGACTCGACCTCGTAGATCTTCGCGACGCCTTCGTTCGCGGTGCCGCCGCCCGAGCGCACGCGAAAGCGCACGAAGCCCTGCGCCTGCATGTCCTCGAACAGCTCGGCGTGCTCGCCCTTGCGGTCGGCGACGACGGGCGCGAGGATCATCAGCTTGGTTTCCTCGGGCAGCGCGAGCGCCGCGTCGACCATCTGCGACACGCTCTGCGCCTCGAGCGGGATGTCGTGGTCGGGGCAGTACGGCGTGCCGACACGTGCGTACAAAAGTCGCAGGTAGTCGTGGATCTCGGTGACCGTGCCGACGGTCGAACGCGGGTTGTGGGACGTCGCCTTCTGCTCGATCGAGATCGCGGGCGACAGGCCCTCGATCAGGTCGACGTCGGGTTTCTCCATCAACTGCAGGAACTGGCGGGCATACGCGGACAGGCTTTCGACGTAGCGGCGCTGGCCCTCGGCATAAAGGGTGTCGAACGCGAGCGACGACTTGCCCGACCCGGACAACCCGGTAATCACGATCAGCTTGTGGCGCGGCAGGTCGAGATTGACGTTTTTCAGGTTGTGGGTGCGTGCCCCACGGATACGGATCTGTTCCATGAACCTGGCGAAAATGGAGGGAACCAAACCTGCTACTATAACGGCTTTTCGAGACCGTCGTTTACGGCCCCCCAGCCTTTACAGCAGGTGGCAGCAAGGCGACACCCGCACCGGGGAAAGCGGTCGCGCCGCACGGTTCCGGGCGGCCCGCGGGCTGCCGGCATCGCGCCCCGACGCGTCGTCCGCCAGGCCTCCCGGGCCGCCGGTCCTGATCTTCCGCCGCCCGCCGCCGGGCGGACACCCCGATCATTCGAAATTCATTCCCGATGTCCAATCCGTCCGCCACGTCTTCCCGCATGACCGCGCCCGAACTGCGCGCGACCACGTCGCTCGCGGCGATCTTCGCGCTGCGCATGCTCGGCCTGTTCATGATCATGCCGGTGTTCTCGGTCTACGCGAAAACCATCCCGGGCGGCGACAACGTGCTGCTCGTCGGTATCGCGCTCGGGGCCTACGGCGTCACGCAGTCGCTGTTCTACATCTTCTACGGCTGGGCGTCCGACAAGTTCGGCCGCAAGCCGGTGATCGCCACGGGCCTCGTGATCTTCGCGATCGGCAGCTTCGTCGCCGCGTTCGCGCACGACATCACGTGGATCATCGTCGGCCGCGTGATCCAGGGGATGGGCGCCGTGTCGTCCGCGGTGCTCGCGTTCATTGCCGACCTGACCTCCGAGCAGAACCGCACGAAGGCGATGGCGATGGTCGGCGGGTCGATCGGCGTGTCGTTCGCGGTCGCGATCGTCGGCGCGCCGATCGTGTTCCACTGGGTCGGGATGAGCGGCTTGTTCGCAATCGTCGGCGTGCTGTCTATCGTCGCGATCGGCGTCGTGCTGTGGATCGTGCCCGACGCCGCGAAACCCGTGCACGTGCCCGCGCCGTTCGCCGAGGTGCTGCACAACGTCGAGCTGCTGCGCCTGAACTTCGGCGTGCTGGTGCTGCACGCGACGCAGACGGCGCTGTTCCTCGTCGTGCCGCGCCTGCTGGTCGACGGCGGGCTGCCGGTCGCCGCGCACTGGAAGGTCTACCTGCCGGTGATGGGGCTCGCGTTCGTGATGATGGTCCCGGCGATCATCGTCGCGGAAAAACGGGGCAAGATGAAGCCGGTGCTGCTCGGCGGCATTCTGGCTATCCTGATCGGCCAATTGTTGCTCGGCAGCGCACCGCATACCATCCTGATTGTGGCGGCGATCCTGTTCGTCTACTTCCTCGGGTTCAACATCCTGGAAGCGTCGCAGCCGTCGCTCGTGTCGAAGCTCGCGCCGGGTTCGCGCAAGGGCGCGGCCACGGGTGTTTACAACACCACGCAGTCGATCGGGCTCGCGCTCGGCGGCATCGTGGGCGGCTGGCTGTTGAAGCACGGCGGCGCGAACACGGTGTTCTATACGTGCTCGGGGCTCGTGGCTGCGTGGCTTATAATCGCGGCCAGCATGAAAGCGCCGCCGCGCAAGGCCTGAACCTTATTTCGGGCAGGCACCGGCCGCGCGCCGGCTTGCCCGGCGGGCCGTTCCGGCGACAGGCGCGGGCGGCCCGGCATCGAATTTACTGGAGAAACACATGGCATCCGTCAACAAGGTCATCCTCGTCGGCAATCTCGGCGCCGATCCTGAAGTCCGTTACCTGCCGAGCGGCGACGCGGTTGCGAACATCCGTCTCGCGACGACCGACCGTTACAAGGACAAGGCGAGCGGCGATTTCAAGGAAATGACCGAGTGGCATCGCGTCGCGTTCTTCGGCCGTCTGGCGGAAATCGTCAGCGAATACCTGAAGAAGGGTTCGTCGGTCTATATCGAAGGCCGCATCCGCACGCGCAAGTGGCAGGGCCAGGACGGCCAGGACCGCTACTCGACCGAAATCGTGGCCGACCAGATGCAGATGCTCGGCGGCCGCGGCGGTTCGGGCGGCGGCGGTGGCGGTGACGAAGGCGGTTACGGCGGCGGCTACGGTGGTGGCGGCGGCGGTCGCGGCGAGCAGGCGGAACGCGGTGGCGGCGGCGGCGGTCGTGCCGGCGGCGCGGCGCGTGGCGGTGCAGGCGGCGGCGCGCAAAGCCGTCCGAGCGCACCGGCCGGCGGCGGCTTCGACGAGATGGACGACGATATTCCGTTCTGATCGCCAAGTCGTCATTCCGCATCACGACGGGCCCGAATGTCCGAGTCAAGCTGCTTGCTTGGCCCGGGTCTTCGGGCCTTTCTTCGTTTGACGTCGTTCCTGCACTTTTTCCGTATGTCGTGCTCCGGGTAAAACGTGGCTGACGAACTTCCCGACCTCATCGCCGAACATCTCGACGTGCTGTTCTGCGGGATCAATCCGGGCCTGACCGCGGCCGCGACCGGGCATCACTTCGCGGGAAGAAACAACCGCTTCTGGCGCGTGATCCATCTCGCTGGCTTCACGCCGACGGAAATTTCACCGCAGGACGATCACATGCTGCTCCGGTACCGCTGCGGCCTGACGGCGGTCGTGAAGCGGCCGACGGCGAGTGCCGAGCAACTGTCGCGTGCCGAATTCATCGCCGCGGCGGCGGCGTTCGAGCAGAAGGTCGTGCGTTACGGGCCGCGCTTCGTCGCCTTTCTCGGCAAGGCCGCGTATGCGGCGCTGTCGGGGCAACGCGAAGTCGCGTGGGGGCTGCAACCGGTCCGCATGCAGGGCGCGAACGTCTGGGTGCTCCCCAATCCGAGCGGGAGAAATCTCGCGTTCGGTCTCGGCGACCTGGTCGACGCGTACCGTCCGCTTTATCTGGCCGCGACGACGGCGACACGACATGCGGCGCGATAAGACCGCTTTCGTCTGGCCGGGCACCGTGTTGCCGCGCGCGTTCTTCGATCGCGCGGCCACCGACGTCGCACCGCTCCTGCTCAACAAGATCCTCGCGGCCGCGGACGGCCGCGCCGGCCGCATCGTCGAAGTGGAGGCGTATGCCGGCGCGATCGACCCGGCGGCGCACACCTATCGCGGCAGGACGCCGCGCAATGCGACGATGTTCGGGCCGCCGGGGCATCTGTACGTCTATTTCACGTACGGCATGCACTGGTGCTGCAACTGCGTGTGCGGTCCTGACGGTGCGGGAACGGGCGTGCTGATCCGCGCGCTGGAACCGCTGCACGGAATCGAGCGCATGCGTGCGGCCCGGCCGCCGCAGACGCGCGATCGCGACCTGTGCCGCGGGCCGGCGCGGCTGACGCAGGCGATGGGCATCGATGGCGCGCGGGATGGCGCCGATCTCGTCGCTGCGCGCGAAGGGTTCGCGATCGTCGACGACGGCACGGCGCCGCCCGCGAACCTGGCGGGCGGGCCGCGCATCGGCATTCGCGTCGGCATGGACTTCCCGTGGCGGTGGTGCGTGCCCGGCAACCGCTACGTGTCGGGGGCGCTGCCGCGCACCTGATGCGTGCCGGACACAAGCCGCACGCCATTCGACCTGCGTCATGCGGCCGCCATTATTGACCGGCTAAGCTGCTCTTTTCGACGTTCGATCGAGGGGGCACCATGCGGCGGGTCGTGTTCAACCAGAAGGGCGGCGTAGGCAAGTCGACGATCGTCTGCAACCTGGCCGCGATCAGCGCGAGCGAAGGATTGCGCACGCTCGTCATCGACCTCGACGCACAGGCGAACTCCACGCGCTACCTGCTCGGCGATGCGGCCGCCGACGCGCAACCGGGCGTTGCCGGGTTCTTCGAAACCGCGCTGACCTTCAACTTCCGGCCGATCGACGTCGCATCGTTCATCCATCCGACCCCGTTCGAAGGGCTCGACGTGATGCCCGCGCATCCGGATCTCGACACGCTGCACGGCAAGCTCGAATCGCGCTACAAGATCTACAAGCTGCGCGACGCGCTGAACGAACTCGACGCCTACGACGCCGTGTACATCGACACGCCGCCCGCGCTGAATTTCTATACGCGCTCGGCGCTGATCGCGGTCGAGCGCTGCCTGATCCCGTTCGACTGCGACGATTTCTCGCGCCGCGCGCTGTACACGCTGCTCGAGAACGTGAAGGAAATCCAGCAGGACCACAACGCGGCGCTCGAGGTCGAAGGGATCGTCATCAACCAGTTCCAGCCGCGCGCGAGCCTGCCGCAACGGCTGGTCGACGAGCTCGTCGACGAAGGGCTGCCGGTGCTCGCGTCGAGGCTGTCGGCATCGGTGAAGATTCGCGAGTCGCATCAGCAGTCGAAGCCGGTGATCCATCTCGAGCCGGGGCACAAGCTCGCGCAGGAATTCCGCGCGCTGCATCGCGAGCTGGCCGGCTGATTCCGCATTCACCCGTGTCGACCGCGGCCGCTTCATGCGGCCGTATTTTCATTTCGACTCTCAATTCGTCAGATCATTGATTTATTCAATAGTAATTCAGAAAACGATTTCATAATAATCCAGAAAAAACGATTACATCAGTGACCGCTCCATTTTCAATCGGCGTCGGTTTTCTAATAAACGGAATAATGGATTGGTAAATGTTGCGCGATGTCACGGCGCGCTATCCTGCAGAAAGGTAAAAAGGCATTGCGGGACCCGCGCCCCAGTGGAATCTTCTCCGTGATACCGGCGTGTGGCGGGTTCCAGCAGCTGCTTGAAATGATAATAAGGGTTTACACCTACTATTAATGCCATTTTATTGACAATTAATCGCTCTAGAATGACCTCCTTCAACTTCCCGTACTCAAATAAGTGACGGGTTGTCAATAAGGAGGCCGTTTGAGATCGAGCTTCCATTTTTACGTCGTCTCTCGCATTGCTAACAGGAGCGTGCCCGATGTCCGTATTTGCCCCCGAAAAACTCACCGCCGATTATCAGTCCGGTATTGCCGCGTGGTTTGCGATTGCCCGTCCGGTGATTCACGGCTTCGAGGCTGTCGTCGAACTCAACCTGCAAGCGGCCCGGACGGCGCTGGAAGAGTACGAGGACAAGCTGAAAAACGCCTTCAACGGCAACAATCCGGCCGCCGGCTTCGCGCAGCAGATTGCCGCACCGCAAGAAGCGGCCGGCAAGGTCGTGTCGTACGGCCGCCATCTGTTCGACATCGCGGTGTCGACGCAGTCCGAATGGGCGAAGGTCGCGCAGGCGCAGTACGAACAGAACGACAAGCGCCTGAAGGACGTGCTCGGCGAACTGTCGAAGCACGCGCCGGCGGGTTCGGCACCGGTGGTGGCCGCGCTGAATTCGGCGCTGTCGGCGGCGACGGCCGCGGCCGACTCGGTGCGCGCGGCGACGGGGCAGGCGATCGAGGCTGCACAGAGCGGTTTCGATGCGGTCAGCGAAACGGCCACGCGCGGCGCCAAGCAGACGGCTGCCGCCGCGCGCAAGGACGCTGCCGCGCGCGAATCGGCTGCGTAACCGCACGACGGCGTGCCGCGTGAAAGCGCGACACGCTCGATCGGCGCCGGACGGCGTCGGGCGCCGCGTGTGCCATGCGGGGTCCAGCCGTCGTCCGGTTCGCCGCAAGGCGCCCGTACCGGTGTGCCGCCGGTGTGCGCGAGCGCCGTCCGCCCCCATGGCGGCGTGCGACCGTGATCGCGCCGGATGGCGCGACGGGTGCCATCGCCCGTTGCAGCCGGCGCGTGCCGGTGTCGGAACGACGAACTGATTTCGATGCAGGAATTGAACATGACGGACGTAGTGATCGTATCGGCCGCGCGAACCGCGGTCGGCAAATTCGGCGGCTCGCTTGCGAAGATTGCAGCGCCGGAGCTGGGCGCGACGGTGATCCGCGCGGTGCTGGAACGTGCGGGCGTGAAGCCCGATCAGGTCAGCGAAGTGATCATGGGCCAGGTGCTGACGGCCGGATCGGGGCAGAACCCGGCGCGGCAGTCGCTGATCAAGGCGGGGCTGCCGAACGCGGTGCCGGGGATGACGATCAACAAGGTGTGCGGCTCGGGCCTGAAGGCCGTGATGCTGGCGGCGAACGCGATCGTCGCGGGCGACGCGGACATCGTGAT